>CANMML010000001.1 GCA_947499005.1 uncultured Aquimarina sp.
TTCTGTAGAGTTCCAGATGATCGGACTCATTTATTGGTTAGGGCTAAATCTAACAGAACTTTAAATGAAGAGAAAAAGCTTTTTGATTTTCTTTCCAAGCAAGATTTGAAAGGGACTTATCAAATTAATTTAGAAGGAGACAAAAGGCGTAATATAAAAAGAAGAACTGCTATCATTGAAGTACGCTTTACTCCTGTAACAATCCATGGACATCAATATACCCCAAAAGAGTTACCCCAAAGCGTTTCGCTTTATGCTATTGAAGCTAAGGAAGTTGGGGCAGGTATTGATAACCCCATACATTGGAGATTATTAACCACTAAACCTGTTAACGACCTAGAAACAGCTTTGCTCTGTATTGAGTGGTACACTTGCCGCTGGATCATAGAGGAGGTATTTCGTATACTAAAGAAAGAAGGTTTTGATATAGAAGCCAGTGAATTAACTCGAGGAAAAGCGATAAGAAAGTTGTGTTTAATGATGCTAGAGACAATAATTAAATTGTTTATCATGCAAATAGCCTATAACTGCGATGAAGAAATAGATCCTAGAAGCTGTTTCTCCCAACAAGAGATAGAATGTTTAGATATACAAATTCTACAACTAGAAGGGAATACAAAAAAATTAAAAAACCCATATAAACCTTCTGATCTTAAAAGGTATATATGGGCTATAGCCAGACTTGGCGGCTGGAAAGGCTACCTCAAACAGAGGAAACCTGGAATTACTACTTTCTGGATTGGACTCCAAAAATTCGCCTCAATAATGCAAGGCTGGTTGCTTTTTAAAGATGTGTCCAGACGGTAGTACTTAAGGGTGGTTTTATTGCTGCTGTCAAAGGGTAAATACCTTAAGGCTTGTCATTGAATTAGAGTTTCATTTCAAATGCCTCGTGGGCTTACTTAGAAGTAGTTTACTATCTGCGTGTAAAGCAAAAAGCGACAGAATCCTTACCCCCCAATAATGATTCAAATCGCTTTTATACAACAATACAATAATTTTAGAAGTATGTTTTTTCTATATGGTCTTTAAAATTTGTAAATTACGAGCAGTCTCTTGACTGCTGGTAATGTGTTATAATTTTGTGTATGTAAATTTATAAGATGTTATCCTTCTAGTCAACTGTGTTTTTCCGCAAGTAAATGGTATTAGATGATGATTAAAAGTATAGGTCAATATTCGAAATCTAGGATAACTGCAATTCCAGTAGATTTAAATTCAGATGTTTATAAGCTGTATAGTCGATCAATACCTTCTTTTAAAGACCAGGCAGTTTATGTGTATTCTTTTAAAGAAGGAAGAATGTTATATGCTAATGGATGGCTAGATCTTTTGGGGTATAAAGATGAAGAGATAAATATGCTTTCGATAGTTAATCTTACTTCGCAGAGATATGCCAAATTTTCATATGAAATTAATGATAAGGCATTAATGTTTTTAAGTAATGTTAGAACAGATTTAGAGGAATATAGTTTTACTTTAGAAACAGAAAAGATTCATAAAAACGGAGAGTGCGTGCCTGTATTTTCAAGAGTTGGAGTTTATAAGGCAACTAACGGATTTATAGAAGAAATTATTGGGGTATCTCAGCGTATGCCCAATATGAAAAGAGGAGAGGTAATGCAATATGCTGCATATGGGCCAGCAGCCAATGAATTTGAAGAAACATTAAATAAAGAGTTATTTCAGCATTTCGCTATTTCTAGAAAAGAGAAAGAAGCATTAAAATTAGCAGCAGAGGGGTTGTCTTTCAAAGAAATTGCTCATGAAGTAGGGGTTTCTCAATCTGCTATAGAAAAAAGAGTTATTCCCTTATATAAAAGGTTTTCTGTAAAAAGTTTACCTCATCTTATTAATTTTGCTCACGAAAATCATATTTTATAATTAGACAATTGTCATCATAAACAGATTGTCTCGATTTTGTTCTTAGGGATGCCTAATCCTTGAAGCATTTCTATCCATTCAGCAGGAAATGGAGGTGTGCCGCAATTGCCCAAAACCCAAATAATATTGCTGTTTTTTATTAGGTTTCTGTTTTTGGTATTTGGTTCACTTTTTAGACTATCTACAAATCTTAGAAAGTCAGTTGCTCTAACAATTTCTTCGTGAAAAGGATATCCTGGATTAATGTCATCAATTATTAAAAAATCGGCATCTTTCCAGTGCCAAGGTCTTAGTTTCTGACTTTGTTCTAGAGATGATTCTTCAAATAGTAAGCTATAAAGTTTTGTTCCAGTTAGGTAAAAGCAAGCATTCTTTTTTATAGATAATTCATTGCAAGCCCCTACAGCTAGACTTGTTTTTCCACTTAGTTTTTCTCCGAATAATAAGAGATGATTTCCAGTGTTTTCTTTTTTTAAAAAAGCAATTACTTTTTCTTTGTCATTCTCATTGATTTCATTGTTCCATTGACTTAACCTAAACTGAAAAGGGTATTCGGCATAGCTTTGATACATTTTAATAAAGAACCAATCTATAGTTGGGTAGATTAAGGCTACACCTATAATAAGTAAGATGTATATATTAAGAGTTGAATAATTTATGAATAAGCTTGCAGAGAAAGCTCCTAGTGCAAAGAAAAAAACATCAACGGTTGTGTCGTAAGCTATATTACCCCATTTAGGTTTAAAAGTATATTTTTTTTTGTGAGCGTATTTTTTAGAAAAAAAATTGAAAGCTAATGGGGCTAAAAAGTTAAAAATTTCGAAAATAAACCAAAATAGGGTTACGATTAAGGCGCAGTAGAGTATTGGTTTGGGATCGCTTTTAGTCTTAGAGATCGTATATGAAACAAATGTGGGAATTGCGCCTAAACAAAAATGACCAAATTGATTAGCCATCCATGCATAAGTTAATGTAATACCTCTGTGAGAGTCTTTTCCTATTAAATCGGCCTTTAGTTGAGAAAAGGCATTTTTGAAATTTAAAGTTGACATAGTTGGAGCTTTGAGTAGTACTATTTTAATTAATAGGGAGGTTCTTAAAATTAATATAAAATTATTACTATACAATACTATGTTGCAGAATGTTAGAGGGGTACCCGTTTTTAGGTATTCTTCTTTTTGAAGAATTATTTTTTTGAGCTTGTAGATTTAAGGAAGAAAAAAAGCGACCGAATCTTTACCCCCATAATGATTTCGGCCGCTATCCTAACAACAATACTATTCTTTTTAGAAGTATGATTAGTAATTGTTTGTTGCTTTGTTTGTGATGTAAAAGTATTTAGGTTTAAACCTTAGGTTATCATACTTTAGTATGATTTTTTTACTATTTTAAATCTAATTTGTTTTATCTGTTGGTTTTTTAAGAAGAGAAGTGTTGTAGTAATTTCATATTTTATTTGTTAAACATACTCTTTTAGGATAGAGGTATATTTTTTTTAAAATTTCAAATAATATAAGTTTAATAATTCTAGTAAATAAGTCCCCAAAAATGAAAGTTATTCTAGTATTTATAGCAGTACTTTTCCATATAGTATCTGTTTTTTCAAAGTCCCAAAAATCGGTTTATCACAATATTTCTAAGGTATCTTTGGAACGCACAGAAGATTTTTCATTTACTCAATTTATAAGGGATGTAGATAGTAGTAAGTTTAAATCAATTACAAAGGATAGGCTTTATTTGAGAAGTAGGGATTCGTTATATGTATATAGGTTTAATCTGAACAAATATGACATTGATAGTGATTATTATATAACGCTAAGAGATGGATTTATTTATGAAATAGAATCTAAATTAATTTCATCAGATTCTATAGAGAGTTATTCAACTTATAGTTATCCTGATAGGCCATTTTTTCATTCGTTTTTTTATAAATCGCCAATGTGGGTAATTCCTAAAGAAAAAATTACTTCAGATGCTTATTTCTATTTAAAAGTTATGCCTCATGGGGCGAATAACAGGATGGAATTCTTTGTTGAAGATCAAAATACCTTCTATAATCGTATTGAGCTCGAATATTTATATATTGGAGTTTATGGGGCTTTAGTTGCCAGTATAATCATAGTACTGCTGCTTTTTTCATTTTTGAAAAAAGAATATAGCATTATATTTTTTGCAGCTTATATCTCTTGCGCATTGATAGGATATTTATCAATGAGAGGAATTGGTTTTCAACTTATTTGGGGTAATCATGAATATATTTCGACGAACTATAGTTTAAAGCACTCCTTTGCGACAATGTTTTTAGGACTATTTTATCTTAAGTTTTATCGATTCAATAAGGAAACTAGATTTGCAAAAAAGATATTTCTAGTTTGTACTATTATCGTTGGGCTTTCGATTGTATTCAATCTAATACATCTTTTCTTGAATTTTCACCCTTATGTTCATGTGCATATTTGGTATACCTTAAAAACGGTTTTAATTGTTTTTACTTTTTTACATATTTATTTGGCTTATAAAAAAGTGATTCCGATATATCTTACAGTAATCTTTGTCTTTACACTATTGACATTGGTGTTTTTTCATGCTATAAACCCTTCGGTTCTTATTACTGATGGGTATAAATATTTTTTATATAATCTAAGACATATTTTGTTTCTTATTGAGGTATTAGCAATGACCCGTTTTATTTTCTCGGAAGTAATTCAAGTCCAATCAAGATACATACAATTGCAGCAAGCGAATGATGAATTGAAAAGTGATTTTCGAAAAAGTGTTATTGAGATTCAGGCTAAAGAAAGGAATATGTTACTAAACGATGTTCATGATTCGTTTGGAGGTTATTTGGAGACGGTGAAAATTAGAATGCACCAAGAAAATGCAAGTGAAAAATTACAAGCCGTAATGGATTCATTTTATAGTGAATATAGGATGTTACTGAGTAATATTTATGCACCAGAAATAGACCCTCAAAATTTTTCGAAGCTTATAAAAGAGTATTGTGATAAGGTTGATAAAATTAACAAAGAACATATTAGTTGTTCTATCGAATTAGAAAACGTTAGATTTTCTCAGCATGTTTGTATGCATTTATATAGGATTGTTTCAGAAGGTATTACAAATGCCATTAAACACGCTAAATCTTCGGTAATACATCTTCATATTTCATCGTCGGGAAAAGACATAAAATTAGAGCTTGTTGATAATGGAGTCGGAATAGATTACACTAAAAATATTAAAGACTCTTATGGGATTAACAGTATAAAAGATCGAGTTCAAGATATACAAGGTACTTTTGAATTGACAAGTGAGAGAAGTAGAGGGACTAATCTTATTGTAAAAGTACCTATTTCATAATATGATAAAAGTAGGGTGTGTTGTTTAAGTTTTGCCTTAATAAAATTAAAGGAGGTTTTCATCATACTTTAGTATGATTTTTTTGCTATTTTGCATATACACTACATGTCAATTAGCTCGAAAATGAATAATGATATACGATTAGTTGTTGCAGACGATAATCTTTTTTTTGCAGAGGCTTTAGCGGAAAACTTGAGTCTAAAAGAAGGATTAGATGTAAAGGAGGTATTTTCAAGTATTGATGATCTTATACGTTATTGTAATTCCAATACGCTAGATGTGCTAATTCTAGATGTTAATTTTAGAGGGCAGAGTTCTTTAGATAGCTTGACTGAAATTCGAAAAGAAAAGGATGATTTTAAAATTATTATATTGACAACATTAGATAATGATTTTAATAAATCTCTAGCCCAGAAGTATCAAATTGATCTTTTTTTAAGTAAAGAAAATTCTTTTAAGAACTTTTCAGATGTAATCTTTAATTGTTTTGAGAATTCAAATAAAAAAGAAAGCCCTAATACAAAAGGAGTAGAAATTAGTGGAGTAAAATTTACAGATACTAAAATCAAAGTATTAAGATCACTCTATAAATATTCTGGAAAAACAGAAGGTGAAATTGCAGGCAAATTAAATATTTCAGAAAGTTCTTTAAAGACTCATAAAAGACAATTATACGAAATGACCAATACAAAGCGTATTACGGATTTGATAAAGTTTGGTTTTGAGAATGGGATTTTACTTCAATAATTTTTAATGCTAAAAAGGAGGCTTGCTATATTTTTTTATAGAAAGTAAAGCAGAGAAGTTATATTATCCAAATCCATTTTGATCAGCTTTTATTACCTAGACAAAGATGTAAAAAGAACATGGTTATAGATGTAAAAATGAAGATTATGTGCATTATAGCGTAGTATCTAAGTATTTGTTTATAAAAGGAATCATAAAACATAAAGTATTGTAATAAGCTGTTTAAGGGTGTCAATAAATATTTTGTGAGGTAGGTAGACGATATTTAATATGATAGATAGTCTCTCATTGTATTGGCAATAAATCAACGGGATGTGTTATAATAGTGATGTGTATCGGTGAATTATTTAATGAAAACGTACTCTTATTAAGTGGGTAAAATAGCAATAAAAATAGTTTTTTCTTTTTTTGGATTAGCATCTCTTGTCTCTTGCAAGCAGACGTATAATACTTCTCACAATTATATAAGATCAATAACATTAAGTAATGCCATTGATGTTTCTATAATTGATGTTTTTGACAAATTTGATAAGGAAAATGTTATTAGGAATACTAATGAGAAATTGTACAGGAAATTAAAAGATAGTGTCATTTGGTATGAAGTTGATGTTTCTTCATTTACTAATAAAAAGGACGTGTTTTTTACAATTAGAGATGCTTATCTTGAAGGAGGTGAAGCTTATTTTGTTTCAAGTAATCATATAGATTCTCTTTATTCTTTTGATTTTGATTCCAAATATTTTATTAAGTCTTTTTTTTATAAATCACCTACATGGAAAATTCAAAATACATGGATAAAAGAAAATGCTAGACTTTACTTTAAAATAGAACCTCATTTTTCCAACAATAGACTCGAGTTTTTTCTAGAAGAAGAAAATAACTTCTTGAGAAGAATGCAATTGGAATATTTATTGTCAGGTGTTTATGTTTCTTTTGTGTTTAGTTTGTTAATTGTATTGACTTTTTTTTCGATATTGAAAAGAGAGTATAGTATACTTTTTTTTGCATTATATCTTAGTTTTATGATGTTAGATTATTTGGCAATGAGAGGTATTTCAATACAATTTCTATGGCCAACTAATCATTTTATAAAAAGAAGTTATAGCCTATTACATGTTTTGGCGATGATATCTATCTCTCTTTTTTATGCCAATTTTTATTCTTTTAATAGAAAAACTTTTTTGATAAAAAGATTTTTTCTGGGGACAACAATTTTTTTGATAGGATTATTGTTTGTTGTTATTTATGCTTATATAGCTAATTGGAAGCCAGAAATACATGAATTAATTTGGTTAATTTTAAAAGTTATCTTGATCTGTTATATTGGCATACATTTGTTTTTAGCCAAGCAAAAAGTAATACCAAAATATTTAAGCACTGTTTTTACTATAAACTTAATTGTAGTGATTTTTTTTCATAGTTATAACCCTAGTGTTACCATAAGTGACTTTTTTAAATACACATTATATAATCTTAGGCATATTTTATACGCTATAGAAATCCTTGCGGTAACTCGCTTTATCTTTTCAGAAACAATTAGCTCGCAAACTAACTTAAATAAATTACTGCAAGTTAATGAAGACTTAAAAAACAGCTTTCAACAAAGCCTTCTAGAAACACAAATGGAAGAGCGTAATGCTATTTTAGGGAATGTTCATGATTCATTTGGAGGCTATTTAGAGTCTTTTAAAATTAGGATATCTATGAATCCTTCTCCGAAACAAATGCAAGAGATTGTTGATGCATTCTATCAAGAATATAGAATTTTGCTAAATAATATATATAGTCCCAAAGTAGATAATGATAATTTTAAGCAATATTTGATTAAGTATCTAAATAAAATTGAATTACTGAATGTTTTGTCGATTAATTATAATGTTAATTTAGGAAGTTATGACCTTTCAAGCGAAGCTTGTATTCATTTATATAGAATCATTTCTGAGTCTTTTACTAATATTTTAAAACATGCAAAAGCAACAGAAGCGACTCTTTATTTTTCTGCTAACGGAAAAAAAGAATTGGAACTCATTATCTCGGATAACGGAATTGGATTTAAGGAAGAAGTGTTGAAAAGTCTAAACTCATATGGTTTTAAAAGTATAGAGGAGCGAGTGGAGAAAATAGGAGGGGTACTTAAGATTAATTCGGATTCTAAGCGAGGAACAACATTAAAGATAATTTTAGATAAGAGGTTTTTAGACTAAATGTTGTTATGAGTATTTTCATGGATTGAAATTTTTGCTTTTTTATGTAAAAACAATGACTAAATCTATATAAAGTGTTATTCGTAATATTCCTGATTCTAATTCAAAACATTCTGATAGATCTTTTATATTTTTACAACGATTCAAAGAAGATGTATGGCCTTTTTTAGAGAATGTTCAATAATAATTTTACTAGCATTATCTACTGTTCTTTTTACATCATGCGAACTTTCTTACAACGATTCCTATGATCATATTCAGTATTTAAAAATTTCAAAAAATGATTCGTCTAGTTTTGAGGTAATACGCCAACGTTTTAAGAATAAAGAAGGAATAGTAGATGTAAATGAAACTAAATTATATCATACTTTAAAGGACAGTGTCGCTTGGTTTAAAATTGATTTATCTACTTTCAAAAATAAAGATGTCTTTGTCACATTTCGAGAGGCTTTTACTGAAGAAGGTGCAGCGTATTACGTAGAAGGAAATAAGATAAAAATGTTATCCAAATTTCAATTTGGAAATAGTCCTTTTTATGATCATTTATTTTACAAGTCCCCAACCTGGTATATTTCTAAAAGCACCGTAACAAGAAGAAGTTTTTTTTTAAAGGTAAAAACCAATAAATGGAGAAATAGAAAAGAGTTTTTTGTCCAAGACAAAAATGCTTTCCTAAAAAGAGTGGAAATTGAATATATATCCATTGGCTTATTTGTTTCTTTTATGGTAAGCTTGATTCTTATTCTATCCATATTTGCCATTTTAAAGAAAGAATACAGTATACTCTTTTATGCAGGATATATAGTCACGGTAATTTTGGAATTTATGAGTATCAAAGGCATAGCGCAGCAATTCATATGGGGGAGAAATGAGTTTCTTATAAAAACTTCGGTCACTTTATATTTGGAAATGGCGATTACTCAGGCCTTTTTCTTAGGATACTTTTACAAGTTTACTAAAAAGTCCGAAATTTTTAGAAAAATTGCACTGGGGGTTGGGTGGACAATGATTCCTCTTTATATATTGGCTAGCATTAGTTATTACTATAATTTTGCGGATGAGCTGTTTAATGTGATTGTAATTTCCTTGCAAATTGTATCATTATTCTTTTGTGTGGTTCATATCATTTTAATGCGTGAGAAGAAGCTACCAAAATATGTTGCCATTTGCTTTGTTTTAGTAACGTTTTCACATTTTATTTATTCCTTAATTAATCCTTCGGTGAATGTGTCACTAGAATTAAATTACCTAGTCTATAATCTTAGGCCTATTCTAATTGCTATTGAGATGATTTGTATCACAAGGTTTATTTTTGATTCTGTTATTAAGTCGCAACAGCAAAATAATTTGTTAACTCAAATTAATGAAGATTTAAAGGCAAACTTTCAAACAAGTTTAATAGATGTTCAAGTAAAAGAGCGTAATGAAGTGTTAGGGAATGTTCATGATTCATTTGGAGGCTATTTGGAGTCCTTGAAAATTCGACTGTCAATGAATCCTTCTCCTGAAAAATTAAAAGAGATTATTGATTCGTTCTACAAGGAATATAGGATTCTCTTAAATAATATATACAGTCCCAAAGTAGATAATGATAATTTTAAGCAGTACTTGATTAAGTATTTAGATAAAATTGAAGCATTGGATATTTTGGAGATTGGCTACCATGTAGATTTAGGCAGTTATAAGCTTTCGCGTGAAGCATGTATTCATTTGTATAGAATTATTTCAGAATCTTTTACTAATATTTTGAAACATGCAAAAGCTACTAAGGTGATGCTCCATTTTACGGCTAATGATGACAAGGAATTAGAGCTCATTATTTCAGATAATGGTATTGGTTTTAAGGAAGAGGCACTAAGGAATAGAAGCTCTTATGGCTTAAAAAGTATTGAAGAACGAGTTGAAAAAATAGGAGGTCTGCTTGAGATTAATTCGGATTCTAAGCATGGGACAATTTTGAATATAGTGTTAGTTAATAAATTGTTAGACTGAATTTTTATAATTGTTGTTTTGTAATTAGATAAGGTGAATTTCAACGTGTTCTTTATATTTAAAAATGAAAAATTGATTTATATGGAGTGTTATTTTGTTTTTAGATATATATTCGGAATATTTATGATTCTAATTTAAAACATTTTACAGGATGTTTTGTACTTTTACATACCCCTTAAATAATTGTAAATGATTTCTACGCAGGAAAGTCTAAAGGCAATTGTGTTCTTGTTATTAGTATTTCTTTTGACTTCATGTGATTTTTCCTATAATGATTCTTATCAATCTATTAAGTACTTTCGGATCTCAAAAGAAGACACTATAAGTATAAAATATATAAAGAAACGTTTTGATACAAACTACAAAATAGAGGAAGCATCGAAAATGAATTTATATCATACGCTGAAGGATAGTGTGGTATGGTACCAAATTGATTTGTCTTCCCGTCAAACAGAGGATCTTTTTATAACATTTAGAGAACATTTTACAGAAAGAGGAGAGGCTTTTTTGTGTAGGGATAATAACTGTAAGGAGTTAGATGGTTTTCAGTATGCCAAAAACCAGTATTTTAAAAATGTGTTTTATAAATCTCCTACATGGTTTATAGAAAAAGATTCGTTGAGTGATACTAATGGTGCTAGTTTCTTTTTTCTTAAAGTAACTACACCAAAATGGAGAAATAGAGTTGAGTTTTTTGTTCAAAACAAAAATGAATTTTTAAAGCGTATAGAAATAGAATATTTGTCTGTAGGTCTTTATATCTCCTTCATGCTCTGCCTTATCTTAGTATTGGTTGTTTTTGCGGTTATAAAAAAGGAATATAGTGTTGTTTTTTATGCCCTGTATATTTTTACTATAATCGTTGAATTTAATAGTTTAAAAGGTACTGCTCAGCAGTTTATATGGGGTGATAGTATGATATTTATGAGTGTTCATAGCTTTTTGTATCTGGCTATGGGAATAACTCAATGTTTCTTTATGGGCTACTTTTACAAGTTCACAAAAAAATCTTTAATTTACAGGAAAATCACTTTGATCTGTGGCTGGGGGGGATTGCCTATTATAGGCTTATCGGTACTTAACTATTACTACCCATTCATAGACAACTTTTATACTATTGTGAGTTTCATGTTAAAAGCATTGGCTCTTTTTTTTACTGTGATACATATAGTGCTTTTATTAGAAAAGAGTTTACCGTTATATGTTGCGGTATTTTTCTTACTCTCTACATTTTCTCATTTTATTTATTATCAAATAAATCTACCGGTAGCAGTGCCTTTGGAAATAAATTATACAGCATATAATCTTAGGCAATTACTAGTTGCACTGGAAATGATCTGTATTACACGTTTTATTTTTGATTCGGTCATCAAATCACAACGTCAAAACCATGCTTTAAAGCAGATTAATAAAGATTTAAAGAGCGGTTTTCAACTAAATTTAATAGATGCTCGAACAAAAGAACGTAACCAGTTATTGGGTAGTGTACACGATTCTTTTGGTGGGTATTTAGAGGCTTTAAAGATTCGTCTTTCTATGAATCCAAGCCCAGAAAAATTACAAGAGATCATTGATTCTTTCTATAAAGAATACAGAATTCTTTTGAATAACATTTATAGTCCTGAAGTTGATAATGAAAATTTTAAGCAATACTTGATTAAGTATTTAGTTAAAATTGAAGCATTGGATATTTTGAAGATTGATTACCATGTAGATTTAGGCAGTTATAAGCTTTCGCGCGAAACTTGTACTCATTTATATAGAATTATTTCAGAGTCTTTTACTAATATTTTGAAGCATGCAAAAGCTACAGAGGCGGTGCTCCATTTTAAGGTTAATGACAACAATGAATTAGAGCTCATTATTTCAGACAATGGTATTGGTTTTAAAGAGGAGGTGTTAAAAAATAGAATCTCTTATGGTCTAAAAAGTATTGAGGAGCGAGTTGAAAAAATAGGAGGTTTGCTCAAGATTAATTCGGATTCGAAGCAAGGGACAACTTTAAAGGTAGTTCTAAATAAGGGTTTATTAGGCTAATAAAATTGCTATGTCATTCATGTTCTTTTAAGAAAAGACTCTTTTGGAAAGATATTTCTGTTATTGATAAATAAGAACTAAATTCATATAAAGTGTTATTAGTATTTTTGATGTATATTCGAAACACTTATGCCTCTAATTTAAAACATTCTACAAGATGTTTCGTACTTTTACTTACCCCTTAAATAATTGTAAATGATTTCTACACAGGAAAGTCTAAAGACAATTGTGTTCTTGTTGTTAGTATTTCTTTTGACTTCATGTGATTTTTCCTATAATGATGCATACAATAGTATAGAATATATTAAAATCCCTAAAGAGGAATCTATTTCAATAGATTCAGTTGTTAGTAAATTTCAAAACCCAAACAATGTACTACAGGCGAAAGAAGAAAGAATGTACTTTAGGCTAACTGACAGTGTTATTTGGTATAAGGTTAATTTAAATAAGTATAGGCATGAAGATGTCTTTGTTACACTAAGAGATAATTATACAGATAAGGGACAAGCAATTTTAAAAGAAGGAGATAGATACATAAGATTGAGTGATTTCGAATACTCTAAGCGTTTTTTTGTTGATGATATATTTTATAAATCACCTACATGGTATATTTCCAAAAGTCCTATTATGGGTGTCGAGAAACCTCATGTTTTATATCTAAAAATTACACCTCATAAATGGAGGAATAGACGAGAAATATTTATTCAGAACAGGAATCAGTTTTTAAGAAGAGTAGAAATAGAGTATGCAGCAGTAGGTTTGTATGTCTCTTTTATGCTATGCTTGATTTTAGTGCTTTCTATTTTCGCAGTAATAAAAAAAGAATATAGTATTCTGTTTTATGCACTTTTTATATGTACGATTGTGCTAGAATTTATTAGTTTAAAGGGAGTTGGTCAACAGTTTTTTTGGGGGAGGAATGGGTTTTTAATGAATACAATTAGTCTTTTGTATTTGCTAATGGCTATGTGGCAAGCTTTTTTTGTAGCCTATTTTTATAAGTTTACAAAAAGGTCTGATGTTTTTAGAAAAATAGCTTTGTATTTGGCCTGGAGTTTTATTCTTATTATCGGCTTGTGTATTTGCAATTACTATTACCCTATATCAAAGCACTTTTTTAATGTAATTATTGTTTTTTTAAAAGCATTAGCTCTTTTTTTTACAGTAGTACATATCGTTCTTTTGTTAGAAAAAAGCTTGCCTTTATATGTTGCTATTCTATTTTTGATATCGACATTTTCTCATTTTATTTTTTCTCAAATAAACCCATCGGTTCAGATACCTTTAGAGTATAATTATTTTATATATAACCTTAGGCCTTTACTAATTTCTTTAGAAATGATTTGTGTCACTAGATTTATTTTTGATTCGGTTATAAAGTCTCAACGCCAAAATCATACTTTAAAACAAATAAATAAAGAACTTAGGATGGATTTTCAAATGAATTTAGTAGAAGTTCAAACCAAAGAAAGAAATGAATTGTTAGGTAATGTGCATGATTCATTTGGAGGGTATTTAGAAGCTTTGAAAATCAGACTGTCCTTAAGTCCTTCTCCTGAAAAATTGCAAGAGATTTTAGATTCTTTTTATAAAGAATATAGAATTTTGTTAAATAACATATATAGTCCTAAAGTGGATAGTGATAATTTTAAGCAATATTTGATTGAATATTTAGAAAAGATAGAGCGACTAGGAGTACTTAAAATAAGTTACGAAATTAATTTAGGTAATCGTAAATTATCGAGAGAGGTTTCTATGCATTTATACAGAATCGTTTCGGAAGTTTATACAAATATTTTAAAGCATTCTAAGGCAACACATTCTAAGTTAAACATTAGCGTATCCAATTTAGATCAGTTAAAATTAACAATAGAAGATAATGGAGTAGGTTTTGATCAAGAAGTAAAAGGTGGAAATTCGTATGGGTTAAAAAGCTTACAAGACAGGGTAAGTAAAATAGATGGTATTTTAACTATTGATTCAGAAGTTAAGAAAGGGACGATAATAAGGGTTGTCGTGTAGTTAGTGTTTATTTTTTAAGTTTAAATTACGTGAAAAGACATTTTGAAAGAAGACTTAGTAGTGAAAATGAAAATTTTGCTAAAGAAATAATATGTCTGTTCAGAGAGCAAGCAGATAAGAAATATAAAAAAGAGAAATATCTTAGGAATTTTCACACAAAAAGTAATGGATTGCTAAAAGCTGAATTTGAGGTTTACGATAATATTCCAAAAGAATTTAAAAAAGGTGTTTTTTCTGTAGGGAAAAAATATAAATCGATTATCAGATTGTCCAATATGAGTGACAAAGAAAAGGTATCTACAAAAAGACATTTAGCCCATAAGGATCATAGGGGTTTGGCTATCAAAGTGCTTAATATTAATAATAAAGGAGAGAATCAAGATTTTTTGTTTTTATCCGTACCTAGCCTTCCTTTAAAAAGTGTTTCAAATTTTAGAGACATCATTCATTTCGCTTACACGAAAAATACAATAAATAGATTGAACTATTTTTTTAAAAATTTTAAGTTCAAATTTTTAAAAGATATTTTGGTTAGAAAATTGGATTTTAATCTGTTAGATGTCTTGTATTACAGCGTTACTCCATATGTTTTAGGAGATTGTATTATAAAATACAAACTGATTCCACAAAAAGACAATGCTTTTTTTAATCAAGTAAATATTGATGAAGATTACTTGATTAAATCATTAAGCAATATTTTAAATAAACAAGATATGGTTTATGATTTTTGTATTCAGGTTTTTAAAAATGATAAAAGTACCCCTATTGATGATATAAGTAAAAGTTGGGATGATGAAAAGATTCCGAATATAAAAATAGGACAATTAAATATTTGCAAACAGAATTTTAATACTAAAGAGAGGTTCGAGATTGTAGAAAAACTTTCTTTTTCTCCCAATAATACATTGTCTGAGCATAAACCTGTAGGTCAAATAAATTTATGTAGATCTTATGTTTATGAGAAGATGTATGCTTATAGAATGAGTAAAAATAATATAGATCAGCCAAAAGTAGATGAGGAATTTTACAATAATATAATCTAAAGAATGGATTTGCAACAGATATTTGAGCAATTAAGGCCAGGAGATATTATTCTTGATAAGGGTGATAGTTTTATTGCCAAGGCAATAAGTTATTTCGATGATTCTCCTTATACCCATGCTATGATATACGCTGGTGATAATGAGGTAATACACGCCACTAGATTTGGAGTGTGTACAAAGTCTGTTGTCGATGCGTTTTTATATTCCGAATATTTTCAAGTTTTTCGATGTATAGATCGAAGTATACCTCTTCAAAAGGTAGTTGATAAAGCAAGGTGTTTTGAAGGAAGATCTTATGGAACAGATCAAGTAGTTTTATTAGCTCTGATTTTAGCAAGTAGTAGAGTGGCATATTCAATGAAAGTAGGAGCCTTTGCTAGAGCTATTTTTGAGCATGCTTCTTCATTGCTGATGTCTTACAGAGATGATGATTTAAGAGTTACTTGTTCTGAATTAGTTTATAGATCTTTTTCAGAAGTTTGTGGTAAGGATGTTATAGAAATAGATAGAGGGATTTTAAAATCAAACAGGACACTAAATTTGTTGGAAGAATTTAGTTGTTATGACGCTTGGATGATGTCCTCAAAGAAAGATAAATCTGAAGCTGAAATTAAACAAGAGCTTTTAAAGTTATTTGAAGAGCTAGAACAAGAAGAGGCGCAATTGCTGGTTAATACCAATGCTAACGAAATGAAAACTGAAATTCAAGAATTAGATGCTAAGAATCATTTTTTGAATATATGTAGGCAAGTAAAAAATGATACTATTTCTCAAGAGAAACAGAAAATAAAGCCATTATCAAATTTTAAAGAATCTTTATTAACATTATTTGAAGCTAATTGTAACTTTCTTACTCCTGGCGATATAGCTAGATCGCCTTCTTTATTTCCAGTATTTCAAGAACCAATTCCCCTAAATAGAGGTTAATGAAAAAGAAGAAACGTCATTCAGTTAAAAAAAAATCGCCAAGAAATACATTTATGAATACTATGGTGGATTTACTTCTAGATACCTCCGTTGTTAGGCATACTGTAAATCAAAAAATAGTAGGGAGTTTTATGCCTCAAAAGCTTAATCGACCATTGCCTTTAAGTACATATTCCAATCGAAGACCACCGAAGAAGTATGATAAACATTTTTTTGAGCCTGAAAAATGGAAAGTTGAAGAATATATTTCATGGAATAGTTTAACAGATAAAAACTTTTTTAATCGCTTACTGTCTTGTACATCAGTAGAGTATATTAAGAGTCTTCCGCCAGTGCATGAAGTCAAAAAAATAATGCTAAGGGATAAGGCGCCGATGAAAGTGTCAGAGGATACTTCTCTCTTGTTTATGAGTTTTGCGCAATGGTTTACTGATGGCATTTTCGTTAGTGATCCGAAAGATATAAGAAAGTGTCAGTCTTCGCATCATGTCGATTTATGTCAAATTTATGGTTTGGATAATGAGACGACAAACATTTTAAGAGAAGGTGTCGATGGATTGTTAAAAAGTCAAATAAGAGAAACCTTAAGCTCTAAAGGGGAGTATATTGAAAAAGAATTTCTTCCGTATTTATTTGAGTATGACAGTCACAGTGATGACTATGTTGTTAAGAAAGAGTTTCTAGGTTTGCCTTACCTAGATCAGTTAGAGAAGTTTTACCAACATCAATGGAAGAATAAAAGTAGAAAGGCTAAAATGTATGCAACGGGCATATTTCGTGGGAATATGACTTTAGGACATAGTGCCATTAATACATTTTTTTTAAGAGCACATAATAAGATTGCTAGGACATTAAAAAGTGCTTATCGTACTTGGGATGATGATAGGCTTTTTGAAACAGCAAGAAATATCAACATAAGAATATTCTTGAAAATTTTAGTTGAGGACTACATAGAACATTTAGATTATACCAATTTAGATTTGGAATTAGAAACAGGTTTTGCGGAAGATGCTAATTGGTATCGAGAAAATTGGGTTTCTATAGAATTCAATTTATTATATCGTTGGCATGCTATGATTCCAGAATCTATTCGAATAAATAATAAAGACTATGATACCTACTCAGATTTTCATTTAAATAATGCTTTGTTAGAAACTTATGATGTTGGGGGGATCTTTACGGATTTAACTTTTCAAAGGGCAGGGAAAATAGTTTCTTTATGGAATGTCCCAGATTTTATGGATCGAGTAGAAGAGTTGTCTATTAAAACAGGAAGAGCTTTACGATTGAGACCTTATAATGATTATCGCGAGGCTTTTGGATTAGATCGTATTCAATCTTTTGAGGATTTTAGTGATAATGTTGAGGTTCAAAACAGTCTTAAAAAACTTTATAAAGATGTAGATCAAGTTGAGTTTTATATTGGATTATTTGCAGATGATAAATTAAGAGATTCAGCTAGAGCTTCAAGATTAAGAGAAATATTTTCAGATGGTAGTACTCCAGTACTTGGAGAACTAATGAATAAAATGGTTGCTTATGAAGCATTTTCTCAAATCTTAACAAATCCACTATTGTCAAGAAATTTAGATAAGAGACTTGCCTTTACACCAGAAGGTATAGAAAAAATTAATGAGATAGAAAAGTTAACTGATTTGATTAAGTGGGTTGAAGGAGAGCGATTTAATGTTGCTTTTCATGGGCTTTGGTAGTTCTCTTTGCTCCTCGGATTCAATTCATAAACAAGTGCACCAAAAACAACCAAATACTCCAAACCAACCCACCACAAATTTTCATGCCAATTATCGGGATCTTGATAGATGTTGTAGGATAAGATAATCATAGCACTCCAAACCCATAAAAAACGATAATTCGAAAAGCAAGACAATACTAAAGGAATGGTTAAGTACCATGGGTGTACGGTGGTGGTAAAAAGGAGATATATTGTAAATGCAAAAAGAAGACTAACTAAAAGAGTTGTCTTTTTTTCATTCTTACGGAATAGGCTTAACAAGAAAATGCCAAAAACAGCAATAGCAGGAAGTAGTTTTCCTGTAACGGCTATAGTGTTCCAACCCGTAATTTGAAACCCAATCCATCTAGCTATATAATATAGGCTTGCATTAAATTCGAAACTTTTGAACCAAAGTCCAACAGAGCTGCTATAATTGGTAATTAAATCTTGAGAAATAAAAGGAGCGAAGAAAGCGATGTTAATAGTTAAAATCACAACTACAAATAAGATGTAATTAGCAATTGATTTCTTTTCGTGTTTAAAAAAAGAAGCTAGAGAACTATAACTTGAAACTGATTGATTTAGAAAAAATCGAGCAAAAACAGGAACTAGTAATAAGGGGAGTAGTTTTACATTAACGGAGATTCCGAATAAAATTCCTCCAATAATCCATTTTTTATTTAAAATGTAATATAAACTCATTACAAGAAAGAAAGCCATTAGTGCTTCAAAATGGAGGTTTCCAGTAAGCTCTAAAATTATAAATGGATTTAAGAAATATAGTCCTATGTTTTTCTCGGGGAGCTTCAGTAGTTTCAATACTTTAATTCCGTAAATAAAGGTTCCAATATCTGCTAGAATTAAAAGAATTCGCATTGTAATCACACTAGTTAGGATCGAATTTCTGCCAAATAGTGCAGCAATCCAGTACCCTAGCTGACTTACTGGAGGGTAATTTGTATAGTGTCTGGCATTAAGGCTTCCCATACCTTCATATAGTTCTTGAGCTTGATTAACCGGAAGCTGTCCTGCATTAATGTGTTGAAGAGGAGTGCTGAGGTAGGGGGTAATGCCTTTAAATAGTAATCTGCCATCCCATATAAAACGGAAATAGTCTTGAGACATCCATGGTAGTATATCGATCAGTAGTAATCGAAAAATCACTCCAATAATCAATATATGAGAACCCTGAATGTGTTCAGATTTTAGCAATAGCCAAGACAACCCAAAAAGCAGGAGCCATACAGATGTGAGTTCGTAAAATTGATGTCTAGGGATCCAGCGTGATAAAAGAATATAAAAGCATGCACTCAACGCAATAGCTAAATAAATAGTCCATTTATGTTGAATAATGTATTTCACTAAAATTTATCTGTTACCGACTTAAAAAACACAAAGCTAAACCCAGAAAATAACATCAAATGGAAACCAAATAATCCATAATCGCCCATTTTAATGCCGCTATATAAAGCGAATGCAAAGTAGATCATTAATATAGCTTCTAGTATAGTGTGTTTGGATAAATTGTGGTTAATGTATTTATTGCCTTTCCATTTATCAGAAAGTTTTTTCATATTGAATTTAGGAGTTCGAATAAATTCACTTTTCTTACCTAAGTGACCTTCCAGTACAGCAATTGAATTGTGTAAAGAGAATCCCATCGCAACAGAGAAGTAAGTAAGAAATAGCCCAGTATATTGCCAGAAGTTTTTAAAGCCGCTTCCATGTATGTTTTTGTAGCTTACCCAATAATTAACAAAGAAAATTACAGAACTTAAGGCGAAAACACTTGTAATATTAAAATAAAGGTCGAAATAAGGTTCTTTGTTTTTTATGTACAAAACAGGGACACTCAATACCGCCAATAACAATATCAAAATAAACATCGAACTATTTAACAAATGGAAAAAACTATGCATTTTAGTTTTCCAAGGGGTTCTCTCGCACTTTAAAACTCTTTTATAGGTTTTTTTGAAATTTTCAGCAGCTCCTTTATTCCATCTAAATTGTTGAGAGCGAGAAGCACTTACAATCATTGGTAATTCGGCAGGAGTAACGACGTTTTCAAGGTATTTAAATTCCCATTGATTTAATTGAGCACGGTAGCTGAGGTCAAGATCTTCAGTTAACGTATCTCCTTGCCAATTTCCGGCATCTTCAATACATGCTTTTCTCCAAATCCCTGCAGTTCCATTAAAATTGATAAAGTGTTTTTTGAAATTTCTACCACTTTGTTCCATGGTGAAATGATAATCCAATGACAAGGCCTGAATCTTAGTTAGTAAAGAATAATCTCGGTTGATATGCCCCCAACGTGTTTGGACTACGCCAATTTTAGGGTTTTTGAAATAAGGAATTGTTTTTTTTAACCAGTCAGGTTCAGGTAAAAAATCAGCATCAAAAATAGCAATATACTCTCCCATTGCTTCTTTTAGCCCCTCTTTTAATGCTCCTGCTTTAAATCCTTCACGATTTTTACGATGGATATGCTTGATATTAATTCCTTGCTTTCTTAGAAAGTCAATTTTAATCGCAGTTGTTGTAACAGATTCATCTGTTGAGTCATCTAGTACTTGTATCTCTAGTTTGTCTTTCGGGTATTCTAGTAACACGATGTTATCTAGAAGGCGTTCCATGACATAAAGTTCATTAAAAACAGGAAGCTGTATAGTTACATTAGGGATTTCTTCAGTCTTACTTAAATCGAAAAGCAATAGATCTTTATCTTCAAATTTTTTAGACTTTAGATATCCAAATAGTAGATTGAGCTGACTCAAGCTATAAATGAAAATAATCGTTAGTGCTAGGGTATACACTATGATAATGGTTAAGTACATGGGGCTATTTAAAACTATATTTGAAAATCCAACTTAATATTTTTACGCCAGCTAAGATAGCGCCTTTGGTTGTACCAGAAACTTTAGAAGTTCCAATTCTATTTTTATATTTCACAGGAATCTCTGTATAAATTAAATTTTGTTTTAATGCTTTTAGTTGCATTTCTACGGTCCATCCGTATGTTTTGTCTTGCATTTTCAAGGCTATTAATTGGTCATATTTAATAGCTCTAAATGGCCCCAAATCTGTAAATCTAGAATTGAAAAACCATCGCATCAATGTGGTTGCTAACCAGTTTCCGAATCTTTGTGGGAATGTCATGCTTCCTTTTTCACGCAATTCTTCTTTGCGCGATCCAATAACTAAATCAACATTTTCATTTATTATTGGGGCGATAAGTTGAGTCATTTCACTAGGATAATCGCTGTAATCCCCATCTAAAAAAACTACAATGTCTGGATGCTTATCAAATGCTTCTAAATACCTAAGTCCTCGTAGGCAAGCATTTCCATATCCTTTTTTAGGTTCATCTAATACGGTAGCACCTGCTTTTTGAGCCCTTAGTTTTGTGTTATCATTTGATCCATTATCGACTACGATAATTTCCGAAACAATATCCGGGATCTCTGCAATAACTTTGGCAATCGATGCTTCTTCATTGATTGCAGGTATGATGACTTTTACTAAAGATGTCTTCAAAATTTAAAATCAGGGTTATCGCGTTTAAAACTCTGGATGCTTAGCCATTGTTGCAAAAATACGTCATTCACATATTTCTTAGCTTTAGAAATACTGCCATTTTCATAAGTCAAACAAAAACGAGTTTTACCATCGGGTTGAAATATGCAATTTTCATAGCTATTTTCATAATAATAAACCCACCAATCTATTGGCTTATTATTTAGATAGTGACCTTCTTTAGCTTTGTGTCCTTGTTTGTCATAATAAAACCAATAGCCTTCCTTACTCCCTTTATTAAAATGACCTTCGGATGATAGATTTCCATTTTGATGGAAGAATTTCCAGTAATCTACCATTTTTCCATTCATTTCCCAGCCTTCAGCTTTTGTTTTACCAGAACTGTAGTACATAGTTGTATAGGTCTTCTCTTTGGAAAAAGACATCAAGATGACAATTGTACACAACCAAATACTCCTCATTTTAAAAAATGATATTTTTTATGTGGTCGAACTATCTTCGAAATCTTACAAAAAACTTGAGTTAATTATAAAAAGATGAATTTGACCTTATTTTAATGTAATGAGTTCCATAAAAAATGCGCTGTTTAAAATGATAAACAGCGCACAAGATTATACAAATAATTAAGAGTTAATAGAGGAACTCTTAAATTATTGTTTAGTTATGATTTGGTAAGTTTCTGTACCTCTTTGTTTTAGTAACACTTCTTTTCCGGCTTCTAATTGCTTCGCGGCCTCATCATTAAAATGGCGTATGGTAAATAAAGAGACGTTTTCTTCATAGCTTACTTTAAAATCGTTCTCTAATTCGGTAATTAATTCTTCTAGATGACCAAATTTGTTATCGATACAAACGGAGAAGCTAATGGCTGTGTTTTGAATTAGATCTACTTTAATTTGGTATTTGTGGAATAATCCAAAAATATCGCGAATGTTCTCTTCTACTATAAAAGAAAAGTCAAGAGAAGAAAGTGAAATTAGCACTTGATTTTTCTTTACAATAAAACAAGGAACAAAAGGTTCTAAAGTTTGTCCTTTACTAACAGCTGTACCTGCGTTTTCAGGGTTAATAAAAGATTTAACATATAAAGGAATCTCCTTTTGTTGTAATGGTTGTAATGTTTTTGGGTGAATTACCGAAGCTCCATAAAAAGCCAACTCTATAGCTTCTTCATAAGAGATTTGATTTAATAATACAGTATCTTCAAAAACTCTAGGATCTCCATTTAAAACACCAGGGACATCTTTCCAAATACTTAAGCTTTCAGCATTTAAGCAATAAGCAAAAATACCACCCGTATAGTCACTACCTTCTCTTCCTAAAGTTGTTGTAAAGTTGTTTGTGTCCGAACCAATGAATCCTTGTGTGATTGATAAGCCGTTTTTATTTACATTTTCCTGAATGGCTTTTTCGGTAGCCTCCCAATCTACTTTAGCATCACGATAAGTACTATCGGTCTTAATTAAATTACGAACATCTAGCCATTCGTTAGTAAAACCTTTATCATCTAGGTAAGCACTTAGTATGGTTGTTGAAGTCATTTCTCCGTAACTAACCACTTGATCGTAAATATAATCGTACTTAGGAGATTTGTTGCGCTCTAAAAGGGTGTCCAAATCTTCGAAAATAGTAGTTACTTTATCAAAAATACTATGATTTTTATCTTCAAAAAGTTCATTTAATATATCAAAATGAAAGGCTTTTAAATTTAAAATGCTCTGTTTTAATTCTGGGTCTTTTTCTCTGTATTGTTTGACTACTACTTCTAAGGCATTTGTTGTTTTTCCCATAGCCGAAACAACAACCAAAGTAGCACCAGATCCTACCTTTTTAATTACATTAACCACATTTCTCACTCCTGCAGCATCCTTTACAGAAGCACCTCCGAATTTAAATATCTTCATAATCAATAAGTTAAACTACCTTTAGTGTTTTGGGGTAATTTTGGCGTCAAATTTAAGCATACCAAATAGAACATAAAACTAAAATACTTAGTAACTACTACTTAAAAATTGAATTTTAACTAGTTAATTTTAGTTTTTATCCGATAAATCGAGTAAATTAACATATTATTGAGGTTGCAGGGAAAAATGTAACTATTTTTGCAAAAACTAGAATTATGGAGGAAACTACCCCTATAGAAAATGGCATCGTTGATGCGTCATCAAAGATTGAAACAATTAAAAATTTAATCTTTGGTGAGAATATAAAGGCGTATGATTCTGAATTCGAGACTTTGAAAAAAGACTTGGAATCCAAGCGTGAAGAGCTTAAAAACTATATAGAAGATGTTCATCAAGAGTTAAATACTCTAGTGGATAACCTAAGTACTGATCTTAATATTCGATTGACTGGACTTGAGGATAAATTCAATGAGAGGGCAGATCAGCTGGATGACGCCAAAGTAGATAGAGATGTTCTTGGAAGCCTACTTGTAAAAATGGGAGAAAACATCCGTAAATAAGAAACGCTGCCCAGATCAATCTTATGGAACAGCAAAACCGCTTAGAATTACTTAAAGAGATTCTACTTGCCGAAGAAAAAGATATCACTCAGTCTTTGGTAGATAAAGTGGACAAGCTAGCCCATACCTTAAATGAACCCACAGAACTTGCACAAAAAGTTGATCCTTTAGTAGACACTAAGATCAATAACCTCGTTAAGGAAATGCCTAAAACGCTTTCCCCAGTTATTACAGAAGCTTTAAAAACGGAGATTAAAAACTCGCAAGATGCGGTAGTTGAAGCTTTGTTTCCGATTATTGGTAAAATGATCAAGAAATACATTTCTCATGAAATTAAAGTGTTAAATGATAAAGTGAACGATCAACTTCAGAATATGTTTACTTTCGAGAACATTATGAAGCGCTTTTTTGGAAGAAAGCCAAAGGGGACAGATATTATCAATGCAGCTACATCTCCCTCGCTAATCCAAGTGATGGTAATAGAAAAAGAAACGGGTTTGCTAATAGCGAATCATGCGCCAGATCCCAATGATGGAATTGATGAAGACTTAGTGGCTGGAATGTTAACCGCAATTAAAAGTTTTGTAGAAGATGCGTTTAAAGGTGGTGATCAGGAATTAGAAACATTAGCTTACGAATTGTATACACTACATATTCAGAATTTTTATAACTACTATATTGTAGCTGTAGTATCTGGGGTATATACGATCATGACAAAGGATAAATTAGAGGATCTATTGTTAGAATTTGCAGATAAAGGCGTCTCTAAAAAAGAATTACAAGACAATGAACTATTTACTAATAAATTAAAATTATTCTTTAGTGATCAAACTATCTAAAAAGATTGCATTAGTGGGATCTTTCGGAGTAGGTAAAACCTCATTATTCCGAAGGTTTATAGATAACGAATTTTCTACAGATTATAAATCTACACTAGGCGTTCAAATACAAAAGAAAGTGATTACCATGGACAATGGTACCGAGCTTACTATGATTCTTTGGGATACCGAAGGACATGAAAATATATCAGAAGGCCGTAGTTCTTATTTGTTAGGATCTCATGCTTTTGTGTATGTTTTTGATATCACTCGAGTAGACACCTATAAAGATATCAACGACCAATTAGTCTTTTTGAAAAAGCATTACCCCAAAGCCATCATAAAAGTTGTAGGGAATAAATTAGATGCCGTTTCCAAAAAGAAAGTTGTAGAGACACTACAAGAAAATAAGGTGAATTATGATTATTTAACCAGTGCGAAAACAGGAGAGTATGTAGAAGAATTGTTTGCCGATATCGCCGTAGATTTAACTACCTAGCCTGCTATTTATGGAAAATGAAAACCAAAAGAAGTTTTATAAGAAAGTTCAACTAGTTACTGTAGATGATTCGGGTAAAATTATATATTCCGATGCTAATTTATTTAAGTGGAAAGAAGGAGAATCTATTTACGAAGCGCATCCATTCTTTTCGATTATCGACAGTTTAAAAGATGAAGATCATGCTAAAGAACACGAGTTTACATTTCCTTGTGTTCATTTAAACGAGGATGATAATTCGCAGCGAATTTGTGATATTACTTTTACAATATGTTTGGGAGAAACGAACATTGTAATTTTTGATTATACCCAAGCTTATGTAGAGCTCAATAAAATTTCGCAAGAGCGTAATGAGTCTATAATTAAAGCACAGGAGTTAGAATTTACTAATCGCCTATTGATCGAGAAAGAAAACTTTAAGAATGATTTCATTGCAAGTATCAATCATGAATTAACAACGCCATTAACTTCGATAAAAGGTTTTTTAGAATTATTAGAAAAAACGAAGTTGGACTATGAGCAAGAAGAGTTAATTAAGATTATAAGAACAGAGAGTGATCATCTTCAAAATATTTTTGGGGATATGTTTGATATCTCTCGTATCGAATCAGGAGGGTTCAAGTTAGAAAAAGAGCCTTTTGATTTAAAAGAGCTTTTTGAAACGATTGTTAACTCTAATCGAGGGCCAATTGAAAATCAGGCTTTAGATTTTATTACAGAAATCGATGGAAAACTTAATACCGAACTTGTAGGGGATAAAACCCGTCTGTATCAAATTATAAGTAATTTATTAAATAACGCCTTAAAATATACCGATGAAGGTTTCATCAAGTTTAGTATTGAAAGGCTTGGAGGGAAGAATAAAAGACAACAAGTAGCTATTGTTATTGAAGATTCGGGTATTGGTATCAGCGATGAAGATAAGCAAGCTGTTTTCGAGCCTTTTTCTCAACTTAATCCAAATATAAAAGGGTCGGGGTTAGGTCTTAATATTGTAAGGAGTCTTGTAAGTCTAATGGATGGAGAGATCGATTTGGACAGCAAGCTAGGTGAAGGAAGTAAGTTTACTATCAGGCTAGGGCTTAAAAATGCTTCAGACGAAAATTCGGAAGAAGAAAAAGGAAACTATATATTGCCCGAAGGAGAGAAATTCCGCATTTTAATTGTAGAAAATCAATTGAATACCCAATATTTGATTTTAAAAATCTTGTTGGCTCAGGGTAATTTCTTTGTAGATGCCGTGAGTTCTGCTGAAGCGGCAATAAGGGCTATTGAAAATCGAAATTATCAATTGATTATTTCTGATATAAAATTAGAAGAAATGAGTGGTTTTCAGTTAGCGCAACGTGTTCGTAATCACTATGGGGATAAGGCTATCAAAGACCTTCCGATATTAGGAATTAGTGCCTTAAGAGCACCTAATATTACAAACAAAGCAATAGCCTCAGGGATGGATGCTTTTTTGTCTAAACCTTTTTCGGAAAAACAGTTATTACAAAAAGTAAATAGGCTGTTGTATTTAGGTTTAAGCAATTAATATTTCGAATATTTATAGTTCTGATAAACAGATTCAATATAAAAAAGAGTTCTTAGGGGCTCTTTTTTTATGCTTTGATATTTCGAAGCATTCCATTAAAAATAAAATAATGGAAAGGGATTAGGCTAAACCAATATAATCGGCCAAATAATCCTTTGGGTCTAAAGGTAGCTGTTTGTACTAGGACATTATTTTTAATCTGAAATTCTAGCCAAGCTTCTCCAGGCAGTCGCATTTCTGCAAAAAGCAGTAATCTTTTATGTTCTTTATCTGCAAGTAAAACACGCCAAAAATCAATAACATCTCCATTGTCTATATGGTCGGAATGGGTTCGTCCTCTTCTTAGACCGACACCCCCGAAAAGCTTGTCAAGAAAGCCACGTATTTGCCACATCCAATTGCCATAATACCAGCCTGTTTCTCCACCTATAGCCCATATGTTTTCCAATGTTTTTGTCTCATCGGTAATAAAAGTAGATTTTTGATCTCGCAAGCAACCTTTGATAGGAACTTTAATATATTTCGATACATCTTTTTTGAACCTGCCGCTAACCATAGAATCTTTCCAACTAGAGACAACTTGGTTTTGTTGTATTTTTTGAAAAGCAAGGGATAAAGCTTTTTCATAATCCATGGTTTCTATTTCTAGTAAATCTGCCAAATGGTTGTCATTAGCAACTACAGGGACTTTCATGCTGTCGACTAGATTTATAGCAAGTTTATATGAAGTTGAGGTGACAAAATAAAGCCAATACGAAGAAAGCTTCGGAGACATTATAGGTAATGTTAATATGTATAAAGGTATTTTTCTATACTTCGCATACTGTAGTAACATTTGTTTGTAAGTAAGTACTTTGGGTCCCGCAATATCGAAACTTTGATTGTAACATTTTTCTAATAAAGGAACGTGGGTTAATAAATCCAGTACGTCTCGAACAGCAATAGGTTGGGTTGGTGTGTTTACCCATTTGGGTGTCACCATAAAAGGTAATTTTTCGCATAAATCTCTTATGATTTCAAAAGAAGCACTGCCCGAACCGACGATAATTCCTGCCCGCAAAACGGTTAAAGCAAAATTGCCAGAGTATAAGATGTTTTCAACATTTTTTCGTGACCAAAGATGCTTAGAAAGGTTTTGGTCATTTACAATTCCACTTAAGTAAATCACATGCTTTGTGTTGGCATATAACATATAAATATTGAAATTTTCAGTAGATAAAGCTTCTCTTCGGTCAAAGTCTTCTGTGGATGAAGACATAGAGTGTATTAAATAATAGGCCACATCAATATTTGAAGGGAAGCTCGAAGTGTCAACTGTTTCAAGAAAGTCAACTTCGATAATCGATACTTTTTGTTTTAACTCATTAGGAATTTTGAAGCGGTTTCTATTTCTAACAGAACAAATAACTTCATGTCCTTCAGATACCAAAAGAGGTAATAAGCGCATTCCAATATATCCATTGGCTCCAGTCAATAATATTTTCATAATTAATAAGGAGAATTGCTAAATATTTCGGCGTAGGAATGCTTGTTAGCAATGATCTCATTTATAAAATTTAAAGCGGTCTTTTGTGAGCTTTTTGCAAGTACTTTAATAAAATGTTGATCTATGAAAAAAGTATATTCGTCACTAGAGCCTTTGTAAATAGTTAATTTGTAATATGGGATAATGAGATTGTAGGTTTCTAATTTTTTCTGGAAAGCTATAATGATGCCAAATGGACGCAGTTCAATATTACAGCTATTTATACTTTGGTCTGCATCTAAAATGAATGCAATATCTCGGCTACATTTGGTAATTAATAATTTAGGAGAACCAATGCGTTTCATTTTTAATCGAGCAAAAAGAGGAAAAGGGTCTCCTACTAGCTCTTTAATTTTTAGTTTGATTTCGGGATCGTTATAAGTTGTATTTAAAAGCATGAACTTAATTTACTAGCTTTTAGTAATTAAACGGTACGAATTAACAAAAACCTAACGGCTGTGAAAACAATTATTTGTGGTTTCGGCGCATTATTTTTTTTATGTGTTTGCTATAAAAAGGGATTAATTAATCACTTTTAAATAATATTCTATCCTATTTGTTGCACTTTAGCTAAATGACTACTGACTTTTTTAAAGAAATTACTACTTTTGCCGCATTAAAAATGAAACAAATGAGTCATAACATTAAACCAGGAGTAGTAACTGGAGATGACGTACAAGCGTTATTTAAGTATGCTAAAGAGAAAGGCTTTGCAATGCCTGCAGTAAACGTAATTGGTTCTAGTTCTATCAATGCAGTGTTAGAAACAGCTGCAGAGTTGAATTCACCAGTTTTCATTCAGTTTTCTAACGGAGGAGCTCAGTTTAATGCTGGTAAAGGACTTTCAAATGAAGGTGAAAAAGCAGCAATCGCTGGAGCAGTAGCTGGTGCAAAGCATGTTCATTTATTGGCAGAAGCTTACGGAGTGCCTGTGGTATTACATACAGATCACTGTGCGAAAAAGTTGTTGCCTTGGATTGATGGTATGTTAGATGCCGGTGAAGAATTTTATAAGCAAACAGGAAAGCCATTATTTTCTTCTCACATGATTGATTTGTCTGAAGAGCCAATCGAAGAGAATATTGCTATCTGTAAAGAATACCTAAAGCGTATGAGCAAAATAGGTATGACATTAGAGATCGAATTAGGAATCACTGGAGGTGAAGAAGATGGTGTAGATAATTCAGATGTAGATGATTCTAAATTATATACGCAACCAGAAGAAGTAAACTATGCTTTCGAAGAATTAAGCGAAGTAAGCGAGAAGTTTACTGTGGCAGCTGCATTCGGAAATGTACATGGTGTTTACAAGCCTGGAAACGTAAAATTAACTCCGAAAATCTTAAAGAATTCTCAAGAGTTTATTTCTGAGAAGCATGGTTTGGGAGAAAATCATATTGATTTTGTATTCCACGGAGGTTCTGGTTCTACAGTAGAAGAAATTAGAGAAGCTATTGGTTACGGAACAATTAAAATGAATATCGATACAGATCTTCAGTTTGCATATTGTGATGGTATTCGTGACTATATGGTTGGGAAACAAGACTATTTGAAGACTCAAATCGGTAATCCAGAAGGAGCTGATGAGCCAAATAAAAAGTATTACGATCCTCGTAAATGGGTTCGTGAAGGAGAAAAATCTTTTATTGCTCGTTTGAAAAAAGCATTTGAAGATTTAAATAATGTAAATACGTTGTAATTTTGTATTACAACATATAATTTAGCAAAAGCAAAGTTGTTCGCAGCTTTGCTTTTGTTGCCTTATATAATAAGGCAGGATTAACTAAATCCCAATACTATGGCTTGGTTCAAAAGAAAAGAGAAAGGAATTACGACTCCAACTGAGGAGAAAAAAGATGTTCCTAAAGGTCTTTGGTACAAATCCCCAACAGGGAAAGTAATAGAAGCAAAGGAATTAGAACAAAATTTCTGGGTAAGTCCAGAAGATGGATATCATGTGCGTATAGGAAGTAAAGAATATTTTCAAATTTTATTTGATGATAACGAATTTACAGAACTAAACGAAGGTATGGTAGCCAAGGATCCTTTAGAATTCGAGGATACTAAAAAATATGTAGATCGTTTAAAGGCGGCTCAAAAGAAAACCAATTTAAAAGATGCAGTGAGAACAGCTGTAGGTAAATCTAATGGTGTCGAGCTGGTAGTGGCTTGTATGGATTTTGCCTTTATTGGTGGATCTATGGGAAGCGTAATGGGAGAAAAGATCTCTCGTGCTGTAGACTATGCTGTAGAACATGATTTACCTGTAATGGTAATTTCTAAATCTGGTGGTGCGCGTATGATGGAAGCGGCACACTCTTTAATGCAAATGGCTAAGGTCTCTGCTAAATTAGGGGTGCTTTCTAAAAAAGGCTTGCCATACATTTCATTATGTACAGATCCAACAACAGGAGGTATTACTGCTTCTTTCGCAATGTTAGGAGATATCAATATTGCCGAGCCAGGAGCATTGATTGCTTTTGCTGGTCCTCGTGTAGTGCGCGATACAACAGGGAAAGAATTACCCGAAGGTTTTCAGACATCAGAATTTTTATTGGAACACGGATTCCTAGATTTCATCGTTCAGCGTAAAAATCTTAAGAAAAAAGTGACTGACTATATTAAGTTAGTAATGAATAAACCAATGGCTGTAGCAGAATAGTCTCGTTTATTTCGAAATAATATAATGAAGCACTTCTTTTTAGAGGTGCTTTTTTTTGATCACTTTTAACGTCATACCTTGAATTTTTGAAAAAAAATGTAAAGGTATCCCCTGAACTAGAAGTGAATTTTATACAAGTTTGACCTGTCGAAATCTACTGAAAATCCAAAGTCAATGAAGCTTTAATCAGCTGTTCTAAGGCGTCAATTTTCCCATATATTTTATTGAAAAAAGTCTTCTGCTCTTTTGCTCCCGAAGTATTGAGGAGCTTAGAACTACCAAGTTGTTTTTGAAGAAAGGCTTCGGCTTCTTGATAGGTTTTCTTGTCATTAGTCTTGTAATAGGACAACATTGTAAAGGGAGTATAAAGAAATTCTATATGCTCGTTTTTGATCAATACGCTATTATTCATAAGTAATAATTCATTGTGATAGATAGAAAGCCTTCCGGTGTTGTCGGTAATTTGTTTTTCAATATTTAAAACAAGCGATCTTAATTCATTTGCGATCAGTAGAGCATCTTTGTGAGACAGTTCTTGTGATAGGAAGTAAAAATGAATTTGCTTTAATAAACTGTTGATCGTGGTGATATCCCAAATTTCAGTTCTTTTGAAATTATCATAAAGAGAGCCAAGGTTTTTTGCAGCTTTGTTAAGTTGAGGTATGGGGGTGTATTTGTCAAAAGTTAAATGCGAGAAGTTAGTGTCCAAGATTTTCAACCATACGAACGATTTGAATCGGTTTAGGGTTTCATTATTCAGAGTATAGAATATAGGAATGTCTTTTGCTGAATATAATAATTGACACTCTTTTAAATTAGGGATAGCAGAGATTTCTTTAAACGACCTGCTATAATAGGTAGCTAAATCTTCTTCATTGTGTATTTGTATTGTTTTTTCGATAGCGATAAAATCTCGATCATCTGTCTTAAATAACTTATCGAGAGAAATTCCAAAGTGTTTAGAAAGTGTAATTCCTTCTTCTAAAGAGAACTTGCTTTTTCCACTCGCCCTGCGATGTGCAGCATCATAGCTGATGTCTAACACTTCCGAAATCGTTTCGTTTAAAGACTTTCCTACAGGTAAATGCTTGTTTAGTTCTCGAATCAGATTAAAATCTATCATACTTAAAAGTATGCAATTTGTGATTATCACAAAAATTAAACAGATAAAACTTATTTAGTGAACTTGAAAAGGTGATTATCACAATAGTTTTGAGCTGTAATTATAAAACAATCAGATATGAAAACTAATTTTTTATTGCTTTTAATCTTTTTAGGAAACTTAGTGATGTGTGCACAAGATAATTCAGTTGAATCGGGAGTGAGTGGCTATTCATCATCAAGTATATATAACGATAATAACTATTGGCAAAAAGTATCTTTTAAGATTGGAGGAGGTTTTTTAATTCCACAAGGAAAGTTGAAAGCGTTGACAGGAGGGATTCCTGTTGTGGATTTAGGTGTAGATATCCCTTTAAAGAATCGGAAAACAATAGGAGTTAATATACAATATGGTGTTCCAGAAAAAGCAAATAATTTTCCTTTTCAAACAAATAAAGGTGTTGTTGAAACTCAGGTTAAGAGTGTGTTTAATGCTATGGTGAATTTTAAAAAAGGAATTTTCTATGTAAAGAATACGCATTTAGATATAGGGCTAGGGATTGGTATTTCTAATTTGAATACTACTGTTAGAAATCCAGATTATAAAAAAGAAGAAGATGCAAGTAAATACGAATCAATTGCTGCTTTTTTGATATCGCCAGGATTAGAGCTTAAACAGCGATTAAAAAATGATGAATTATCCTTGTCGTTAAATTTTAATTATGCTCCATACCGATCAAGTAAACGTGTTGTTGAGGATATAGGGAGTCTTTTTTTGGTGCCTAAAATAACGTATAGATTTTAAAATAGATGTTATGAATATTCCAATGTTATTAATAACGCTTAGATTATTGTTTGCTCCGTTAATTATAGGGCTAGCATATTTTAAAGGAGTTGAATCGACATTTGCGATCACAATACTAATGTTGTTGGGGTTATTGTCAGATATTCTGGATGGTATCATTGCAAGATATCAAAATATATCATCAGAAAAATTACGAAGAATGGATAGTCAAGTGGATATGGTTTTCTGGCTTTCTGTAGGTATAGCCACTTGGTTAATACATCCTAAGTTGATTCAAGAAAATATTATTTCGATACGTTTTATACTCATCATGGAAGGGATGTGTTATGTAATAAGTTTGGTGAAGTTTGGCAAAGAGACTTGCTCACATGCATTTCTTTCAAAACTTTGGGGGATATCACTCTTTATTGCATTCACATCCCTATTGGGTTTTAATTATGCGGGGTTGCCATTTCAAGTAGCTATTGTTTTGGGTATGGTGTCTCACATAGATCGTATGTTAATTACATTGCTTTTACCTAAATGGACACATGATATTCCTAGTGCTTACCATGCTTATTTGATTCGTAAAAGAATTCCGTTTAAAAGGAATAAATATTTCAATGGTTAAAAAAACATGTAAAAATCTAATTTCTAAATTCTAACAGCGAAGCGTTCTAATATCTAATAAAAAATGATTAGTTTTGCATCCTCGTAGAATAATTCTGCGAATGCATAAAAATCATTTAAAATAATATTGGCATGTATTTAACAAAAGAAGCAAAAGAAGAACTTTTTGCAAAACATGGGAAGGGTAAAAACGATAGCGGAACTGCTGAAGCACAAATCGCATTGTTTACTCACAGAATTACTCACTTAACAGAGCACTTAAAGCAAAATCGTAAAGATTATAACACAGAGCGTTCGTTAGTGAAGTTGGTAGGTAAGCGTAGAAGCTTATTAAACTACTTAATTAAGAAAGACATATTACGTTACCGTGCTATCGTAAAAGAATTAGGTTTACGTAAGTAATCCATTATAGTATACAAAAGACGCTTTAAAAGCGTCTTTTGTTTTATAGTATAGTTAGGTTTTTGGATATAACTAAACCCTGAGCAAAGCCGAAAGGTTGACGTTCATAAGCTGTTAACAAATAACAGTGATTTGTAATTTATGATGCGTTTTTTAGAAAACGATATCGTAAATTCTATTCCATATTAAATGGTCTCCTTCAGTAAGGAATTTCTCTTGGAAAACCCTCGCGCAACACGACAACAAAGCTTGCTACCAACAAGCAAAAGAGACATTTTAATTAAAAGAAATTATGATTCCACAAGTTTTTAAGGAAACCATTAGCTTGGAAGATGGTAGAGAGATCACCATCGAGACAGGTAAATTGGCAAAACAAGCACACGGATCTGTAGTAGTTACTATGGGGAAGACAATGTTACTTTGTACTGTAGTATCTAACTACAAGCAATCGGATGTTGACTTTTTGCCATTAACAGTAGATTATAGAGAAAAATATGCTGCGGCAGGTCGTTACCCAGGAGGTTTCTTCAAGAGAGAAGCACGTCCTAGTACCGAAGAGATATTGGTAATGAGAATTGTAGATCGTGTACTACGTCCACTTTTTCCAAAAGATTACCACGCTGAAACACAGATAATGATTCAGTTGATGTCTCATGATCCAGAAGTGATGCCAGATGCATTAGCTGGTTTAGCAGCATCAACAGCAATACAATTATCAGATATTCCATTTGAAACTCCAATTTCTGAAGTACGTGTAAGTCGTGTTGATGGAGCGTTTATTGTAAACCCAACTTTCGAACAATTAGCAGCAGCTGATATCGATATGGTAATCGGTGCATCAGCGGATTCTGTAATGATGGTAGAAGGTGAAATGGACGAGATTTCTGAAGAAGAAATGATCGAAGCCATTAAGGTAGCTCACGAAGCTATTAAAGTTCAATGTGCTGCACAGGTACGTTTAGCAGAAGCTTTCGGAAAGAAAGAAACTCGTGAATATACACCAGAAGATAACGACGAAGAATTAGCTAAAGTTGTTAATGATTTTGCTTACGATAAATGTTATGCGATTGCTAAACAAGCATCTGCAAAACATGACCGTGGAGCAGCTTTCGGAGAAGTAAAAGAAGAATTAAAGGCGCAATATTCTGAAGAAGAATTAGAAGAAAAAGGAGACTTAATCTCTAAATATTTTAATAAAACACAGAAAGAAGCGGTGCGTAATTTAACCCTAGAGGAGGGAATTCGTTTAGATGGTCGTAAGACTACAGATATTCGTCCTATCTGGTGTGAAGTTGATTACTTGCCAACAACACACGGTTCAGCAATCTTTACTCGAGGGGAAACTCAAGCATTAGCAACAGTTACTTTAGGAACTTCTCGTGATGCAAATATTATAGATAACGCATCTCAAGAAGGAGAAGAGCGTTTCTATTTACACTATAATTTCCCGCCATTTTCAACAGGAGAAGCAAGGCCTTTAAGAGGAACCTCTCGTCGTGAAGTTGGACATGGAAATTTAGCACAACGTGCATTAAAAGGAATGGTTCCTGATGATTGTCCTTACACTGTTCGTGTAGTTTCTGAGATTTTAGAATCTAACGGTTCTTCATCTATGGCAACAGTATGTGCTGGTACAATGGCATTAATGGATGCAGGTGTACAGATTAAGAAACCAGTATCGGGTATTGCTATGGGATTAATTTCCGATGGGGAGCGTTATGCAGTATTATCAGATATCTTAGGTGATGAAGATCATTTAGGAGACATGGATTTTAAAGTAACAGGTACTGAAGACGGTATTACAGCTTGTCAAATGGATATCAAAGTTAAAGGCTTAAGCTATGAGATTTTGGTAAATGCATTAAAGCAAGCACGTGATGGACGTTTACATATCTTAAGTAAACTTGTCGAGACTATTGCTGCTCCAGCAGGAGATGTTAAGGATCACGCACCTAAGATGGTAACACGTGTAATTCCTAACGAATACATTGGAGCGTTAATTGGTCCTGGTGGGAAAAATATTCAAGAATTACAGAAGGTAACAGGAACTACAATCGTAATTAACGAAGACCCTGTAACTGAAGAAGGTATTGTTGAAATCTTAGGTACAGGAGCTGAAGGTATTGATGCGGTATTAGAGAAGATTGAATCTATGTTATTCAAACCAGAAGTAGGAAGTGTTTACGAAGTAAAAGTAATCAAGGTACTAGATTTTGGTGTAGTTGTAGAATACAAAGAAGCACCAGGAAACGAAGTATTACTTCATGTATCTGAATTTGCTTGGGAGCGTGTAGAAAATGTTACAGATGTATTGAATTTAGGTGATGAGCTTGATGTGAAATATTTCGGTATCGATAAGAGAACACGTAAAGAGAAAGTTTCAAGAAAAGCGATTTTACCAAAACCAGAAGGTTATGTAGAGCGTCCACCAAGAGAAAGAAATGATCGAGGAGGAAGAGACAATAATCGAGGTAGAGATAACCGCGATCGCAAACCAAGAGAAAAAAGAGACTAGTTTATAGTTTTTTTGAAATATTTAAAAGGCTTCCATTTGGGAGCCTTTTTTGTTTTTAATCCACTTTTAGAAATTATTATTAAACAGTATTAGCATTAGTCAATTTTAGTATTTGAAATGCAGCCATTATCTTTAATTCATGCTAGACTTATTTTCGAACAACGAGCCTTTAGATTTAGGATTGCCTGATGCAAAAATCATGTATTATCCTAATTTTTTAACCTTCGAGGAAAGTTGTCATTATTTTCAGGTCCTAGAAAAGGAAACCCATTGGCAAGCAGAAGATGTCATTGTGTATGGTAAAGTTCATAAACAGCCTAGATTAACACATTGGTTTGGGAGGAAAGATTTATCCTATACATATTCTGGGTTAACATTAAATCCTACAGAAATAAAGGGGGCTTTATTGGCGCTGAAAAATAAAATAGAAGCCATAGAAGGCAATTCCTTTAATACCTGTTTGGCGAACTTATATCGAGATGGTAGTGATAGTGTGGGTTGGCATGCCGATGATGAAAGAGAGTTAGGAGAAAGGCCTGTAATAGCATCTTTAAGCTTGGGAGCTTCTCGATGGTTTCATCTAAAGCATAAAGTAGATAATAGTATCAAAAAGAAACTATTATTAGAATCGGGGAGCCTGTTATTGATGGGGGCAGGTACACAGGAATATTACCAACATCAAATTCCAAAAACAAAGAAGGTAATTGGGTCGAGGATTAACTTGACGTTCAGAAAAATAGTACAAAGTGTTAAGTAGCTAGTATAAAGATTTATTATGATTGTAAAAGTATAGTAGAAAAGTCTTAATACTTAATACTGAGTACTGATTACTTAATATTATCTTTGCGCATCCAAAATGATTATCATGAGTCTTCAACAATTATTGACAACAAAATTACAAGAAGCAGCACAAGCATTGTTTCAAGCTGAATTGCCAACGGTAGAATTTCAAGCAACTCGTAAAGAGTTTGAAGGAGATGTTACGGTAGTGGTATTTTCAATGTTGCGAGTGATTAAAGGAAATCCTGTTCAAATAGGGGAGCAGTTAGGGCAATTTTTGGTAGATAATGTTGAAGAGATTACGGCTTATAATGTGGTTAAAGGTTTCTTGAATCTTGTGGTTGGAGATGCTTATTATCTGAATTTCTTTAGTGAAAACAAGACTAATACCACTTTTGGTTTTGTAGATAATACAGATGGAGAAGGAGTAATGGTAGAATATTCTTCACCAAATACGAACAAGCCTTTGCATTTAGGGCATGTGCGAAATAATCTATTGGGATATGCCGTTGCAGAGATTTTAGCAGCTAGTGGTAAGAAGGTCTACAAGACACAGATTATTAATGATCGTGGAATCCATATTTGTAAGTCAATGTTGGCTTGGGATAAATTCGGGAATGAAGAAACTCCAGAATCTACAGGGCTTAAAGGAGATAAGTTAGTAGGAAACTACTACGTGAAATTCGATCAAGAATATAAGAAGGAGATCGAAGCTTTAAAGGCATCTGGAAAAACAGAAGAAGAAGCTAAGAAAGAAGCTCCATTGTTATTAGAAGCACAACAAATGCTACTAGATTGGGAAGCAGGGAAGCCAGAAGTGGTTGCTTTGTGGGAGAAGATGAACCAATGGGTGTACGATGGTTTTGGAGTGACGTATGATAAACTAGGAGTTAGTTTTGAGAAGAACTATTATGAAAGTGATACTTACAAACTAGGAAAGGATATTGTAGAAGAAGGGCTTTCTAAAGGAGTTTTTTATAAGCGTGAAGATGGATCGGTTTGGATTGATCTAACGGATGAAGGATTAGATGAGAAACTAGTATTACGTAGTAACGGAACTTCAGTTTATATTACTCAAGACATCGGTACAGCAATCCAAAGAGCAAAGGATTTTACCGTAAACGGTATGGTGTATACTGTAGGTAACGAACAAGACTATCACTTTAAAGTATTGTTTTTAATTCTGAAAAAATTAGGATATGCTTGGGCAGAAGATTTATTTCATTTGAGTTATGGGATGGTCGATTTGCCAAGTGGGAAAATGAAAAGTCGTGAGGGTACTGTGGTAGATGCAGATGACTTGATTGATGAAATGCAGCAAACGGCAGAAACGATTTCTCAAGAGTTAGGAAAGTTAGAAGGGTATACTGAAGAGGAAAAGAAAGAGGTTTACAATACGGTAGGATTAGGAGCGTTAAAGTATTTTATTTTAAAAGTAGATCCTAAAAAACGTATTCTTTTCGATCCTAAGGCGTCTGTAGATTTTCAAGGAAATACGGGGCCTTTTATTCAATATACATATGCGCGTATACAGGCTATTTTAAGAAAAGCGGAACATGATCAAGGAGTTGCTATAGGAAATATAGCCTTAGAAAATAAAGAAAAAGAGTTGTTGAAAATAGTGGAAATGTACCCAGAGATTATTCAGCAAGCGGCAAAACAATATAGTCCTGCTATTATTGCGAATTATACGTATGACTTGGTTAAGGCTTATAATTCATTCTTCCAGAATGTGTCTATTTTTGGAGCAGACTCAGAAGAATTGACGTTGTTTAGAGTACAACTTTCGAATTTTGTAGGGAATGTAATAAAATCTGCGTTTGGCTTATTAGGAATCAATGTTCCTGGGCGTATGTAGTGATTAATTCAGAATTTAGAATTCAGAATGATGAATTAAAATAAACGTCATTCTGAATTCACAATTCCTAATTCTGAATTTACTTTACCTCCATTAATTCTACGTCGAAAATTAATACAGCATTTGGAGGAATTACTCCACCAGCACCTTGAGCTCCGTATCCTAAATGCGGAGGAATTACAAAGCGAGCTTTATCTCCAACTTTTAATAAAGAAATACCTTCATCCCAACCAGAGATTACTTGCCCTTGACCTAATCCAAAATCGATAGGTTGGTTGCGTTTGTATGAAGAATCGAAAACAGTACCATCTAATAACTGTCCTTTATAGTGTACAGAAACTGTTTTACCTTTTTCTGCTTGTGTACCATCACCATTTTGGATGATTTTATAACGTAAACCACTTTCTGTTTGGTCAAAACCTTCAGAAGCGTCTTTTAGTAATTGTTCTGCAGCTTGTTTAGCCGCAGCTTCACGTTCTGCTTTAGCACCATTAAATTGACGGAAAGTCTCCACTGCATTAAATGCTTCCGCAGCAGCTCCAACTCGAATGATTTCTACGCTTTCAATAGCATCACCTTGTGCTACGGCATTTACGACATCTAATCCTTCTACAACATTTCCGAAAACCGTATGCTTACCATCTAACCAAGCAGTCTCTACATGAGTAATGAAGAATTGACTTCCGTTAGTTCCAGGGCCAGCATTTGCCATAGATAATATACCAGGGCCACTGTGCGTTAAGTCTGGGTGAATTTCATCGTCAAATTGGTATCCAGGGTTACCGCTTCCAGTTCCTTGTGGACATCCACCTTGAATCATAAAATCAGGAATAACACGGTGGAATTTTAAGCCATCGTAATATTTAGTTCCTTGAGGTTTTGCAGAATTTTCTAAGTTTCCTTCGGCTAATGCAACAAAGTTTCCAACAGTTCCAGGTGTTTTTTCAAACTCTAAGTTTGCTAAAATTTCACCTTTAGATGTAGTGAATTTAGCATATAATCCGTCTTGCATGATTTTATTTTTAATTAAGGTGCAAAAATATGGAAAAGAGAGTAGAATGAAGATATTACGAAAAAGAGACTTTCTACTTTTTTTAAAACTTCATCCCTGAAAATCATATTAAACTACTATGGAACCATTGTAAAAGGCTCTAAACGGCTTACATCAATTTTTTTGATACGAGAAAAACGCTCATTTGGATTGTCAGTAACAAGCCACTTGTGTAGTGTTTTTACCTTCATTTTCTGATCGTTTTTTGCGATTCCGTACCAATCAAAAGCAACCGAGACTTTATAATTGTTTTCATCGATCACTTCGATTTCAAAATTCTCTGGATGGTGGTTGCTAGATTTAAGCTGTAATGGAGTTCCGTTTAGCCATGTTTTAAATTTTTCAATAGAACTAATTTTAGATTCAGAGGAAAAATTTAGTTCAAAATCATCAGTTAGCAATTCTTCAAATGGAGTCACATTTCCATCAAGACGTTCCATGTTCACCATCCAATAATGCATTAAAGATAAGGCCCTATTGGTATGATAACTATCCTTGAAGTTTGCTTCAATAGGATCTGTCGGAGTTATTTTTACTGATGAAAACTCAGGAAGCCCCCCTTCTTTTTCAATTAAATCGATAGTGTAGTCAAGAGCATAATTAACTTTTTTACCATCGGGTTTAATGTTGTTATAATTTATTTTAGCAACCAATTGAGGTCCGTTGTTCTCTGTATTTTGATAAGTCACCTGCTGTACATGATGTGCATTTTTCCACCCTTTGTAGACATCTAATCTCTTAGGGTAATCTTCTTTACCCGTCATGGTGCCTGCACTGGTTTCGATGGTAATATTTTCCGATAAGAGCTCCATTTGATTGGAAACCCTTTGAGGATTCATTGGACGCTCGTAAAGTTGATACCAACGGTAGTATTGTGTTTTAGCTAAATGTGTCGGAAGTGTTTTTTCTTCTTTAAAAATAACTTCAGGTTTTATAGTTTCTTCTTCTGTCTGTTTAGTGTCTTTTGTAACCTCATTATTTGATTGTGTTTTTTTACAAGAAACAAAAAAGGATAAGCTTATAGGAAGCAATGCTTTTACAATAGTTGTTTTCATAACTGTGTTGATTTTAAAATCAAGTTACGAACTTATTTTAGGAGATATTTCTTCTTTTAAGAATATTTGTAAAAAGTACAAAAAGCTTGATATCGTTTATCGTACAAAAACAGGTTCATTTTCTTTTACGGTATATTCTTCGCTAAATCGATACTCTTCAACATTAAAAGCTTTGATTCCTTCTAAAGATTCAATATTATTTTCAATTAAATAACGAGACATTAATCCACGTGCTTTTTTAGCATAGAAACTGATCACTTTTAATTTGTCATTTTTCCAATCTTTAAAAACAGGTGTGATAACAGTACTATTTAGTTTCTTAAGGTCAACCGCTTTCGAATATTCAGTACTGGCAAGATTTACAACCAATTCGTCATCATTTAATTCGTCATTAAGATGTTTGGTTAATGTTTCTTTCCAAAAGCCATAAAGGTTCTTGCTGCCGTTAGCTCCAAATTTAGTCCCCATTTCAAGGCGATAAGGCTGCATTAAATCTAAAGGCTTTAAAATGCCATATAGGCCAGAAAGTATTCTTAATGAATCTTGGAGTTTTTCTGTTTTCTCTAAAGGAAAAGAATAAGCATCTAGTCCGCTATAGACATCACCATCAAAAGTAAAAACAGCAGGCCTAGCATTTTTAGTAGAAAAAGGCAATTGCCAATCTTGATTGCGTTGCCAGTTAAGGTCTGCGAGCTTCTCACTAATGCTCATTAATTGAGAAAGCTCTGCAGGAGATTTTTCTTTTATCGCAGTATTTAAAATCTTTGATTGATCTAGAAATTGAGGTTGTGTAAATTCTAAATTCGGTAAATCGGAAGATTCGTTTAGTGATTTTGCGGGAGATACTAGTATTTTCATAATGATGGCTATCGGCTGTCAGCTATCGGCTATCAGCATTAATGATTTTTCTAAATTTAATTACCGAAAAAGAGTATGATTTCATCAGGTTTACCTCAAAAATAAAATTTATTTTTTGTAAACATTCCGTGAGCTTGTTTTAAAGATGAAAATTTTATGATTAAGAAAGTTTTCAGAATTTTGATACCTGATACCTGATACCTGATACCTGATACCTGATACCTGATACCTGATCAAGAAATACTACTCTCCGCATATTTGCGCCATTTCTCCACGCAAGTAGCAATGTCTTCTGGGATAGGAGCTTCAAAGAATTTCCACTCCCCAGTAGTTGGGTGTTCAAAACCTAAAGTTCTCGCATGTAGGGCTTGACGAGGTAAAATTCGAAAACAATTATCAACAAATTGTTTGTACTTTGTGAATGTTGTTCCTTTCAATATCTTTTCACCACCATAACGTTCATCATTAAATAAAGTGTGTCCTATGTGTTTCATGTGAACACGAATTTGATGTGTGCGTCCTGTTTCTAGCTTACACTTCACTAGGGTAACATACCCCAGACGCTCTAGAACTTCGAAATGTGTTACTGCGGGTTTTCCTTTATCTTCTTGATCCCCTTCCCAAACAGTATTTTGTAATCTATTTTTTGGATGGCGGCCAATATTACCTTCAATAGTTCCTTGATCTTCTTCCATATTCCCCCAGACTAATGCTATATATTCTCGCTGACTTGTCTTTTCGAAAAATTGTTTAGACAAGTGTGTCATAGCTTCTTCGGTTTTTGCAACAACTAAAAGTCCACTAGTATCTTTGTCAATACGGTGTACTAAACCAGGGCGATCACTGCTGTTGTTTGGTAGGTTGTCAAAATGATAAATCAAAGCATTGATTAGTGTGCCTTCATAATTTCCATGGCCAGGATGTACAACCATACCTGCAGACTTATTGACAACTAATACATCGTCATCTTCATATATGATATCAATTGGGATATCTTGAGGAGTTAACAGATTTTCATAGGGAGGGTGTGAAAACATCACACGCACCACGTCATTGGGTTTTACCTTATGATTGCTTTTTACAGGAGTATCGTTTACCCAAACCGCACCATCTTTAGCGGCTTGTTGCACTTTAGTTCGAGTAGCATTTTCAATAAAATTCATTAAGAATTTATCTACTCTTAATGGCACTTGTCCTTTTCCTGCTACAAAACGATAATGCTCGTGTAAATCTTCCTCTAGAGGGCCGTGTTGTTGATTTTCTTCATTCATAATTCGATCGTCATTAAGTCATTATCGTGTTCCGTCTCCCAATACCAAATCAATGGTAGATGTTTTCATTAAAAGATCACCAGGATTTAAAGTGTCACCATTGTGTTTTAGTTTTAAAACGACATCCTTTGCGATGTTAGGGACATATATTTTTTCTCCGATATTAAACCCGATAGCTTTAAGAGTAGGCTTAGCTTGACGTAATGTTTTTTGAATAACATCAGGGACTTTAACTTTTCTATAGCCCGAAGGATTTATTGTTAAATATATTTTTCTATTTTCTTTAACCAAATTACCTGCTTTAGGGTTTTGATCGATAATAGATAGCGCAGGAAATTTAGGATTGAAATTAGCTGAATCTAGTATTGCCATTTGTAAGTCTTGGTTCCCTAAAGATTTCTTAGCAAGGTCAACACTTAGGCGTTTTACATTTGGAACTTCGATGCGCTGTGAATGTCTAGTGTATATATCCATCCATTTTAACCCTAAAAAGCAAAACAGAAAAATACCCACAATAGCTAGTAGCAGCTGGATACCGAATGATTTACTGAAAATAAACTTAAAAAAACTCATACTCTCATTTTGACACAAATATATAAGTTAGTTGTCAGTTGTCAGTAGTTAGTTATTAGTAGTTAGCTAAAAAGAGGAAACTTTTCTCTTTTTCTTTTCTAAGAAAGTCAACAATCATAGTATTTTTGGAGAATATAAATGCTTAAAGCCTAAAGCTTATAGCCTACAGCCATTATCAATGAAAAATATCGCAATTGCTATGGGAGGATATTCTCAAGAATATCCAATTTCTATAAAAAGTGGAAATATTGTCTACAAACATTTATCTAAAGAAGTTTACAATACGTATCGAATCGTTTTTGAAGAAACATCTTGGTATTGGTTAAAAGATGATGGAGAAAAAGTAGCGGTCGATAAATCAAATTTTACGATAAATCACGACGGAGAGGTAATTGTTTTTGATGCTGTTTTTAATACGATTCATGGAACTCCAGGAGAGGATGGTCTTTTACAAGCATATTTGAATTTATTGAATATTCCACAAACCAGTTGTGGATTTTATCAATCTGCGATTACATTCAATAAGCGTGATTGTATTAGTGTATTACAACCTTATCAGGTTCCTACTGCGATTAATTACTTCGTTAATAAAGGTGATGTAATAGATGTTGAAGCAATAGTAGAGAGGGTGAAGTTGCCTTGCTTTGTAAAAGCAAATCGCTCGGGGAGTAGTTTTGGAGTAGTGAAGGCTCATCAAAAGGAAGATATACTTCCAGCTATTGAAGAAGCTTTTAAGGTAGATGATCAAATTATTATAGAATCTTTTTTATCTGGAACTGAAATTTCAGTTGGAGTAGGTGTTTTTAAAGGAGCACCAATTGTTTTTGGAATTACTGAAATTGTTTCTGAAAATGACTTTTTTGATTTTCAAGCAAAGTATGAAGGAAAGTCCGAAGAGATTACTCCAGCTCGTTTGACTTTAGAGCAAAATACTGAAGTTGAAAGGTTGGCTTTAAAGATCTACAAAGTATTAGATATGACAGGTTTTGCTAGAATTGATTTTATATTCAATAATGAAAAGCCACATTTTGTAGAAATTAATACCAATCCAGGTTTAAGCGAAGCAAGTATTTTGCCACAGCAATCTTTGCATAAAGGAATTTCATTAGCGGCATTATTCGAAAATGAGATAGAGGAATGTTTGAAATAGTTATTCTTGAAATTTTTGATTTTTAGTTTTGGTTAGCTTTGTTAAAATGTTCAACTTTGTGTAAAACAGTGCTGATAGTTGATAGCTAACAGCCGATAGCTTTAAAATCATGCGACGTGCTATTTTTCCAGGTTCCTTTGATCCCATTACTCTAGGGCATCATGATATTATTTCTAGAGGATTAGAGCTTTTCGATGAAGTTGTGGTCGCTATTGGGGTAAATGCGAATAAAAAATATATGTTTTCACTTGAAGAACGTATGGGATTTATTGAAAAAGCATTTAAAGGGAAACCGAATATTAAAGTAGTAAGTTACTCTGGGCTTACAGTAGATTTTTGTAAAGAAATTGAGGCAGGATTTATACTTCGCGGACTTCGCAATCCAGCCGATTTCGAATTTGAAAAAGCCATTGCGCATACCAACAAAGTATTGACGGGTATCGATACAGTATTTTTATTAACGGCATCTGGGACTTCTTTTATTAGTAGTTCGATCGTAAGAGATGTAATCCGTAATGGAGGTGATTATACTCGTTTAGTACCCGCAGCGGTTCGTATTTAATTTTTATCGACAAAAGGATGTTTTGACGCTTAAAAGCTTATTTTGCTTAATAATTAATATTTAGTAAAGTATAAGATGGAACGAACAACTATCCCTAGTCTTTTCTTTTTTCTTTTTTATCTAGTCAATGTTTTTGGGCAGAATATTAGTTTCAATGCTATTGGACTAGATGGTGAAAATATAAATAATCCAACGTCACTAGATTTTGGTCCAGATGAGAAATTATATGTCTCTCAACAAAATGGATTAATACTACAATATGAAATATCTAGAGATAATTCCCCTCTGGGGCAAGGCAAATTTTCAGTAGCTTCACTTAACAATATTAGTATTGTAAAAGAAAATACGACTAATCATAATGACCAAGGAGAAATTACTTCATTTGATGTCAGGCAAGTCACAGGGATTTTAGCAATGGGAACTTCTCAGAACCCTATTTTATATGTAACATCTTCAGATAATCTTAATGGCGGAGGTGACAGTGCTGATAATGTCAATTTAGATACCAATTCTGGAATATTGTCGAAGCTTACGTGGAATGGAAGTAGTTGGGATAAAATAGATCTAGTAAGAGGTTTACCTCGCTCTGAAGAAAAGCATAGTATTAACGGAATTGATTTTTTTACTAAAGGAGGGGAAGATTTTTTATTACTTCAATCAGGAGGTAACACCAATAAAGGAGTACCTAGTAATAATTTTGTTGGAACCCCTGAATATTACCTATCCGCAGCAACATTATTGATCAACCTGACTCAGCTAGAGTCGATGGTTATTTATACTGATCCGCGGACAAATACAGATTATGTATATGATTTACCAACATTAAATGATCCAACGAGAGATAATATCGATAATACAGATTCAAGATTCCCTTATCCGTTAACACACCCAATGTACAATGCGACTATTGATGTCGGTGACCCTTTTGGAGGGAACGATGGCTTAAACCAAGCTTTTGAAGAAGAAGGAGGGCCAGTTCGAATATTTGCTCCTGGATTCAGGAATCCTTATGACATTTTAGTTACGGAGTCTGGGAGGATTTATACCTGTGATAATGGAGCAAACACAGGCTGGGGAGGTTTGCCATTGATATACGACAGTACGGATCAGCTTAAAGGAACCCAGGAAACCACTACTTATGATGCTTCAAATGGAGACTATATAAAAGGAGAGTTTAGTGAAACAGGTAGTAATGGTATTGGAGATGCATTACACTATATAGGCACAATTAATGATGTTGAAAAAAATTATTACGGAGGACATCCTAATCCAATTTATGCTTTTCCTGACAGAGCAGATATTGTAAATTATCAAAACAATAGTAGTACTTGGCAAGAGATATCTAGAAATACTTTTTCTAATGGTTTGGTAGGAGTTTCAAGTTATTTCAACACAAGTTTTACGGTTAACGATTTCGAAGGTGATGATAGAGCAGGAGAATATTTAGCAGGGAATATTAATAGTAATAAAGTGAATATTCTTGATGTTATTAATTCTTCTACAAATGGGTTATGTGAATATACTGCTTCAACTTTTAATAATGCTTTAAAAGGAAATGTTTTTACCGCGTCTTTTAATGGTAATATCACTAGATATGAGTTAGATAGATCGGGAGCTGGCTTAAGTAATAAGGAGACTATATTTGGGGGATTTGGAGCGATACCTTTAGATATTATTGCTTTAGGGGATGATCATGAATTTGCTGGTACACTATGGGCAGTAACTTTTGGAGCAGATGATATTACGATTTTCGAACCTACTGACGTTGCAAATTGTATTGGTGTTAATGATCCTTTATTTGAGTCTAGTGAAGATTATGATCTAGATGGATTTACAAATCAAGATGAAATAGACAATGGCACTAACTACTGTTCTGCAGCTAGTTTTCCTAATGACAATGATAATGATAAGATTTCTGACTTAAATGATTTAGATGATGATAACGATAGTATTCCTGATACTAAAGATGCTTTTGCTATTGACTCTAATAATGGTTTAACGACTCAACTTCCAATTAGATATTCATTTTTTAATGACGATCCTGGAACAGGTTTTTTTGGGTTGGGATTTTCTGGTCTAATGTTAGATCCATCAGGTAATACAGATTATTTAAGTCAGTATGATGAAAATAATATTTCTTTTGGTGGTGCGTCAGGTAAAGCCTCAGTTGATCTAATACCTGAGGGAACTGCTAATTTAGATTCAAATGATCAGGAGTATGCTTTTCAATTTGGAATTGATATTGATGATACTTCGGAAAGCTTTACGATACATTCTGAAGTAGAGTCCCCTTTTTTCGGCATTAATGGTTCTGCTTCTTCTCCACAGGAAAATGCCTCGATAGGTATTTTTATTGGTGCTGGGGATCAAGATAATTTTATGAAGGTGGTTATAAATAATGGAGTAAATCCAAATGATAGCGTTCATGGGATCAGTGTTTTAATCGAGTCTAATGGAGTGTTATTACTAAATAAAAACTATGATATAGCTAATTTGTTAGATAATAGTGCTGTTGATCTTTACATACATGTTGACCCATCTAATAGCAATGCATTAGTATTTGTGAGTTCTGATGCAGGAAATACGATTCAGCAGGTCGGTACTCAATTTGATTTACCATTATCTTTTTTTGATAGAAATGACCAAAAAGGTTTAGCAGTTGGTATCATTGCTTCTTCGGAAGGAGCTTCACCTGAATTTTCTGCGATTTGGGATTATATAAATATTAATAGTGCTTCCAGTAATTCATTAGAGGCGACATTATCAAAACTAGATTTCGGGATTATACAAGAGAATAGTGGTGCTATTCAGAGAAGTATTGAGATTAGAAATGTAAATGATCCTAACGAAGGAAGTGTAGAAATAACCAGTGTTTCTATTACGGGTACTGATAGTAGTTTGTTTACTCAAAGTTTAATAACTCCACAGCAAGTCTTGGTTGATGGTGTAATTGCAATCCCTGTAATCCTAGATACGGATATGGTCGCAACAGGTGCAAAAGAAGCTTCATTACAAATCATACATTCAGGAAATAATTCCCCTTTAATAGTGCCGTTAGAGGTCATTATTGATAATGAATTAATACCTGTTGTTCGTGTTAATTGCGCTGGTGATGAGATAAGTGTTGCTAATTTAGATTGGAATAGCGATGCATCTTCGGGAGCTAATTCGACGAGTACTTTTACAGTAAATACGGGTAATTTTTCTAATGCCAATTTATCGTATTCGGATAGGAATAGTTCTATTCCAGATTACATTACTGAAAGTGTTTTTGAAGAAATATTTAGAAGGGAGCGTTGGGATCCAGGTTCGAATCCAGAAATGGAATACACAATTCCGATAGGTAATGGAAATTATACATTGAACCTATATATGGGAAATAGTTTCAGTGGGACTTCGCAGATTGGTCAGCGTGTTTTTAATATACTGGTAGAAGGTCAAGAAGTAGAATCGGATTTTGATCTTGTAGAACGATTTGGGCATCGATCAGGAGGAGTAGTTAGTTATCAAATAACAGTCTCTGATGGAGTTTTGAATATAGCATTTGATCATAATGTAGAGAATCCATTAATTAATGGGATAGAAATAATAGAGCCAGTCTTGCAATTGGCAGAGTTGCAAATTGAAGATATTTCATCTCAAACAAATGAAATTAATGATCAAGTTTCTGTCAAAACTTTTGTTACAGGTGGAATCATTGATGAAGCTTATGTTTTTTCTATAAATAACCAGCCTGAGGGGATTTCTATTGATACTAGCACAGGTGTTATTTCTGGAGAGATTAGTATGAGTGCTACTGGAAGTTATCAGGTTGAAGTAATAGTTTCTCAAGCAAGTGGGAGTAGTATTTCTAAGACTTTTGAGTGGAATGTAAATGGAGATACTAATCGTTGGGTAGATGTAAATGAGGATGAAAATTATACGGCGAGACACGAATGTTCATTTGTTCAAGCAGGCGATCAATTCATTCTTTTTGGAGGAAGAGAATCTGCTCAAAAATTAGACGTCTACGATTTTGAAAATGACACTTGGTCAGAAGGAGGTATGGCGCCACTTCCTTTTAATCATTTTCAAGCAATAACATATAAAGCATTAGTCTGGGTAATTGGAGCTTTTCAGACGAATAGTTTTCCTAATGAAACTCCAGCTACCCATATTTATATGTACAACCCAGCTACTGAAAAATGGATCCAAGGTATAGAGATACCTTCAAGTAGGAGAAGAGGAGGAGCTGGTGTTGTTGTGTATAATGATAAATTTTATATTCTAGGAGGGAATACACAAGGACATGATGGGGGTTATGTCAATTGGTTCGATGTTTATGATCCTGTAACTGGTAACTGGACAGTCTTAGATGATGCTCCGCGTCAAAGGGATCATTTTCAGGCTGTCATAGAAGGAGATAAATTATATGCAATCGGAGGAAGGCTTTCCGGAGGAACAGGAGGAGTATTTGCTCCACTTGTTGCTGAAGTTGATGTTTATGATTTTAGTAATAGTACTTGGTCTAGTTTGCCAATAGCTCAAAATTTACCGACTCCTAGAGCAGCTGCTAGTGTGGTTAATTTTGGAAATGAATTGTTTGTAATTGGAGGAGAAGGAACACAATCCGGGCCTGCTTTTAAAATAGTTGAAGCTTATAACCCTTCTTTGTCTTCTTGGTCAACAAAGTCTTCTATGAATTTTGCTAGACATGGTACTCAGGCAATTGTTTCTGGAAGTGGGATTTTTACATTAGCAGGATCTCCAAATCTTGGGGGTGGTAATCAGAAAAATATGGAAGTATATGGTGTAAATAATCCTACTGGTACTCCAATTGTCGCAACTTCACCAGCCCCAGAAGTAAGTCAATTAAATTTCAACTATAATAGTGCGCAAGCACAATTAAATTTAGTAGTAAAAGTTGAAAATTTGAATGGAGATACAGCAGCTTTCATAGGGGATATTAGTATTTCAGGAGAAGGGTTCTCTATTAATAATAGTAATGAGAATCGACTTATTGAGCCCGATCAATCATTAGATATTGAAATAGTTTTTGATAGAATTGATTTGAATACAGCTACAGGTAGTTTAGAGTTAGATATTGATGGGAGTACTGTTAGTGTTAGTCTTGAAGGGGTTTTTGAAGACCAAACTCTTAATGTGGATGGCTTTTCTAATGATTTCGAAATTGTTATTTATCCAAATCCTGTAGAGAAAGAGTTTCATGTTTTGGGTATTCCTAAAGAATTAATAAAAACGATTAAAGTTTATGACCAATTGGGGAGACTTGTTTCTGAAGTAAAACGCCCAGATAATTCAGCGTTTAATATGGAGTACCTAAATTCAGGCGTTTATTTTATTAAAATTGAACAAGAGAATGGAGAAAAGATTTCTAAGAGTGTCATTATAAAATAATTTTCTTAAGTAAAAAAACTTGAAGAGATTTTAAAATTATTTATACCATTCACTAGGTGACTTTTAATTATAATAAATTGATCTAGCGAATGGTTTACTATAGGTGTCGCTATAATTATATTTTAGCGAAATCGTTTTCGTTATATTGTGAGATAACTAAAAAAACAAAACATGAGTTTTATAAATAGCTTGAAATTAGTAGGAGTCACTAGTTTGACTATATTAATGTCTTTTTGTTCTGATTCAGATAATAATGGGGATACTGTTCCTTCAGGACAACAACAAGAGGAGGGTAAAGAAGAGCTTATAATCGATGATATTACCATAGATGCGGAAAGCGTTGCCGTTATTGAGGATTGGGAATTGAAAACGGAACTAGAAGGTTTTACAGGGACAGGATATTTGGTTTGGGAAGGACCAGCACAATTTTGGAAAGGGCAAGAGAATATTGGGAAAAAAGGAAAATTATCATATTCAGTAGAAGTGCCTGAAGCAGGGACGTATAAGTTTGTGATGAGAACTTATATTGCTAAAAGAGATCCAGAAAAGCCCAATACAGAACATAATGATATTTGGATAAAGCTTCCTGATGCAGATGAATTTTTTGCTCAAAAAGGAGATAGTAAATTATATCCAAACGGTTCAGGAAAATCGCCTAACCCAGCAGGGGAAAATGGAAATGGATTCTTTAAAGGGTATATGAATACGAATGACAAGTGGTTTGAAACTATCGGTACTTCGGATCATGATTTTCATGAAATCTTTGCTACATACAATGCAAAAGGAACGTATACCGTTGAAATAGCTCCGAGATCAGACTTCTTTGCTTTTGATTCTTTTACATTAATCAAGCAAGAAGTAAAGTAATAAAAGTCTTTTTTGAATTCATATAAGGAATGTGTCAGGCTGAGCGCAGTCGAAGCCTAGACACATTTTTTATGAGTTAACTTGAAGCTAAGTGCTCCTAATCTGGAGATTCCTGCCTACGCAGGAATGACAGTTAATATACCGACAACTACTTCAAAGCCTTAGCCATAACATGGTAACGAGGATCTTCTACACTTTCTTCTATGATATCATGGAACTTAGGAGAAGCTTTTCTCATTAAGTCTTTACATTCGTCGCTTAAGTGTTTTAATGTAAGTTTCTTTCCTTGTTTTTCGTACTTCTCTTGTAATGTGAAAATAGCCTCTAAAGCAGAGTGATCTGCAACTTTAGCTTCCATAAAGTCTATCTCGACATTCTCGGGGTCGTTATTAATGTCAAATTTTGAATTAAAGCTTGTGATGCTACCGAAGAATACGGTTCCCCATATTTCATACACCTTAGTGCCATCTTCTTTAGTAGAGCGATTAACACGAACACGTTTAGCACTTTCCCAAGCAAATACCAATGCCGAAATAATAACACCAGCAATTACAGCAATCGCCAAGTCTACAAATACGGTAATAGTAGAAACGGCAATTAATACAAAAGCATCAGAACGAGGGATACGAGATAAAATTCTAAAGCTACTCCAAGCAAAAGTTTCAATAACCATCATAAACATTACACCAACTAAAGCAGCAATGGGTACCATTTCAATATAAGTATCTGCGAACAGAATAAAAGTTAATAGCGTGATTGCCATAACAATCCCAGAAAGACGTCCACGTCCTCCAGAATTGATGTTAATCATTGTTTGTCCAATCATTCCACATCCCGCAGTACCACCAAATAGACCACTTACAATATTTCCTGCTCCTTGAGCGATACACTCTTTATTTCCATTTCCTCTAGTTTCAGTAATTTCATCAACTAAATTTAGAGTCATTAAGGTTTCAATTAACCCTACAGCAGCAGCTAAGGCAGCGTAAGGGAGGATAAAAGTAAAAGTGTCCCATATAAAAGGAAGGTTTTGCCACAGCTCAAGATTCGGAGTAGGGAATTTACCTTTTAATCCAGCACCGCCACCTTCACGAATATAAGATCCAACAGTCGAAACATTAATGTTTCCTAAAATCTTAACAAACGTTACTACTAAAATAGCTGTAAGCGCAGCGGGAAGTTTTTTGGTAACTTTCCATTTAGGTAAAAAATAAACAATTGCCATAGTTAGTGCCACAAGTCCAATCATACTCCAAAGTTCTGGTCCAGCCATCATCCAAGAATCGCCTTCTGGATTTTTGTGGAAGAACATTTTTAACTGTGCTAAGAAAATAACAATTGCTAATCCATTTACAAATCCCATCATTACAGGATGAGGGATAAGACGCACAAACTTTCCTAACTTCAAAAGTCCAGCACTAATCTGGATAAGCCCCATTAAAATAACAGTCGCTAATAAATAGAAGTAGCCCATATTTTCAACAGGTTGTTCAAAGGCTAATCCACGTTCGTTCCCTTCAATGAGAAGGTGGATTAATACGACGGCAACAGCACCAGCAGCACCCGAAATCAATCCAGGACGCCCGCCAAAAATAGCTGCAATCAACCCAATCATAAAAGCACCAGAAAGCGCAACTAAAGGATCTATGCCTAATACAAAAGCAAAAGCAACTACCTCTGGGATCATGGCTAAAGAAGTTGTAATCCCAGCAGTTATATCATTTTTTACACCTACCGAATCGGTCTTAAAATATTGTTTCAACGTAATCTGTTTTAAAGAAAGTGCAAAAGTAGTGTTTTTAGTTGTTTGCGCATTTGTTGTCCAGAAATAGAAATTAGATCATTTTTATTAGTTTAGGGGGATTATATTTTTTTTTATGAAAACCTCATTATCAGTTGTATTGTTTTTTGGTGTGCAGTTTCTTTTTGCACAGCAAATAGTTGAATTGCCATATGAGCACCCAATTTCCATTGAATGGAAAAAAGAAGAAAAACAGTACTTTACCAAGATATGGAATACGCAAGTAGTTACGAATGTGTCAAAACCTACATTAATGGTGTATAAGCCGAGTCCCGAGAAGCAAAATGGGACATCCGTAGTTATAGCACCAGGAGGGGGAATGTATGCACTTAGTATAGAGAATGAAGGAACAACAGTAGCTGAATGGCTAGTTGAAAGAGGTATAACGGCGTTTGTGTTAAAGTATCGTTTAGTACCTACGGAACAAGAAGACGGCATTCAAGATTTATTAGATATTGTGGAGAGAGATAATGATGAAAGAATTCGAATTACTAAGGAGGTGCTGCCATTTTCAGTGAGTGATGGATTAAATGCTATCAGCTATGTAAGGACACATTCAGAAGCATTAGGAGTCGATCCTCAAAAAATTGGATTTATGGGATTCTCTGCTGGAGGGATGGTAGCATTTGGTGTTGTCAATGAATGCGATAAGCAAAATCGTCCTAATTTTTTAGTGCCTGTATATGCTGAAAATGAATTGATAGATCCACAGCCCAATAGCTTGACCCCTCCAACATTATTTGTTGCTGCAGCAAATGATGAATTTATAGATGCGTCGCAATTTACAAGTTGGTACGATCGCTGGCATAAAGCGGGGATAAGAACGGAAATGCATTTGTATGCTAAAGGAGGTCATGGATTCGGTACTATGAAGAAAGGATTACCTGTAAGCAAATGGCTAGATCGATTTTATGAATGGATGGTTAGTGAAGGTTTATAAGTTCTAAAAATAGATGAGTGTATTTGAGGGAGAGGTAGTTTTTTTCACCTCACTAGTATTGTTGTTCCTGATCTCTTAAGTTAAGTATTACCAAATTTATTTTAGCATTGAGTGTAGTAGGTTTTGTTACATTAAGTGAGGTCATTTTTACATCAAGCATAAACGGATTTCTAGCCCCATTGAGTGCAATCGAAATTCTTGTCCCATTGAGCGCAGTCAATATTCTTGTCCCATTGAGCGCAGTCGAAATGAAGACAAGAAATTACACATCTATAATAAACCAACATTGTATAACGAAAGTCAATAGAGAAATACTTTTAAGCTATTCATTCTGTGAATTAAGAATTACAAATACAGAGCTTAAAAATATACCTGTACAAAAGGGCTCCAGGGAGAAGCATATAATCGTTCACCATCCTCGTTATAAAGTACATCATAACGAACCCCTGCCGAAACATTTCCTAAACGGTACCCAGCCCCTAGATATAATGCAGGAAAGTTGAAACTGTCGTCAAAATCCTGTCCTTGTACTTCGACAGTTGTATTAACGAAGTTTTGTTCTAGCTCACCGATAAGTTGTAATTGTCTGGTAGGGTTATATAAGGCAATCAATCTTCCTCCATAATTCGTTTGTTTGGCATCGGGTCTTTTAAAACTAGAATACCCAAAATTAATTCCTAATCCTGTAGAAAATTGTTCATTTACCTGATAAACAGCCGATGGTCCAAGAATAATACTGGTACTATTGTTTGAAAAATCGAGACCTAGATTTCCTCCAAATCGAACTTGATCCCAAAAGTTATTTTCCTTTGGTACTATTTGAGCTGTTAAAATGCTCATAAAACTAATATTCAATAGAAAAAATAAGAAGATTTTTGAATTCATAATATTTAGTTAGTTAATTGATTTTTCTATAAAAAAACGATACTATAAATATAAATAATTACAATTGTTGTAACGTTGTATGTTGTACTTTTGGTGATTAGAATTTAGATAAAAGTAGGTATAAACCAGAGTAATGGATAAATATTCGTTTTTAAATGCCGCATCGACTGCTTTCTTTGCAGAGTTGTACGAGAGGTATTTGCAAAGTCCTGATAGTGTTGAGCCAAGTTGGAGAGCATTTTTTCAAGGTTTTGATTTTGGAATGGAAAGCGCTCAAGAAGGTGATTTTATAATAGAACAACCATCAGAGGCTTCAACTACTACTACAGTAGTTATTCCACAAGAAGTTCAAAAAGAATTTCAGGTAGTAAGATTGATTGATAGTTATAGAACTAGAGGTCATTTGTTTACAAGAACTAACCCAGTTCGCGAGCGTAGAAAATACAGCCCATCTTTAGCAATAGAATCTTTTGGTTTAGAGGCTTCAGATTTAAATAAAACGTTCAGCGCTGGTGAGATAGTAGGTCTAGGTAAAACTACTTTAAGTCAGATTATTACTCATTTAGAAAAAATTTATTGCGAATCTATAGGTGTAGAATATATGTACATCCGTGGACCAGAAGAGCGTCAGTGGATTCAGGATAAGCTGAATGCTAATGGTAATCGTACGGTTTTTTCTGCTGAAGAAAAGAAAGATATCCTAGGGAAATTAAATGAAGCGGTGTCTTTTGAGAGTTTCTTGCATACGAAGTATGTAGGGCAAAAGCGTTTCTCTTTAGAAGGATGTGAAGCTTTAATTCCTGCTTTAGATCATTTACTAGAAAAAGCTTCTGATTTAGGAGTGAAAGAATTTGTAATGGGTATGGCTCACCGTGGCCGTTTAAGTACGTTGACAAATATTTTTGGTAAAAGTGCAAAAGATATCTTTAGTGAATTTGATGGAAAGGACTATGAGGAAGATATATTTGATGGTGACGTAAAGTATCATATGGGATGGACTGGAGTTCGTAAAAGCGCTTCGGGGAACGAAATCAATATGAATATTGCTCCGAATCCTTCACATTTGGAAACCGTTGGAGCAGTTGTTGAAGGGATTGCAAGAGCGAAGCAAGATCGTATTTACAAGAACGAAGAGTCTGCGGTACTTCCTATTATAGTGCATGGTGATGCAGCTATCGCTGGTCAAGGTATTGCGTACGAAATTGTACAGATGTCGAGATTGGATGGGTATAAAACTAATGGTACAATCCATATCGTAGTGAATAACCAAATCGGGTTTACAACTAATTATCTTGATGCGCGCTCTTCTACTTATTGTACGGATGTGGCTAAGGTAACTTTGTCGCCTGTATTACATGTGAATGCCGATGATGCAGAAGCAGTAGTGCATGCAGTGAATTTTGCTTTGGATTATCGTATGAAATTCAAGCGAGATGTATTTATCGATTTATTAGGATATCGTAAGTATGGGCATAATGAAGGAGATGAGCCTAAATTTACACAGCCTAAATTATACAAAGCAATCTCGAAACATAAAAACCCTAGAGATATTTATGCTGAAAAGCTAAAAGCTTCGGGTATTGTTGATGACGCTTACATAAAGCAGATAGAGGCCGATTATAAAAGTAGTCTAGAGGAAGAATTAGAATCTTCTCGAAAAGAAGAAAAGACCGTGATTACTCCATTTATGGAAAATGAATGGGAAGGATTCACTAGAGTGCAGGAAGATCGAATGATGGAAACAATTGATACAACGTATCAATTAGATCAATTAACAGAAGTTGCTGAGGTAATTACCAAATTGCCAGAAGATAAAAAGTTTTTTAGGAAAGCAGCTAAAGTCATAAAGGATCGTCGTAAAATGTATTTCGAGTCTAATCAATTAGATTGGGCTATGGGAGAATTGTTAGCGTATGGTTCGTTATTGAAAGAAGGATACGATGTTCGTCTAAGTGGGCAAGATGTAGAGCGAGGAACGTTCTCTCACAGACATGCTGTAGTAAAAGTAGAAGAGAGCGAAGAAGAAGTTGAATTGTTGAATCACTTAAAAGGTGATCAAGGCGATTTTTATGTCTATAATTCTTTTCTGTCAGAATATGGTGTAGTAGGTTTTGATTATGGTTATGCCATGGCAAGTCCTAAAACATTAACTATTTGGGAAGCACAATTTGGTGATTTCAGTAATGGAGCACAAATTATGATTGATCAATATATTTCTGCTGCAGAAGATAAATGGAAAATGCAGAATGGATTAGTGATGTTATTGCCTCATGGGTATGAAGGTCAGGGAGCAGAGCATTCATCGGCGCGTATGGAGCGTTATTTGCAATTATGTGCTAAGGACAATATGTTTGTAGCAGATGTTTCGACTCCGGCCAATTTATTTCATTTGTTACGTCGTCAGATGAAGGCAGAGTACCGTAAGCCTTTGGTGGTGTTTACACCTAAGAGTTTGTTACGTCATCCTAAAGTAGTTTCTACTAAGGAAGAATTTGCAGAAGGTAGTTTCCAATTGTTAATTGATGATACTGAAGCGAAAGTGGCTAAAACAAAATCGGTTGTATTTTGTACAGGGAAATTCTACTATGATTTATTGAATGAGCAAGAAAAGTTAGATAGAGATGATGTCGCATTAGTAAGAATAGAACAATTATTTCCATTGCCGACAGAACAAATGGATGAGATCATAGCAAAATACAGTAATGCTGATGATATTGTTTGGGCGCAAGAGGAACCACGAAATATGGGGGCTATGGCTCATGTGTTAATGCATCATGACAAAGCTTCAAGTTTCCGTTTTGCGACGAGAAGACCTTATGGAGCGCCAGCCGCTGGAAGTTCGACGAGATCAAAACGTCGTCACCAGCAAGTGATTGATTATGTATTCGATAAAACGAAAAATAATCAACGATAATTAAAAGAGATAAATAAAAAATAAAACCTTACCCGAAAGGGCAAATAAACATATTATGGCTTTAGAAATGAAAGTCCCATCACCGGGAGAATCTATTACCGAAGTTGAAATTGCTACTTGGTTAGTGCAAGACGGTGATTATGTAGAAAAAGATCAAGCTATTGCAGAGGTAGATAGTGATAAAGCAACCTTAGAATTACCAGCAGAAGCAAGTGGTATCATTACATTGAAAGCAGAAGAAGGAGATGCTGTTGCAGTTGGTGAAGTAGTTTGTTTAATCGATACAGATGCGGCAAAGCCAGAGGGTGGTGCTCCCGCAAAGGAGGAAGCTCCTAAAGAAGAGGCTAAACCAGCTCCTGTTGCAGTTTCTGCACCAGTAAAAACAGAAACGTATGCTACGGGAAGTGCTTCTCCAGCGGCTAAGAAAGTGTTAGCTGAGAAAGGAATTGCACCTGCTCAGGTAACTGGAACAGGTAAAGATGGACGTATTACTAAAGCAGATGCTGTAAATGCGGTGCCTTCAATGGGGACTCCAACAACAGGTGGTAGTAGAGGAACTGAGCGTAAGAAGATGTCTATGTTACGTCGTAAGGTAGCAGAGCGTTTAGTGTCTGTGAAAAACGAAACGGCAATGTTGACTACGTTTAATGAAGTAAACATGCAGCCAATCTTTGATCTTCGAAATGAATATAAAGTAGCATTTAAAGAGAAGCATGGAGTTGGATTAGGCTTTATGTCTTTCTTTACATTAGCATGTACGCGTGCTTTGCAAATGTATCCAGCGGTAAATGCGATGATTGATGGAAAGGAAATGATCATGCATGATTTCCAAGATATTAGTATTGCAGTTTCAGGGCCAAAAGGATTAATGGTTCCTGTAATCAGAAATGCAGAAAATTTATCTTTCCGTGGAGTTGAAAGTGAAGTAAAGCGATTAGCAATACGTGCTCGTGACGGTCAAATTACGGTTGATGAAATGACAGGAGGTACATTTACAATTACTAACGGTGGTGTGTTTGGTTCTATGTTATCTACACCGATTATTAACCCTCCGCAATCTGCAATCTTAGGAATGCACAATATTGTAGAGCGTCCAATGGCGGTTAATGGTCAAGTAGTAATACAGCCGATTATGTACGTGGCTTTATCATATGATCATAGAATCATTGATGGTAAAGAGTCTGTAGGTTTCTTAGTGGCTGTTAAAGAAGCGTTAGAAAACCCAGTAGAGTTATTAATGAATGGAGATATTAAGAAGGCATTAGAGATGTAGTCTTTAGTAAATTCTAAATTTTATTTGGATCCCTCTTGTTAATTCGAGAGGGATTTTTTATGCTTACATTCTTAGTGAAAAATAAACACTAAAAGCAATAAAGTAAATAATGCCAACGATGCTAAAGATTCTTAGCCAGCGTTTAGGTTTCTTGTCTTCAGGCATGGTTTTACCTGTAACAGCAAGGTAGTTTAAAATAGCAATTACAGGGGCAGTTACAAAGGCAACAGTTGTTGCAAAATTAACCATGGCTTTCATATTGGTTATTCCAAATCGAATCAATAAAATAGAGCCAATAGCTACAATGAGCATCCAAAAAGTGAAAAGTGACCTCTCTTTTTTTACAGAAGGGAAGATCATTTTTGTGGTTGGTGTCATTACTCTAGGAAAAGCATCTAAACAAGTAAGTGTAGTGCTAAACATAGTTGTCAATGCTGCAATGGCAATGATATAATACGCCCAATTTCCTAAAGCGTCTGTATAGATATTGATTAATTGTTTTGCGAAAGCACCGCCGCTAGAAGCTAAAGGAATTCCTGTTCCGTAAATGGTGCTGGCTCCTAGAGCTAAAAATAATAAAGCCAAAATCATAGTGCCCCAATACCCTATTTTAAAGTCGAATAAAGCAGATTTCAAGGGAATGTTACCGTTAGTTGATTTGGCCTTTTCTGTAGTCCATAAGGAGTGCCAAACCGAAACATCTAAAGGGGCAGGCATCCACCCGACAAGAGTCACTAAGAATAACAAGTGTGTATTTTCTTTAAATGAAAAAGAAATAGAGTGTTCGGGTAATCTTACAATATCTCCTTGAAAAGCCGCGATCAAAGCAATGATAGTGGTAGCAGATAATAGAAGAATGACATATTTCATTCCTTTATCCAAAAAGCCATAATTTCCTAATAACAATATGGTAGTGCAGCTTAAAAGCAGGGCAGCCGTGACGATCCAGTTAGGAGCATTCCAATTAAAAATTTCGCTAATTAATCCAGCAGTAACAATGCTTACGGCAGCTTGTATAATAAACATGGTTACAATAGTGAATATGGCGAATAGGTATATAGACCATTTCCCTAAAGATTGATATCCGTGAAGTAAACTTTTTCCCGTGCTAGCAGCATATCTAGGTGCGTATTCGAAGAAAGGGTATTTTAAAATATTAGCAATGATAACTGCCCAGACTAACCCATAGCCAAATTTAGCCCCAGCAGCAGTAGATTGAACTAAATGTGAAACTCCGATAGCAGCCCCTGCATAAAGCAAACCAGGGCCTAATTTTTTATACCAAGCTGTTGACATAATTGATTTCTAATTGACGAAAGCGAAAATAAGAAATGAAAATTTAGTGTCGATTAAAAGCAAATGTTTGGAGTTGCTAGTTCTTCAAAACAAGTTCACTGGATATAACCTCTCCAGCTTTTCGGAGCTGTAAGATATAAATGCCTGTAGGGTATTTTGATAAATTAATAGTGTCACTTTTTGGAGATACAAATTCTAGGATTTTGCCATTGATATCAGTTATAATGAATTGTTCTTTTTGGAAAATTTTAGGGATAAAAATAAAGTCACTAGTTGGATTAGGGTATACGGTAAGTGCGCCACTCTTGAAATTGAATTCATCAATCGAAAGAGTGATTCGCTGATCAAGGATTAGATCTTTTACTAATTGACCACTAGTAGACAACTCATCATTTTTTAATCCATCAAGTCCTTTTTGAAAGTTAATAATGCTAGAAGATTCTAACTTGTCGCTAATACTCCAATTGAGGTGGCTAATGTGGTTTTCTTTCAAGAAATTAATCCAACGCTCAGTTTCTTCAGTATCTACACCACCATTTCCATCGGCATTTGTAGAGCCCCATTCTGTCACGAATATAGCAATGCCATTGGTCATTGCTAAGGATACTCTATCTCGTAACCATTGTTTATGAGTACCCGAATAAAAGTGAAGTGTATAAGCCGTATTTACATCATTTATGGGGCTAGCAGCAGCTTCATCTACGCGTTGTGACCATTCTCGATTACCTACAATAATTAAATTGTCAGGGTCTTTTTCGCGAATTGCGTCAATAACTGTTTCAGAATAAGATTTAATAGTATTCCAATTCTGAGTTATTGGCTCGTTATAAACTTCATAAATAATATGATCATAGGTCCCGTACTCTTCGGCAATTTCAGAGAAAAACTGTACTGCTTCGGTGGTGTACCTTTCTGCTTCATGAGTATGCCAATCTACAATTACGTAAATGTTGTTCGCAATGGCAGCATCAATCACTTTCTTAATTTTTTCTTTTTGTACAGCAGGGCTGTCAATATAACCACGGCCTTCATCCCAGGTTTCTTTAACTCCCATTGCAGCTCGAACAATACCAATGCCCCAATTTTCAGAAAGAAAGTTGATGGTTTCTGCATTGTAATAATCTGAGGTGTCTCCAGCATTACTCCAAAATAAACTAGTACCCGCTAAACTTATTTTATTGCCGTTTTCGGCAGTCACATGACTGCCGTTAACTTGCAATTTTCCGTACAATTGTACGGGGCTTTGGGCGAAAAGGGAGTTGCATATAAAAGCTAAGCAGGTAAATATGAGAGCGTTTAGTTTATTCATGATGAGCTGTTTGGGTAGTATAACTCTTCATTATGATGTTTATTGTTCAGATTTTTCGTCATATAGAGGAGGTAAATTTTCGATGAAAGGAAATATTATCATTTAATTTGCATTTCAAAATATAAATTCATGATATTAACAGATACTCATACTCATTTATATAGTGAAGCTTTTAATGATGATCGTAATGATGTGATTAGGAGAGCTATTGATGCAGGTGTTTCTAGATTTTTTATTCCAGCAATAGATTCAGAATATACTTCTTCAATGTATGCGTTAAGGGAAAATTTTCCAGACCATATTTTTTTGATGATGGGTGTACATCCAACTCATGTAAAAGAGAATTATAAAGAAGAATTAGCTCTAGCTAAAGAAGAATTAGATAAAGGAGGGTTTTATGCCGTGGGGGAAATAGGCATGGATTTATATTGGGATAAAACCTTTAAAGCAGCACAACAAGAGGCTTTTGATACACAAATTCAATGGGCTAAAGAGCTTCAATTACCTATAAATATACATTGCAGAGATGCTTTCGATGAGGTTTTTGAAGTATTAGAAAGCAATAAGGGAGAAGATTTGTTTGGAGTTTTTCATTGTTTTACAGGAAATCTAGAGCAAGCTCGAAAAGCAATCTCATATAACATGAAGCTAGGTATTGGCGGAGTTAGTACTTTTAAGAATGGAAAGATCGATAAGTTTTTAAAAGAGATTGCTATAGAAAATATCGTTTTGGAAACCGATGCCCCTTATTTAGCACCGACTCCTTTTAGAGGAAAACGAAATGAGTCTTCATATTTATTACATATAGCGGAAAAGCTTTCCGATATTTATGAGATGCCATTAAAGGAAATTGCTGAAACCACTACAGAGAATTCGAAAGCTGTTTTCGGAATTTAATGTTGAAAAAACTATTTTGAATAAGTGAAACATATTCTCATTATATATACAGGAGGAACCATTGGAATGGAAATAGATGCTCAGTCGGGAGCATTAACTCCATTTTCTTTAGAATCATTACTGTCCCAGATACCCGAGTTGGCTGACGTCGAAGCAAACATCTCGACACACTCATTTGATACTCCAATTGACTCGGCTAATGCTTCAGCAGATTTTTGGATTAGTATAGGAGAAGTTGTTTTGAATAACAAAGAACACTTTGATGCATTTATAGTCCTCCATGGGACGGATACTATGGCGTTTTCAGCTACAGCATGCAGTTTTATGTTACAGGGCTTGCAGAAACCTATCATTTTCACAGGTTCGCAATTGCCTATTTCGACACCAAATGCCGATGCAAAAAGAAATTTTCTAGGAGCTCTTCAGTTGCTAATTGATACCAACGGAGATATGGCACACTTTAAAGAAGTAGGTATTTATTTTAATCAGAAACTTTTTAGAGCTACAAGAGCTACTAAAATTCATACTTCAAGTTTTGAAGCATTTGGTTCTCCGAATTCGCCTTTGCTTGTAGATAATGAGAAAATAAATTCAGAATTATTTCTAAATGGGCATAATGGGTTCAATTACAATTCAACATTTTTAAAAGAGGGGATATCTGTCATTACTTGGCATCCATTGATAGGAGAAGCAGAATTTAAGGCATTACTTAATGAAGAAACCAAGGTTTTGATCATTCAAAGCTATGGTTCGGGTACGCTACCTTTAAATAGTCGTAGCTGGTTGACCAAATTATTGCAAAAAATTTCGGAGAATGGAGGGGTAATAATCAATAAAACGCAATGCTTTCGAGGAGGAGTAGATCAAGGGATGTACGAAACCAGCAATAAATTGAATGAAATAGGAGTTATTTCTTCAAAAGATATGACTTTGGAATCTGTAATTGTTAAAGCAGCATGGCTTTATCCCCAGAAACCGAACGTTTTAGAATTCAAACAAGCATTTTTAAAAGATTATTGCGGAGAAATGGACTAAAAAACCCAATTCTATTTTATAAAACGATTAAATTTTTATTTATTTGTTACCGTTAAAAAAAATCTTGATGTATTTTTGATGGCCGTTGTAGTCAATGCTGCGATGACAGAGGATTTTACTCATATTATATTAAAAAAGAATTTAAACTTAAAAAATCTTAAGACTTGAACAGATGAAAAAAATTTTTTCAATTTTAGCTATCGCAGGTGCAATGATGATTTCGAACATTGCTAATGCTAACACAGCAGAAGCTGCTGTTGAATCTACAGCCGTTGAAGTAGTACAGGAATCTGCAGATGCGCCAGTAGTTAAAACATCTTTCCACCAAGAATTAAAAGACCGTTTTATCCAAGGGGGTCCAGAATTTATGGGGATCGTATTAATTTGTTTAATTTTAGGATTAGCTATCGCTATAGAAAGAATCGTTTTCTTGAATCTTTCTACTTCAAATTCAAAGAAATTACAAAAGAATGTAGAAGATGCTCTTGCTTCAGGAGGAGTTGATGCTGCTAAAGAAGTATGTAGAAACACTAAGGGGCCAGTTGCTTCTATCTATTACCAAGGTTTAGATAGAGCCGACGAAAGCATAGAAGCTGCTGAAAAAGCAGTAGTTGCTTACGGAGGAGTGCAAATGGGACAATTAGAGAAAAATGTTTCTTGGTTATCATTATTTATCGCTTTAGCTCCGATGTTAGGATTTATGGGAACGGTAATCGGTATGATCCAAGCATTTGATAAAATTCAGTCTGCTGGGGATATGGATCCTTCATTAGTAGCTGGTGGTATTAAAGTAGCACTTTTAACTACGGTATTTGGATTAGTTGTTGCAATTATCCTTCAGATTTTTTACAACTACATCGTTGCAAAAATTGATTCTATCGTAAATGATATGGAAGATGCTTCTATCTCTTTGATTGATTTATTAGTAGCAAACAAAAAGAAGTAATGGTTGCCTAACTTTAGTTAGTAAACTAAAGCAAAGTGTAATTTTTATCATACAAAGCCGGCTTACGGTCGGCTTTTTTTAAAAAACTAGAAAACCATGAAAATCTCAAAAATAGTATCATATTTAGTGTTGGCTGTAGGACTGGTATCAGGAATTTTACTGTTTACTATGAGCAAAGGCCTAAATGCATTAATTTTAGAAAACGGTGCTGAAGAAGCATTAGATTTGCCATTAGAGCAAACGATTCCTTTTGTGTCTCCATTATATAATGTAGCTTTAGTTGTGATTGTTATCTTATTAATTGTAACAATAGCTTCAATTATTGGTGGTTTAATCAAAAATCCTTCAAGTTTAAAAAAGACTTTAGTGGGAGTAGCTATTTTCGCAGTAGTGATTGCGATTGCTTACTTTACGGCTAAGGGAGAGGATGTAACATTAATTGACGGTACGCAAGTAGGGGCAGCTACTACAAAATGGGTAGATGCTGGATTAAAGATGTTTTACATCTTAATTGCAACTGCGATAGGAGCAATGGTGGTATCAGGAGTTAAAAAATCAATTAGCAATTAATAATTATGGCAAAAAGATCAGCACCCGAAGTTAATGCAGGATCGATGGCCGACATTGCGTTCTTATTATTGATTTTCTTTTTAGTAACTACTACGATTGAATCCGATACGGGTATGAATCGTAAGTTACCGCCGAAATTTGATGATAGAATTACTCCGCCAATCATTAAGCAGAAAAACTTATTTACTGTTGTTGTAAGTAAGGATAATCAATTATTAGTTGAAGAAGAGCCAATGGAGCTTCAAGACTTAAGAGAAGCTACAATTGCTTTTTTAGATAATAATGGTGATGGAAAATGTGCTTATTGTAAAGGAAAGAAAGATGAGAATTTATCTGCTCATCCAAATAAAGCTGTAATATCAGTTCAAAATAGCCGTGAAACGAATTATAATTCTTACATCGCTATTCAAAATGAATTAATCGCAGCCTATAATTTCTTAAGGAATAGAGAAGCGCAACGTCTTTTTGGAGAATCGTATTTAAGTATCAACCAGAAATGGAAAGATGCAGAAGACGAATCGGACGAAAAGGCTGAATTTGAAAAGAAAAGAGACGAAATCAAGAAAATGTTTCCTGAAAAAATCTCTGAATCAGAAGCTAAAGAGTAGCTATTAATTAATAAAAGTAAAAAGGATGTCAAAATTTAAAAAAGGAGGAGGTAAAGAACTTCCAGCAATTTCTACAGCATCACTTCCTGATATTGTATTTATGTTACTTTTCTTTTTTATGGTAGCTACGGTAATGCGTCAAAATACTCTTCAGATTGAAAACAAGTTACCTTATGCAGATCAGGTAGAAAAGTTAGATAAGAAGTCATCAATAATGTATATCTACGCTGGTAAACCTGGTCCTGGATACAAAAAGTTTGGTACTGAAGCAAAAGTTCAATTGGATGATAAAATGGTTAGTAATGTAGCCGAAATTCAAGCTTTTGTTCAAGAAAACAGAAACAAAGTTGGTGAAACTAGAGTTGGTAGATTAATAGCTGCATTGAAAGTAGATAAAAATACAAATATGGGTTTGATCGGAGATGTTAAAGAGCAATTACGTGAAGTAAATCAATTAAAGATTAACTACGCTACTCTTAACGGAGATCCAACTAAAAAGAATAGATAATACTTCTTAGTATATCATTATATAAAAGACCGTCTTTAAGACGGTCTTTTTGTTTTCTAGAATTTAAGGTGGGACTATTTTCTTATAATATTTATGCCGTTCGACCAGTTATTATCCAGTACATAGCTTAAAAAGGCAGAATTTACTTATGTAGACAAATCATTAACAGCTATTCTGGTATGGTTGTTGGGTGCTTGCTATGCTACTACAACGTTATAGTGCTTTGAATTAGAAAGGGAGGAGACGACTGTAGCTAAATTCAATAACTTTAAATAACTATTTATATGGCAAAAAGAGCAGCACCAGATGTGAATGCAGGTTCGATGGCGGACATTGCATTCTTATTATTGATTTTTTTCTTAGTGACGACCACAATTGCTTCCGATATAGGAATCAATAGGAAATTACCTCCAAAAGTAGAAATAACTGACCCTCCTCCGATAAAGAGGAAAAATTTGTTTGAAGTAGTAATTAATCATAAGAATGCATTACTGGTAGAAGATGAACCTATGGAAATAGGTGATTTAAGAGCAGCTACTATTGCGTTCTTAGATAATAATGGAAATGGTAATTGCGATTATTGTAAGGGCAGTAAAGATGTTAACCAGTCTTCTCATCCTTCTAAGGCAGTGATTGCCGTAAAAAATAGTCGAGAGACAAGCTTTTCAACTTTTATTGCTGTTCAAAACGAACTAATAGGAGCTTATAATACTCTAAGAGATCGAGAGGCTATTCGTTTATATGGTGAATCATTTCAAAGTATTACGCAACAATGGAAAGATGCTGATGACGACTCTAACGAAAAGTTAGTACTGAAGCAAAAGCGAGATGCTATTAAAGCAATGTTTCCAGAAAAAATTTCAGAGTCAGAAACAGACGAAGGTCGGTAGTTGAATGTATTTAGAGTCTTCCTTATAGAGGATGTATAAAAAGTCATTAAAATCGTCATTCTGAATTTAATTCAGAATCTCATCACATTTATTATTAATACAGATGAGATACTAGACCAAGTTTAGTATGAGATAAATTTGACTTTTATACGTCCTCTTTTGTTTATAATAAATAGTATTGCGATTTTATACCTGCTAACTGGCATAAAATTTATTGGTTGTTTATTTACAATGGTATTAAATCTAAAACTGTAATTTTAATAAACAGAATATATTTAAGTTATTAGTGCAACAACGAATTTTATATAAAAACACAATGAAAGCATCTATAGAGAAATTACTAAATGACCAGATTAAGTTTGAAGCTCAGGCATCTATGCAATATCTAGCGATGGCTTCTTGGGCAGATGCAGCAGGATATGCAGGAATTGCAAACTTTTTTTACAGTCAAGCCAAAGAAGAGCGCTTACATATGACCAAATTGATGAAGTTTGTTAATGAACGAAGCGGAAAAGTAATTGTACCAGCATTGGACGAACCAAAATCAGAATTTGATTCTCTTAAGGCTTTATTCGAAAAATTCTTAAACAGCGAGGTTTTTGTTACAGAGCAAATCAATAAAGTTATTTTCGAGTGTTTAGAACAGAAAGATTACAATGTGCATAATTTTATGCAGTGGTACGTTACCGAACAATTAGAAGAAGAAGCTACAGCACGAACTTTGTTGGATAAATTGAACATTTTAGGAGATGATCGTTCGGGATACTATTTGTTTGATAAAGATATAGAAGCGTTTATCGGGGGGCAAAATAGTTAGGTCTTCAAGGCATACAATATCACTATTTAGTGCTGGATTTGATAGGAATCATTTTGCCTTTGGTATGTCCTTTAGATTCGGTTAATTTTCAGTGATTTATGACTTCGGAATAGATATTCCTAAGAAGAGATGATGATTAGTATTGCCACTTCATTAGAAAAAACGTTGGTTGATGATACGGATAAAGTAAGGGGCTTAAAAGATCAGTTTGGGAAGTTGTTTGTTAGCTTCAATGTAGATGTGAGTAGTCAATTAAATATCATAACTACAAAAAATGATAATGATGGCGACTAATTTTCTTTGAGTTCAAATTTTTTACTATCAATTCAAAAGTTATCTTAGTGATTATTTAAATAAAACCAAATACGTGATAAAACACCAATCTTAGATGTGTTTTATAGGTATTTAGTATAAAACCATTTTCAGGATTGAAATTAGTTAAAGGCATTCTTTTAAGTATCGTATTGCTATTACATTTTATAGGAATAGCACAAACTAAAGAAGCGTTGCGAGTATACGAAGGAGTTGATGATCGCTACAGGGAAGATCAAATTTATATCTCTGCGACTTTTAACGTTTTGAATAATTTGCCTTCAGGAGTTTCTCAATCTGGGTTTTCTGGAGGGTTGCATGCTGGATTTATAAGAGACTTTCCTATAAATCGAAGAAGAAATTGGGCATTGGGTTTAGGCTTGGGGTATAGTTTTAATTTGTATAATCATAATCTAATTGCTTCAAGTGATGCTGTAGGTCAAGTAGTCTATAGTACTCCAGGAGACTTAAATCTTGTCATTAATAACAATAGCTTTAATACACAGTTGTTAGAAGTGCCTTTTCAAATACGTTGGCGTACATCAACCGCCGAGAGTTATAAGTTTTGGCGTATTTACACAGGACTTCGCGGGGGATATGTAACAAGGTTTAAAACCGATTTCGAAGCAGAAACAGGAGAGCGCTTTCAGTTTACCAATCCCGAAGGAATTAATAGATGGCGTTTAGGAGCGACACTAAGCGTTGGTTGGAATACTTGGAATTTCCATGTGTACTACTCATTAGTAGATTTCTTTAAAAAAGGAACCCTCAGTGATCAAAACCGTCAAAATATGTCAGTTATTAAGTTAGGCTTGGAGTTTTTTATTCTGTAGTTCTATAATTGTAATTTCGGGCCAAATACCAACACGTCCTGGAAAGGCATGATATCCAAATCCGCGATTTACATTGATAAACTTATCTTGATCTTGATACATTCCTGCCCATTGTTCGTACAGGTATTTAATAGGGCTCCATTTGATAAAACCAGGAATTTCTATCCCAAACTGTAATCCATGTGTGTGTCCACTTAATGTAAGATGGTAGTCGTTTGGGTGATTTTTGACTTCAGCATCCCAATGCGAAGGGTCGTGACTCATTAGTACTTTAAAGTCTTCTTTGAGCGTTCCTTTTGATGCTAGAGTAAGATCACCAGCTTTTTTAAAATTTTTACCCCAATTTTCTACCCCAATCAGTTTTATCTGTTGAGCGTTTTTTTCGATAGTTACATTTTCATTACATAACAATTGAAAATCTATCGCTGGGTGTAAATCTTTTATTGCTTTGAAATTCTCTTCCTTGTCCTTTTCGGAAGGCCATGTAACATATTCACCATAATCATGATTTCCTAATACAGAGAATTTCCCATGGGGGAATGATTTTATCTTTTTAAAAGTTTCGATCCACGGATGGAATTCTGTTGCTTTTGTATTGACGATATCTCCAGTAAATAGAAATAAATCGGCCTCTTGTTGGTTAATTAAATCTATAGCGTAATTTACTTTTTCTGGATTATCGAAACTACCCGAGTGTATATCGGATATTTGTAGAATTTTGAATCCATGAAATGCTTCTGGTAAATTGTCAAATGCAATAGCATGACGAATTACTTTGAAATTGTATCTGCCTTTCCAGATTCCATGAATAATACCTAGGAAAGGAATGCTTCCAATAACGATGCTTAAGTTTTTTAAGAACTGACGACGAGAATTCGATGGTTCTTTGGTAGCACTATTCCAAATGACATCTCCTAATACAGTGATTCCTAAAAAAAATAGGCTTAATAATTTGGGTACAATAGAAAGTAATAGGAAGCCTAATGCCCAGTAAAAATCAATACTAGGTCCTTGACTACGATCAAATTTTAGGATCTGATAAATGAAAAAAATGTATACAAAAGAAGTGAAAAAGAAGTGTCCCCACTTAAGTGAACTATTCCAATTATCATATACTATTCCTCTGTAAAAAAGCCCTTCAATAGAAATGAGAATGGCTATAAAAATAATAAGGCGTGTAAGCATTAGTTATATTTTTTTACGGAGTCTAGCCACAGGGAGGTCTAATTGTTCTCTGTATTTTGCAACAGTACGTCTGGCAATTGGATATCCTTTTTGTTTTAGAATTTTAGCTAACTTTTCGTCTGTCAAAGGTTTTCTTTTATCTTCTTCTCCTATAGTGATTTCTAAAATCTTTTTGATTTCTCGGGTAGAAACTTCTTCTCCTTGATCGTTTGTCATAGACTCCGAGAAAAACTCTTTAATAAGTTTTGTACCATATGGAGTGTCGACGTATTTACTATTAGCAACACGGGAGATGGTACTTACATCCATTTCGATTTCATCTGCAATATCTTTTAAGATCATGGGTTTCAAATGGCGTTCGTCCCCCGATAAAAAGAATTCTTTTTGATAGTGCATGATGGCACTCATAGTGATCATCAACGTTTGTTGACGTTGTTTAACCGCTTCGATAAACCACTTAGCAGCATCCAGTTTTTGTTTTATAAACTGTACTGCATCTTTTTGCGCTTTGGTTTTCTTTTTAGATTCTTTATATCCCTTAAGCATGTTGTTGTATGATCCAGATACATGAAGCTCTGGAGCATTACGACCATTAAGACTTAGCTCTAGTTCCCCTTCTGTAATTCTAATTGTAAAGTCGGGTACTACGTGCTCAACAATTTTAGTATTTCCAGAAAAGCTACCTCCTGGTTTTGGGTTTAAATGCTCAATTTCTTCAATAGCATCTTTTAATTGCTCTTCAGTAATACCTAATTTGGTAATTAGTTTTTTGTAATGTTTTTTAGTGAAAAGTTCAAAAGTATCATCAATCAGTTTGACCGCGAGTTCAACATCTGGGTTGCTTGTTTTTCTGTGAAGTTGTATGGAGAGACATTCTTGTAGCGAACGTGCTCCTACACCTGCTGGATCCAGTTGATGGACAATATGAAGTATTTTTTCTACATCTTTAGCCTCAACATAAATATTTTGAGTAAAGGCAAGATCATCTGCAATATCTGCTAAATCTCTACGGATATAACCATTTTCGTTGATGCTTCCTATTAGGAATGTGGCGATTTGGTAATCCGTATCGGAAAGGCGATAAGTGTTTAATTGAGATATTAGATGCTGATTAAAAGTGGTGCCACTAGCATAAGGGACAGACTTATCTTCGTCATCACTGCTATAGTTATTGCTTTGTAAACGATATGCCGGGATTTCGTCATCACTCAAATATTCGTCAATATTGATTTCAGGTTCTTGACTTTCCGAGTTGTAATCATCCTCGTAACTATCTGTATTCGAAAATTCATCTTCAGTTTCTGTTGTTTGTTCTTTTCCAGAATCTAACGCGGGATTTTCCTCTATTTCTTGCTTCAAACGTTGTTCAAAAGCTTGCGTTGGCAACTGAATCAATTTCATTAATTGAATCTGTTGCGGAGATAATTTCTGAGATAATTTTAAATTAAATTGTTGCTTTAACATAATACCTTTTCTATCATAAATGGGGTTTTCCCTTTCCTCTACTATTCTTGCAGAAATATAGTCATTCAAATTTACTAAAAACCTCTTGTAATACTTGAAAAGAGTAATAATTCATCCTTTTTTATTTTTAGATATGATTGCTAAATGAATCTAGGTTGAATTTTTTTGTGTGGTTTAATGAAAAAATGGCATTAAGATTCTAAAAATAAATACCTTAAGTTTGGTATTGGTGGTTTTGTTTAGATCACGAAAACAAGACAGAATAAATGCGTCGAGAGATTTGAAAAGTAATGATAAAAGGGAATTAGTTATTCAGTTGGAAGTCTTAATTACGTTTTATACTACTCTGTTTTTTGAGGTGAAATCGTTTTGTCAACTTCAGGCTCAAAAATAGTATCCGTTCCGAAAATTAAGCTAGGTTTAAAATGTGTGACAATTCCACCTAGAGAGACGATGGTTGTGATTATAGAAAAAAGTAACCCTGCACTAACGGCTATGTTCTCTTCAAAAGAAAAGATTAATGTAGCCTTTAGAAATATAATTTCGCGAATTCCTATACCCGAAAAAGAAAATATTGATAAGATTCCTGAAACTAAAAATACCAATGTATATGGGATATAATCTGTGTTTACATGTAGGCTTTTTAGAATAGCAATAAAGCAACAAATTTGAATAGCCTGTACTAAAAAAGCTAAAGGTATAGCCCCTTTTAGTTTTCCTCTAAAGCTGGGGAATAATAACCGAATACCAATCACTAAAGCGATTATTGAAGCAATAATACTTAATGCCAAAATCCCATTTTTTAATATACTGTAGCCGTCAATTGGAATCCAAAAACTAGCCATGAGAATAAGAATAATCATTGCAAATAATCCAGTAACTCGGTCAATCAATAGGGAGGCGGTAGTGATTTTTAAAGGCCATCCGAGGTGCTTATTCAGCATGTAGATTTTATATCCATCTCCACCAACTCCTCCAGGAATAAAAAGGTTGTAAAACATTCCTTGTAAATACAATAATGTATTTGAGCGTTTGCTGATATGTAGGTCTATATTTTTAAGAACTCGATGTAATCTTTTTGAAGAAACCCATTGAGATAGTGCATACAATATAATGCTAACTAAAATGTATTGCCAACTAGCTTTTTCAATGATTCCGAAAATTTCGCCAAATTGGATATTGTTGAAAACAATAACAAGAAGGCCAACAGTGATCGCAATTTTAATTAGCGTTTTTAGGAGTTTCTTTTTCTGTGCTTTCAAACGTTACTGTTTTGCGGATGCTATAAGGAGTCTTGCTTTGAGATTCGAAATAAGTACGCATTAATAAATCGGCTACGATACCAATGGTGAATAATTGAATTCCTACTAAAATTAATAAAGCACCTAGAATTAATAAAGGGCGTGTTCCAATGTCATTTCCAAGTAACTTTACGTAAAGGAGATAAAGGTTTATAATGATTCCTAATACAAAAAATAGGATTCCTAGATTTCCGAAAAAGTACATTGGTTTTTGTAGATACTTACGCTGAAACAGAATGAGAACTAGGTCATTAATTACCTTAAACGTTCTGCTCATTCCATATTTAGAAACACCATGTTGTCTAGGATGATGTTTTACAGGAATCTCCGTAACACGGGCGCCATCAATATGTGCATTAAGCGCTATAAATCGGTGTAGCTCTCCATATAGAGGGATTTCTTTTGCCGTTTCGGAGGTCATTACTTTTAATGCGCATCCTGCATCAGTAATATGAAAATTGGTAGATTTTCGAATGATATAATTAGCAATCTTGGAAGGAATTTTGCGTATTACGTTGTCTTTCCTTTTTTGTCTAATGCCAGTCACTAAGTCCCATTCATCATTTTCGACAAGTCGTAACATCTCGGGAATATCTGCTGGGTCATTTTGCAAATCTCCATCCATAGTCGCTATGTATTTTCCTGTAGCTATTTCAATACCTGCTGCCAATGCACTACTTTGTCCATAGTTTCTTTTTAATTCAACCAGCTTTACTTTTGGGTTGTTCATGGATTTAACAGCTGCTCGAGTACCATCAGTTGAAAAGTCATCGATGTAGATGAGTTCATAATTAATGTGTCCAATGGCTTTTTCTACTGCCTTAGCAAGTAGTGGTACATTCTCTTCCTCATTGTACACTGGGACTATTAATGATAAATATGGAGTGTTATTCATTCTTATTCGAATAATGATAGCTGTCTTTCATGAGGGTAATTTAATAAATTAAGAGCTGATCTTAGGTGAATGCTAAAGCTAATGTTTCATTTTTAAGATGCCTGATATGATTATATCATGAATAGTAGATGATAAGTGGAGTAGTATTAAAATTATAGACTATATAAAAGTAATCCAAACGAAGACTGAGCGATAGTCGAAGTCTGATAACTTAGTGATAGTCTAGTTACATTTCGGCTTCGCTCAATGTACGATAGCTTGAAGTATTCCTTTTTTGATAGCCTTTAGTTTTAAAGAAAAAAAGTAGCTTTTAATTTTTCTTCTTTTTCTTTAAATTATTTAAACCTAAAAGTAGTGCAGGCAGCAATACTAGATTCGATAACATAGCAAATAATAAAGTTGCAGAAATTAAACCTCCAAGAGCTTTAGTTCCTCCAAAACTTGAAATCATAAAAACAGCAAACCCAAAGAATAATACAGTAGAGGTATAAAACATACTTACCCCTGTTTCTTTTAGAGCTGTCATGGTGCTTTTGATAACATTATTTCCTGTAGCTAATAATTCTTGTCTGTATTTTGCTAGGAAATGAATCGTATCATCAACAGAGATTCCAAAAGCGATACTAAATACTAAAATGGTAGAAGGCTTAATAGGAACTCCAAAATACCCCATAAGTCCACCTGTAATTAGTAACGGTAATAGGTTGGGAATTAATGAGATTAAAATCATTTTTATAGAGCGAAACATATAAAACATGATTAGAATAATCAATCCTATTGCAATTAATAAAGACTGCATTAAGTTTTTAACCAAATACTCTGTTCCTTTTTGAAATAGCAGTGCACGTCCTGTGAAAAATACTTCGAAACGGTCTTTTGGGAAAATCTTATCTATTTTGGGATAGAGTGTATTTTCTAATTCTTCCATTTTTTCGGTGCCTACATCTTTCATAAATGTAGATACGCGCAGAAATTGTCCTGTACTGTCAACATAAGATGAAAGCAAGTTTTGATTATTCTCAACAGACTTAAGATAAGGAATCATAAAATTCTTTTCCTGACTTGTAGGTAGTGAGTAGTATTTAGTATTTCCATTGTAAAAAGCTTGTTTGGCATATTTTACAATATTAACTACTGATTTTGTAGGAGACAGTTCTGGGAATTTTTCAATTTCCGTACTCATTCTTTCAATACGCTTGAGTGTAGATAACTTGTATGCTCCTTTTTCTTTTTTAGTATCAATAAAAATCTCTAATGGCATTATGCCATCAAATTCATTTTCATAAAATTTGATGTCGCTATAAAACTGTTCAGATTTAGACATTTCTTCGAGTAATGACCCAGAAACTTTAATCTGTTTCATTCCAATGATACTAAGTATTAAAACAACAAAAGATATGATATAAATAGATCGACGTTTATAGCTTACCATTTTAACCATCCAAGCAATTAAGCCATCAATCCATTTTTTATTTAAATGGTTAAGATGTCTTTTTTTAGGAAGGGGCATTAAAGTGTATAGTAATGGAATAACCAAAATACAAAGCACAAACAAGGCTAAAATACATACGGCTGAAACTAGTCCAAATTGTATTAAAAGGGTATTTCCGGTCAAACAAAATGTAGCAAAACCCGCAGCAGTTGTAACATTTGTCATTAAAGTTGCATATCCTACTTTGCTAACCATTTCAGTTAAAGCCTCCATTTTAGGTAAGCCTTTCTTAATTTGTTGTTGGTATTTGTTGATTAAGAAAATACAGTTTGGAATACCTATGACAATTACTAAAGGAGGGATAATAGCTGTAAGTACCGTAATTTGAAAATGGAATAATCCGATAAATCCAAAGGCCCATAATACCCCAACGATTACGGTAATCATAGAGATTAAAGTAGCACGAAAAGACCTGAAAAATAATAAGAAAATAAAGGAGGTTACAAATAGTGCCGCTCCTAAAAACAACTTCATTTCATCGAAGATGTTGTTCGAATTCATGGTGCGGATATAAGGCATACCCGAAATTTTCATGTCAATATTATTGTCCTTTTCGAAAGCTTCTAGAAGTGGATTTAATTTTTTAATAATAAAATCCCTTCTAGCCCTAGTATTCACGACATCTTTTCGAATGTATAATGCAGATTGTATGGTTTTTTTAGAGCTGCTGTAAGCTAGGCCTTCGTAAAAAGGTAATTCTTGAAGAAGACGTTTTTTGTAATATGCAATTTGATCTTCTGAAAATTGTTCAGCATCAACTATTGGTTTTAGTTTAAAAGATTTAGGATTATCTTCTTTGGTAAGATCTTGCATTTCAGAAAAAGAAATTACAAAATCTACCTCTTCAAATTTCCGCAATTGTTTATTGAGAGAAATCCAGTTGTTAAATTTTTTGGGTTGATAGATGGTGCTATCATTAATCCCCATAACAATGACCACTCCTTCTTCTCCGAATTTCTCGAAGAATTTGTTGTATTGTAGGTTTATTGGATGCTTGTCTGGGAGTAAATTGGTTTCTGTAAACGAAAAACCAATGTTTTTCCATTGACTAATAAGTCCAATAGTTAAGGTTAATATAATTGCAGTAACTGCAATTTTGTTATTTAGGATTAGAAGAGCAAATGCTCTCCAAAATGACTGAATTTTCTTTTTTACTTTTTTCATGAGTACTCTACAGGTACTTTACCAGAATGGTTAGTATAAAATGAAAAAAGCAACGTGACAGTGACGCTGCTTTTATATATGTTTTGAAATTTGATTATACAGTCATAATTTCTTTTTCCTTGATAGTTAAAAGTTCATCAACTTTTTTAGTAAACATATCAGTGAGATTTTGAATATCTACTTCAGTATTAGAAGCGATGTCTTCAGAAAGACCTTCTTTTTCTAATTTCTTAATTTCGTTATTAGCGCTTTTACGGTCATTTCTAATACCAACTTTGGCATCTTCTGCTTCCGATTTTGCTTGCTTTACTAAATCACGTCTTCTTTCTTCTGTCAATGGTGGAATATTGATAATTACCATTTCCCCATTATTCATAGGATTTAAGCCAAGGTTTGCATACATGATCCCTTTTTCGATCTCGGTAATCATCGATTTTTCGTAAGGAGTGATCGTTAATGTACGAGCATCTGGTGTCGACACATTACCTACTTGGTTTAGTGGTGTTTGAGAACCGTAGTAATCTACCATAACACTTCCTAACATGGCTGGACTTGCTTTACCAGCTCTAATGTTTAAAAATTGTTTTTCCAAGTGTGCAATAGCACCTTCCATAGATTCTTTTGTGCTATCTAATATAAAATTAACTTCTTCAGTCATCTTATTTATTTTAATTGCATTTAAACATTTACTGTAGTACCTATACATTCTCCAGAAACCAATTTCTTTAAGTTTCCTTTAGTATTCATATCAAAAACAATGATAGGTAATTCATTTTCTTGGCTTAAAGTAAATGCTGTAGTGTCCATTACTTTAAGGCCTTTTTCGATTACATCTTTAAAGCTAATATAATCGTATTTGGTTGCATTGGCATCTTTTTCTGGATCAGCGGTGTAAATTCCATCTACACGAGTTCCTTTTAAGATAACATCTGCTTTGATTTCTATAGCTCTTAATACAGCAGCAGAATCTGTAGTAAAATAAGGATTTCCTGTTCCTCCGCCAAAGATTACAACACGTCCTTTTTCGAGGTGTCGAAGTGCTCTTCGTCTAATAAACGGCTCTGCTACTTCGTCGATTTGAATGGCCGATTGTAATCGAGTCTTTAGTCCTTCGTCTTCCATAGCTCCTTGTAAAGCTAATCCATTTATTACGGTAGCCAGCATCCCCATATGATCGCCTTGTACGCGATCCATACCTTTGCTTGCGCCAGATACTCCTCTAAATATATTTCCTCCACCAATAACGATGGCTACTTCAACGCCTAGATTTACGATCTCTTTAACTTGTTGTGCATATTCGGATAGTCTAACTGGATCGATACCATATTGTAGGTTTCCCATAAGGGCTTCGCCAGATAATTTTAGGAGTATTCTTTTATATTTCATCTTCACTTAAAAAATCACACAAATATAATGATTTTGGGATATGGGTGCTTATAAAATAAAAGTTCTATTGTCTATAAATAAAACATAATATATGTTTTTGGAATAGACTAAAGAGAGGTATAGAGAATCAATATATAAGGAATAGAATAAGAAATGACATAATTTAATATGGTTGAAGATAGATGATGAAAATGAATTAAAGGATGGTTATAATCAAGAAAAATATTTTTAATAAAAATAACACAAAACATAAGTAATCTATTTTTCTTAAAAATCAGTACTATAGGGGTTTAAGTTTCATTTGTTAATTCAAGATGAATAAAAGGTCTCTATAGTTTTATGTCGATCTCTGGTCATTTGTTAATTTTTTCACATACAAAGTAATTTCATTTACGTTAGTAACATTAGAGTAAGGTTATAATAAAACCATGGTTATGTTTAGATAACATGTATGCTTCAATTGAAAGGTAAATTTGAGGTGCGTTTATCTATTAACATTAACTAAATAAAAATGAAACTTACTAAAGTATGTATTTCATTAGCATTTTTAGCAGCCTTTACCGCTTGTCAAAATAATGCTTCTGAAGATGATTTATTACGACTTGAAAAAGAAATTAACGATGCTACCTCAAATCAAAGTAGTTCAAATTCTGAGATTGAAGCATTAAAAGCTCAAATTGCAGCTCTTGTAACTAGTGGCAATGCTTCTCAAGTGGAAATTGATGCTGCAGAAAAAGCCTTAGAAGACTTAGTAGCTCAGTCTCAAGCAGACAAAAATGCTTCTGATGATGCTATTGCAGAAGCAAATGATGCTTTGGCTACTGCAGAACAAACTATTGAAGAGTTAGCTGCTCAAAATGGAGCTTCTCAAGCAGAGATTGAAGCTTTAATGGCTCAGATCGATGCCTTAATTGCTGCTAACGATCCTACTCTACAAATGTTTGCTAATAAATCTGGATTAGCTCCTTTAGTAGCAATGCAAACTCAATTTAGCTTTGTAGATGTATTCTCATTAATCAGTACTACAGATATTATTGGGGATAGCAATTTTCAATTGGCGGGTGCCGCTGATGGTGCTGGATTCCTTAGAGACGGTGACGGATATATCTTAACTGTTAACTGTGAGGATGATTATGCTGTGGCTCGTATCAGATTAGATGAAAATTTAAACCCAGTAGAAGGAGATTATTTATTGAATTCTGGTGTTGAAGATTTTGCACGTCAGTGTTCTGGTACCATGTGGGAGAAAGATATTCATGGAGGGGACAGGGATATTTTCCTATCTGCATCAGAGTCTTTTCACTATGATGTAAAAGGAATAGACCCGCGAGTTGAAACTCCAACTCCGACAGCTGATTTTGGATTAGATGCGTTAGGTGAGTTTTCTTGGGAAAATGCTACTCCACTTCCTCAAGGAGCTTATGCTGGTGCTACAGTAATTGTTGGTGGAGATGATGATTCTTCAAATTCAGAAGGGCAAATTACTTTGTATTATTCTACTAATGGTGATGCAGATTTAGAAAACGGTAAAATTTATGTGTTAAAATTGAACCAAGTTTCTGATGGTGCAGGTGGTGTTGTAGCTACGGATGCAATGACTCAGTATGACGAATCTAACTTGGATTTTGGTGTTGCTTACGATTTTGAATTTGTAGAAATCGAAAATGGGGCTGCTTTAACGAAAGATGAAATGGAAGATGCTTCTAATATGGTATTGGCATCTCAGTTCATGAGAGTTGAAGATGTAGATTACCAAAAAGGATCTGATGAAAATGGAAGAAACGTATTTGTAGCAGTTACTGGTCGTGGACCAGGACGTGGTACTTATAATGACTGGGGTACAGCTTACAAGTTAGAGCTAGATGCGGCTAACCCTTTATCAGGGAAGATTACTCAAATCATTTCTGGTAACACCGAATCTAATAATATGGATGGTAATTTGTCGCAATTGCAATCTCCAGATAACATCACTGTTACAGAGAATTTTGTGTACTTACAAGAAGATCCTAACTCTTTCGATAGAGGACACGCTGCTTACATTTATCAAACGGATTTAGATGGGGATAATGCTAAGGTTGTTTTAGAATTAATCGTTCGTCAAGATTTAGATCCACAAGGGTCAACTGGGCTAAGCGGAGAATTTGGAGCATTAGTTGATATTTCTGACAAAGTAGGTGTGCCAGATACTTTCATGTTGTGTATTCAACCACATTATTGGGAAAGCCCAGATTTCCAAAATTTAGATGGTCATGATATTTCTGTAAATCCTGAGTGTACTGGGTTCTGTCGTGAAGACGATCAAGGATCTCAGATAGTTATCCTTAAAGGATTACCTAGATAGATTTGACTTTGATTCAATCTATTGATCGATAAAATAATGTAACCTCCGCACCAGAGTGCGGAGGTTTCTTGCTAAAAAAGAAGGTTATGTTTAAGAATTGTTTTAAAATCATTTTTGTTGCTATTATCCTAACAGGATGTAAAAAAGCATCTGAAAAAATAGAACAAGTACCCAAATCAAGTCAAGAATCTTCGAATATTGATTGGGGTAAAGGTCAAAAGTATTATTCAAGCCAAATAATTGAAGCTATAAAATGGTTAGACACGCTTCAAAAAGTAGGTTTTCTTCAAGAAGAAACAAAACCTACTTTTTTTAGAGTTAGATCATTTTTTAAGAAAGCAGAACCTTTTGCAGGATACTTAAACCCCGAAACAACTCATAAGACCAATGGACCGGCTTTACCTATTTATAAAGAAGATAGTGGTAAGGTTGTACAGCCAGTTGGATTTCAGAAATTAGAAGAAACTATTTACGATGACTCGGTAAATCAAGATGATTTCTACAGAGAAATTAGGGTTTTAAAAGGATTACTGAATAATTTAAAGAACATGATTGGTCAGCGACCTTTGACTGAAAAACGATTTTTCATTGCAACTCATCAACAGCTAATGAGGATAAATAGTTTGTCTGTGGTTGGTTTTGATACTCCTGTTAGTGGAGAAAGTATAAAAGAAATTTCATTGTCATTGAAAAGCCTTTTTGAGATGTATGAATTGACCATACAAAATCTTATTGTAGAAAAAGATAAGGAAGTAGACGTGTCTTTAAAGAGTGCTATTGATAAAGCGGTTCATTTTGTTGATGGGAATACTGATTTTGAAACCTTTGATAGATACACTTTTATCAGGGATTATTTTAACCCAGTAGTTCGTGTTTGGGTGAAAGTTAGAAAAGTTTCTGGGCTATGGGATGGTAAAACAAATGCTCATATTTTTAATTTCGATGCCCCTACTTTTTTTGAAAAAGACAGTTTTAAAGCAGATTTCTTTTTAGACTTTAATGATAAAAAACCTTCAATAGAAAAGATTGAATTAGGAGAGAAATTGTTTTTTGATAAGAATTTGTCTGGGACAGGTAATGTGTCCTGTGCCACTTGTCACTTACCAGAACAAGGATATACAGATGGGTTAAAATTATCAATAGGGAATCAAGGGAGTCGATTGAAAAGGAATAGCCCTACTTTATTGAATAGTGTGTATCAGCGTAACTTTTTTTGGGATGGTCGAGCAGGTACTATTGAAAGTCAAATTAAATCTGTTTTTAATAACAAACAAGAATTTGCTACAGAGGTACACCGATTTTCAGATAATATTTTGGAAAAGGACACGACTTATCGTTCTATGTTTGTGAAAGCTTTCGGAAAGGTGCCAGCATCAAATAGAGAAACAATAAGAGCAATTTCTACTTATCTATCTACATTACAAAGTTTCAATTCTAAATTTGATAAAAATATCAGAGGAGAAGAAGATACATATACAGCATCCGAGAAAAATGGGTTTAACCTTTTTACAGGTAAGGCACTCTGTGCAACCTGCCATTTTATACCCTTAACCAATGGTACTGTTCCTCCGTTTTTTGCAGAAACAGAGAAAGAGGTTATTGGAGTGCCAGAAACTAAAGCAAACAAAAAGTGGGATGATGATTTAGGGTTCTACTGGGTATTTGAAGAAGATTTACACAAAGGAATGTTTAAGACTCCATCAATTAGAAATGCTGCTTTAACAGCGCCTTATATGCACAATGGAGTATATGATTCTTTAGAAGAAGTAATGGGTTTTTATAATAAAGGAGGAGGAGCTGGTTTAGGCTTTGATATCCCTCACCAAACGCTTCCTTTTGATAATCTCAATCTCACAGAGCAAGAAATAAAGGATTTAGTAGCTTTTATAAATACATTGACGGATAATCAACATGTCAAAGCTTATTAAATATAGATATTAAACTATGGTTACCATATTGGTTGTTGGTAGCTATAGTTTAGTGTTACTTCTATAGCATTTCCATCTATAATTTTACCATTGGATACTCCTTCCTTGCTAAAGTCTGGGGTATTATATCCCATTTTAATACAGATCTTATGGTAATATGCTTCTTTAGTAGGATGATCAGGGTATGAAGCATTCAACGTAGTGCCCCATACTTCTTGTTCAATGATTTGTTCAATGATTCCTATACAATCATTTCGATGAATCAAATTTACTGGTGCTTCGGCATTATGTATATTACTTCTTCTAGACATCATCCTTGCAGGGTGACGGTCATCGGCAACTAAGCCTGAAAACCTTAAGATCGTAGTGTCAAATGAAGGATTAGATGTCAAGAGTTTCTCGACCGTTTTTATTTGTATTCCAGCGTTGGTTTCTGCATTTGGTTTCGTGTCATTCGTAATAGTTGGAAAGGGAAAACCATCTTTAAAGACAGATGTAGAACTAATATACAACACCTTTTGAATAGCGGACTTTTCAATATGTGGAAGTAAGCTTTTGATTTTATTTACATAATTGCTTTCAGGGTTTCTTCTTAGTCCAGGAGGAGTATTTAAGACAAGAATATCGCAGTTGGCTAAGCAAGCTTCTATATCACCTTCGACATTATTTTCATTTAGTATAACCTTATAAGTACTAATGCTGGTATTCGAAAGTAGTTCGATTTTTTCTTCACTAGTTGTGCTTCCTGAAATAAGATGCCCTTTCTTGACAAATTGTTTTGCTAGTGGAAGTCCTAGCCAGCCTAAACCAATAATGGCAATATTCATCGTTATGTAATTTTTCAATCAAAAATACGACTTACTATAAACATTAATTATACTTTTTGGGGTTTTTGTCCTTGAAAATACTTAGGTAAATAATGTTAAAATAGTATGCTATCTAAGTATTTTGGTGTTAAAAATTTTAAAATCAAATAATTAAATGGTAATTTAAATGTCTAACTTAAATATAATGAGGTATGGGATTTTCAAGTTTTACGGGGCAACGCATTAAACCCGAGAAAAAAAGTATAGAAGCGGCGATCACAGTATCGGATTATATGGCTAAGAATTTAATTACTTTCAAACCAGAACAAAGTCTAGCTGAAGTTATGGAAATATTAGCTAGAAATCAGATAACAGGTGGTCCAGTAGTAGATGAACGAGGAAAATTAGTAGGGCTGATTTCTGAAAGTGATTGTATGGAACAATTAAGTAATAGTCGATACTATAATCTTCCAATGGGAAGTGAAAAAGTAGAGAAATATATGAGTTCTGTTGTGGAAACGATTGATGCACATGTCGATATTTTCGATGCGGCGACTAAGTTTCATAAAAGTTCGCATAGAAGATTTCCAGTAATGGAAAGTGGAAAGTTGGTGGGTCAAATCAGTCAACATGACGTGATTTTAGCAGCTTTGCATTTAAAATCACAAAGCTGGAAATAGTAAACTTTCTATATTTAAGAAAAGAGTCTGTCTCAAGTTAATTTGAGGCAGACTCTTTTTTTTGGAAATTTTTTAATAAAGAATAGAATTAAGCAGTAACAGCTTCATCCTCTTCTTCTTTTTTAGGCTCTTTTAAACCAACTTTTCGAACGGTGTCGTACATGATTGGTGTCGCAATGAATAACGATGAATAAGTACCTACAATTACACCAATAATTAATGAGAACATAAATCCTCTTAATGGTAATGCAAAAATAAAGATGGCAACTAATACTAATAAAGTAGTTAAAGAGGTATTTAACGTACGAGATAAAGTACTACTTAATGCAGCATCTACAACACGAGCTAATTTCCAGTCTTGATGATCATCTAAGAATTCACGAATTCTATCGAATACTACCACCGTATCATTTAAAGAGTAACCGATTACCGTTAGAATTGCGGCAATAAATGCTTGGTCAATTTCTAAGCTAAATGGCATTACTTTATGTAATAGTGAGAATAATCCCAATACGATTAATACATCATGGAATACAGCGGCAACAGCACCTAAAGAGAATTGCCATCTGCGGAAACGAATTAAGATGTAAAGGAAAACCACAATTAATGAACCTAATACAGCCCAAAGAGCATCTTTTTTGATGTCATCGGCTATAGTTGGTCCTACTTTAATAGAAGACATAACCCCTTCTACTTTGTCTGAGCTTTCAGAAATAAAATCGTCATAAGATAGTCCTTCTGATAGATGTGGTTTTAATCCGTTATATAATAACTTACGAACTTCATTGTCAATTTCGGTAGAAGTTTCATTAATCTTATATTTTGTTGTAATCTTTAGCTGATTACTAGTCCCTGAAATTTTCGCTTCTACACTTTCAAAAACATCAGTTAATTCTTTATCAACTTGAGTCGCATTGATGTCTTTATTAAAACGAACAGTATACGATCTTCCTCCTACAAAGTCAACACCTTGGTCTAGTTTGTTTGTAAATAAAGAAATAATACCTATTGTTACTAAAGTACCAGATATGATATAAGCGATCTTGCGTTTTCTTAAGAATTCAATATTTATGTTTCTGAACCAGTTCTTTGTTATTCCTGTAGAGAAAGTTAATTCTTTTCCATTTTTACCATAACCATCAATAAATAATCTAGTAATAAATATAGCCGAGATTAAAGAAGTTCCAATACCTACCAATAGAGTGTAAGCAAAACCTTTGATCGGTCCAGATCCAACTAAAAATAAGATAAGACCAGTTAAACCTGTTGTGATGTTTGCATCTAAAATAGAGGATAGTGCATTTTTAAAACCATCAGCGATAGCACTAGTTTGAGATTTGCCTTTGTCGAGTTCTTCTCGAATACGTTCGAAGATAAGTACATTGGCATCTACGGACATACCAATAGTCAATACAATACCTGCGATACCTGGTAACGTTAACACAGCTTGCTTTCCTGCTAACCATCCGAAAATAAATAAGATGTTTACAATTACAGCTATATCAGCAAAAATCCCCGCTTTTCCATAATAGAAAATCATCCAAGCTAAAATTAAAACAAGACCAATGATAAATGACATCATACCACTTTGTATTGCTTCTTTCCCTAAAGAAGGTCCAACAATTGAACTTTGTATAATATCTGCTTTGGCAGGTAATTTACCAGCAAGTAATATATTAGCAAGATCTTTCGCTTCTAGAATATCGAAGTTACCGGTGATTTCACTACGGCCACCCGAAATAGCACCGCTACTTACACCAGGTGCAGAGTATACTACATTATCTAGAACAATAGCAATTTGACTTTGGTTTTTAGAAGCACGGCCAGTCATTTCTTCCCAAGCTTTAGCTCCTTTACCGTTCATCTGCATGCTTACAGCAACTTTTCCTAGTTGAGTATAAGTTTGCTGAGCGTCTGTAATTACGTTTCCAGATAATTCTGGTTTATTTTGACGATTTGCTTTGATGGCATATAAGTCAAAAGATTCGGCAGCATCATCTGTTTTTCCCCAAGCAAAGCGCATATAGCGTTGCTCTCCTTGTAGAAGGTTTCTAACTTTAGAGCTGTTTAGATACCCCATAAATTGAGCTGTATCCTTTTTTGCAACCGTAGCAACAACAGGTTGTCCAGGGTAAGCTTGGCCTTGTAATAAGTCGAAAATAGGATTAACTATTTCTTCTTCTTTTTCAGCATCTTCTAATAAAGCATTAATTGCTTTGTCATCATCTTCTGTAGTAGACTCTCCTTCTTTAGGAAGATCAGCTTGAAGTAATCCATTTGCTTGAGCTAGTAAAGGAAAAACTTCTTCAGATTTGTACACATCCCAGAATTCTAATTGAGCTGTACTTGTAACTAAATCCTCAACACGCTTGATGTCTTTAGCACCAGGAAGTTCAATCAAGATTCTTCCAGATTCTCCTAAACGTTGAATGTTAGGTTGAGTTACCCCAAACTTATCAATACGCTCACGTAGTACTTCAAACGCAGAAATAATGGATTCATTAATTTTTCTTTTGATGATAGGCTTAACCTCGTCATTAGACATTTCTAAATCGATATCATCGTTTAAGTCTTTAGTAGCAAAAATATCTGTGGAAGCTAACTTAGCATCAGGTAAAGCATCAAAAGCTTTAAAGAATGATTCGACATAAGGTTCTTGAGCATTTTTTTGGATTTGATCGGCGTCGATTAATGCTTTGTTGAAAGCAGGGTTTCGAGAACCGTTTGCTAATCCCTTTAAGATGTCTTTTACCGAAATTTGAAGGATTACGTTGATTCCTCCTTTAAGGTCAAGCCCTTTGTTTAATTCTTTCTTTTTGGCATCATTGTAAGTGATCCCTAATAAGATTTCTTCATTTCCTATAGAGTCTAAATAGGTCTCTTGTGCAACTTCTCTTAAAGAGGCGTAGTTTTCAGTTCCTTCGGCATATTTCGCTGTCGCATATTCCTTTGCCTTCTTCTCCTTTGCATTGGTAATAAATGTATACGACAATTGGTAAATACATACCAAGCCAAATAAAATGGCGAATGCGCGTATCAGTCCTTTATTCTGCATTATGTATCAGTTATTAATTAGATGTATTTTCAAAAACGAGCAAATATAACTTATCGATGGTGAACCGCAAATTATTTTTTGCTTAAGCACTTGTGTTGATGCGAAAAATTAACTAATTATAGTGTTTTTTGAAGATATCGATCAAAATATTAGGAGGAATAACCTTGTTTTCATAATTCCCCATGCGCTGAAGTACTTCATCAATCGCAGGAGCAGGAAGTCCCATATTGAGTCCGAAATTTTTCAGGGCTACAATTTCATCTATACTAGTTTGTTGATCTACATTCATCACTAATACTAAACGATGAAATTGTAAGATGCGTTCAGATTCCGGGTTTAAAATTTTACTTTCTGTGGGATTATTAACCAATTGATCAACTTCTATATCATTAATATGAATTGTAGATGCAATGGCTTTTATAAATTGTAGTTCATCTTCTCCTAAACGATTATCCGTTTTTGCTAATTCAATAAGTTGAGAAAGTAAGGAAAGTTTTTCTTCTCTTGTGTAATTCATTTATGTGAAACTAATAGGTTAAAGCAAGGAACATTATCTTTGCAAAATGGGTTTGACAAATAACGACATTTTTAAGAAATTACGTGTTGCGCATAAGTTACGAGATGAGGATATTGTAAAAATATGTGCTTTAGTAGACTTTACAGTTACTAAAAGTGAATTGGGAGCAATATTTAGAAGTGAAAAACATCCTAAATATGTGGAATGTGGAGATCAGCTTTTACGTAATTTCTTAAACGGATTAGTTATTCATCTTCGAGGGCCAATGCCAGAGAAACCTAAGCCACAAAAAGAAGTTAAACCTAAGTCTTCACCTGCTAAGAAACCATCATTCAGCCGAAAACAGTTTACTAAAAAGAAGTCATAAAAGACATAGTGTATTTACTTGTTTTGAGAGTATATTTCAAACAATCATTCTTCTTTTCATTTTAGAAAATTCTTCAAATAGTAAGTGGTAGTTGAATTGGTAGAGTGCCTTAAATGAAGCTTCAGTAGCGGGGTTAGAATCTTACCTAATTAAAGCCTAAACGAATAATGAAGTCTTCCATCCCGATTACAGGTATTTCGGCGAATTTGTAAGTTGAGTTTTAGTTTGGTTTTTGTATTCAATTCTGCGTATATTTAGTTTGCAATCAATTATTTAAAAAAAAACAAAAACATGCAAACAACACAAAATGTGACTGATGCAGCTAAATCTGTAGGCTTAGAAGCAGGAGGTACTGTAATGAATTCATTGGGCGGATTCTTACATTCAATTCAAGATGGAGTAGGAAAATATGGTTTAAAAATCATCGGAGGGATTTTTGCCCTCATTATTGGGTTATGGATTATTAAGATGGTAATGAAGGCGGTTACTAAAGCCTTCGATAAAAGTAAAGTAGATGGTACTCTACGTCCTTTCTTAACGACATTAGTTGGCTTCTTGTTAAAGTTATTGTTGTTTATTTCTATTGCTGGTATTGTAGGTATCCCTACAGCAACTTTTGCAGCTTTGGTAGCAGCAGTAGGATTGGCAATAGGTGGAGCATTTAATGGTTCGCTAGGGCATATGGCAGCAGGGGTGATGTTACTGGTATTTCGTCCATTTAAAGTAGGAGATCTTATCGAAGTAGATGGCAAATTAGGCTTTGTAAAAGAAATCTCAGTTTTTGTAACGATCCTAGAAACATTTCAGAATAAAACGGAAATTATACCTAATGGAACAATTACGTCTGGAACGATTACAAATTTAACGATGATAGGAAATCTTCGTGTAGATATGCCTTTTGGGATCAAATATGGAACGGATATCAAAAAAGCAAAAGAGATTGTTATGAGTGTTATGGAAAATGACCCTAATGTACTTCAGGATCCAGCACCGAGAGTCGCTGTAAATAATTTAGGAGCTAATGGGTTAGAGTTATTGGCTTTACCATATGCTACTTGTGAAGCTTATTGGGATGTATATTGGGATACACGTCAAAAAATAGTAGAAGCATTAGGAGAGGCAGGATACGAAGCGCCACTTCCTCAGCGTTTAGTGACTATGAAAAATGCTTAAAGCCGTAGGTAATGAGCTTTAAGCAATAGGCTAAAACTAAAAAAACACAATCTGAAATCTCGGATTGTGTTTTTTTATAAACAAAAATTAAGTTTAGAGCTTATTGTCTAAAGCTTATAGCTATTGGCTACGCCAATACTGCTTGTACTTTATCTGCAGCTTCTTGGAATTGTACAGCACTTTGGACATTCAATCCACTATCGTCAATTAATTTTTTAGCGATATCAGCGTTAGTTCCTTGTAAACGAACGATGATAGGTACTTTAATTGCGTCTCCCATATTTTTGTAGGCATCAACAACACCTTGTGCTACACGGTCACAACGAACGATTCCACCAAAAATATTGATTAAGATAGCAGCTACATTATCGTCTTTTAAGATAATACGGAATGCCTCTTCAACACGTTTAGCATCTGCAGTACCACCAACGTCTAAGAAGTTAGCTGGTTCTCCACCTGCTTGTTTGATAAGATCCATAGTAGCCATTGCTAATCCAGCACCGTTTACCATACATCCTACATTTCCATCAAGGTCAACATAGTTTAATCCTACTTCTTTAGCTTCAACCTCTACAGGGTTTTCTTCAGAAACATCGCGCATTTCAGCATAATCTTTGTGACGGTAAAGTGCATTTTCATCTAAAGTCACTTTGGCATCAGCAGCTAAAATTTGATCATCAGCAGTTTTAAAAACAGGGTTGATCTCAAATAAAGAAGAGTCTGAACCTACGTATGCACTATATAAAGCAGTAACAAACTTTGTCATGTCTTTAAATGCGGCACCTGATAAACCTAAGTTGAAAGCTACCTTACGAGCTTGGAATGGTAAAATTCCAGTTGCAGGATCGATTTCTTCCGTGAAAATTAATTCAGGAGTTTTTTCTGCAACAGCTTCGATATCCATACCACCTTCTGTAGAATACATAATCATGTTTCTACCAGTAGCACGATTTAATAATACAGACATATAAAATTCAGCCGGTTTTGAAGGGCCATCGTAGTAAACGTTTTGTGCAATTAATACTTTGCGTACTAATTTACCTTCAGCAGATGTTTGTGGAGTTATCAACATCATCCCTAAAATTTGATCAGCATAGTTGCGAACCTCATCGATAGACTTTGCAATCTTAACTCCTCCACCTTTACCACGACCACCAGCATGAATTTGTGCTTTTACGGCAAATACCTCACTACCTGTAGCTTCATTGATTTTTTTCGCTGCTTCTACAGCTTCCTCAGGTGTTTCCACCACAATTTCCATAGGCACTTTTACACCAAAACTTTGTAAAATGCTTTTTGCTTGATATTCGTGTATATTCATAATTATTATATTCTCAATTGCTATTATAAAGGATGAACCAAATGTAGAAAACCCACATTTCACTCGCAAGGAGATTTACATAAAAATTAGGTATTAATACTTAGATAGCTAAAGACTATTTGCTGCCAGCTACGAGCAACCAGCTATGAACTCAATACTATTATAGTTTTTTTGAAATTTGCTGGTAGCTGTTAGCTCGAAGCTCGTTGCCTATGAATTATGATTTATGTAAATTTGCAAACTATTAAAATTAAAAATCAAGTTTAATTTAGTTCAAAATGGAACAATCAGATTTATTAGCTATTGCCGAGCAGTACGGGAGTCCTGTATATGTTTATGATTCGGCAAAGATCGTATCGCAGTATCAACGTCTTTCAAACGCTTTTTCGGGGGTGAAGAAATTAAAGTTGAACTACGCAGTAAAGGCACTTTCAAACCTTTCGATCTTAAAGCTAATGAAATCGTTGGGTGCAGGATTGGATACGGTTTCTATTCAAGAAGTAAAAATGGGTCTTAAAGTAGGTGTAGATCCTAAAAATATCATTTTTACACCTAATGGAGTGTCTTTAGGAGAGATCGAAAAAGTAGCAGCATTAGGAGTTCAAATCAATATTGATAACTTATCTATTTTAGAGCAGTTTGGTACACGTCACCCAAATATTCCTGTTTGTGTGCGTATCAATCCTCATATTATGGCAGGTGGAAATAGCAAAATTTCTGTAGGTCATATCGATTCTAAATTTGGAATTTCTGTACATCAAACGCCACATATTCTTCGTATTGTAAAAAATACAGGGATGAAAATTAATGGGGTGCATATGCATACAGGAAGTGATATCCTTGATATTGATGTATTTATTCAAGCAAGTGAGATTTTGTTTGATGTTGCACGTCAATTTAAAGATTTAGACTTTGTAGATTTTGGATCAGGATTCAAGGTGCCTTATAAAGAAGGAGATATTGAAACGAATATTGAAGAGTTAGGTGAAAAATTAACAGAACGATTCAATACATTTTGTAAAAACTATGGGAAAGACTTAGAATTAGGTTTTGAACCAGGGAAGTTTTTAGTGAGTGAAGCTGGCCATTTCTTAGCTGAAGTGAATGTAGTGAAGCAAACAACTTCAACAGTTTTTGCAGGAGTCGATTCAGGATTCAATCATTTGATTCGTCCGATGTTTTACGATTCGTATCATAGAATTGATAATATCAGTAATCCAGAAGGTCGTGAGCGTTTTTATAGCGTTGTGGGTTATATCTGTGAGACAGATACTTTTGGGGTTAATAGACGTATTAATGAGATTTCGGAAGGCGATATTCTGCGATTCAAGAATGCAGGGGCTTATTGTTTTTCAATGGCAAGTAATTACAATTCTCGTTTTAGACCAGCTGAAATTTTGTGGCATAATGGAGAGGCGAAATTAATCCGTAAAAGAGAAACGTTCGATGATTTAATTGCAAATCAAATTGTAGTAGATCTCGAAACTGAAGCTATTCTAGAATAGAATTGTCACTCTTCGAGTTCATATTCGAAGTCTCCTTGAAATAAATTTGTTTTACGATACTTACAGCTCTTGATTTTGTTAGGATTGGTAAGTGTAAACAAGTTAAAAATATTTAAAAGTCGTAAGCTGTATGATAAGCTTGCGACTTTTTTAGTTAATTAACACTAACACTAAAAAATAACATCATGAAAAAGTCACTATTTATTTTAGGGATCAGTAGTTTGTTTTCTTTGGGAATGAATGCCCAGAGTAATGCAGCATCATTTACTTCTTCGATTGAGCAAGTACATCAAAAAGAAGCTTTTTTTAAGAAAAAAGGATTAACATACGATATCGATATTAAGTTTGGAGGGCAGCCTTATTTGAATGGTAAGGTCACTCAGACTACAGGTGGAGATAAAATAAAAATAGAGAAAAGTGATGGGTCTACTATTTTGTATGACGGAACAAATGTAGTCGCTTCTGGGATTGATAAAGAAAAACTAGGAGGTGCTCGATTTGATATTTTTACATGGCCTTATTTTACAGGGTTTCCTTATAAATTAAATGATCCAGGAACACAATGGTCTGAATTTGGAAAGAAGGCTTGGGGGAATCATCAATTGAATACAGCTAAATTGACTTTTGTATCAGGGACAGGAGATGCACCTGATGATTGGTATGTTGTATATCAAAACCCTACCACTAAAATTTTAGAAGGAGCCGCTTATATTGTATCATTTGGAAAGGGTAAAGAAGCCGCAGAAAAGGAACCTCATGCGGTTAAATATTCTAATTTTATTAGTGTAGACGGAATTCCAATTCCGACAAAATGGACATACCATATGTGGACACCAGAAAAAGGGTATGGACAACAAATAGGGGAAGCGACCCTTAACAATGTGCTCTTTTTAGAAACGGCGGATTTTTCTAAACCTCAAAATGCATTAGAGGTTGTTGCTCCATAAATTTATTGGCACCGCCAAAGGGTATAATACTCCAAGGTTTGCCTTGGAATTAAAATGCTGTTTTTTATAAATATATCTTGGGGCTTACTTAGAGGTAATTTGTCATATCATAAAGATTTAACTTTAAAAAAATAAAAATGTCAATTTTAGTCTATCTAGGATTGACATTTTTTTGTAAATTAACAATAAAGTAATTAGATATGAGTAAGTTATTTCAGAGATTAGGGATCGGTGGAGCCGACGAGATTTTAGTATTGAATGAACCAGAAGGTTTTTGCACTGAGTTAGATCAGTTAAAAGGTGTTTTAGTACGTGAATCAGTAATTAGAACCTCTGAAATAGACTTTGCATTAATGTTTGTTACGGATCCTGAACAAATAGGAAAAAGAATAGATACAGTATATCCTAAATTGGTAGGAGATGCTGTAATCTGGTATGCATATCCCTCGGATCCTAGCAAGACCAAGATTACTGAAGAATACCCTTGGAAAATATTAGGGGATTATAATTTAAAATTAATTGACACCATGCCAATTGGCGATGATTGGATCGGGATGCATTTTAGAAAGACAGAGTTTCTATAATTAATCAATTAGGGATAACCCAATACGCTTTCGTTCTTCATCAACAGAAGTAACGGTGGCTATTACTTGTTGGTTGAGTTTGACTACTTCATTGGGGTCTTTTATAAATTGATTGGCCAATTTAGAAATATGCACTAATCCACTTTCTTTGATCCCAATATCAACAAAGCATCCGAAATTAGTGATGTTGTTGATAATCCCAGGTAATTTCATTCCCGTCTTTACATCCGAAATGGTTTGGATGGTTTCATCAAATGAAAAAGTTTTAATACCTGAACGTGGGTCTAATCCAGGTTTTTTTAGTTCTTTTTTTATGTCATTCAATGTTGGAAGTCCAGCATCTTCTGATAGGTAATTGTTTAAATTAATACGATCGATTAGATTGGTGTTTCCTATAAGCTCATCAATAGAAATACGTACATCTTTAGCCATTTGTCTTACTAAGGCATAGCGCTCTGGGTGAATTCCCGAGTTGTCTAATGGGTGTTCCCCATTTTTGATTCTTAAAAAGGCTGCACCTTGTTCAAAAGCTTTAGCGCCAAGGCCTTTTACTTTTTTTAGCTGAGCTCTAGAAGAAATCCCTTTTTGTTCGGTACGATAGGCTACTATATTTTCAGCTAGTTTTGGTCCAATTCCAGAAACATAACTGAGTAAAGAGGCGCTAGCAGTATTCACATTGATTCCGACTGAATTTACACAGGACATTACTGTATCATCAAGTTCTGCTTTTAATTGAGTTTGATTCACATCATGTTGATACTGTCCAATACCTAATGATTTTGGATCAATCTTTACTAACTCTGCTAATGGATCTGCGAGGCGGCGTCCAATAGAAACTGCGCCACGAACAGTTACATCATAATCGGGAAATTCGGCGCGTGCAATGGCTGAAGCTGAATATATAGAAGCTCCACTTTCATTTACAACAAAGACTTTTACATCTTTATCAAAAGGCACTTTTTTTACAACGCGCTCCGTTTCTCTAGATGCTGTCCCATTTCCAATAGCAATGGCTTCAATATGATAAGTATTAACTAGACTTTTTATTTTTTTGATAGCCTCAGAAGTTTTAGACTGAGGAGGATGTGGGTATATAGTTTCGTTGTGAAGCAGTTTTCCTTGAGCATCCAAGCATACTATTTTACACCCAGATTTAAAGCCTGGGTCAATACCCAAGATGCGTTTTTCTCCCAATGGAGCCGCGAGTAATAATTGTTTTAAGTTTTCGGAAAATACTCCGATGGCTATTTTATCTGCTTTTTGTTTGGCTTCTTGTAGTGTTTCTGTCGCTAATGACGGAGCTAATAATCGAGTGTAGCTATCTGCAATGGCTGCAAAAATAACATCAGTACAGTCTTTGTTATCAGATTTGATAAAGAAAGTATCGATGCGATCTAGAGCTTCGTCCTTATCTATAGTGATCTTTAAACGGATAATTTCTTCTTTTTCGGCACGAAGTAAAGCCAATAGACGGTGTGAAGGAATGCGATTCAAGCCTTCCGAATGATCGAAATACATTTCATATACCTTTGCTTCCGATAATTGATCTTTCCCTTTAATTACTTTAGATGTAATTATTGCTTTGCGTTGAAATAATTTTCGAATACTATTTCGTACTCCAGTATGTTCATTTACCCATTCCGCTATGATATGTTGCGCGCCTAATAAAGCTTCTTTGCTAGAGCTAATATTGGAATTGATGAATTGATTGGCTTTATATTCCAAACCATGTTCTCGCTGTGCCATTACAATTTTAGCCAAAGGTTCTAGCCCGTTTTCCTTTGCTAATGAAGCTTTTGTTTTTCGCTTTTTCTTAAAAGGGAGGTATATATCTTCTAGCTGCGTCAAGTCAAAAGAAGCTTCAATCTTAGATTTTAAATCTGTTGTCAAAGATCCTTGCTCTTCAATACTTTTTAGAATTGACCCTTTACGCTTTTCAATTTCAAGAAAAGACTCCCAACTTTTTTTGATTCCTGCAATTTCAACTTCATCAAGATTTCCCGTTTTCTCTTTTCGGTATCTAGAAATAAAAGGAACAGTAGCTCCTTCTTTTAATAAATCGAGCGTATTGGAAATATTTTTATCTGATAAGCCAGATTGTTTTTTGATGAATTGAATTTCGGTCATCATAGAAATAAGAAAGTTCAGAATTTAGAGAAACGAATTTAAGTTATTCTTTGTAAGTAGAGAGGAGTAATAGTTATAATAGAAATAGGTCTAGGGTTTAAAACACTCATTTTTTTGAATAGAGCTTGTGGAAAAAAGTAAGATGAACTGCAATCGGATGTTGGTTTGATGTTTTTTTTAAATTAAGAGTTAAAGCGACTATCACAAAATGAGCAGAAAATAAAAGATATGAAGCGCACTCTTGAGATTCTTATTAATATGTAAAAAATGCGCATGATGTAAACTGTAAAATATTGTTAAATGGCTTGATTTCAGTGGTGTGCGGCTTGGTGTTTTAGTAGTTTTGAAGGACAACTAAGAAAAAAATATTATGACTACAAGAAGTAAAAGTCTCTTCGTAACCATATTGCTCGTTATGGTTACTTGGGTACAGATTAGTGCTCAGACTCAAAATTATTTAACATCATCTGGTAATAAACTTTATGATAGTACAGGAAAGGAAGTTCGACTGACAGGTGTCAATTGGTTTGGCTTTGAAACGGCATTATATAGTCCACATGGTATATGGGTAAGAGACATGAAGAGTGTATTGCAACAAATTAAAGATCTTGGGTTTAATACAATTCGTGTGCCTTGGTGTAATGAAATGTTAAATCCAGAATCTACAATTGATGTTGCTTCATATGGTAGTGATCCATACACTGGAGTATCTCCTATGAATGAAGAAGAAACACTACTAACAAAGCCTATCGAATTGATGGATGTCCTTGTGGACTGGTGTCAAGAGAATAATATTAAAATTGTTTTAGATAATCATTCTAGAGCAGCAGATGCATTTTTAGAAGAAGATTTTTGGTATACTGCCGAATATTCGGAAGAAAGATGGATTAACGATTGGGTATTTCTTGCAGATCGTTATAAAGGAAAATCAGCTGTAGTAGGAATGGATTTAAACAATGAACCTCATGGATCTACTTGGGGAAATAGTAATGCTGCTACAGATTGGAATAAAGCTGCTGAACGTTGTGGAAATGCAGTATTAGAAGTGAATCCTGAGGTGTTAATTATTGTAGAAGGTGTAGGCGAATTTGAAGGAGACTCATATTGGTGGGGAGGCCAGTTGAAGGGAGCTGAAAAATACCCAATAGTCTTGTCTAATCCAGAAAAATTAATGTATTCAGCTCACGAATATGGACCAGAAGTATCTGATCAAGACTGGTTCAATGTTCCAGATTTTCCTAATAATATGCCTGGGCTTTGGGAAGAGCATTTTCATTATTTATATGAAAACAATGCATCTCCTATTTTTATAGGTGAATTTGGGATAAAAAATCAAGATGCTTTTGGTGGAATTGCTTACACATGGTTTACAGAATTTATGGATTTTGCAGGAGACATCTATTCTTGGACATTTTGGTCAATGAATCCAAATTCAGGGGATACAGGAGGGATTTTACAAGACGATTGGAAAAGCGTAAATCAATGGAAATTAGATGTGCTTACACCTCATTTATCTGCTGAAATACCAAATGTTGTTGGAGATGTTGTTGTGGTAAATCAACCTCCAGTAGCACAATTTACAGGTGGGTCTATTGATGCTTGTGAAGCACCTGAAATTGCATCATTTGATGCGAGTACTTCTTCGGATCCTGATGGAGATAATCTTACCTATTCTTGGGATTTTGGAGATGGGACTACAGGAGAAGGACTTCGTGTAACACATGATTATGGGGTTACTGGTTTGGTAAATGTAACTTTAACGGTTTCTGATGGTGAATTGGAAGATAGTATTACAAGTGAAATCACTTTACTTCCTTCAGCATGTGCCGAGCCGAATATAGATGCGTTATCAATAAGTGCAAGTGTCATTAATGGAATAGCTCCGTTAACAGTCGATTTTGAATCGACAGTAAGTGTTCCTAGAGACTTTGAAATTGATTATGTATGGGATTTTAAAAATGGAAATACAGCAACAACTCCTTCTGCGTCTACTGTATACAATGTTCCTGGTAATTATGAGGTAACCTTAACAGCTGAAGGGCCTGTAAATACAGTGATAGAAACGATCTTGATTACAGTGACAGCAACGGTGCCAAACCCTACATCAAATTTAGTATTACATTATAAAAACGCTAGAGTAGATGCTGCCGATAATGCTCTAAATCCACATTTTGAAATTGTAAATAATGCAGCTGATGCGGTAGCTTATGAATCGTTAAGTATTAGATATTGGTTCACATCCGAGGGTAGTAATGCGCTTAACTTTTGGTGTGATTGGGCACAATTGGGTACAGGTAATGTACAAGGGAACTTTGGTGTTGCTTACGGAATGAATTATTTAGAAATAACTTTTAATGCTGCCGCAGGGAGTCTTCTAGGAAATTCAAGCTCTGGTCAAATTCAGAATAGGGTGTCAAAAGTAGATTGGAGTAATTTTGATGAAAATGATGATTACTCTTATGATGCAAGCAAAATATCATTTACAGAGCACGATAGAGTGACATTATATCAAAACAGTGTTTTAGTTTTTGGAGCAGAACCTGCTGCAGCTGGGACTAAGTTGATTAGTGATAAAACTTCTTTTGTTGTATATCCAAACCCTGCTAGTGACCAACTATTTATCGAGAATGAGACTTCTTTATCGAACGTATCTATTAGTATTTATGATTTAAATGGAAAAGTTGTTACATCGGTACAGCTTGAAGAAGAATCTTTGACCACAAGTATTGATGTTTCAAGTCTTGATCAGGGTATTTATTTAGTGAAAATTGAATCAAATGATAGCTCAGAAATTCAATTATTTACTGTTAAATAATTAAAATATATTGTTTTAAGTTTTTGAATATAAAGAAGGCTGTCTAAAATCATTTAGGCAGCCTTCTTTTCTGTATGAAATATTTCTACTAATGTAACTTAGAAATACTTATTTATTTAAATTTTCAGAAATGTCCATTAACATTTTAATGCCAAGGGCATCCATCGGATTAGCGCCATCTTTACCGCCTCCACCGATGACAATTTTAGGTACAGCTACTTTTGAAAGCTCTCTTGCTACTCCAATTCTTGTTTCTTTTTCAATATTAGCTTTTTCCAAAGGAGTTAAACCCGCAGCTACTTTAAGTTTATCCCCTTTTGCTTCAGCTTCTTTTTTGACTAAATCAGCAGCAGCATTTAGTTTTGCTGCTTCAAGGTTTTCCTGAGCTACTAATTTTGCTTTACGAGCTTGTATTACGGCCTGTAATTCCGATGCTTCTTCTCGAGCTTTTGTCGTTGCGATTAATTTCTCTCCTTTAGCTTTTTCTGTTAAAGCTTCTTGCTGCGCTGTAATTAACTGCTGTTTAGCTGTAGCTTCATCAGATGCAGCATCAATTTTTGCTTTTAGTTTTTCGTAAATTCTATTATCATAAGTTACCTCGTCAATTGTAGCAACAGAAGCAACAATCCCGTATTTCTGAATATCCGATTGAGATCTTTTAATGGTACCATCATCGTTTAGCTTTTCTCTTACATCAATATAGGCTTTAGTGCTTCCGTCTTCTAGCTTTCTTGTTTTGGTTTCGGTGATTAACAATACTTGCCCATTTCTTAATTGGTCTTGAAAATAAGCGTTCAATTGAGATTTACCTCCAGAATAGTGAGCTTCCGAACTCATTCGTTGAGCACTATAAGAAGCTGTTTGATTTTGATAAGTAAGTAAAGTAGTAGTCATCAAATTATTGATGTTCGTATACGTTGTATGAAGGTCTAGCATTAATTTAATAGTATTAGGTAGGTCCCATTTTACCGTATGCGATAATAGAGCATTATCTCCTTCAGAAAATGTTCCACGATAAGGTTTTACAGAGTAATCGGCATCTGGTGATGATTTAGCATCCGTACTTGCTTGAATTGTAACATTATTAGGGTAAGTGGTGACTTTCGATCCAAATCCACTAAAATATAGCCCAGGAGCAAAACGGACTCTTAAGTCTCCTCCTAAAGTTTGAATTACTTGTCTTTCTCCTGCATCATTTATGCTAAATGGGTTGACGAAGAAAATCATAATTATAAGACCTATTATAATGGGTATAATTATTTTAAATTTAGAAAGAATACTTGTTAGTTTTTCCATGATGAATTTTTTTCAAATATATAACTTTATATAATTGAAGAGTTATAATTTTTGTTCAAACAAAAGAGAAGAGATGTTGGAAAAATGATATGATTTTTAAATAAATGTGATTTCTTGAGTCTGAGAAGAAATTTGAACTCCAGATTCTAAGGTAATTATAACTTCAAAAATGTAATTATCAAGGATAGTATTGGCATCAATTGGTTCAATAATCAAAAGATCAAGTAAACTATAGCCAAAAATATTTTTACGCTCTTCGAGAAATTGTTGTATTGAATATTTTTCGTCTAAAAGGTCAATGCTTACCTGAAACCCTTTTGTGATATCTACTTTTTTATTGTTGGTTAAGTCTGCTTGGAAAATTGTGATATTACTAATAGGGTCTTTCTGTATGTATTGGTCAGGAATAGGACTGCAGGCTAGTATTGATTCCATTTTAAATAAATCAATGAATGTAGTTTTATTACTGCTATCAATTTCACTCGATTCAAAGGATAGTTCTAAAGCCAAATTAAAAGCTTCTCTTTGTATCGTTTGTTTTGATTGTAAAGAGGTGTCGTTTCTTTCTATTGCTTTAATATCTAAATCATTATAAATAACTTCAAAGCTTTTAGGAGATCCACCGGTACAAGTATCACCATCATCACTTTGACTACAAGCTGTAATGAAAATTTGAAATAAATAAAATGTGATAAGAATTCTGAAACCTCTTTTCATAATAAATTGTGATTTTCCCTAAGATGTCAAATAATAAAAATAGTTGCGTTGACTTTGAAAAATAAATTTATTCAAACTTAATCGTCTTGATAATAGCTTCAAGTTCGAACATATAATTGCGTTTTTTTACTGTAGGGGCAAAGACAAATCCTTCTAATACATAATATTTTTGTCGAGCTTCATCTTTGATAAGGTAGTTTACAAAAGGTCCTGCCATGTACTTATTTTTCACTTCCCAAGTTCCTTTCGTTTCAAAGGCAGGAAGACCACCAACAGTCGTTTCGTTTAAATAAGGAGCATAAGCTTCTTCGGTAATAAAACGTCCTCCTTCATCAACGACAATATTATCTCCAGCAATACTATCACGCATATTGATAATATTTTGTGTCATGGATATAGTATCGTTTTTAAAATAGTCGATAGGTAATGTGTAGAAAGTTAAATCTGTTGTGCCATGAGGGTTGTTTTTTCGAATCCAATAGAAGTCTTTGTCTGCTTTAGCAATACGATAATTATGAGGGACTTTTATAGAAAATCCCATAGCCTCTTTTAGGCCTTCAATTTCAAGACTAGCATTGATTGTATTTTGTCTGTAGATAACTTCGTGAGCTTTTAGGTTAGCAATAATTTCTTTTTGATGTGCTTGTAACTGTTCGATAATTTCTTCGGCGGTATAACCCGTTAATTTGTACCCTAATTGTGGTCTAGCATATTTATTGGTGTATTTGAAAAACCCTTTTTCTTTACCTTCTTCAATAATGATGAAATGGCGTGCTTTTTTTGCAAAGCCCGAAAAAGCTTTAGGAGGCATTTGTTTCATGTCGAACAAAGGTTCTTCTTGAGGAAGTCCCATAACGCTCGCTGCAAAATATTTTCGAAGTTGTTCGCCCACAGCGCCTTCCCAGAAATGATTTTCGGAAACTATAGTTAAAGAATTAAGTCTCCCTGCTGATTTAGCATAGGCTTGTTTTTGCTCTATAGGGGCAGTGGTTGTATTGGTGTCTTTTTTCTTCTTTTTACAAGCCGAAAAAGAAAGTAGTGCCAAGACAATATAGATTAGTTTCTTCATGATGTTTTGTTTGTTGTTGGTTAAGCAAAAACTAAGCCGCTTTTGTATGTAGATATCTAGTAAGTTTAATAGAAAGGTCTGTTAAAATAATTTTAGCATTAGCATTTCGTTCAATATGGTAAATAGCGTCATTAAGCGCTTCATAAATCTGAAGAATATTAGCTCCATGTACAAAAGGAGCAAACTTATTTAAATCAAAATTACCAGAGTTTGGTTCGAAGTATACCAAATCTTTAGCTTGATAGTTTGCTAATAAAGCTTGTCTAAAAAATTCTAAACAATACTGAAGAAAATTCTTTTGAACTTCCCTTCCAGAAGCTGCAATACTTTCACTCCATGCTAATAAATCTGCAATAACAGTTTTGTTTCCTTTAGCACGAAAGGCTGCACGAACCCAAGTGATAAACCATTGTTCAAATTGAGCTTCACTTTCGCTAGGGGTTAACAATTGTAATGCCTTATTGAAATCTCCTTGAGCTTTATGTGAAACAAGCTTCGCTTTAGAAGTTTCGATTTGATGTTGCTGTACTAATGCTTCAGTAATATCGGCTTCACCTATTGGTGGGAATTCAATTAATTGACAACGAGAAGTAATTGTTGTTAATAATTGCTCTTTCTTTTCCGTGATTAAAATGAACACCGTTTTCTCAGTAGGCTCTTCAATTAGTTTTAATAATTTATTGGAAGCCTCTGTGTTTAGTTTGTCGGCCATCCAGATAATCATGATTTTGTAGTTTCCTTCAAAACTTTTTAAAGACATCTTTTTTAGGATCTCTTTGGCTTCATCTACATTAATATTTCCCTGTTTGTTATCGATGCCTATATGTTGTAGCCAACCGTAAAGGCTTTGGTATGGGTTGTCCAGAACAAAACCCCGCCATTCTTCAAGAAATTGATCTGAAAGTGCATGTTTTTTTACCTTATCAGTAGTATTCGTAGGAAATACAAAATGCATATCTGGGTGTGCTAATTTCTCACACATTACACTAGCATTAGGATTGTTTTTGCAAAGTAAATATTGAGCATAAGCAATAGCCATTGGTAATGTTCCGCTACCATTGGGGCCACAAAACAATTGTGCATGAGCTACTCGATCACCGTCGGCACTTTGTTGTAAGTGATTCTTAATATGGTGTTGCCCTATTATTTTTGAAAAATCCATGATGCTAAAATAAAGACGAAATTAAAAATATGGATCAAGAATTACAGTTTATTAAAAATCAATGCTACAATTTTGAATCAAGTCTTTGTTTTAAAATAATGAATTTACGTATTTAATAGAATGTAACTATATCGTTTGAGTTGTTTTAAGGTGTTGATGTAGAGTTTGTTTTGGGGATGGAGGAGAGGCTTTATTGATAGAAAATACCTAAGTATTACAAACGTAAATTGTGCTATATTTGTTGCTTTCAATCAGTAATTAATAAACGAAATGAGAACAATCAACGATTTAAGTCTTGAGAATAAAAAAGCTTTAGTGCGTGTAGATTTTAATGTGCCATTAGATGGAGATTTCAATGTAACGGATACTACTCGTATTGAAGCAGCAAAACCTACTATCATCAAAATTTTAGAAGATGGTGGAAGTGCTATTTTAATGTCTCACTTAGGTCGTCCAAAAGCTAAAGAAGCCGAATTTTCTTTAAAGCATATTGTAGAGAAAGTTCAAGAAGTTATTGGAGTTCAAGTAAAGTTTGTTGAAGACTGTGTAGGAGCTGCTGCTGAAGAAGCTGCTGCAAATTTACAGCCAGGGGAAGTATTATTATTAGAAAACTTACGTTATTACAAAGAAGAGACTAAAGGTGATAAAGGTTTTGCAGAGCAATTATCAAAATTAGGAGATGTATATATTAATGATGCTTTCGGAACAGCACACAGAGCACATGCTTCTACTGCTATTGTTGCAGAGTTTTTTGAAGAAAAAGCTGCGGGTTATGTAATCGAGGCAGAAATTATAAATGCAAAGAAAGTATTAGAAACAGGAGTTTCTCCAATCACTGCGATTATGGGAGGTTCTAAGATTTCTGATAAAATCTTAATCGTTGAAAAATTATTAAACATCGCTGATAATATTATCATTGGAGGTGGAATGTCTTATACATTTATTAAGGCTTTAGGTGGTAAAATCGGAATGTCTATCTGTGAAGATGATAAGCAAGATTTAGCGTTGGATTTATTAAAGCGTGCTAAAGAGAACAATGTAAATATCATCCTGCCTTTAGATACTGTAATTGCTGATGATTTCTCTAACGATGCTAACATCCAAACGGTTGTTAAAGGAGAAATTCCTGATGGATGGGAAGGATTAGATATCGGGCCAAAAACAAGAGAATTGTTTTCTGAAACTATAGCAAATTCTAAAACAGTAATTTGGAATGGACCAATGGGTGTTGCTGAAATGGAAAATTTTGCACACGGTACAGTAGCTATTGCTCATGCTGTAAAAGATGCTACATCTAAAGGAGCTTTTTCTTTAATTGGAGGAGGAGACTCTGCAGCGGCAATTAATAACTTAGGATTCGGAAATGACGTATCTTATGTATCTACAGGAGGTGGAGCATTATTAGAATATATGGAAGGAAAAGTATTACCAGGAATCGCTGCGATTTCTTAATACGTTAACAATATTTTATATTTGCGAAGGCTGTACTGTCACAAGTACAGCCTTTGTTGGTTTATTATAAAAATTAGACTTTAATACACATTCTAACCTCTCCCAATGAAGGGGACTAGGAGGATGTTTAATCACAATTAAATGTTCAATCTAAAATCAAGTTTTCTTATAGTAAGTATATTGTGTTCGACAGTATTGTTTGCTCAAGATTCATTAGAAGTTGTAAGTTCGGTTAAGATCATCGATTCTGTGACCGAAGCAGGCGATATCGTTAGGGATTCTATTACGTTAGGGAATTCAAAAAATCCAAGATTAGAGCAATATAAAATTGCGTCTGATAGCGTGAAAGGAAAGTTACAGAACACTAGGGTTTATACAGATTTTGATAATGGGTTAGCAGATGATACTACATTAGCGCAAATTGATCATGATTATTTAGAATCTTTAGAAAGACGTTCCGAATATGATTCTTTATATAAGCACATTCAAAATCATAAATACGACGAAATTGAATATATAGAAGAACTGCCAACAGATACACTAAAAGCACGTTTAGAAAAATTAAATGCTAAAACCCCTTTTAATGTTGAATATAATCCATCACTAGAATCGGTAATAAAAGGCTATCTCAAACATCGTTTTAACTTAATGAAACGATTACAAAGAGAAAGTGCTTTTTATTTCCCAATGTTCGAAGAGGTGTTAGATAAATACGATTTGCCTTTAGAGATTAAATATTTAGCCGTGGTAGAATCGGCATTAAAGCCAAGAGCAAAATCTAGAGTGGGGGCTACGGGTTTATGGCAATTTATGTTTGGAACGGGGAAAATGTATAAGCTAGGAGTAAACTCTTATGTTGACGATCGAATGGATCCTATTAAATCTACAGAGGCCGCAGCAAAATATTTGGCAAGTTTGTATAAGATTTTTGGAGATTGGGATTTAGCATTAGCAGCCTATAATTCGGGGCCAGGAAATGTAACTAAAGCCATTCGTCGTAGTGGGGGGTATTCTAATTATTGGAACTTACGCCCATTTCTTCCTCGTGAAACAGCAGGATATTTACCCGCTTTTTTAGCAAACATGTATTTGTTTGAATATGCCAGAGAACATCATTTTACTTATGAAGTTCCCGAAAATCACTATTTCAAATCAGATACGGTTAAAGTAAAGAAGACGATTACATTAGAACAAATTTCGGAAGTAATCGATGAGCCTATTGAAAATCTTCAATTTTTGAATCCGCAATATAAGCTTGATGTTATTCCTTTTGTGGAAGGGAAAGATTATCGCTTGCGATTGCCTGTCGAAAAGTTAGGAGCTTTTGTAATGCACGAAGATGCCATTTATGCTAAAGCGGAAGAAGAATTAAAACAACGAGAGAAACCTTTGCCGCAACTTTTTGAAATGGATGCTAGAGTGCGTTATCGTATTCAAAGTGGGGATTACTTAGGGAAGATTGCTCGTAAATTTGGTGTTCGCGTTTCTGATCTTAGAAAATGGAATGGAATGCGAAATAATAATATTAGAGTAGGGAAATACTTAAGTGTATATCCTAGGCGAATTCCGAAGAATACTAATAACATTTCTGGAACAACATCTGCAGCAAAGAAACCTGTACAAGGTGGATATACGGTGCAAGAGGGAGATTCGTTATGGAGTATTTCGCAAAAATTTACAGGAGTCTCTATTGAGGATTTACGTCGTTTGAATAGTTTAAAAGGAAACAATCTTAAAGTAGGGATGAAGCTTCGATTGAAGTAAATCCTATGTTATATATGCAGTCTATTGGTATTAGTGTTAAAGAGGTTTAAAAAAAGCGGATTAAGATTTTTTTATATTAAATTAGAGCATGTTATTATGTAAGAACATATTGTTTTGTTTACTGTTGATCACTCAAGGAGTGATGGTAAATATTTCCGATGCTTTTGGTGAAAATGACACCTTAGCATCTAAGACAATGATGCATTGTTCTAAAGACAGCTCTAAAGGTAAAACGCATTCATGCTGTAAGAAGCAAAAAGAGAAACCTTCTTGTTGCGATCATCATGGTTCGGCATATTCCTGTTGTTGTTTTACTACTTTCTTTGTGGATTTGAATATCAATAGTGATACTATCGAACCGCAACACCTAGATAATTTCAAAAAAGCATTAGTCTTCTCTAAAATACAATTGTATTCATATCAATATTTATTCGAAATAGAAGAACCGCCAGAAGGTGTTTTCAATCTTTCGTAAATCTATTTCACCTCCTTTTTAAGGAGATTTAAAAAATATAAATATTAAAATTATGAAACGTAAAATATTGAGTGCAATAGCTGTTCTATTGTTTATAGGAGCTTTTGCTATGACAAGCACAAATACAGATAAAAAATGTTGTATTAAAAAACAAAGTTGTTGTTATAAAGGCAGCGCTTGTTGTGCAAAATAAATAATTCACTAAACCGCTTTTGTAATCAAAAGCGGTTTTTTTATTTCAAAATAAGGACTTGTGATTTTTAAATTGATTATTATCTCGATTTATAGTATTTATCTTTTTTAGGAAGAAAATCGCATTTGAAAATGTGATGTGATAAATAATACTATTTTTGAAACCAATCAAAAAACAACTAAATCCTTATTTATGAATTACAAGTCAATCGTAGTATTGCTCTTCAGTTTATTTTGCTCAAATTTATTCTTCGGTCAAGCTTACGTTAAATTTAACCAAGACCCTCCAAAACAAATACTTCGGAAATCATCAGTCATTGAAAATATTGAAATCAAGTACAATATTCCTAAAAGTGGATATATGTATGTGGCGCTATTAAGAAATGATATTCCTATTGGAAATACTATAGTTCCTGTAAAAAGAGGGAAAAGAGTAGTGTTATGTAATATTTATATTTGGGAAGATAAGACGCTTAAGCTAAAGGGGGATTATAAGTACGTGATAAATATTTGGGAAGGAGAAAAAGATTCATTCCAAACTAGAATACTCGATCCTGTGGAATATGGTGGTGTCGAGGTAGTTAAAAAATAATTGAACCTTGTGTAAATTACAATGGTATTTTTTGAATATCTGCAATTATTAATAATTACAGATATTCAATTCTTTTTACAGATCGACAGGAATAAAGCGGTTAGTTTTTCAATACTCAAGTTGCAAAGGTCATATAACTCTTCGGTGCTTCCGTGTTCTATAAATTGATCAGGTATTCCTAGGGTTATAATATTACCCTTGTAATGTTGTTTTTGAGCAAATTCAAGAATAGCAGAGCCAACTCCTCCTTGTGTTGTTCCATCTTCAATAGTGATAATGGTACTAAATTGGTCAAATACTTCGTTCAGCAAATCAGTATCTAATGGTTTTGCAAATACAAGATCATAGAGTGCAATTGAGGCCTTGTTGTCAAGAGAAGCCAATGCTTTTTTAGCTTGCAATGTCATTTTTCCTAAACCTAAAACGGCTATTTGTGTTCCAGAGAGAAGCTTTTTGCCTTTGTTAAAGGGAATGTGCTGTAAAGGCTGTTTCCAGTCAATCATTGTAGCTTTTCCTCTAGGATAACGAATAGCTAAAGGTTGCTCTAGTCCTTTAGTGGCAGTATATAGTAAGTTTCTTAAATCTATTTCATTACTTGGTGCTGCAATGGTGATATTGGGGATGCAACGTAGGTATGCGATATCAAATACACCGTGATGAGTAGCACCATCACGACCAACTAACCCCGCTCGGTCAATTAAAAATAGCACAGGAAGATTTTGTGTAGCGACATCATGAATTACCTGATCGTATGCACGTTGTAAGAAGGTAGAGTAGATTACACAAATTGGTAATAAGCCTTGGGTGGCTAGACCTGCGGCAAGTGTTACTGCATGTTGTTCGGCAATCCCTACATCTAAAGTACGCTTAGGGTATTGTTGCATGAGCTCGTTTAAGCCACTTCCTGTAGGCATTGCAGGGGTTATGGTAACTAACTTGTCATTAGTTTTGTATAAATCGAGTAGTGTTTCGCCAATTACTTGTTGATATTTCGGTGGAGTTATTTCGTTGTTTTTAGGAATTAATTCTCCTGTTTCTGCATCAAATTTCCCTGGAGCATGGTATTTAATCTGATTTAATTCTGCCTGTTTAAGTCCTTTTCCTTTGGTAGTTACTACATGTAACAGTTTGGGGCCTTGAATCTTTTTAAGGGCATTAATATTTTCAATCAAGGCATCAATATCGTGTCCGTCAACAGGGCCGAGATACTCAAAATTTAAAGCCTCTATGATATTAGGATGCCCAATAAAAGCTCCTCTCTTGCTTTTCGTAAAATAATTTTTAAGCGCTCCGACACTTGGGTCGATTCCTATCGCATTATCGTTAAGAATGACGGTGAAATTGGCATCGGTAACACCGGCATGATTTAAGCCTTCGAAAGCCATCCCACTTGCAATAGAAGCATCTCCAATTACAGCGATATGGTTTTTAAAGGATTCACCTTTTATATTAGCGCCCAAAGCCATACCTAATACCGCAGAAATTGAAGTAGACGAATGTCCAGTTCCAAAATCATCGTAGATGCTTTCGGTTCTTTTAGGAAAACCGCTGATACCATTTAGTTGACGGTTGGTGTGGAAAATATCTTTTCTGCCAGTTAAAATTTTGTGAGGATATGCTTGATGACCGACATCCCAAACCAAATTGTCTTCGGGTAAATTATAGCAATAATGTAGCGCAATAGTCAGTTCGATAACGCCGAGACTAGCACCTAGATGCCCTTCTTTGGTAGCTACAATTTCAATAATAAAATCGCGCAGCTCTTTAGCAAGTAAAGGCAATTGCTCGGGTAAAAGAGATTTTAAATCTTTTGGGGAATTAATATGTGCCAATATCGAAGACATGATGCAAAAATAGTGACTTCATTAGGATTGGGTATTGACATATTTACTATTTTCAATTATTAATAATCAATAATGGAAATATGGAACTGGTATTTGACGATGCGTATTATATGAAGAAAGCTTTGCAAGAGGCAGAAATGGCTTTTGAGCAAAATGAAATACCAGTAGGTGCTGTTGTGGTTATAAAAGATAGAATTATTGCCAGAGCACATAATCTAACAGAGTTGCTAAATGATGTTACAGCTCATGCCGAAATGCAAGCGATTACTGCGGCAGCTAATTTTTTAGGAGGTAAATATCTTCAAGATTGTACGCTGTATGTCACATTAGAGCCTTGTCAAATGTGTGCGGGAGCTTTGTATTGGAGTCAGGTTTCAAAGATTGTTTATGGGGCAAGAGATGAGAAAAGAGGCTGTCAAGCTATGGGAACTACGTTGCATCCAAAGACAGAACTTGTGGGAGGAGTTTTAGAAGAAGAATGTGCCGAATTGATGAAGCGCTTCTTTATTCAAAAGCGTAATTTGAATTAAAAAACATTAATTCCGTCAGTCTAATGACTCAATTAATGTTAATTCCGTCAATATAATGACTCAATTAACGTTAATTCCGTCATTTTTGATATATTTGAGTTATGAGACCAAAATATCATCGTGTTGTGTTAGAGCAATTTTATAAAAAATTAAGACCTAATAAGGTTTTGGTGATTTTAGGGGCTCGTCGTGTTGGTAAAACATTACTGATTAAAGAGTTTTTGAAAGAAGCTAACGAGAGTGTATTGCAATTAAACGGAGAGGATGTAAATGATGCAGCGTTATTGAAAGAACGTTCAGTAGCAAATTACAGTAGATTATTGAATGGAATCACTTTGTTGGCAATTGATGAAGCACAACATATAGAGGGTATAGGGTTAATTCTAAAGTTAATAGTTGATAGTATTGAAGGAATTAAAGTGGTAATCACAGGTTCCTCAATGTTCGATCTACAAAATCAAGTAGGTGAGCCCTTAGTCGGTAGAAAACAAACATTGTATTTATATCCATTAGCACAACTAGAGTTTCAACAAAAAGAGAATTTTAAGCAAACGACTGAACTATTAGAAGAGCGATTACTTTTTGGAGGGTATCCTGAAATTACACATTATAATGACTGGCAAGAAAAGCAAGATTATTTGAATGAGATTGTTAGTGCATACTTATTGCGAGATATTTTAATGTATCAAGAAGTTAAGAGTGCTGAGAAAATAAGAAATCTATTAAGATTGTTAGCTTTTCAATTAGGAAAAGAAGTTTCTGTACAAGAGTTAGGGCAGCAGCTAGGCTTGGCTAAAAATACAGTAAATCGTTATTTGGATCTGTTAAGTAAGGTGTTTGTGATTTACAAAGTGGAAGGCTTTAGTAGAAATTTAAGAAAAGAAATAACAAAAAGTAGTCGGTGGTATTTTTACGACAATGGAATACGTAATGCGTTGATTAATAATTTTAGTCGATTATCAGAAAGAAATGATGTTGGGGATTTATGGGAGAATTATCTTGTGATGGAGCGGGTCAAAAAACAAGCCTATCAAAAAATGGGCGTTCAAAATTATTTTTGGAGAACTTATGATCAACAAGAAATTGATTGGGTTGAAACTGAGGGTGATTTATTGAGAGGATTTGAATTTAAATGGAATCCTAATAAGAAAGTAAAAGTTCCAGGTGCTTGGGGTAGCACTTATAAAGAGGCAAGTTTTGAGGTTATTCACCCTAAAAATTACCTAGACTTTATCACTTAATTATTCTGCATCCAATCCTCTAATTCTTCATTTTTTTCAGTAGGATTAAAAATATATTTACTGCGATCGCTTTTAGAGAAACGGTATACTAAAAAAATAGGGATTACAATAAAGAAGAGTCCAAGTACACTAAAACCAATGCATTTTTTAGAGAAAGCGAACTGTTCTTGAAAATGAAAATAAATACCAGTAGCAAATCCAATCAAGTCTGCGATAAATAAAATGCGTACAATATATTTCATGATAAATTTATTCTCTTGTAAAATTAATCAACTTTCTGCGATAGGAAGAAAGTAATTTCGATTTTGAAATAAACCCATAATACTTACCATCTTTAGTCACCGGTAAATTCCAAGCTCCAGAATCTTGAAATTTTCTCATGACAGATTTCATAGTGTCTTTTTCAAATTCAATGATTTCGGGAGGTTGTTTCATTAGCATTCTAACGGTTACTTTGTCGTATTGTTCTTGGTCGAACATCATATGCCTAAGACTATCCATCAGTAATACCCCAACAAGTTGGTTGTCATCATTAATAACAGGGAAAATATTACGACTAGATTTGGCAACAGCTTCGTGAACTACTTCTCCTAAGTTCATATTAGGTTTTACGGTAATGAAATTGGATTCTACGATTTTGTCAATTTTCATTAAAAGCAAAATCATTTCATCTTTATTATGTGTAATTAATTGTCCTTTTTCGGCAAGCTCTCTTGTGTATATCGAGTGCTTTATAAATTTCCGGGTAATCATATAAGAGATCGCTACAGTAATCATCAAAGGAACAAAAAGCGAATATCCACCGCTGATTTCTGCAATTAAGAAAATAGCAGACAAAGGAGCGTGAAGTACACCTGCAATTAAACCAGCCATGCCTACAAGAGTAAAATTACTTTCAGATACATGAAGGCCGAGCCCAAGGTGATTGATTACTTTCCCTACAATATTTCCTAAAGCACTTCCCATGACCAATGTCGGGATGATAATACCTCCAGCACCTCCAATAGCTAAAGTAGATGTGGTTGCTATGGCTTTAAATACAGTGATTCCAAAAAGCAATAAAATCGCTATCCAAATGTTGTCAATAATACTGTCAAAAGGTGTTTTTCCTAGAGCGGAAAAGTGATCCCCTTTCAATAGGTTGTTGATAAAACTAAATCCTTCCCCAAAAAGAGGCGGGATCGTATAAAGAAGAAGACAGATTAGTACACCACCTACTAAAAAACGATGGAATTTATTTTTGAATTTATTGAAGAGTTCAAAAATCCAGAAATACATCTTAGTGAAATAAATAGATCCAAAAGCAGTTCCTGCTCCTAAAAGAATATAGAAGGGTAAGTCTTTTAATTGAAAATTTTCGGTAACATGAAATCTAAATAAAACTTCATCCCCTAAAAAGAAATAGGATGTAATTACTCCCGAAAGTGACGCTAGTAATAAAGGTAATAACGATGTTAAAGTAAGGTCGAGACTTAATACTTCTACAGCAAAAATAATTCCTGCAATAGGGGAGTTAAATACAGCTGCAATAGCTGCTGTAGTTACACAACCAAAAAGTAAAGTTCGTGTCTTAGGATCAATATGAAAGAGGGTGCTGATAGAGGAACTCATCGTTGCACCAGATAAAATAGCAGGGCCTAATAATCCTACAGATCCTCCAAAACCTACGGTTAATGGCGAGATGATTAAAGGGTACCATATTTTCACCCTTTTTATAATTCCATTTCTACGAGATAAAGAATGCAAAATTGTAGGGATGGAGTGTCTAGGGAATCGTTTAAATATATATTTATTTAATCCGTAAACTATAGCTAAACCTATAATAGGAAGGATAAAGTAGGCAACATTACCCATTAAATTATTTAGGATAAGTATTTCTATTAAATGCGTAATGTTTTTAAGAAAAACAGAAACCAGTCCAGCTAAAAAACCCACAAGAACACTTAATAAATAAATGAAGTTTTGATCGGAAACATGTCTGTATCTCCACTTTAGGAATTTTGTAAATGCTTTCGAGGTATTCATCTAATAATTTGTAGTGGAGGTCAAAATTACAATTTATGCCTTTACAAAACCATGTCTTGAAATGGAATTATTGTAGTATATTTTTTTTCTTTAAAATAATTGAGGTCATTATTATGAGCAGTCACTAATACAAAATCACCTCCCCAGCCACCTAGACTTTTAATCGCTCTAGGGTAATCAGGAAATCGTTGCGCCTTAATTGTTGGTATTTTTAAGGTTTTCGAAAGTAAATCCTCATGCTGATTTAATAGCTGTTCGAAGGTTTCTAGATCATTGCATGAAAGAATACGATCGGTAATTTGATTGATTTCGTCAATGATGATAGATAAGTTAGAAGCCTCTAGAGATCGGTAATTTTTAATGGCTTCCTTGCTACTTTTCTTGTTTTCTAGATATACAAAAAACAAATGGTCTTTAAATGATGGATTGAAAGTAACCGCCTCTATGGTTGGTCGATATTTTTCGTTTGTATGGTGAAATAAAATAGCGCTGTTGGCACTTGCCGCAGCGATATCATATCCACTTCCGCCAAAGCTTAAGGCTAGTAACTCATAAGGATTCACTTTAGCCCAAGAAGCAATGCTGTTAATTAATGTTGAAGAAGAACCTAATCCCCAAAGACGTTCAAATTCAAGATGTGTAGAAATTATATAGCCTTTCTTCGAGTCTAAAAAAATAGGATTCAATTGTTGAGCTTGCCAAAGAATTTTAAACAAGGTGGCATCAAATTCTGAATTTCCTTCAGGAGGATTTTCTTTTAGTAATTCTGATATAGCTATAGAAGTTTCGTACCAAGATTTGTTGTGACAATCAAAACTAGTCCAAGTTAAAAATGCTGAATCATTTTCCTCAATCTTTAACAATTGGCCTTTTTGAGTAGGTAATGCAAGCCCTTTCGCTCCATCAAGAATAACATATTCCCCTGTGATTAGTAATTTTCCGTGGCTGTAGAATTCTTGATGTGACATACATTTTATTTTGTCGTAGGCTGAGCGAAGTCGAAGTCTGCGATAGTGTATTTCTTGGTTTTTAACTACGTAACAATTCTAACTGATTGATCACTTCACTATGAGTAACTGTATTTTTTTCAAAATACTTTACAATGGTATCTTTTTCATCCTCAGTGGCACTATGTTGATTTAGAATATTCAATAAATGCATTTTCATATGCCCTTTTTGAATTCCTGTAGTGATTAACGAATTTACTGCTCCAAAATTTTGTGCTAATCCAGCTACAGCTATGATTTCCATGAGTTCTTTCGCATTTGGTTTTCCTAACATTTCTAAGGCCAATTTTACAACAGGGTGTAAAGAGGTTAATCCACCAATAGTACCAACTGCTAGAGGAATTTCAATGTAAAAGGTAAAAGTGTCATTTTCAATATTTGCGTGTGTAAGGCTACTATATTGTCCGTTATTTGCAGCATAGGCATGAGCGCCAGCTTCAATTGCTCTAAAGTCATTACCTGTAGCAATAACTACGGCATCAATTCCATTCATGATACCTTTATTATGGGTTACTGCTCGAAAAGGCTCTTTTTCTGCAATGCGAACTGCACGCACAAATTTCTCTGCATAAGCTTTAGAGGATAACTCTGGAGTATTAGGAAGATGTGCAATAGGGCATGAAACTTCTGCGCGAACTACACAGTTAGGAACATAATTAGAGAGGATACTCATAATGATTTCTACCTCTTTTTCTTCTTCTGTAAAATTGTTTTCAGAAAAAGCTAATCCCTTAAAAGTCTGTGCAAATTGCTCTAGACAAGTATTGATGAAGTTCGCTCCCATTGCATCGACAGTTTCGAAAGTGCAATGTAGCTGATAGTAGTTCGGTATTTCAGTAGTTTTGTCTCGCAGCTCAATATCCAATAAGCCTCCACCTCGTTTTTTCATACTCGCTTGAATGCTTTCTATGCTATCAATAAGTTGAGGTTTTGCTTTGTTGAAAAAAGCATTAAGCTTTTCCACATCGCCTGTAAAAGAAAAGTGTACTTGTCCAATTTTTTCGGTGTCTAAAACAGTAGTTTTGAATCCTCCTCGATTGTCCCAAAATTTAGCAGCTTTACTAGCTGCGGCAACTACCGAACTTTCTTCAATAGCCATAGGAATGGCATATAGCTTATTGTTTATTGTAAAGTTAGGAGCAACGCCAAATGGCAAATAAAAGTTAGTTAGGGTGTTTTCCGAAAATTCGTCATGTAATTGTTGTAAGGTCGAATCATCATTCCAATATTTTTCCAATATTTCTTTGGCTTTCTGCGAACCATTGAAAAAATACTCAATCAACCAATCGATTTTAGCTTCTTTAGAAAGCTTTGAAAATCCACTAACTTTTTTTGACATGTCTTAATTTTGTTTGAAGAATGAAAATTCTATACCCATTTTGGGTGCTAAGATACTTCTTATGAAAAGTGTGTAAAAGGCAAAATGAGATAGAAACGGTAGATTTTAGGCTAAAATATCTGAATTCTAGTAAAAAAAGTAATTGAAAATTAATGAAGGTTTCATTTTAAAGCGTAATTTTGCAGCCCTAATTATAATCGAGGTCGAGTACCTCACAAAAATAATTTTTATGTCTGTTAAATTAAGATTACAGAGACACGGTAAGAAAGGTAAGCCTTTTTATTGGTTAGTTGCAGCCGATGCGCGTGCAAAAAGAGATGGTAAATTCTTAGAAAAAGTAGGAATTTATAACCCTAACACAAACCCAGCAATAATTGAATTAGATATTGATTCTGCTGTAAAGTGGTTAGAAAACGGAGCTCAGCCAACGGATACTGCTCGTAACATTTTATCTACTAAAGGTGTAATGTTAAAGTACCATTTATTAGGAGGTGTTCGTAAAGGAGCTTTAACTGAGGAGCAAGCAGAGGAGAAATTCCAAGCTTGGATCGCAGAAAAAGAAGGAAAAGTACAAGCAGAGAAAGAAGGTTTAGCTGCTGAAGCTGCTGCCGCCGCTGCTAAAGTTTTAGAAGCAGAAAAAGAAGTAAATGCTAAGCGTGAAGCTGATGCTGCTGCTGTACAAGCTGAGGCTGCTGCTGCTGCAAAAGCTGAAGAAGAAGCTGCCAATGCTGAAGCAGGAGAAGATACTGCTGAGGAAGCTACTGAAGCTTAATAAATAATACTGCTACGATCATGCAAAAAGAAGAATGTTTCTATTTGGGAAAAATCGTTGGCAAATTTAGTTTTAAGGGTGAAGTAGTCATTAAATTGGATACGGATTACCCTGAAATGTATCAAGAAATGGAATCAGTTTTCGCCGATTTTGACGGAAACTTGGTTCCATTTTTTATTGAAAATATCCGATCTTACAAAGGAAGCGGATTACGTGTTAAATTCGAAGATGTGGACACGGAAGCGGATGCCGATGATTTGGTGAAAGCTCAATTATACTTACCATTAGATTTACTACCCGAATTAGACGATGGTCAATTCTATTATCACGATGTTGCTGGGTTCGAAGTTATCGATCATCTTAAAGGTAATATTGGGATACTTCGCGAAGTTCGAGAGGGAGTACAAGACTTATTCGTAATTGATTTTAAAGGGCAAGAAATTTTAATTCCTGTAAACGATGAGTTTATTGGAGAAATTGACTACGACAACAAAAAGTTTAATGTTAGTGCTCCAGAAGGATTGATCGATCTTTACTTGTAAGGTTTTAGCAAGGATGCTGACTTACATACTGTCTAAATCATTTCAATAAAACTTTTTAAGTTGCTATAACATTATAGTGTTAAGACTTTGTCAAATTAACACTTGTTATCTTTTTTGTGGAATGATTTGTGCTTATCTTTAAACAAAGAAACTGAACATTATGGCACCCATAGTAATCAATTGTATTGAAAAACTAGAGTACATTCTTAAAGGAAATTCGCAAATGGTTATCTATTATGAATCATTGATGGATACCATTAAGTTGAATGAAGTAATGCCTTCTTTATCATTTCTGTGTAAACAGAAACAACGATTTAATAATGGAGCGAGTTACGAGAGTAAGCGTCTAAAGAAATTACATGCTAATATAGATTTCCCAGAAGTTATCGTAACCTTACCATTAGATACTAACATAGATGATGAAAGTATAGATTCGTACCTTTTACATTTGATAGGTGTCGAGCAACGTTTTATTCAGTTTTACTTAGAGATAGCTAGTAAGTTAAATCCCGAAGGAGCTGTTTATCACAGGTTATTAAATCATATTGAAGAAATGAAGGATAGCTTGGGTCTTTTAGAAAGAAATGTAACTCATCAGCAAGAATTGTTAACGGCGTAGTTTTGTCGAGAAATTAGATAAAAAAAGAAGCCTATCGAAATAGGCTTCTCAAAATAATTGGTATTAGTCTTAAAAGTTGCCCTTAAAACCTAATCGTAATTTTTTTATAATATCTTCCATATAAAGGATAGACCATATTAAATTTTCAGAATCAGCGTAAGAAATAAGCTCCGCAGTGATTTTTGAATTAGCCCTAAGTAGTTTCTTTTCGTTAGTCTTATATTTTGCTAATAGTTTTTCGTTAGAAGGTGTACTACGAATACCAACATCTTGAAGCTTTTGGTCGGGTTTAGTTGTTAGTCCAATGAATGGTAATACAGTTATTAATTCGTTATTTCTTTCTATATATAGTTTAACAAGATCTCCTTTACTAGAATCTTCAAGATCATCAATAGTGTGAAATTTATTTACTTGATCTAGTTTTCCAAAAAGTGTTTTTGGAGCGATTTGAGCACTTGTTTGAGTGCTAATAGCTACTAAAAGTATTATCAATAATAAAATTTGCTTTTTCATAAGTGATGTGTCGTTTGATTAAAGTACTATTTTGTATTGGTGCTTTTTTAGGGCAAAAGAAGGTTGATCTTCATCAGTAGGATTTGTGTACATGTCCTTAGCATCTTTAAAGTACTTGGTGAATTTGTTCTTTTTAAACATTTTGGAGTTACTGATAGCTTCAGGGTACTTTGTTTTTAGTCCATCTTCACTAATGTTAAATACATTATTGCTAAACCTAATGTTTCTATCTACTTGTGATTGTTTTTTGAATGAGTTATCTAATCTAATTCCATTAGAGAATCCAGAAATACAAGAAGATTCCATGCTCAGCCGTGCTAACTTTTTAGCAGAGATAGCAGGGTGTATGAAGTGAATACTTTCTTGGTCGGCAAGGTTGACGATCATGGCGTTCTTAACTCGCAAAGTAGATAAAGCAGCTTCCGAAGAAAACCCTTCTTCTTTGTTGTATCCATCAATTTCGATAGCATAAGAACCACTAGTGTCCGAGATGAAAGGATGACGAATAGAAACAATCTCAGTAAGACTGCCTATGAAGCCGTTAGCGATATCAAAGTCATCATCTTTTGCTTTATAAGAAATTAGATTGGTAAAGTTTCCTGTACCTCCAAACCATTCGAAAGAGTCATCAGAAGAATAACTAATTTGTACATTTTCAATGATCGTATTAGATCCTATCCCGCAAAGTGTCAAACCATTCAATTCTTTAGATTGATTGATTTTATGTCCAGGGAATTCTATGCGAATGTATTTTAAGATAGCTGACTCTTCAGTTGTATTGTTACCTCCATATAAAGAGTATTTAGGAATAAAATTCCCTTCAACTGCAGATACGCCAGAAGCTGTGTTTATTCGTCCATTTCCTAGGATGACAATTCCTCCCCAATCCCCACTACTTCTTTCTTTGGCTGCTTTACTAGAAGTGAAAATGATTGGAGCATTTTTGTTTCCTTCAGCTATTAGTTTGGCTCCTCTTGTTACTACCAAGCTGGCAGGATGTTCGTGATCACATCGAATTAAAGTTCCAGGTTCGATGGTTAATGTAGCGTCATTGGTTACGTAAACATTGCTGCTTAACATATAAACAGTATCGCTACTTAACGTCATGTCAGCAGATATTATACTCGGGATCGTTTTTTCTGAGTTTAGATAGCGCTCTAGGTTTGGGTGAAAGCTAGTCCATCCATACATCCACTTCGTGGGAGTTTGTTCGTAGTTAATTTGAGACCAAATTGGAATACTAACAAATAAAAGAGGAATCAAGAAATTTAGGAGTTTCTTCATTGTTGTTTAATTGAGTTACAGCTGGCGAATATATATTGCAAAGTGACTCTCAATATTAACTAATTGTTAGTTTATTGCGTTAAAACGATTAATTTTAGTATTTCATCGCTGTTTCAATAATGTTTAGTAGTTTTTTATAAGAAAAAATCAAGACTTTTTTCTAAGGAAAAAAATGAGCTTTCGCGTATTGTGCTGCGTAATTAGTGAAGAAGTCTCGGGAGTATTGTCTTGTTGGGTGTTGGCGTAATTTACAGCGTCAGAGATATTCATAAACTGTTTAGAAGCATGATCACTACTAAAAAAATCGGCTCGGATTAAAATATCTCTTACAGGGCCAATAAGCCCAGAAAATAAAATTGTGATCTCTTTTTTTGTCAGTTCTTCTTGAAGGTCTTCGAGAGCATAAATTCCTGTGCTGTCAATACTGTGAATATTATTAGCGTGTAGAATAATAAATTTTGGCTTTTTCTCTTTTTTCTCCAAATGGCCAAAAATAATTTCCTTGAAGTAGCTTGCATTACCAAAATACAACTGGTCATCAAACCTAAGGATAGAATATTCGGAAACGCTTTCTCCTTCAGGGAAACGTTTAATGTTTCTGTAATAATTAGTGTTTGGAAGTTTTACAAGTTCTGCTACATGAGGGGTGGCACTTTTATATTGAAATATTGCAAATGATAATAAAGTTCCGACTAAAATACCAGTACTAATATTGAATATTAAGGAGGTGGAAAAGGTGACAAACATTACAATAAAGTCATCGATCCTTATATTAAAGTATTGAATGGCTTCTTTCGTTTTTATTAGACTCAATACAGAAACTAAAATGATTGCTGCAAGTATAGCTTTTGGCAAGAAAAATAAAAGCGGGGTTAAATACAGTAAAGAAAATATAATGATGATAGCGACAACAATAGAAGATAATAGTGTTTTTGCACCAGCATCTTCGTTGATGGCAGATCTACTGTAGCTTCCCGAAACTAAGTTTCCTTGAAAAAAAGTACCGACTACCTTAGCAATACCCAAGGCAATAAGTTCCCTATTAGGGAATACTTTATAATTTCGGTATTTCATTTCAAATGACTTGGCAATACCGACACTTCCTATGTAGCCAATCAACGTTAAAGTTGTGGCAGCAGGAATTAGTTTTTTGATCGTTTCAAAGTTGAAATTTGGAATTGAAAATTCGGGAAATCCACTAGGGATATCACCGATAATAGTAACGCCATAACTTTTTAAATCTAAAAAGTAACTTAGGCTAATAAAAAGAATAATTAGTAATAGTGCAGCGGGTAGTTTTTTGTTGATTCTTCTAAAGAGAAGTAAAAAAGCAATGGAAAAAGCAGTTATCCCAAATGTGATTATATGAGTTTCATTAATATGTTGAATCGTATAGCCTATAGCATTAAAAGCAGAAAGTTTTCTTGGGATTTTAATTCCCAAACTATTGCTTATTTGTGATATAATAATAATGATCGCTGCGGCAGAAATAAAACCAGAAATAACAGGTTGGGAAATTAAATTGGTTAAGAATCCCATTCGAAAAATTCCCAATACAATTTGAATTAATCCTGTCATTAACCCTGTAATGAGTAACAGGTTTATGAATTCTTCGGAAAAAGGTTCTGCTAAAACGCTAATTCCGGTCATTAAAATAATCGAGGTTACAGCTACAGGGCCTACACTTAAATGATTAGAGGTTCCTAATAAAGCATATATAATTAAAGGAATAATACAAGAGTACAGCCCATAAATAGGAGGAACCCCTGCTAAAAAAGCATAAGCAATACCTTGTGGGATTAATACGATACCAACAGTTACTCCAGCAATTAAATCGTCTTTCCCTTTTTCAAAAGAGTAGGTTTTTAATTGCTTAAGAAGTGGAAATATGTTGTAAAAAAAGTCTTTCGTGGTCTTTCGGTTTTAATTATTTAGTAGTGCCGCGTTCAATAATTTTGGTTTTAATAACCTTTGTTTCGGGGAGGTATTTTTCAGCTCGCAACTCTAATTTGTCGATTAGAATTTTTGCAGCTTCTTCTCCCATTTTACTAGCGTTTTGACTAATGGTGGTTAATTTTGGATATGAATGTTTAGAAAGAATTCCGTCTGTAAATCCAATAATTTGTATGTCATCGGGTATTTTTTTCCCAATAATCTGTGCTGCGTTTATAGCGCTAACTGCAGAAGTCTCATCTAATCCAAGAATAGCATCGTAATTGTTTTCTTCTATGAAACGAACAATTTGAGCTTCAAATTCTTCTTTTTTCTTCAATTTCAAAATATCCGTATCCATGTTGTGTTTTGCAAGAGTCCTTTCAGCACCTTCTAAGCGCTCCAAACCAACACTCAATTTTTGGATGTTCGAAACAACACCAATTTTTTTACATCCAGAAGCGACTAATTTGTCAATGGCATCCTCTCCTGATTGCTTATCATTAACAATTACTTTATCGCAATACACATCCTCGACGATACGGTCAAACATTACAATAGGAATATCGTCTTTTAATATGTTATTAAAATGCTCAAATAAGCCTTTTGTTTGTGATTCTTGACTGGCAGCTAAAATAAAACCGTCTACACCATTATAAGAAAGCATATCAAGATAGTCCAATTCTTTTTGGTACGATTCACTACTAATACAAGTTACAATTTTGTAGTTGTTTTTTGTAGCTTCTTTCTCTATTCCCAATAAAACCTTAGCGAAGAAATTGTTCAAAATATCAGGAACAATAACTCCAATACTCATAGTTTTACTGCTTTTCAAGCTTACCGCAAGTGCATTAGGTCTATAATTTTTCTCTTTAGCTAGCTTTTTAACACGATCAATAGTCTCTTGACTAATTTCTGGATCGTTTTTCAATGATTTAGAAACTGTAGATATGGATAAATCTAATTCGGCAGCTAATTGTTTTAATGTAACTCTTTTGCGCATCGGTACTACTTTAAATTGCGATTACTTACAAATATACATTATAAACGCTTTTATAATAGGGTGACATATTAATTTATGCATGGGTTTGAAATCGCCGTGTTAATTGAAATACTGGTCAAAATGGTTTATTTGAGGGTATAAATGTTGCATAACTGAAAAAAAGCTACTACAACGATTTTTTTAATGTTTTTTATGATATTTTAGCAATCGCTTATGATAAAAATTATAAAATGATAGGAATAATTTCTTTTATTGGGTTTACAGTCTTAGTGGCTGTTATAGCATGGTGGTCTACCCGAAGTACTGATGAAACATCTTCGGATGGTTATTTTTTAGGAGGTAGAAGCTTAACGGCTGGAGTAATAGCGGGTTCGCTTTTACTTACAAACCTTTCTACGGAACAAATTGTTGGGCTAAATGGAGCTGCATATAAAGATGGAGTGTTAGTAATGGCTTGGGAAACCCTTGCTGCAATCGCAATGGTAATTACTGCAATTTTTATTTTACCTAAGTATTTAAAAGGGGGTATTTCAACAATTCCCACTTATTTAGAGCGCCGTTTTGATACCACTACGAAAGCAATGACTTCAGGGCTGTTTCTTACAGGTTATGCAGTTGTATTATTACCTATAGTATTGTATTCAGGATCATTGGGAATAAGCACAATGTTCGACTTTCCTACATTACTAGGAGTAAGTGAATGGACTTCTGTTTGGATTTGTGTTTGGGGTATTGGTTTAATCGGTTCTATATATGCAATCTTTGGAGGGCTTAAAGCAGTTGCGGTTTCCGATACTATTAATGCGATAGGGCTTTTAATAGGAGGTTTGTTAATTCCTGTTTTTGGTTTATTAGCAATTGGAGACGGAAGTATTGCTGACGGATTAACGACATTAACAGAAGCACATCCAGAAAAATTTAATGCTATTGGTGGTAGTGAATCATCTATTCCTTTTGCAACTATTTTTACAGGAATGATGTTAGTTCAGTTATTCTACTGGGGGACAAACCAACAGATTATTCAGCGTGCGTTGGGTGCAAAAAATTTACAAGAAGGACAAAAAGGATTATTATTAGCAGCGTTCATCAAAATATTAGGGCCAATCATTGTAGTGTTGCCTGGTATTATAGCGTTTTACATGTACAAAGGTAATTTACCTAATCCAGATCAAGCATATCCTGCCTTAGTTTCAGAGGTATTGCCAAAACCATTAGTAGGTTTCTTTGCCGCTGTAATGTTTGGTGCTATATTAAGTTCGTTTAACTCGGCTTTAAATAGCTGTGTAACTTTGTTTGGTATTGATATCTATAAGCAGTTTATTAATAAGGAAGCAGAAGAAAAGAAAGTAGTATCGGTAGGGAAAACTTTTGGAATCGTATTGGCATTATTTTCAATGATCATTGCGCCATTTTTATATTACGCTTCAGACGGTTTGTTTGGATACCTACAAGAAGTAAATGGAGCTTATAGTATTCCTATTCTAACGATAATTGTAGTAGGTTTCTTAACAAAAAGAGTCCCTGCATTAGCAGCAAAAGTTGGGATGTTATTTGCATTCTTCGCTTATGTAATATACATCGCATTATCTAAAGGTTTAGGGATTGAATTTCCTCACTTCTTACACGTACAAGCTATCACATTCGTGTTAACGGTCATTATTATGTTAGTTATAGGTAAAATGCAACCAAGAGATACCGATTATGTACAGGAATATACTAAGGATGTTGATGTAACTCCTTGGAAATATGTTATGCCAGTTGGTATAATTATTACTGTAGTTGTATTAAGTACTTATATTATATTTAGATAAAAAAAATAAAAAATATAATAAAGCTACTATTGCATTTATGTAATAGTAGCTTTTTGTATATGATTAATAATCAAAGATCGTTAATTACAGTTATAGCTATTAACGTTTAGATAATTTCATTGCGTTTTTCGGTGTGAAATTAATAGGACAATTTTTAAATGAAGTGCTATTAAAAGTAGATTTTAATTATTCAAAAATAAAATTACAATAAATGACATGTTAGGAATAATTTCTTTTGTAGGTTTTACAGTACTTGTAGCAGTGATTGCTTGGTGGGCAACTCGAAAAACAGATGAATCATCTTCAGATGGTTATTTTTTGGGGGGTCGAAGCTTAACTGCTGGTGTTATAGCAGGTTCACTTTTATTAACCAACCTTTCTACAGAGCAAATTGTTGCTTTGAATGGATCCGCATATTCTGAAGGTATCTTGGTTATGGCTTGGGAAACTTTAGCTGCAATTGCTATAGTAATAACAGCAATTTTTATTCTTCCAAAATACCTTAAAGGAGGTATTAGTACATTACCAACTTATTTAGAAAGAAGGTTTGATGTAGGGGTGAAAGCATTAACTTCAGGTTTATTTTTAACGGGTTACCTTACTGTTTTGTTGCCAATAGTTTTGTTTACAGGAGCTTTAGGGATAAGTTCTATGTTTGGACTCCCAGAAATGCTAGGTATTAGTGAATGGGCGGCCATATGGATTTGTGTTTGGGCTATTGGAGTTATTGGTGCTATTTATGCTGTTTTTGGAGGATTAAAAGCAGTAGCTGTTTCTGATACAATTAATGCAATAGGTTTATTAATTGGAGGTTTGTTAATTCCGATATTTGGTCTAATCGCATTAGGGGAAGGGGATTTCTTCGCAGGAATGCATCAATTGAACACTGCGCACCCTGAAAAGTTGAGTGTTATTGGGGGAGCTGAATCTCAGATTCCTTTTGCAACGATATTTACAGGTATGATGTTAGTGCAGTTGTTTTATTGGGGAACCAATCAGCAAATTATTCAGCGTGCTCTTGGAGCCAAAAGTTTAATTGAAGGACAAAAAGGGCTTATACTTGCTGCATTTATAAAGGTTTTAGGTCCTATTATAGTAGTGTTGCCAGGGGTCATTGCTTTTCATTATTTTGACGGTAATTTAACGAAGGCAGATCAAGCATATCCCGAACTTGTAGCAGCAGTGTTACCTAAGCCATTAGTTGGTTTTTTTGCAGCAGTAATGTTTGGAGCTATTTTAAGTTCGTTCAATTCTGCTTTGAATAGTTGTGTAACCTTATTTGGGATAGATATTTATAAACAGTTTATTAATAAAGAAGCACCAGAAATTAAGGTAGTAGCTGTTGGTAAACGTTTTGGGATTGGTTTAGCGATTGTTGCTATGTGTATAGCTCCATTCTTATACAATGCGGATAATATTTTTGAATATTTACAAAAACTGAATGGTTTTTATAATATTCCAATTTTAGCAGCTATTTTAGTTGGTTTTTCAACTAAAAGAGTTCCTGCTATTGCGGCAAAGGTGGGGATTATTTTTGCTTTTGTGTCTTATTTAAGTTTTGTGATTCTTGAAGCTATAGGAGTTGAATTTCCACATTTTTTACATGTTATGGCAATCATATTTGTAGTTACAGTAATTATCATGCTAATTATAGGTAAAATGAAGCCAAGAGAAACAGACTATGTGTTAGAGTATACTAAAGATGTTGATGTAACTCCTTGGAAATATGTTATGCCAGTTGGTATAATTATTACTGTAGTTGTATTAAGTACTTATATTGTATTTAGATAAAAAAAGCATTTTATAAAATAGGAAAACTCCTGTAACGAAGTGTTACAGGAGTTTTTTTTGTATCTTAAAGAGGTAAGAGTATTTAATTATGGATAAAATAGCAATTCTTTATCAAGCAGAAATGCCTCCAATGATCAATGGCATACAAAAACCAATGAAACCAGGTGGATATTCGGATAGTGGTGCTGATATTGCTGTTGAGTTAATTAAAAATAATATTAAAGTCATAACTCCAGTAGATCAACCAGATGTTTTTAAAGATTATGATTGGGTATTTCCAGATTCGGAAGAAGGTATAATCGAAGCCATCGATAAAGGGGCTAATGTATTTTGGTTAAATACGATTTTATATAAAGGTCACCCTATTGAAAAATATATTGGAGGGACTTTTAGAGTCATAGGACAAGATCCCCATGTGGTAGATCGCTTCGATGATAAATGGGAGACCAATTTATTGTTAAGTAAAAATGGCTTGTCAATACCTATTGCTGTATTGATAGATGATTTAAAATATACTGTTCCTTCAGAAATGCAATTCCCTTTAGTGATGAAACCTCTTCGAGGGCGTGGAAGTCAAGGGGTTTTTATGATTGCAAATGAGAAAGAGTTTCAAAAGAAATTATCGTTTATATTGAATAGTAAAGACTATGGAGATTCGGTTTATGTAGAGCCTTTTTTGAATGGGCAAGAAATAACAATTACGTTAATGCCTAAAGGAGAATATAAAATCAAAGGAAAGAGTGTTGAGAAAGAAAGTCCATGGTGTCTGCCTCCAGTAAAACGATTCAATCATGAGAATGGGATTGCTCCTTATAATGGCATTGTAGCAGTGATGGAAAACAGTGGTGTTATAGATAAGCAGGAAATAAAGAGCAAGTCAATCAAGAAAGTCATGGCCGAATGTATAGCAGCAGCAGAATTATTATCGATTAAAGCTCCTATAAGAATTGATTGTAGAGCAGATCAAGCTAGAAAGTATTTTTTGTTTGATGTAAACTTAAAACCTAATATGACAGGCCCTTCTAGGGGGCATCGAAAAAATCAAGATAGTCTTTCCTTATTAGCTGCACGGGCTGTTGGTTGGGACTATTACGATTTACTTTATAATATGGCGCTTCAGCAATGGAAGTAATAAGGGAGTTTTAAATTGTAATGGAGATTCTCATTACTTGTTGGTTCATTAAAATATTTAGCAGATGATTATTTCAGATATATTGATTGGTATTGTTGCCTTATTTCATATCTATATACTTTACTTCGAAATGTTTGCATGGGAAACCAAAGGCCCTAAGATTTTCAGAAATTTTCCAAAAGATTTATTTCCTAAAACAAAAGCCTTAGCGGCAAATCAAGGCTTGTATAATGGCTTTTTGTCTGCGGGGTTGCTATGGTCTTTGTTTATACAAGATGGATTGTGGAGCAGTAGAATAGCTTTCTTTTTTCTAGCTTGTGTAACTATTGCAGGTATTTATGGGGCGTTAACGGCTGAAAGAAAAATATTTTTTACTCAATCATTACCTGCAATTTTAGCGATGTTGGCTTTGTATTTTGGGGTTTAGAAATACTGTCCAATACCAAATACAAAACCTTGTGTTGAGTCTTCAGTGACTCCAACTCCATAATCGATTCGGAAAGTAGCATTAAAGATTTTTTTATGTGTAAATCGTAACCCTACCCCAGGATAAACACGCACATTTTGGCTTTGGCTAAAATCTCCAAAATCTCCACCTGGGTTCCTCCACGTTCCTGCGTCAATAAAAGTATTGCTTTGAAGGATGTAGTTTTTCTTTTCCCAAAGCGTGTGCCTGTATTCGGTATTTAAGACAATCACTCCTGTACCTCTATCAATGGTATTCCCAACGCCACGAATATTTAAGTTGTTATCGACAGCAAAAGGAGAAAAGGGACTATCATCATTAGTGGCCAAACCAACTCTAAGTCGATTTGCTAAATTTCCTTTTTTTCCAATTCTAAAAAAATAATGAAAGTCATTAAAGAAAATAAGAAAATCGGGGAGTACATCCTCTGTGCTAATAACACGTTGGAAATTTAAAACACTTCGAAACCCAGAAACGTATTGATAGTAGTAATCGAGATTATTGTATTCGTAAATGAGTTTCGTTAAAAACTTTTTAACCTTGAAATCCTGAGGGACACTTTCATCCGTAGCACCAGATAAATACTTGTAATCTTCAGTGAAGTAATTCCCGCCAATTTCTAATCGATGTTTGGTGTTTAATTGAATCAAAGCCAAAGCTTCGAACGAGGTGTTATTATACTTATAATCTGCGGTACCGTTATTTAAAAACACAGGTTCTTGAGTAGTAAGGTTACTGTGATTAATAGCTAGACCAAAGCGCTTGTTGAATAAGAAAGGAGCTCTAAAGTTTATTCCATAGGAATAAAAAATATCTTTTTGAAGTATTCCTCCTAGGGTGTAATTGCGCCCTAAAAAGTTGTAATCGTATAATCCAACACGATAAGCAACTTCACCATCATCTGTACTATAGAAATCAAAAGAAGGGATAATGGTATGATTTTCTTGAATACCATAAACTACTTCATATCCAGTCCCTTTTTTATTCGTTTGGTAATAGGCATGACTTACTAAAGGAAGTCTTTTAAGTAGGCGGATATCTTTTTCTATTTGGATAGAATCTAAAGGCTGCCCAACACGTGTAGAAATGATTTTCTTTAGAAAAGACTCCTTAGTTTTTTTGTGTTCTTGAAACCTAATACTCGTTACATTTTTTTGAGCATTAACAAACAATCCAACGAAAAATAATAGTAGTAAGATGTAGCTTTTCATTACTCAAAAATAGTCAAAAGGAAAGCAGTTAAATGAAAAGCCAGAAATAAATCTGGCTTTCATAATATAATTATGTTGTTTTTTTAGAATAAAAACCTTGCGCCAAGGCTAAATGTTTGGCCTAACCCTTGGAAATTATTTCCTGCTACAAATTTTGAGAATGAAGCTTCTAGGTTAAAAACTCTTGTCAATTGGTATTTTCCACCAAAGCCTAATAGAGTACCTCTTTGTGAGAAGTTTTCTCCTCCATTAAATTGAGGATTGTCAATTCCAATTAAAAAGGTTTGTTGTCCATTAATAAATACAGTAGATTTTGATGAAGGGAAATAACTTAAAAAGGCACTAACCGGGAGAAACAAACTCTTACCAGCAAAACGCTCTCCACTATTTTCGTCAGAGGCTACATTTTCACGATTATCTCCAAAATTGTATTTTAAATCAACTTCAGTAAATAACTGCCATTTATTTCCTCCAAAAGTACGATCGTAGAAAAATTTATTATCCCAAGCAAAACTTCGTTGGTCTAAAAAAGCTCCAGGAGCATCTTCAAATACAGGAATAAAAAGAGATGAAGTGATCGAGAAATTACCAATGTTTTTGAATGGTTGAACTCTAATAGATGGTGCTATTTGAGAAACACCAAAGCGGCTTGTTTGTCTGTCATTTTCAAGTCTTCCAACACTTAAAGCGCCTCTGCCGCCAAAAGTATTAGATCTTACTTGTATGATTAAACCAACATTTACTCTAGATGTTTCGCTTATTCCAGTAAAAAATTCATTGGTACTTGTAAAAAAGTTTTCTCTAGGAATAGATACTGATGATGAGTTTTCATCTGTTCTTTCAGTTTGCGTATACAAACTATTAAAGATTTTAATATCCCATTGACCCTTCTTTAATAACTTTGAAGGAGTAAAGGTTTGAATATTTGATATACCATCATCTTCTTGTGCATAACTGCTAGATATAATTCCTAGAGTAAGGAAAATAAGTAAAATGTGTTTTGTGATTTTCATGACGTTTAGTTTGATGTAATATTAAATTTTATTAAGACTCCAGTTATATGGGTAAAAACCTACTTTAGTTTTATTAGGTACTTTTTCTTTTCTGTATTTATTTACAAAGTCTACATAAGATCCAAATTGCTTGAAGTCTTTAGGGTACCATTCGAAGATTTGCGAAATTTTCAATCTTTTTCCATCATATTTGATGAAGTCTGGATTGTTAATCGCTATAGTTGTTTGTCTCTGTAATTGTTTTTCTAAAAGAGTAGGAGTATAAGCTTCATTAATAATAGGAGGACAACCTAAACCGGCACATACTAATACAAAATGAAAACGAGGCTCTTTAGAATAATTTTTTCTTAAAATGTTATTTTCAATACCATTCAAAGTAGTTTTTTGTCCAGCTACGGTATATTTTTTTCCATCAAAAAAACCATTGATGTTTAATGGTGATTTCGTAGGATAATTGTTTACCACTCCTTTAATGACTAATAAATTATAAGCATTAATATAAAAGGCTTGGAAATTAGAAGCATTACTTTTAGAAGGCGTAGCAGAAGCTATGTCGGCAATCAAATTATCCAAAGAAGAAGTGTCTTTTTTGATTTCACTATATTTTACTTTTCCATTAGAAATATAGGTTTTGAAAAATTGATCTGCTTTTGTGAAAAATGAAGCAGGTACTTGTGCTTGAAGTAACTGAGCACTCAGTAACAATCCTATTATAACTATTGTTTTTTTCATTTTAATGTTTTTTTATAGAACGCTTGTTCAGTCGTATCAATTTTAGATTAATAACAACTAACATGGTAATTTGGGTCAAAAGTGGTGCTAACAAGCTGCTTTTAGTAATGAAATTCGGCCTAATAAATAGCCTTATCTTTGCAACATTAAAAAGGTAAGATGTACATATATAATATCACTACGAATGTCAGTGAAGAAATTAAATTCGATTGGTTGTTTTGGATGAAACAAACCTTTATTCCTGCGATGTTAGCTTCAGGGAAATTTAAAAAAGCGATTATATCACAAGTACTTGTCGATGAAGAAATGGGAGGGGTAACATACAGTACTCAATATATTTCGGAAAGTAAGACGTTGGTTGATAATTTTATCAAAAATGATTTAGATGAAATTTTAGCAAAACACACTCAATTTAGAGGGAGTTATGTCGATTTTTCTACAGGATTACAAGTAATTACTGAAATCGATGGGTAAGTATAAATCGAAATATACTAAAGAAGATAGGCTTAAAAATTCTAATTCTCCTGTACGAGCAAAAAAGCATTTAGGGCAACATTTTTTAAACGATGAAAGTGTTGCAGAACGCATTGGGAATACATTAACCGGAAATGGATACACCAATATTGTTGAAATTGGTCCAGGTACAGGAGTGTTAACCAAATATATTTTAAAGAAAGATTTCAACTTAATTGCCTTAGATTTAGATACTGAATCTATCGAATATTTGAACACTCATTTTTCTTTAGAGCACAATAGTGCTATTAATAAAATGGGTTCTTTTAATATCAAAGAAGCCGACTTTTTAAAAGTAGATTTAACTAGCCTATTTAACAACGAACCTTTTGCAATTACGGGGAATTTCCCATACAATATTTCCTCTCAAATTGTATTTAAGGCCATAGAGAATAGACATTTGGTGCCCGAATTTACAGGGATGTTTCAGAAAGAAGTGGCACAACGAATTTGTGAAAAAGAAGGAAGTAAAGCTTATGGAATTATTTCGGTAATCACTCAAGCTTTTTATGAAGCCGAATATTTATTTACGGTTCCGCCAGATGTATTTAATCCACCACCGAAAGTGGATAGTGGTGTATTGCGATTGATTCGTAAAGAAGCGGATACACTTCCTTGCGATGAAAAATTATTTATAAGAATTGTGAAATTATGTTTTAATCAACGTAGAAAAACGATTCGTAATGGTTTGAAATCTATGGGGCTTCCCGAAGAAGTAACTTCTAATGAGGTGTTTAAAAAACGCCCAGAGCAACTTTCGGTCGAAGCTTTTTTCGAATTGACAAAATTGATAGAAACTACACTATAATTAAGGCTTAAATATTTGTAAAAACAACTACATTCACCACAATTGAGCAAACTTGGTTTTTTATCTTTGTAGCTTGTAGTTTCACTTAATAACGGAAGACTTATGGCATTCGAACTTACCAAAGACTTTACCGAGGAGATTAAAAATCTTATAGAAGATCAAAAAGAAGAAAAGTTAAGTGAGTTACTAAGTGACCTTCACTTTGCAGATATTGCCGAAATCCTAGAAAAACTAAAGACAGAAGAGGCAACTTATATAGTTAAAATTTTAGATTCAGAAAAGACTTCCGATGCCTTGATGGAATTAGAAGAAGATTTTCGAGAAAGTATCTTTAAGAATTTATCGGCAAAAGAGATTGCCGAAGAAATTGAAGAATTAGATACCGATGATGCTGCCGATATCATTAATGAATTGCCTCAAGCTAAAGCGGAAACAGTAATTTCTGAAATTGAAGATGAAGAACATGCTGAAAAAATTGTTGATTTACTTCGTTACGATGATGATAGTGCAGGGGGATTAATGGCCAAGGAATTGGTGCAGGTCAATGAAAATTGGACAGTCCCACAATGTTTGAATGAAATAAAAGCACAAGCGGAAAATGTAAAGCGTGTACATTCTATTTATGTAGTCGATGATGCAGGGAAGTTAAAAGGACGGTTATCTCTTCGTGATTTAATGGTAGCCCCTCAAAACTTTAATATTAGTAAAATATATATTCCAAAAGTAGATTTTGTATCGGTAAATACGACTTCCGATGATGTCGCTAGAGTAATGCAAAAATATGACCTAGAAGCGATACCTGTAGTAGATGAAATAGGGAGATTAATGGGGCGTATTACCATCGATGATATTGTCGATTACATTAAGGACGAAGCAGAAAAAGATTATCAAATGGCAGCAGGTATTTCTGCAGATGTCGAAGCCGATGATAGCATTTTTGAACTCACTAAGGCTCGTTTGCCTTGGTTAGTATTAGGATTGTTTGGTGGATTAGGAAGTGTTTACATCATGCAAGGTTTTGAAGATGCATTGAAACATTTTCCAATACTCTTTTTCTTTACCCCACTTATTGCTGCAATGGCGGGAAATGTAGGCGTACAATCTAGTGCGATTATTGTACAAGGATTAGCAAATGATAATGTAAAAGGAAGTTTGTGGGATCGTTTGCTAAAGGAAATAGGGTTGAGTTTAATTAATGGAATTGCCTTGGGGATGCTTGTAATTCTATTCGGTTTTATTGTTGGACAACCTTCTTTAGTGACATTTACCATTGCATTGTCAATGTTGTTAGTGATTATTATAGCTTCGCTTATTGGGACTTTTGTGCCTATAATCTTAGATAAAAGAGGTATAGATCCTGCTATTGCAACGGGGCCTTTTATAACAACAAGTAATGATATCTTCGGAATCTTTTTGTTTTTTTATATTTCTAAAGTAATATTAGGATTCTAATTGTCAGTTGACTGTAATTAATTGTAGGGTTTAAACTCTCGCGACTTCTGACTTCCAATTAAAATATAAAGCTATAAACGATAGACCAGAAATACAACTCATCGAATGCCCTCGTGATGCCATGCAGGGAATTAAACCATTTATTCCTACAGAAGAAAAAGTAGGGTATTTGCAGATGTTAGTAGAGTGTGGTTTTCATACCCTAGATATTGGGAGTTTTGTTTCTCCTAAAGCCATTCCTCAAATGGCAGATACCTCAGAAGTATTGTCTAGGATTGATCTATCCAGAACAAATACAAAGTTACTAACTATAATTGCCAATGTTCGAGGGGCAAAAGCAGCGGCAGATCAAGAGAAAGTCGATTATTTAGGATACCCTTTTTCAATTTCTGAAACATTCCAAATGCGTAACACGCATAAAACTATTGCAGAGTCTCAAGAGATTTTAAAAGAAATCGTTTCCATTACAGCAGAAGCAAAGAAAGAGCTAGTCGTTTATATTAGTATGGGATTTGGAAATCCTTATGGAGAACCCTGGAATCCTAGTATTGTTAGTGACTGGGTTCAAAAATTAGTGGAGATGGGCGTTCGTATCATCTCACTGAGTGATACGGTAGGAACCTCAACTTCCAAAACGATCACACATTTATTTGAGACGCTGATTCCGCAATATCCCGAAGTTACTTTTGGAGCACATTTGCATACCACACCCAGTACTTGGTTCGAGAAAGTTGATGCAGCATACAAAGCGGGTTGTAGACGTTTCGATGGAGCTATACAAGGTTTTGGAGGTTGTCCAATGGCAAAAGATGAATTAGTAGGAAACATGCCTACAGAAAAAATGGTCTCCTATTTTACGACCCAAAAAGCCAATCATAATATCGATGTATTTCGTTTTGAATCTACTTATAACGAGGCATCTAAATTATTTGGTAAATACCATTAAAGCCCGTTTACTAATTTCTTTAATAGATAAAACGTTCACAGGGAATTCCAATATTACGTGTAAAACACTAATGAAAAGCGATACCGTAAACCCTAATCGATAGTCAATAGCATATAACGCCACAAAGACCATCCATAAGATTATAAGTAAAGAAGTACTTCGAGTGTTCAAATTTTTATGCCAGCCAATTATGGTAGTTTTAGAAAACCAGTTGAGGTAGTGGTAAAAATAGGCGAAGGCAATGAAAATCTGTAGTTTGATGTCAATGACTTCGTAAAAGAAAAATTTAGACTGATTTTTAACTCCTAGTAATTGCCCCAAATGGACATTTAAATAATGAAAGCTATTTTGTGTGAATACTGTTTTTACTTTTTCGGTGATTAAAAAATCGAGAGGATTGATAGGAGCTAACCAAATGATAAAAGGAACCAGTACTATTAATAATATATTAAGCCATCCTATTTTAGCATTCGTTTTTAACGTTCCGTAGATCATAAAAAGACCTGTGAAAAGATAAACATGTATTAGCGTAGGTAAGAAAACACCAATCCAAAGATTGTATGATGAAGAAAGTAAATTTAGAATTACAGAAAAAATAATCCCACCTATAATAACGATTGTTCTGTAAAGTTTGTTTTTGATCAGCAATACAGAAAAAGCAATGATCAAAGCAGAGGATAATACCCAATTAATATAACTTTTCCCTTGAGAGCTCCAAGTATCGAAAAAGTGGAGGTCTATATTTGGAATTAGTTTAGAAAGAGAAAATAGGTAGGGCAGACAAAAAATAAAACAGAAAAGTAGTGCCAAATAAACCCAATAACGATTATTCTTAATAAAGTAATCTTGACTTTTTATCCATTTGATTTCAGTTAAATAATGAAGAGGGCCTAGCGTAGCATAAGCAATCAAGAAAACTTCTACAGGAAATAAAAAAGCCAATAATAATGCAATCAGTATTAAGATGGTATTCAAGAAATCAATATTGATTTTCATAGTAAGGCTTAATTGGTATTATAATACAAATTAAGTGAAATTAGATAATAGGCAATAGGTAAGATTGCTTAATCGTTCCCATTACGAAAGTACTGTGAGCACTTCCTATATTTTGAATTTCCCCAAGACGATTCAATACAAAATTTTGATATGCTTTCATATCGGCAACTTGAATTTTCAATAAAAAATCATAGTCTCCCGAAATATTATAACATTCGGTAACTTCAGTTAGCGATTTGATATCTTTTACAAATTGATTTCCGATTTCTTTGGTGTGCTCTTTTAAGGTGATATTACAAAATACCGTAAGCGATTTCTCTAAGAGATCCGCATTTAAGATAGCGACATATTTTTCTATAAATCCTAGTTTTTCTAGTTTTTTAATCCGTTCGAAAACAGGAGTCGGAGATAGATTCACCTTTTGTGCAATGTCCTTATTCGTCAATTTGGCATTTAGTTGAAGTAGATTCAGTATACGGAGATCAATCGTGTCTAAGGTCATGCTAGAATATTTTTCTGAAAGTTGAATTTAAGATTATATGAAAAGGAATAAATTCTGAATAAAATCAAAATTAAGATTTAAAATCTATTTTTTGAATTAAATGTGGAATATGTGATGAGTGTTTGGAATTTTGTTTAGAAATTATAACTAAGCAAATAGATGAAAACAAAAGTATTGGGGTTACCCAGAATAGGAAGAAAACGAGAACTTAAAAAAGCATTAGAATCCTATTGGAAGGGAAATACTACGATTGATGAAGTCGTGGCTGTTGGTGCAACAATTAGAAAAGAAAACTGGCAGTTGTTGCGAAAACAAGAAATTGATTTTATTCCTTCAAATGATTTTTCATTTTACGATCAAGTATTGGATATGTCATTAACCTTAGGATGTATTCCGAAGAGATATGAGGCATTAAAAGAAAATCACTTTGATCTATACTTTGCTATGGCAAGAGGAGCTCAAAGAGAGGGTATCGATGTCACGGCAATGGAAATGACCAAATGGTTCAATACCAATTATCACTATATCGTACCCGAATTCTATAAAGAACAAACCTTCTCTTGGTTTTCAGAAAAAATTATAGACGAGTACAATGAAGCGAAGTCCTTAGGGGTTGATACTACTCCAGTACTTTTAGGACCAGTAAGCTTTTTGTTATTAGGAAAAGAGAAAGAAGAAGGCTTTCATCGTATATCATTATTAGATAGATTGCTGCCTGTTTATCAGCAAATCATTACAGGTTTATTGTATAGTGGAGCGACCCATATTCAATTTGATGAACCTTGCTTGGCGTTAGATTTACAACCCGAAGAGAAAAAGGCGATCACGCAAACCTATTTTTTATTAGCGGAAAAATTTCCTCAACTAAAAATAGTATTAGCATCTTATTTTGGAGCTTATCTAGATAATCTGCCTACAGTAACCTCATTACCTATACATGTGTTACACTTAGATCTATGTGCTAGTGATGAACTAGATCGTGTACTGGATAGTAATTTAAAAAGCGATGTAATACTTTCTTTAGGAGTTGTAGAAGGAAGAAATATTTGGAAGAATAATTATGAAAAAAGTATTGCTACGATTTATAAAGCGATAGAAAAAATAGGGGAAGAACGGATTTGGATAAGTACCTCTTGTTCTTTACTACATGCTCCATACGATTTAGATTTAGAAAAAGATCATAAGAAATTACCCGAAGCGGTACTTCCTTGGTTGGCGTTTGCTAAGCAAAAAGTAGGAGAGCTTCATGATTTAAAATCTATTATAAATAAGACAGAAAACACACTAGCAAAAACAAGGCTCGTTGAAAATAAAAAGGCGTTCAATGAGAAAAGTATTTCAGAATGGATTCATAATAAAGCAGTAAAAGAAAGAGTTGCTAGATTGACAGTAGGAGATAGTGAACGAAAAAGCATATTTAAAAAACGTCAAGAGTTACAGAGAACCGAATTGCAGTTGCCTCTTTTCCCTACCACGACTATAGGTTCATTTCCTCAAACCAAAGAGGTGCGCTCTTGGCGTTCGAAATATAAAAAAGGCTTAGCGAGTGAGGCACTTTATAAAGATTTTATCAAAGAAGAGATAGAAGAAAGTATTCGTTTTCAAGAAGAGATAGGCTTAGATGTTTTGGTACATGGAGAATTTGAGCGTAACGACATGGTCGAATATTTCGGGGAGCAATTAGAAGGCTTTGCGTTTACAGATTTTGGTTGGGTACAAAGCTATGGAACTCGATGTGTGAAACCACCAATTATTTATGGAGATGTATTTCGGCCTACAGCTATGACAGTAGACTGGACAAATTTTGCACAAAGTTTGACTACAAAGCTGGTAAAAGGAATGTTAACAGGGCCTGTCACCATTTTGCAATGGTCTTTTGTAAGAAACGATCAGCCCCGAGAATTGACTACCAAGCAAATTGCTTTGGCGATACGCGATGAGGTAAGTGATTTGGAGGATAATGGGATTAAGGTGATTCAAATAGATGAACCCGCTTTTCGAGAAGGACTACCATTACGTGAGAAAGATTGGAAAAAATATTTAGAAAAGGCAGCAGAGGCATTCAGGATTTCTGCAAGTATTGTAGCAGATGAAACGCAGATACATACGCATATGTGTTATTCCGAGTTTAATAATATTATTGAAAGTATTGCCGAAATGGATGCAGATGTCATTACGATCGAAACTTCCAGATCAGAAATGGAACTCTTGGAAGCATTTTCGGATTTTAAATATCCTAATGAAATAGGCCCTGGAGTTTATGACATACATTCTCCTAGAATTCCTTCAGTATTAGAAATGAAATCACTTATTGAAAAAGCAGGAACATTAATCCCTAACGAGAATTTGTGGATCAATCCAGATTGCGGATTGAAAACGAGAGATTGGCCAGAAACAAAAGCGGCGTTAAAAAAGTTAGTTTCAGTAGCAAAAGAACTTCGCCAAGAAGTTTTAGTTTAATATTGAAAAGTTCATGACTCCTTGGTTATCGCTCGGCGTTCGTTTCTTACCGAATCCTGAGCGATAGCCCGAAGGGCGTGTAAGAAGTTGTTTTTCTGTAAAATTAAGATGTACTCTTTTTAATAATCTGGTTAATTTGTAACATAACAGCTTTATCAAAAATACGATCACCAAAATATTTTCTAATGAATACCATGGGCTTTGCAAATTTTCCAACTAGATAACGCGTTTTAGGTTTAGATGCTTTTATGGCTTTAGAAACAGTATTGGCTATTAGCGAAACAGGTGATCCTCCTTCTTTTTGATACAATGCTCCAGTAGCTTCAGCTACTGCTTTGGCAAGGTCTTCATAAGCACCGCCTTTGGATCTATCGACCATAGGTTGTAGCATGACATCTCCAAATTCAGTATTAATAGCTCCTGGTTCTAAGATCACCACATCGATTCCGAAAGGTGCTACTTCCAATCGAAGGCAATCAGACCAACCTTCGAGAGCGTACTTAGTAGCATGATACCAAGCACCAAGTGGCGTATACATTTTACCACCCATGGATGAGGTGTTAATAATGAGTCCATTTTTTTGGGAGCGCATATGCGGAAGTACTTTTTGGGTAATATTTGCTAAACCAAAAAGGTTAACTTCAAATTGTCGCCTAGCTTCATCAATCTTAATATCCTCTATAGCTCCATATATAGCATAACCAGCGTTGTTGAATAATACATCAATACGTCCTTCTTTTTCAATGATGGTGTCTACTACATAATTGATATCAATTTCTTTAGTGATGTCCATTTGTATTGGGAATCCACCTTTTTCAGAGATGTCATTCATTTTTTCTACACGACGTGCTACCGTGTACACCCTATGTCCTTCCGAAATAAGTTGTAAAGCAGTTGCTTTTCCGATACCCGAAGAAGCGCCAGTAACCAAGATGATTTTTTTCATGAGTGTAAATAAACAAGTGTAAAATTATGCTTTTAGGTTGATTTCAGCATTGATTACTTGCATCTGATTATTAGAGTTTTATGTTTTTTAGCTGAGGATGTAATAAATAAAGAGCCATTTTAGAAGGGGCGAATTTTAAATATGTCAAAATGCACATCGCATTTTTATTAAAAAAAGGGGGGCGAACTGAATAGATATGCATAAATTCTATCACAGATAGTATTGATATTGAAATAAATGCGATAAGAAAAACTTTAAGAGCCCTAATTAATCCATTAGCTAAATAGAAACAATGAATGTCCCGTACAAAACACCCCCCGTTTTCAATATTTCGAATTTTAAAGATTATTGTAAATGCATGGACTTTGATAGTAACTTTTATATTAGGAAATTCAGTGATCATGTAAAAGAAAATTTATTTATTGAAGTGCCCCATGCACATGATTTTTATTTAATGCTATTAGTAACCAAGGGTAGCGGTAAGCATTATATCGACTTTAAAGAATATGAGGTACATCCAGGAGCTATGTATGTATTGGCACCAGGCTTAATTCATCGATGGAATATGAGTTCTGATATTGATGGGTACATTCTTTTTTTTACAAAGCCTTATTTTATGTTGGATTTCAAGCAAGATAACCTAGCTCGTTTTCCTTTCTTTAGAGCGCAATCAAGCATTCCTCACATCGCCTTAAATAAAAGCGAAACAGAAGAGATTTATGGTTTTTACCAATTAATGGACAAAGAATACCATCAAAGAGAATTAGATTATCATGAAATGATAAGAATGTATTTGAACACGATACTTATCAATCTCTCCAGAAAACTATTAAAGAAGCAGCATCCAGAATATGCCTATAACTATGAAATAGTACAGTTTAACATCTTTAACGATTTGATAGAAAAAAACTTTAAAGAGCATCGTCCCTTGAGTTTTTATTGCGATAAGATGAGTTTGAGTACAAAACAGCTTAGTTACTTATGTAAAAAAATAGTAGCGAAAGTACCTTCAGAATTATTGATGGATCGTATTATTTTGGAAGCTAAACGCTTGATAATTCATACCGATTTATCGATCTCTCAAATCTCAAACGAATTGAATTATAGTGATTCTTCTTATTTCGTGAGATTGTTTAAAAAAATGTGCAAACTAACCCCAGATCAGTTTAGAAATTTTAAGTCTCAAACACAGACTAAAAATTTAATTCGACTTTCTTGATTGAAAAATCAGATAGGAAGTTATAAAATTCAAGAAAGATCTTTATTGACCTCAAGAATGGTTAAAACTATGTGTTTTAGTGTATCTCACTTTGAGTTTCTAAAAATTTTATCAATGGCTATATACATTAAGCTTTAAGCAGTAGCCCTTATCTAGATTCGTGTAGCTTATGGCTTAAGCCTATAGCTTACATCAATAAGCTAGAAAAAAGAAAAAGACTTTTAGTCGTAACCAAAACTATGAGTCTTCCAGGTCATAGTGATGCATTTCACTTGAAAATTTTAGGACATAAATTCAGTAAGAACTTATAGAGCAGTCTCATTTATAATTGGTATTAAGGGGTATTTGGGGTAGACTTTTGTATTTGGATAATACGATGCTTTTTAATTATTCAACCTAAATTAAAATTATGCAGTAGAATACTTTTTAAATAGATTTTCTACTGCACAATTCAGGTTAAATACTAATAGGGTTTGAGTCATAATATTTATAAATAAAAACTTGAATACAAAATGATGATGTTTAAAAGTCAAGTTTACGTCATATCGAATATGGTTCAAGATTGTTTACACACAGGGAAAAAGTGTGATGAGATGTTGAACTAAATTCAAAAGATGCTTTTAATGACTTTTAGTCTTCTATCAATTTGCTTTTGTTGCTTTTATGGCAAAACTATTAATATACTCGTCAGGTTTATTAGGGTCAAACTCTTTACCCATGATGTAATGCTTTTTGTAAGTAGTATTAGGTGCTTCGTACCCTAATTCTCTCATTTTCTTTCCGCAATCTGTTGCCAAATACACTTTTTCGGCAATGGCTTTGTAGTCAATTTCTTTCTCTACATATCCCCAACGTTTCATTTGTGTTAGAATCCAGACTCCCATAGAATGCCAAGGGAAAGGATCAAAGCCTATACGATCAGGAGCATTCTTAACATTACCAAGACCATCAGCATATTTACCAGTAAGTACTTGGGCAACAACAGAAGGAGGTTGATTCAAGTAGTTTTTAGGAGAAATAGCTTCAGCTATAGATTGCCTGTTTTCATGTTTTGAAGAAAATTGTGTAGCATCTATAATCGCACTAAATAAAGCAGCATAAGTGTTAGGGTTATTCGTAGCAAATTCTTCACTACAAGCAAAAGCACAGCATGGATGTCCTTCCCAAATATCTTTAGTTAGCATATGTAAAAAACCAACATTTTCATATACAGCCCTTTGGTTAAAAGGATCGGGAGAGAGGTAACCATCTAAATTTCCTGCTCTAAGGTTCGCTACCATCTCTGGTGGTGGAACTACACGTATTTGGATATCTTTGTCTGGATCTAGACCAAATTCGGCTACATAGTATCGAAGCAAGAAGTTGTGCATCGAATATTCGAATGGAACTCCAAATTTGAATCCTTTCCATTGTTTGGGATCACGTTTATTTTTATGCTTTAGGTGTAAACAGATGGCTTGACCATTAATATTTTCAACAGCTGGCATAATATAAGATGAAGCTACAGAACCAGACCCAATAGTCATTGCCAATGGCATTGGAGTTAACATATGCGATGCATCGTATTCTTTGTTCAAACTTTTATCCCTAGCTACAGCCCAACCAGCAGTTTTGATAACATCGACATCTAGTCCATATTTTTCATAAAAGCCCATTGGTTTGGACATAATAATTGGCGTAGCACAAGTAATAGGAACAAAACCAATATTTAGTTTTGTCTTTTCTAGTTTTGAAGTAGTTTTGGCCGAAGCACCACCGTTTTCTACTTTTTTCTTGGTGTCGTTAGCACAAGCTTGTAACAATCCCATAGGAAGTACAGATAGCAATGCTGCCTTAAATGTACTTTCGCCGACAGCGTTTATAAACCTTCTTCGGTTCATGTCATTTCCTCCAAACATGGATTTAATAACAGCAGTTTCGACTACTCGATTAACGATATTTTCTTCAGAATTGGGAAGGTCATCTGATGAGGTAACCTTAGTAGAACTACAGCTACGACACGAGCATCCAGCTCCATGCGATAAATCACTCTCATCGCTATACGGATTATCTAAACTATTGTATGGCATGTTTTTATTTTTAAATTAGTTTATGTTGTTAAACTTTAACAACTCTCTTATTATGGGGTACTACCATTTTTTATAAGGCAAAAATTTACCCGTATATGTTATTTGTACACGATCCCCTTTTGGGTCTTCAATCTTGTCAATTTCCATAGAAAAGTCGATGGCACTCATAATTCCATCTCCAAACATTTCATGTATTACTGACTTAGCTGCAGGCCCATAGACATATGCGATTTCAAAAAAACGATAGATCAAAGGGTCGCTAGGTACGACTTGGCCTGTTCCCTTCATAGGATATTCGGTTAATGCTTCGGCAACATCTTCACCTAGACCTAATTCTTTTACGAAAGCATCTGCTTCGTTTGGTAATAAAGAAGCTCCTGCAAAACAAGCGGTGGCAACACATACTTTATCTAAGCCCGTTGCTTTTCCTAATTCATCCCATGTTTTACTTTGCGTTTTTTTGGCTTCTAAAATAATTTCCGTCATTTCAGTTTTAGTCATAATGATAAATTTTTATATGAAACTTTATTTATAAATAGATCCATTTTATTCTAAATGGATATTTTTTGTTCAGGTGGTTTTACATTAGGGAAAGAAACGATATGCGGCATTTCAGAATCGTCAATACTCTTATTCTGGATTCCTTCGGCGATCTTCGAAGACTTGTTAACTAAGAAGTCTACGAGGTAGTTTCTGATTAAGTAATAGTTAGGATGATTTACAATTTCTGCTCTATAACGAGGTTTTGGAATATTGATTTTGACACTTTCAACCACACGAGCTTCAGGACCGTTTGACATTAGCAGTATGCGATCCGCTAAGAGTATGGCTTCATCGATATCATGAGTTATCATGAAAATGGTTTGTTGTGTTCGATCACATATTTCAACAAGCTTGTCTTGGATTTTTCCTCTTGTTAAAGCATCTAAAGCACCAAAAGGTTCATCCATTAATAACAATTGAGGGGACAAAGCAAAAGCACGTGCAATACCAACACGCTGTTTCATTCCACCCGATAATTCGTGTGGCAATTTGTTGATAGCGTCTGTTAATTCTACCATTTCTAAAAAATGCAAAGCACGCTTTTCAATAGCATTTTTGTCAAGCTCTTTAAACTTACAAGCAATAGCCATTTTTATATTTTTTAGCACACTAAGCCATGGTAACAAGCTGTGGTTTTGAAAAATAACCCCTCTGTCTAAGCTAGGTTTTTTTACATTTTTATTATTCATGATAATGTTACCAGACGAGGGAAGGTCTAGGCCAGCTAGGTTGTTTAGAATAGTAGATTTACCACAACCCGAATGTCCTATGATACACACAAATTCTCCTTTTTGCATTGAAAATGTTACATTTTCAAAAATGGTAATAGATTTATCTTTTTGTCCTTTTACAGGATACCTTTTGGCTAATTTGTTAATTTCTAAAAACTTTTTCATAAATCTATCTGTGTTATTCTTGGTACATAAAATATTTAGAGGATTGAGATATCAGAACATCAAGTCCCATTCCCACAATACCGATCATTAGAATAGAAAAGACCACACTGGTTAAATCTAAATTGTTCCATTCGTTCCAGACGTAGTAGCCTATTCCTGTACCACCTACAAGCATTTCAGCGGCAACAATTACAAGCCATGAAATTCCCATGGAAATCCTTAGCCCTGTAAATATGGTGGGCAAAGCTGCAGGGAGAATGACTTTAAAAGCCGTTTCAAAAGTGCCCATCTCGAGAGTCTTGCTGACATTTAGCCAATCCTTTTTAACGGACATTACACCAAAAGCTGTATTGATAAGTATGGGCCATATAGAGCAAATGAAAATGACAAAGACAGAGGATAAAATGGAGTCTTTGATTACAAATAGCGCTAAAGGCATCCAAGCTAGAGGAGATATAGGTTTCAGTACTTGAATATAGGGTTGTAATGCATGATAAAATACAGGAGACATCCCAATAAGAAACCCAAAAGGAATGGCGATTATTACAGCTAATAAATAACCTGCCATTACGCGAAAGATAGAATAAAACAGCTGTGTGCCTATGCCTTTATCATTGGGGCCATTATCATAAAACGGATGACTTAATTCTTCAAAAGCAAGAGAAAGTACTTCGGTAGGGCTTGGTACATGAGCTTGAGGTTCATTTTTTCCCATCAACATCTCGTATTCAGTGAGATTTTTTGAAGTTGTAGTAGTTGTATGGGTTAAAATTTCAGCAACTATAAACCCAACAATTAATATGGTAATAGAAAGTACTACGGTTTGAAGTTTTTCTTTGCTCATATCCTTAATTTTTGTTTAGGATAAAAGTAATATCAAAGCTTCTGCTAGGTGGTGCACAAAAAAGCCAATTCGTGGTGTAAATTTGACTTTCTTTTAATTAAATAACATTTTAGTTAGATTTTTTTCAATGTTTTTGAAGTATTGTTTCGTTTTATGAAATTCCGAAATTGCTTAGTATTTGATCAATTTCAAGCTGTACTAATGTGCCGCTGATTAAGTCGTCCATGTTAGTTAGCTCGTTATTGTTAAGCGCAAAACTAACTTGGATAAAGGGGGTTTCCAGTAATTGCTTACATTCATCATTAATAGGACAGTTCTTACATTGTTTAGATCTAAGGTTGGCTGCCTCGACACACTTTTTTAAGTGTTTCAATTCTTTATGAGTTAGATACAATCCTGTTTCTTTAAACACCACTTGTACCCGATTGCTATTTTGGTTTGTAGTTGAGTTCATATTCTGTTTCCAAAGAAAGCTGACTCCAAATGAATTCTTGTATATAAGGTGTATATCATTCATGAGTTTAATTTTTAAGGTATAATAATCTATTTCAAGTACGCAATTTTAGGATAGTCCCTTATTGTTACTTCTAAAATTATAAGTATTTAGTATTTATTTAGAATAAATAAATATAATATTCAAATATAAAGATTTATTACAAACAAGAAGTAATTCCTATTTTTGAAATCCAAATGGATAGCATATGAAATTTAAAAGAATACTATTAGGAGTTGTGTTAATAGCATTTGTGATTACACAATTTATGTTAGATAAGAGTAATGTATCTTCTTATGAAAGCGTTGCGACTTTTGAAAAGCAAGAAGGGGTAGATAATAATTTGAGTACAATTTTGAAAAACAATTGTTATGACTGTCATAGCAATCATACCGATTATGGTTGGTATGGAAGTATTGGTGTTGTAAACGTATTTCAAAGTCACCATATAAAAGAAGGGAAAGAGCATTTAGACTTTTCTTCATGGGATACTTACGATACTGCCAAGCGTAAACATAAATTGGAAGAAGTATTTGAAGAAGTAGAAGAAGGTCATATGCCAATCACGATGTATACTTTAATCCATGGAGACCTAGATCCTAATGATAAAGAAGAAATTATCAAATGGGCGAAGAGTAGAAAATAATAAAGTCTTCATTCTTTATGAGGAATATCATAGAAAAGAGGCCTTAGAAGTCATTCAGTATGTCATCCTGAATTTAGTTCAGGATCTCCTCACTTGTTTCACAACACTTGAGGAGATTCCGCATCAAGTGCGGAATGACAAATGTAACTTCTAAGGTCTTTTCGTTAGGTTTATGTTACGAGAATGTTATAGTTAAATTTTATTTAGAATAATTTAATATAAACTTGTGTAGAATGATTCTTGATAATATATTTGTGCCTGTAAAAAGATAATTTATTTATATTAAATCTAAATAAAATGAAGAAACTAAGTGTAATATTACTGGGAGGCCTAACATTAGGATTTGTTTCATGTGGTAGTGATGATAGTGATGACACTACAGGGAATGATGGAGGATCTAATTTTACAGTGCCTGATACTTATGTTTTTGAAAGAAATAATGAAAGCTCAGTAAGTTTTTCAGGGCAAACGACTCGTCTGAAGCAAGGTGCTGAAATTTTAGCAGATTTTACTGATTTTTCTACTACTGCAGCATCAATAGATAATAAATTCTCTAATGGAGAAGGTTTTGCGGATACTAGTTTAAGTAACGGAAAGGTTATTAAAAGTAAAGTGGCAGAGTCAGTCGATTATTTTTCAAGTAATTCGGTAGAACAAGCAGAAATTAGAGCCGATTTTGACGGTTACATAACTGATCAAGTAGCAAATTTGCTATCTCAATATGGTAGCGCAGATGATGTGCCAGTCGCAAATAAAGGGATTGTAGGTAAATTAGGAAGTCGTTTAGTAAATGAAAATGGTTTAGAATTAAACCAAGCATTTAATAAAGGTTTGATAGGGGCTTTAACGTTGGATCAAATTATCAATGATTATTTAAGCTTAACAGAAGAGCAAAAGTATAGAGATTTACATAATGCAGGCACTTTAGATGGAGATAATGATTACACCTTATTAGAACACTATTGGGATGAAGCTTATGGTTATTTGTATGGAGCTTCAGATGCAGATGTGTTGGCAAACCCTAATACACGTCACTTAGAAACAGTAGTAGATAAGTTTTTATATAAATATGTGCAACGTGTAGAAGGAGATGTTGATTTTGAAGGAATCGCCGATGATATTTTTCAAGCATTTAAAACAGGAAGAGCTGCTTTAGTTGCTAAAGATTATGCAGAGTCTGAAAAGCAAGCAGATATCATTCGTTTCGAATTATCGAAAGTGATTGGAATTAGAGCGGTGTATTATTTAAAGCAAGGGGCAAAGAAAATAGCTGATAATGGAAAAGATGCAATAGACGATGGTAGTGCTTTCCATGATTGGTCAGAAGGCTATGGATTTATTTATTCATTAAGATTTACTCAAAACCCAGATACTGGTTTACCATATTTTAACAAGGCAGAAGTAGATGCATTTATAGATGCACTAGATGCTGGGGACGGATTTTGGGATTTAGCAGATGATTTAGCTAAAGCAGATAAAATGGCTGAAGATATTGCTGCTCGTTTTGATTTTACCGTAGCAGAAGCAGAGTCTACAGACGCTGCAAAATAAATTAATTAGTAAATGCAATAATAAGCTTTGTTTAACGACTGTTGGCAAAGCTTATTTTTACTTTTGCAAAAAAATAAACCCCAATGTTGAATAGAATTTTCATAGTACTAGTTTCAAGTATCTTTTTGATAAGCTGTGATGATGATTTGAAGCCTAGCGATAATACTATTTTCGATGCCGCGACATTACTTGATAATATTGTAGACCATCATTTGCTGCCAGAGTTAGATGGGTTTGAGGAAAATGTTAATGATTTAGTCATTTCGAAAAATAGATTTATAGAGACTCCTTCCAATGAAAATTTAGCAGCTTTAAGAGAAAATTACTTTAGAGCATATGTAAGTTTTCAAGCGGTAGGGAAATACGAATCGGACGTTTCTAGAAATAACAATTATTACTTAAATCTTAATGCACACCCTTTAGATTTAGAAAATATTACAGCTTTTATTTTAGATCAAGAAAATCAAAATTTTTCTAGTATTCTTAATCAAGATAGACAAGGTTTTCCTGCTTTAGACTATTTATTATATGGTTTAGCAGATAGTGATGATGAGGTAATTGCTTTTTTCACAGGAGCAGATGGGGACGATTACAAAGGCTTTTTAAGTAAAGTAACTGATCGTATTGACAGTTTGACTAAAGAAGTTAATAATGATTGGGAAACGAATTTAGCGGCTATAGTTAAATCAGACGTTCAATTTATAGATCCTATATTCAACAACTATTTAGAATATTTTGAAAAAAGAGTACGCTCTAGTAAAATAGATTTCCCATCGGGTAAATTTGATGGGACGCCTTCTCCAGAGTCAATAGAGTCTTTATTCGACCCTGAAAACTCAAAAACACTATTAGTGGAAGCGTTTAATAATATTGAGTTATTCTATTTAGGAACAGAAAACAGTACCTCTAGTTGGTCTCAAGTATTGATAGACTTAGAAGAAGACGGATTAGATGCTAAAATTAAGTTAGCTTTTTTGGAAGCAAAGAATGCCATCAATGGATTGGATGATAATTTGAAACTTCAAGTAGAGACTGATAATGCACAGTTGTTAGCTGCAAGAGATGAAATTCAAGATGTAGTACGTTTGTTAAAAGCCGATTTAGTTTCGAAACTAGGAATTAGCATTACGTTTATTGATAACGACGGAGATTAACGTAGCGCATTTATGTATACTCGATATCTAAATAAAACAACGAAGGCAGCCCCATTGGCTGTCTTTCGTATTTTTTTTGGATTAATGATGTTACTTAGTATCATTAGATTTTGGAGTAAAGGCTGGATAGAGCAGTTGTATATTCAACCCAAATTTTATTTTACGTATTACGGCTTTGAATTAGTAAAACCTCTAGGTGAATGGACTTATGTACTGTTTGTTATTTGTGGACTTTCAGCTTTGGGAGTTTGTTTAGGTTGGAAGTACCGTATAAGTAGTATCATTTTTTTTCTCAGTTTTACATATATCGAGCTGATCGATAAAACGACTTACCTCAATCATTATTATTTTGTTAGTATACTTAGCTTTTTGATGCTATTTCTACCTGCCCATGTGTATTATTCGATTGATGCGATATCTAATAAAAAATTACAAGTAACCTATATTTCTAAATGGAATATTGATAGTATTAAGTTGCTTCTAGCAATTGTTTACATCTATGCAGGATTAGCCAAGATAAATTCAGATTGGTTGATAGAGGCGCAACCTTTAGGTATGTGGCTTCGAGTTAAAACAGCAGTTCCTTTGTTAGGAAATATGTTTCAATATAAATGGGTGCATTATTTTTTCAGTTGGTTTGGGATGTTATATGATGTGTTTATTGTTTTCTTTCTATTGAATAGAAAAACAAGACCCGTAGCCTATTTTTTTGTGATTGCTTTTCACATACTAACTCGAATATTGTTTCCAATTGGTATGTTTCCATATGTCATGATTATTAGCACATTGGTGTTTTTCGATGCTTCATTACATGAAAAAATTATACTTGCATTGCAAAAAGGAATCTCGGTATTATCACGTGGCAAAGTTGTATGGGATTCTAATAAAAGTGATGGAATATACTTTCAAAAAACAAACAAAATAGTGCTTATAGTTATTGCGGTCTTTTTTACGATTCAATTACTTTTGCCGTGGCGTTATCTCATGTATCCCGAAGAACTATTTTGGACGGAAGAGGGGTATCGTTTTTCGTGGAGAGTAATGCTTATAGAGAAAGTAGGTATTGCAACCTTTTCAATTGTTGACCCAAGTACAGGGAAAAGATTTGAAATACGAAATAATGATTTTTTGACAAGTACACAGATAAAACAAATGAGCACACAGCCCGATTTTATCTTGCAATATGCACATATGTTAAAAGATCACTACATACGAGAGGGAATTGCACAGCCCGAAGTGTATGTGGAAAGCTATGTAACACTTAATGGTCGTTTAAGCCAAGCGTTTATCGACCCGACTATTAATTTGGTAGGTGAAAAAGAATCATTTGCTCATAAAAAATGGATATTACCATTTCATGGAACGATTAAAGGGATATAAATTATTAGCAATTTGTTTGTTTTGTATACAAGCAATACATGCTCAAATTAGTTTTTCGGGAGCTGTAGTAGATGCTGAGACACAGAAAGCTTTGGTGAATACAGAAATCTATAGTAAGTCACTTTCTAAGACTGTTTATACAGATGTGAAAGGGAGGTTCCAGATTAATTTGGAAGACGAAGAGCAGGTTTTAGTCATCATTAACTATGGATATGAAATTGTTGAGTTGAAGGTGAACCCTACGATTCAGAATACAGTTAAGGTTTCATTGCAACCATTAGGAGCAAACCTAAATGAGGTGGTGATTAACCAACAGCGTCAAAAAGTTTTTGGGATCAAGAAGTTAAAAGATGTTGAGGGAACCGCTATATATGCTGGGAAAAAGACCGAAGTGGTATTAATCGATCAACAGGTATCTAATAAAGCTTCAGGGAATCCTCGCCAAGCATATGCACAGGTAGCAGGTCTTAATATTTATGAAACAGAGAATGCAGGATTGCAGTTAAATATTGGAGGGAGAGGATTAGATCCTAATCGATCTGCGAATTTCAATACACGTCAAAATGGGTATGACATTAGTGCAGATGTATTAGGATATCCAGAAAGCTATTATTCTCCGCCATTAGAAGCATTGGAAGAAGTACAAATCGTTAGAGGTGCAGCGTCTTTGCAATACGGAACACAGTTTGGGGGATTAGTTAATTTTAAACTGAAAGAACCTGTAAAAGACAAAGAATTAGAATTGATTTCACGTCAGGGGATTGGGTCATTTGGCTTATTCAATTCTTTTAATAGTCTAAGTGGTACCATCGATAAATTTAGCTACTACACCTTTTTTCAGTATAAAGAAGGGGATGGTTTTAGACCAAATTCTAGTTTTGATTCTAAAAATTTATACGCTTACTTAGGGTATCAATTTAATGATAAAACTAAATTGAGTTTTGAAAGTACTTACCTTACTTATTTAGCAAGACAAGCAGGAGGACTAACAGACTTAGAATTTGATAGAAATCCTGATTTTAGTAATAGAACGAGAAATTATTTTGATGTTGATTGGATCTTATTGAACTTAAAATTAGAGCATAAATTTTCTGATAAGACAATAGCTAGTGTTAGTCTTTTTGGGTTGGATGCAGAGCGTAATGCATTAGGGTTTAGAGATCGTAGACCTTCTGCACCAGATAATCTAGAATTACCAAGAGAATTAATATCTGATGAGTTTAATAATTGGGGAGCAGAACTAAGGCTTTTAAGTAAATACAAGTTGTTTGGTATTAAAAATATTTCGTTGATTGGTGCCAAGTATTACCAATCACAAAACAAGTCAATTCAAGGATTTGCAAGTACTAGTCTTGAACCAGATTTCACTTTGAGAAATGAAGAGTTCCCAAATCAACCAGGAATAGAATCCGATTTCGATTTTCCTAATTTGAATGTAGCATTATTTGGAGAACACATTTTTAAAATAACAGACCAAATTTCTGTAACACCAGGATTTAGATTCGAATATATCAAAACAGAGAGTGACGGTGAATTTGTTTTTAGACGAGAAAATGGTTTATCAAGTGTTTCTAGAGAACCAGGAGAGAGTAATCGAATTGCAGAAAGAAATATTTTGTTATTAGGTTTGGGGCTTAGTTACAAGCCATCAAAAGCTTTCGAAACCTTTGCTAATTTTTCACAAAATTATCGTTCAGTTACTTTTAATGATATCCAAATAGAAAGTCCTAATTTCATTATAGATCCCAATATAGAAGACGAGTCCGGATATACTTTTGATCTAGGAGTTAGAGGTGAATTAGATGATATTATAAGATATGATGTTAGTGGCTTTGCATTGTTTTATGATAATCGAATAGATGGCACAAGAAATAATAATACATTTAAAATTCGTCGTTCAAATATCGGTGCAGCAAGAATATTTGGAATAGAATCATTAGTTACTCTTAACCCATCAAATTGGTTGTTGCCTGAAAAAAAGAATTTCCATTGGCAACATTTTTTAAACACTGCTTACACTACTTCTGAATTTACGGATATCACCTTGGATCCTGATTTTGTTACCAACGATATTAAAGTTGGTAACGAATTACAATTCGTGCCTAAATTAAATATGAAAACAGGAGTAGAATTAGGATATAAGAATTTTAAAACGAGTCTACAATATACTTATGTGTCTACCCAGTTTACGGATGCTAACAATAGTGCTATATCTGTTGCTCTTGCTGGAGTGACAGGTGAAATACCAGCCTATGAAGTTGTCGATCTTTCAACAGAATACACCTACAAAAAGTGGAAATTAGAGGCAGGTGTCAATAATCTTTTAAACGAAAGATACTTCACGCAACGTGCTACAGGATATCCTGGTCCAGGTATTATTCCATCAGCACCACGTAACTTTTATGCAGTATTGCAATTCAAATTTTAAGAAAACGTTAAACACTTTATAAAAATAGTGTGAAAATTCTATTTTTAACATTCGTTCTTCTTAGAACCCTTGCTTAAGGGGTAATTTAGCATAAAACAACGCTTATGAAAGAGCTGGATCAATACAGTAAGGCGCTCGAGCAATATCAAAACGAATCGTCAATAGCACTGATGCCATTGGCAAGTTGGGATATTCACATGACCTCCTTCGTCAAACAATCTAATAAACATAAGGACGCTCTAGAGTTAGCTAAGTTGTTAGATAAGCTTTCTATTGATGCGGATCCTGTAGAAGCATTGTTGCATGAAAATGCCAAGGTGGTAGTTGTTACAAGTCCGGAACTCGTTATCGAATATGCAAGTAACAATTTGGTAGAAATGTCGGGATATTTGCCAGACGATGTTATTGGTAATACACCAAAAATGTTTCAAGGACCAGCTACAGACCGAGAAATAGCTAAGCAAATCAGATATAATGTAGAGCAAAAGGTGCCATTCGAGGCTGTATTGACAAATTATAGAAAAGATAATTCAACATACGAATGCATTATTAAAGGATATCCAGCATTTAATAAATATGGAGAATTGATTAGGTATGTGGCGATAGAGCATGCTGCTTAAATACTAAATACATAGATTATTATAAAAGGTGCTTTTTTTAAGTGCCTTTTTTTGTTTTCATATTCTAGCCCTGTCATACTAATTCTTATTTTTACATTAAAAGCATTTTACTATGACAGTAGCAAATACCATCCTTGATACCTTAGGGAATACTCCTATGATCAAACTTCATCAGCTTTCTTCAGTGTTGGGATGTACTGTATTGGTTAAAAATGAAGCGGCTAACCCTAGTCTTTCGATTAAGGATCGTGTTGCTAATTACATGTTAGAAAAAGCCGAACAAGATCAAAGAATACATGCAGGAGGTACTATAATCGAAGCAACTTCTGGGAATGCAGGCATCTCTTTAGCTTTAGTTGCTGCAGCTAAAGGATACAAAATGGTTTCGGTACTTTCAGAAAAACAAAGTCAAGAAAAAAAGGAAATACTAAAAGCATTAGGTAGCGAAGTGATTGTATGTCCGTCAGATTTGCATCCCAATGATGCTCGTTCGGCCTATGCTGTAGCTTCACGTTTGCACGATCGCACCCCAAACTCGTGGTTTGTAAGTCAACATAATAATAGCTGTAATACGCAAGCACATTATGAAAGTACTGGGCCAGAGATTTGGAGCCAAACAGATGGGAAAGTAACACACCTTATTACTACCGTAAATACAGGAGGGACAATCAGTGGTACTTCAAAATTCTTGAAGGAACAAAATGAAAATGTAAAATCATGGGGAGTCGACGCCTATGGTTCAATTCTAAAAAAATATTACGATACGGGTTTAGTGGATCTTAATGAAGCTTACCCGTATGAGACCGAAGGAGTAGGAGTACATTTTATTCCAGAAAATTTTGATACTTCTTTAGTAGACGGTATGCAAAAAATAACAGATCGTGATGCTGCGATGTTAACAAAAAAGCTAGCTAAAGAAGAAGGTTTATTATTGGGGAATAGCATAGGAGCAGTGATCAAAGCAGCTTTAAACTTAAAAGGAGAGTTTACTCCAATAGATGTAGTAGTACTAATTGCCAATGACCACGGGACAAGATATCTTAGTAAAGTGTACAATGATGATTGGATGCAGCAAAAAGGTTTTATTGAACAGCCTGCGAGAACGGCAATAGATTTAATAAAGAACCCAGATATGGATGTGATCACTGTAAAAACATCCGAATTGGTGAGTCACGCTGTTGGGCGTATGCGAAAATTTAAAATTTCTCAAATTCCAGTAGTAGATAAACAAGGATTTGTAGGTTCTATAGATGAGATGTCGCTATTTAGTGCTTATCTAGATGATCATAGAAAAAGTGATACTCCAATTTCCGAAGTGATGAATAAAGCTTTCCCAATGGTTCAGGAATTTACACCTATTGAAGAGGTGTTGGATTTAATTAGAAAAGGGAATTCGGCAGTATTAGTCGCATTGGAAAATGAAAAGCATGGTATTATTACGAAGTCAGATGTCTTAGCACATATTCAATAGCCTTCGATTTAGTTTCTTGTTATGATGATCTTTTTTAGATTTATTAGGGTATTCTTGATCGTAAGAAAAGTAGAGTTATAATTAATGTAAATAAAGTGATCTATGTCTGGAGGTGATTGGAAATCCATGTTTAAAGCAATTCAGGAAGGAGACTACGAATTGACCGCTTATTACCTAAGACTTGGTATTGACCCAAACTATCAACATCCCGAATATATGGCCTCTGCTTTAGTGGAGAGTATTAGGTATAATCACCTAAAAATTACTAAACTGTTATTAGAGAGTGGCGCAGACCCAAGAATAAGAGAAGTAATGGGCGGAGATACAGCTACTAAAATTGCCCAAATGGAAAACAATCAAACAGCACTTGATTTGTTAAATACTTACTTGGATACAGAGTAGACTTATTATATGGATATGAAATGTTAGTAGCTATTAATGTTTATACATCCACGTATTTTGCTTGATCTCAATCTACTATTTCAAAAAAATAAAATCTGATATACTGTAAAATTTTTATTAACTGCCAATATTACAGATTAGGCAATCTAAATAAGGAGTGTCTTAGAAGAATTTAATTTAAATATTTGATTAACAATGTATTATTGTTGTGTTTGAGAGAATAGTAATACGTGTTGGGTAAAGCACTTTAGCATAATCAAGGCTATTTTAATCGAAATTGCAGTAGTTTTTTCTTTTGTAAATAGGAAAGGCATCATATTTGCGTTATCTTAAGTGTACCAAATCACGATACCATGAAAGAAATTAGAAACTGGTTGGTGAATTCCAAAAGATTAGCAGATAAAGCGCTGGCAAACTATAAAGCTCTTTTCTTAAACGAGTTAGAGATGAGGAGAATTATTGCTAAACATTCCAAAATTACTTCCGATTTTAAAATTATGCCTAATCAGGCTACGGGAACCTATAAGATTATGGGGCAAAATCCAGATGTAAAAGACTCTTGTTATATCGGTTTACTCGAAATAGATTTTGTAGAGGGACAATGGCAAGCTGTTTGGGAAGTTTCGGGAAATACACATTACGGATTTGGAATGCAAGTCGCTCCCAATATACTGGTGTTTAGTTTTTCTTATATAGATACAGAAGAGAGTGTGCATTCGGGAATGGCTTCATATACTTTTGTAAATGATAACATAATACGAGGAGAATGGATTGAAGATGGGTATCCCGATAAAGGTTGTGAGGAGCTACGAAAAATGACTGATGATGAAATAGATAATAATAATTTATTTGATGCCAATTATGGGTTTAGTTTAAATTAAAAACATAACGGTAAATATAAAGATTTTGAAAAATCAAAGCTATATTTAGAGAAATCTAGATATAGCTTTTTTTATGAAGGAAGATTTACTGCATTTTATATGGAAACACCAACGTTTTTCTAAAAATGAATTAAAAACAGCCAATAATGAATCTTTAGTTATTCATAAACAAGGAATGCATAATCAACATATTGCAGGTCCTGATTTTTTGAATGCACAAATTAAGATTGGAGAACAGCGATGGGCTGGAAATATAGAAATACATTCAAAATCGAGTGATTGGTATGCGCACAATCACCAAAGCGACCCTAATTATTCGAGTGTCATACTACATGTCGTTTGGGAGCATGATGTAGAAGTCTTTAATCTGCATGACCAAATAATTCCTGTTATAGAATTGGTTCATTTTATTAATAAAGACTTGTTAGAAGAGTATGAAAAATTAATAGAAAATAAAAGAGACTGGATTCCATGTGCCACATCAATATCTAATGTTGATGAGTTTACATGGAAAAATTGGTTAGAGCGTTTATTTATAGAACGTCTAGAGCAAAAATCATTGTTGGTCAAGCAATTATTAGATGATACAAATAATAACTGGGAAGAAGTGTGTTTTGCGCTAATTGCAAAATCTTTTGGAGGAAACATCAACGGAGAAGGTTTTCTGAAAGTTGCATTGAGTATCCCGATTTCTATTTTTCAAAAGACAGCAAATAGCGTAGTACTAGAAGCTGTTTTTATGGGACAAGCGGGGATGCTTCAAGAAGAAATTGACGAGCCTTATTATAAATTACTCCAACAAGAATACCATTTTACGAAGCATAAATATCAATTAAAAGAATTGAGAGATGTAAAGATGAATTACTTTAAGCTACGACCTCCTAATTTTCCAACGATTAGAATTTCACAGTTAGTCAATTTATATACTAAAAATAGTAACTTATTTCATGCCCTTATAAGGGAATCATCTTTAGGTAATTTACAAGACCTTTTAGGTGGTCAAGTAAGTGAATTTTGGAGCACACATTATACTTTCAATAAGTCATCCTCAAAAAGGACAAAAAAAATATCACTTTCAACGATAGAACTATTAATCATCAATACGATACTTCCTTTACGTTATGCATTCGAACAACATTATGGGAAATTTGAAGAAGAAAAGTTCATCAGTTTTTTTAGAAGTTTAAAATCAGAACAAAACACGATAATTAAAAAATTCGAAATTTTAGGAGTACCTGCTAGTAACGCAATTGATTCTCAGGCTTTAATCCATTTAAAGAAAAACTATTGTGATAGTAAACGTTGTTTGGAATGTAATGTAGGGTATAAATTATTGTCCGTGTAGTCAAAAATTAACATTTCGATAACATATCAACGGCTTTTTTGTGTGCTTTATCGATTTACAGTAGGCAATTATGAGAGTTGTGTTTAATAAATTCTTAAATTAATACATCTTTGAAACATTAAATTTATAATATAATAAAAAAATACATCTAATTGATATGGATTTAGCAACAATAATGGACCTTATGTGGGTTGTCATTTCAGGTATCCTTGTTTTTTTCATGCAAGCCGGTTTTACACTATTAGAAGCTGGTTTTACAAGTGAAAAAAATACTGCGAATATTGCCATGAAAAATATTGTCGATCTTTTTGTGGGGGCGATCGCATTTTGGGCTGTAGGGTATTCTTTAATGTATGGAGATTCGATTAGCGGTTTTGTGGGGCGATTATCACTTTTTTACATAGAGCCATCGGATATGCATAATTTGTTTTTTCAAACCGTTTTTTGTGCAACTGCTACAACAATAATTTCAGGAGCTATTGCCGAAAGGGCAAAATTCATAACATATGTTCTTTTTGCTTTTGCTTTTACCACTTTTATCTATCCAATCTCAGGACACTGGATATGGCAAACAGATGGTTGGTTGACACAAATGGGCTTTATCGATTTTGCAGGTTCTACTGCAGTACATGTTATGGGAGGGTTTGCAGCATTAATATATGCAGCAATTTTAGGAGCACGACATGGTAAATATAATAGCGATGGTTCTGTAAATGCAATGCCAGGGTATAATAATTTATTTGCGGTATTAGGAGTATTTATTCTTTGGATGGGGTGGTTTGGTTTTAATGCAGGATCTACGCTAGCCATTACAGGAGAAAGCGCTAGTGCTGTTTCTCTAATTATATTGAATACAAATTTATCTGCGGCAATGGGAGGTATGTTTGCCTTAATCATTACATGGATTAAATACAAGAAAGCAGATATCGCAATGACACTTAATGGAACATTAGCTGGATTAGTTGGGGTAACAGCAGGATGTGCAGTTGTAGAACCAGCAGGAGCCTTAATAATTGGTGGTATTTGTGGTATTGCAACAACGATTGCTGCGGAAGTATTAGAGAAAAATATAAAAGTAGATGATGCTGTAGGTTCGTTTGCAGTACATGGAGTGTCAGGGATATTAGGAACTATTCTTGTAGGGGTATTTGCAGAGAAGGTAGGTCTTATATATGGAGGAGGATTCGAGCAATTAAAGGTGCAAGCTATAGGTGCCTTCTCTGTAGCAGCTTGGTCTGTAGGAGTTACTGCAATTTTAGTGTTTTTGTTAAAGTATACAGTAGGTATTAGAGTGCCTTTGAGTCATGAGTTGAGTGGATTGGATAATACCGAGCATAATATTCAATTTGATAACAAAGCATTAGAAGTAAAAGAAGAATTAGAGCAAGAAGTGACTGACCATAATCTTGTTCAATAAATTTTAAAAAATAACATCCCTAAAGAAAAAAATATGAAAATGTTTAAACTTTTATCACTAGGATCAGTAGCATTTTTGATTGCATGTGGAGGAAATACCACAACTAACAATTCACCATCGATCAATGAGAATTCGGCAAATAAAGTAAAAGAGATTCAGGTAGATTTTTCTTCAATTCCAGAAGAAAAACTATTAAAACATATACAAGCACATTTAGATTTAGGTCAGCTAAAAGAAGGAAAAGAAAAGCTATTGTATTTAATGGAAAATCATCCAGATTCTTTAAATGGGGTAGATTTAACAGTGCTTAAAAATAGTTTTGATATTGAATTGGAAGCTGAGGAAAAGAAAAATTTAGCGATAGCTGAAGCCGAAGCTTTGAAAAGAATGCCCGAGGCAATAAATAAAATGCGAGTGGTAAAGGAAGGTAAAAACACCTTTTATTATGATTTGAGTAGTCCTGAATTCAATACGAAAGAATGTTTTTATGCTTATATAAAGAAGGGAACTTATGGACCACAACTTAGGTTTAGAGCTCGATATGTAGGTACGCAATGGATTAACATGGAAAATGTAATGATGACCATAGATAATCTAGATCATACTTTAAATGGAAAGGTAGAAAAGATAGAAACTAAAGGGAAAAAAGCTTATAAGATGGAGCTTTTTGATATCCCAGTAGATACAGAGAAAGAAGTGAATACGCTTAAGGCAATAGCAAATGGTAATGAAGTAGTTGCTTTGTACATAGGGGCTGATAGTTATAAGAAGAGAGAAATTTCTAAAGAACAAAAAGTAGCCATTAGAAATGTCATAGATGCATTTCAATATTTAAAAAAAACAGTAAGTAAGAAAAAGGAGTATTATTCTAACATAGATGAGTAACACTCTTGACATTTTTGCTCCAAAATAAAAAGTCATGGAAAATAAACTACTAATTATTATCAGTCTTGTTTTATCTCAAATAGTTTTTGGGCAACAAGATGTTTATAAAATAGATCCATTACATACGAACAGGAAATTAAAAGAATTAAACTTCGAACCTGAATTGTATTCTGTGGTTTTTAAAGATGTACAATTTATCTCTGAAGGAAAAAGACAAAGAGTGTTAAACCCATCATATATTGTATTGAAAAGGGAGATAGAAGAGTTGAATGAGGAAAATGCTGTACTTCTAGAAGATTTCGAAGAAAAATACAAAAAGTATACAGATGTAGAGAAAATAAAATCATCGATCAATAAATTCATGAGCTCGGAAAGTGGATTCGAAATAAAGAAGAACTTTTTGATTGAGGCTCAAAAGCTAGCTTTAGAAAACGGAATCAATGAATTGATTTATGCAGATGCATCAGTAAACCCTACTAAGAAATCTAAATTTTTGTTATTAAAATTAAATAAATTAGATCTTAAAGTGCATCTGAAAAGGGTTTCATGGAAGTTAAATGCTTTAACAACTTCTCTGCCATTAAAAGATACAAAGACAGAAGAGTTATTAAAAACCAAACAAAATCAGTTAGAGAATACAAGAAAGTACAATTATATCGAGACAGAAGCGATAAAGACCCAGAAGTCTGGTTTGTTTTTAGCTAATAAACTAGAGTCCGTAAAATCCTTGAAAGGAGAGTTTGTATCCGTTGGAGAATATTTTATTCTTAAAGAAGATATTCATCACAAATTCAAAAAAGGAGAGATTGTCGATCATGAAGTTGTTATAAGCAATCAATTGATTAACAAAGGAATGGTCGGAGATCCTAAAATGTTATTCAAGAATACAATTACAAATGCTGTTTTTTTAGGAAACATCAATTTCTTACGACAATATGCTTTTACAATTAATGGTAAGTTTAATAAGCATATTGTTAATAAGACTTCGACTGTTAAAACGAATGCAAAATCCCAATTAGTTAGTAATTGAATATATTGGGTACGGCAAAAGGTATAATACCCCAGGGCTTGCCCCAAGATAGTACAAAAAATAAGTTTATTATAGTGTGACGTTCCAAAAATCGTTACAAGATTAATATATCAAAAAGGTAGTAATTTTAAGTTGCTACCTTTCTGTTTTTTGTAGCTTTTTCTTTCATGCTTTTTTACTACAATCCTATTCTTGCTTTTGAGTTTTTACCTCTACTTTAAAAAAAACAGGTTAAAATGATAAGTTGATAATTTTTTAAGTTAAAAAAAGAGAAATAGTTAATAAAAAATGATTTTTTTTATAAATAATTCGTGATTTCTGGATTTTGGCATCTAGTTTTTTGTATATCAGTTAGTTAGTTTTTGTTTGTGTGTTTCAAAGCTGTTTTATTGTTAAATAATTGTTTTTCTTTCACGGGTTTGTACAAGGTTTCGACTATTTAATTTGGAATTTAATTTCTAAATTTAGAGTAACAACTAACAAAACCCAAGTCATGAGAACTAAACTATTACCCTTTGTTTTTTTATTGATATCCAGTACTTTGTTCAGTCAAAATGTTTACGAATTAGACCCCATACATTCTAAGAGAAAATTAAAAGAGATTGACTTACAACCAAAATTGTTTACGTTAGCTTTTCAGAAATTTGAAGTAACTATTGAAGGGGAAACCATTAAAGTCAAAAATAGAGCTTACACTGCTATTCAAAATAAAATAGCACTTGTAGAAAAAGCGGATACTTTAGATACAGAAGCTAAGACATGTAAAGCAGGACCTTTAAAAGCTAAGCTAAAAGGAATTAACAAGTATAAGTGGGTAAAGAAAGAAGATGTTAAGATTGTAAAAGAAGGCTTTTTTGTCAATAGAGAGTTAAGTACTGTAACCATTTTAAAGGGAGACTACATCGATATTTCTAAATGTTATGTGATTTTAGAAGATGTAAAAGGGCAATACGCCAAAGGACAAATTATTACAGAAGAAGACGCCATAAAAAACGAAGTGCTAAACAGCAAATTGCTTAGTCGAAAGATGCTTTTCTTTCGGGATAAAAAAGTGGCAGATAAATACTATCTAGGCGAAGCGAATTTTCTTCAACAGTTCGCTTTTATGGTTAACGGAAGGTTTAATAATAACAAAGCAATTGCAGATAGAAATTAACGAATCTTCAATATCAAGCTTGGTGGCAAACTCATTATAGTTGCTTATCGTATTTAAAGTTATATTTGTTTACAATAGAGACTTAAATACTAAATGAGTATATGGTGCTAAAGCTTAGGTACTTTTTTGAAAAGCATGGATTTTATGTATGTGCGAGGTTAGCAGACCGCTTAGGTATGCGTACGAAAAACGTGCGAGTATTCTTCATTTATGCAACTTGTGCCACTGCTGGAGCTGGATTTATCTTATATCTTATATTAGCGTTTTGGTTAAAACTTAAAGACTTAATTTATACCAAGAGAACTTCTGTATTTGATATCTAACTATGCTTACCAATTTAAAGGATCGATTCTATTTAGCGTTAATACTTCTTGTAAGTGTTTTTTTGATTGGTGTTTTTGGCTTTCGATATATAGCCGACTACGATTGGTTAAATGCTGTTTATATGACCATGATTACAGTAAGTACTGTAGGTTATGGTGAACCAGAACCTTTAGTTGGAGAGGCCAAAATTTTTGCGATTATTTTAATTTTAGCTAGTTTAGCTATTATTGGTTTTTCTATATCTGTCATAACAGAATATATTTTAGCCAAAAGCAATCCAAAACTGATTCTTACCAAGAAAATGAATAAAACCATAGCAGCATTAGAAAATCATGTGATCATTTGTGGTTATGGACGTAACGGGAAAGAAGTCGCCCAGAAAATGCGAATGCATCAAAAGCCTTTTGTTGTCATCGAAAATGTAAAAGAGATTGTCGAAAGGTATAAAGCTTCGGACATCCCCATAATTCAAGGAAATGCTATTGATGATGAGGTGTTAAAGGAAGCTAAAATTTATAAAGCAAAATATTTAATTACGGCACTTCCAGAAGATGCAGATAATTTATTTATAGTGCTTTCTGCACGTCAAATGAATAAAGATCTGAAAATTATAAGTCGTGCATCTAAGCCTTCATCTTATAGGAAATTGCGTTTAGCAGGAGCCGATAATGTTATTATGCCCGATAAAATAGGAGGGGATCATATGGCATCTCTAGTAGTAGTCCCCGATTTAGTAGAGTTTTTAGATAACTTATCTTTAGTGGGGAAAGGAGCTGTCAATATAGAAGAGCTACCTTCAGAAAAATTAACATTAGGTAAAGCCAATCAATCTATTTTAGATTTGAATGTACGAGCTTATACAGGTTGTACTATTATAGGATATAAAAATCCAGAAGGAAAGTATACTGTAAACCCCCCAGCTGATCAATTATTAGCTTCAGGATCTAGGGTTATTGTTTTAGGAAGTGCAGAGCAAATAGAAAAATTAAATGAGCTGTATCATATCTCAGCCAGTTTCGAATAATATATGAGTAAGAAAATAAGTGTTCCAGTATTAATGTTGCTATCAAGTATATCAGCTATTGCCCAAGAGAAAGAGAGTGTTGATAGTAAAATTGAAGCTCTTTTATCACCAATAGCAGATATGGTTTTAGGTTTTGTATTAACTCCTATAATTATAGCCGGCCAAGAAGTACCCATAGTATTGATGATTTTATTATTGGCAGCTTTGTTTTTTACGATATACTACAAATTTGCAAATATTCGCTTGTTGCCAGTAGCTATAAAAGCAGCTAAAGGAGACTATGATGAAATAGAAGAAAGGGTAGTCGAAGAGGTTGCGGGGGATCAGACAGATAACGAACAAAATGTTTTTGAATCTCCGAGAGCAGAAAAAGTAGTTGGAGAAGTGACGCATTTTCAGGCGTTAACAGCAGCGCTTTCTGCTACAGTTGGTTTGGGGAATATTGCAGGAGTTGCAGTTGCAATAGCAATTGGAGGGCCAGGAGCCACTTTTTGGATGATTTTAGCAGGATTTCTAGGAATGTCCTCTAAGTTGGTAGAAGCTACTTTGGGAGTTAAATATCGTGAGGTAGGTGAAGATGGAAAGATTTATGGTGGGCCTATGTATTATTTAAAGAAAGGTTTAGCCGAGAAGAATATGAGCCTATTAGGTAAAATTCTTGCAGGCTTTTGTGCCATTATGATCGTAGGAAGTTCCTTTGGAGCAGGAAATATGTTTCAGGCCAATCAGGCAGCTTCTCAAGCTAAGCAGTTACTAGGGCTGGATTCCAGCTTTGGGATTGGAATAGCTTTGGCCATTTTAGTGGGAATTGTAATCATAGGCGGAATTAAAAGAATAGGTAGAGTAACAGAAAAAGTAGTGCCTTTTATGGGGTTAATGTATGTAGGGGCTGGACTTATTATTCTAATTATGAATATAGGATTGCTACCTCAGGCTTTTGGAGAAATATTAAAAGCAGCTTTTTCATCCAATGCTGCTTTAGGAGGTTTTGTTGGAGTGATGATTACAGGATTTCAACGTGCAGTGTTCTCAAATGAAGCAGGAGCAGGTTCTGCCGCTATAGCACATGCTGCAGTAAAAACAAGATTCCCTGCAAGCGAAGGTATCGTAGCCTCTATAGGGCCATTTGTAGATACGGTCGTTATTTGTACAATGTCAGCTCTGGTTATCATTGTTATGAATATAAAAAACAACCTTTTCAATTTCGGAAAAGAAAATGGTTCGGCAGTAATATTGAATAGTAATGGAGAGAGTATTGGAGGAGTAGAGTTGACTTCTTTAGTGTTTGATATGGCAATACCTAACTTTTCTTACTTATTGACCTTTGCAGTAATATTATTCGCTTTTTCAACCATGTTGTCTTGGTCTTATTATGGATTACAAGGGTTTAAATATTTATTTGGTAAAGGAAAAGTTGCCGATTATATATACAAAGGACTTTTCCTAATTTTTATAGTAATCGGAGCGTCATCCTCTTTAGATTCTGTAATAGCTTTTTCAGATGCAATGTTTTTTGCAATTGTATTCCCAAATATAATTGGTTTGTTAATATTAGCTCCGAAAGTAAAACATGAAATCCATCGCTATCTAAAAGCGATAGGGCATACGAAATAGGTTTGAAATGCAGTTAAGTGCTTCTCAAAAAAACGGAATAATTCAACTAGCAGTGCTCATTGCATTGCTTTGTTGTTTTATATATGTTAAGAATAAAGATGCATATCACGATTTTGGTTTGAAACTGAATGAAGAAGAGCAATGCTGGATTGATAATGAAAAAACATTGTATGCAGAAAATCAAAAAGAGAAAAAGAAGTATACTTATTATGTCAATAATCTAAATGACCATAAAGGGTATATAATAGGTATGAGTATCCAGGAAATTGATAGATACCTTAAATATAAAGAACAAGGAAAATCGATTCATACTCCGCAAGATTTTCTACGTGTTACTAAAATGGAACTTAATAGGTTTGATACTATAAAAAATAAGTTGCGATTTTCGTCTAAAAAGAAAGTTGCTCCCAAAGTAGAAAGTCCTAGCCATCGTAAGTTTAATTTGAATTTAGTTACACCTCGACAATTGTTGGCTTTAGGGATGTCTAAAAAGATTTCTTATCGAGTTGTAAATTATAGAAAACATCTGGGGAAATATTCTTCTTTAGATCAATTAAATAAAGTATACGATATTACAGATAAAGAGTTGAAACAGTTAAAATCATCTGTATATTTGAAGAAATAAATGTTTATTGTTTTTTTAATAACTCTAAACAAAATGCAACACGTCCTAAAAAATGCTAAAGTTGATTCTAAAGATTTGGTTTTAGAAAAATACAGGAAGTGTTCTAAGAGAAGATTGTAAGATTACCCCTATATTTGGGGCTCGAAAAAAATAATTAGCGCTTATAGCATATGAATTTCGATTATTCAGAAACTCAAGTAATGGCAGGTCAGACTGCTAAAGATTTTTCAGAAAAGTATATCAGACCACATGTAATGGAATGGGACGAAAGTCAACATTTTCCAGTAGAGGTTTTTAAAAAAGCGGGAGACTTTGGTCTTATGGGGGTGTTAGTGCCTGAGAGTTATGGTGGATCTGGATTAGGATATCATGAGTATATCGCGATTATAGAAGAGATTTCTAAAGTAGATCCTTCTATAGGGTTATCAGTAGCAGCGCACAATTCTTTATGTACGAATCATATATTAGAATTCGGAAGCGAAGAAATTAAGCAAAAATACTTACCTAAGTTAGCAACAGGTGAATTTTTAGGAGCTTGGGGATTGACGGAACATAATACAGGTTCTGATGCTGGTGGTATGAATACCACTGCTGTGAGAGAAGGAGATCATTATGTGTTGAATGGAGCTAAGAATTTTATTACTCATGGTATTTCGGGAGATGTAGCTGTTGTTGTGGTACGAACTGGAGAAAAAGGAGATTCTCACGGGATGTCAGCTTTTGTTATAGAGAAAGGGACGCCAGGCTTTACTTCTGGGAAGAAGGAAAATAAAATGGGGATGCGTGCTAGTGAAACGGCAGAACTTATTTTTGATAATTGTAGGGTTCCAGTAGCAAATATGCTTGGAGAAGAAGGTGAAGGATTCATACAGTCAATGAAAGTATTAGATGGAGGGCGTATTTCTATAGGTGCATTATCCTTGGGGATTGCTAAAGGGGCATACGAGGCAGCACTGAAATATTCTAAAGAAAGAGAGCAATTCGGAAAACCTATTAGTAAATTCCAAGCAATTGCGTTTAAGTTAGCAGACATGGCTACCGAAATAGAAGCTTCGGAACTATTGTTACATAAAGCTGCTTTTTTGAAAAATAAAGGAGGTAAAATGACAAAATTAGGAGCTATGAGTAAGATGTATGCTAGTGAAGTATGTGTCAATGTAGCTAATGAGGCATTACAAATCCATGGTGGATATGGGTATATTAAAGATTATCCAGTAGAAAAATTTTATAGAGATGCTAAGTTGTGTACTATTGGGGAAGGAACTACTGAAATTCAGAAACTAGTGATTTCACGAGAAGTATTGAAATAACCGCTCTTGTTTTAAATTTAGAGTGTGATTAGAAATGGATTTGCATTTTTATAAAAAGCTTTTATATTTGCACTCCAAATTCTAAAAGAGAGGAGGTTAAAGCGTATGTTAATCATTCAGGTTAAAGAAGGTGAAAATATAGATAGAGCACTAAAGCGTTACAAGCGAAAGTTCGATAAAACAGGAACTATGCGTCAGCTACGTGGTCGTCAGCAGTTCACTAAACCTTCAGTAGTGCGAAGAGCGCAAGTTCAAAAAGCGGAATATATCCAGCACTTAAGAGATCAAGAAAGTATCTAGTATATAGATGACTTCTTAAATAAGTAAAAAACCTTATTAGCGTTTGCTAGTAAGGTTTTTTTTATATTGTAAGTGTTGCGCTTATGTTTTCTTGGATTTGATATTGTGCTTAATTGGTATAATACGATTTTCGGATAAGAATTTCGTATCAATAGATTGATTTATTTTTATTTTTTAACGCAAGAATAGTAGAAAAAGAAACAAGGTATATGCGAAATTTTTGTTCGCAAATCGTATAAGTATTAGGTTAAGGATTTGAAAAGAACGGGGCTTTATAGAAAAAAGTATTATGCATTTTAATCAATTTTTAGAATACCTCCTTTTAGAAAAAAAATATTCTCCATTAACTGCCAAGGCTTATTTGACAGATTTAAACTCATTTGCTCAATTCATACAGTCAAACTATCAAGAGGAAGACGTCGATAGAGTTCATTATAACCTTATTCGTCAGTGGCTAGTAGAGCTTTCTCAGAAGGGAGTAGCTAATAAGAGTATTAATAGGAAAACAACTTCTTTGAGAACCTATTTTAAATTCCTTCAGAAAACAGGGGTTATTGATAGTAATCCATTATCAAAGCATAAATCATTGAAAATAGAGAAAAAGGTGATGATCCCTTTTTCTAAAGATGAAGTAGAAGGGGTGCTTTCTATGCTTAAAGAAAGCTGTAGGGACTATGAGTCGTATCGTGATTATTTAATAGTAGAATTATTTTATGCCTTAGGTCTTCGACGTGCCGAGCTAATTAATCTTAAAGTTTTAGATATAGATTTTTCTAACAAAACGATAAAAGTACTAGGGAAAAGAAGCAAAGAGCGCATTATTCCTTTGTTAGATAGTACAATAGAAATGATTGAAAAATATTTTGATTGCTACAGGGAGAAATATGGAATTCATAAGGACTCGCATTTATTTTTATCAAATAGAGGTGTTAAAATTTATGAATCTTTTGTCTTTCGTCTAGTTAATGGTTATTTTAGTAAGGTATCTGTTAAAATAAAAAAGAGTCCGCATATTTTACGTCATTCCTTTGCGACTCATTTATTATCCGAGGGGGCAGAGTTGAATGCGGTAAAAGAATTATTGGGGCATTCGAGTTTAGCGGCAACGCAGATATATACTAGCAACGACATTGATCAGTTAACTAAGGTATATAAGAAGGCGCATCCCAGAAACCGTTAATTTTAGCAGGTACATTTATTCGTTTAACTTAAAATAATGCTTATGAGAGTAAATGTGCAGTCAGTAAATTTTACAGTAGATCAAAAACTGGTAAACTTCACTAAGAAGAAATTATCTAAACTAGAAGGGCACTACAATCGAATAATTTCTGCTAATGTTCTTATGAAAGTCCAGAAGACAAGTGGTAAAGAGAACAAGCAAACTGAAATTTTATTAAATGTTCCGGGTCATGAATATGTGGTTAAGAAAACGTATAAAACCTTTGAAGAGGGTGTAGATCAGTGTCTTACTACGTTGGAAAGGAAGTTGGAGAAAACGAAGGAGCGAAAAAAAATGAAATTAGATTAATTTTTTTACCAAAAAATTTGTGAGTAACATACAAACGTTATATATTTGCAACCCGTTAGCGATAACGGGCTGCTTTTTTTAAAGCGGCTAAGGTTAAAAGCCGATATAGCTCAGCTGGCTAGAGCAGCTGATTTGTAATCAGCAGGTCGTGGGTTCGAGTCCCTCTATCGGCTCTTTGAAATTTTGATTTTTGAATTGGGTAATGTTCGTAAAGAAATCCCAACATTAAGAAAATGGGGAGATTCCAGAGCGGCCAAATGGGGCGGACTGTAACTCCGTTGTCTTTCGACTTCGCAGGTTCGAATCCTGCTCTCCCCACTAATTAATCAAAAAAAATGTTGCGGCAATTGTTGTAGATTTGAAATTTAGTTTTACATTTGCACGCACAAAAAAATAGAAGTTCAAGTTGATCTTGAATTGAATGCGGGAGTAGCTCAGTTGGTAGAGCGTCAGCCTTCCAAGCTGAATGTCGCCGGTTCGAACCCGGTCTCCCGCTCAAGAATATAGAACTATGCCTCGTGTGTAGTTCTATATTTGTGTAAATAAGGGTTACTTATTTGGCTGTTGTAAAATATTCGCCGGTGTAGCTCAGTGGTAGAGCGTTTCCTTGGTAAGGAAGAGGTCACGAGTTCAATTCTCGTCATTGGCTCAAAGTTTTAAATAACTATTATTACTTTTACTTATAAAATAAAATTTAGAATTAAATAACATTCATTATGGCAAAGGGAACTTTTGATCGTTCGAAACCGCACTTGAATATCGGTACTATCGGGCACGTAGATCACGGTAAAACTACTTTAACTGCTGCGATTACAAAAGTATTAGCTGACGCGGGTCTTTCTGAGGCTAGAGATTTTGATACTATTGATAACGCTCCAGAAGAAAAGGAAAGAGGTATTACAATTAATACTTCGCACGTTGAGTATCAAACTGCAAACCGTCACTATGCACACGTTGACTGTCCAGGTCACGCCGATTACGTAAAGAACATGGTAACTGGAGCTGCTCAGATGGATGGAGCTATCTTGGTGGTTGCTGCGACAGATGGGCCAATGCCTCAAACTCGTGAGCACATCCTTTTAGGGCGTCAGGTAGGAATTCCTCGTATCGTTGTTTTCTTAAACAAGGTAGATATGGTGGATGATGAAGAGTTATTAGAGTTAGTAGATATGGAGGTAAGAGATTTATTATCTTTCTATGACTACGATGGTGATAATGGTCCTGTAGTTTCTGGTTCTGCTTTAGGTGCACTTAACGGTGAGCAAAAGTGGGTAGATACAGTATTGGAATTAATGGCTAAAGTTGATGAGTGGATCGAAGAGCCACCAAGAGATATGGATAAGCCATTCTTGATGCCTATTGAAGATGTATTCTCTATTACTGGTCGTGGTACTGTTGCAACTGGTCGTATCGAAACAGGTATCGCTAATACAGGAGATCCTGTAGAGATTATCGGTATGGGTGCTGAGAAGTTAACTTCTACTATTACGGGAATCGAGATGTTTCGTCAAATCTTAGATAGAGGTGAGGCTGGAGATAATGCTGGTATCTTATTACGTGGTATTGAAAAGACTCAAATCTCAAGAGGTATGGTAATTACTGCTCCTGGATCAGTAACTCCTCACTCTAAGTTTAAAGCTGAGGTTTATATCTTGAAAAAAGAAGAGGGTGGACGTCATACTCCATTTCATAATAACTACCGTCCACAGTTTTATGTACGTACAACTGATGTAACTGGTAACATTAGTTTACCTGATGGGGTAGAAATGGTAATGCCTGGAGATAACTTAACTATTGAAGTAGAGTTAATCAGCACGATTGCAATGAATATCGGTTTACGTTTTGCTATCCGTGAAGGAGGTAGAACAGTAGGAGCTGGTCAGGTAACTGAAATCTTAGACTAATCCTTGTATTAGGCTATTAAAATAAATTAGCAAGGTGTTTCTTTTAGAAACGCCTTGTTTTTTTCTAAAAAAGTTATATTTTTGCAGTCCGTAAAATTTACGGGTGTTTATTGTATAATAAAAATATACGGGTTTAGCTCAGTTGGTAGAGCACTGGTCTCCAAAACCAGGTGTCGTGAGTTCGAGCCTCGCAACCCGTGCTAAATAAAACAAAATGGCAGGATTAATCACTTATGTAAAAGAATCTTTTGCTGAGTTAAAGAACAACGTAACTTGGACTCCTAGAGCTGAAGCTCAGCGTTTAACTATTATAGTTGTTGTTTTTTCAGTGTTATTTTCTTTAGCGATTTGGGGGGTTGATACTGTTTTTAGTAAGGTGATAGAGCAATACTTTAATCTTGTAAAACAATAATTGAGGTATGGCTGATACTAATATAAAGAAATGGTACGTAGTGCGTGCTGTTAGTGGGCAAGAGCATAAAGTAAAAGATTACATCGAAAGAGAGATAGCTCAGCAAGGATATGAGGATTATGTAGATCAAGTATTAGTGCCTACTGAAACAGTAGTTCAAGTTCGTAATGGGAAGAAAATAAATAAAGAACGTGTTTATTTTCCGGGTTATATAATGGTAGAAGCAAATCTTTCAGGAGAGGTGCCTCATATTATAAAATCTATTAACGGAGTAGTTGGTTTTTTAGGGGAAACAAAAGGAGGGGATCCTGTTCCGTTAAGAATCGCTGAGGTAAATAGAATGCTTGGTAAGGTAGATGAACTTGCGGTTAAAGTAGATAATATTTCTATACCGTATACTGTTGGTGAGACAGTGAAGGTAATCGATGGTCCTTTTAATGGATTTAATGGTTCTGTTGAGAAAGTAAATGAAGAAAAGCGTAAGCTAGAAGTAATGGTGAAGATTTTTGGAAGAAAAACACCGCTAGAGCTAAGTTATATGCAAGTAGAGAAAATATAAATTAATCCTTATATATAGAATGATTTTTGATTATGCTTCCTTTTCAAAAATGATTCTTTTTTAATTTTATTCAAATGGCAAAAGAAGTAAGTAAGCTTGTTAAATTGCAAGTTAAAGGTGGTGCGGCTAATCCGTCACCTCCTGTTGGACCTGCTTTAGGTGCTGCTGGTGTGAATATCATGGAGTTCTGTAAGCAATTCAATGGTAGAACGCAAGATAAGGCTGGGAAAGTATTACCTGTAGTTATTACAGTATACTCGGATAAGTCTTTTGATTTTGTGATCAAAACTCCACCGGCTGCAGTACAGATCTTGGAAGCAGCTAAATTAAAGAAAGGTTCTGGAGAACCTAATCGTAGAAAAGTTGGATCTATCACGTGGGATCAAGCAAAAACTATCGCTGAAGATAAAATGCAAGATTTAAATGCATTTACAATCGAATCGGCAATGATGATGATTGCAGGTACGGCACGTTCAATGGGTGTTACCATGTCTGGTGATGCGCCTTTTTAATTTTTAAATTGTTATGGCAAAGTTGACAAAGAAACAAAAAGAGGCACAAGCTAAGGTTGATGGTAACAAAGCTTACACAGTAGCAGAAGCTGCTGCATTAGTAAAAGAAGTTAGTACTGCTAATTTCGATGCTTCTGTAGATTTAGCGGTACGCTTAAATGTAGATCCTCGTAAAGCAAATCAAATGGTACGTGGGGTAGTTACCTTGCCACACGGTACTGGTAAAGATGTTAAGGTTTTAGCATTAGTAACTCCTGATAAAGAAGAAGAAGCAAAAGCAGCTGGAGCTGATTATGTTGGTCTTGATGAGTACTTAGCTAAGATTAAAGCTGGATGGACAGACGTAGATGTGATTATCACTATGCCTGCTGTTATGGGTAAATTAGGTCCTTTAGGACGTGTATTAGGTCCTCGTGGTTTAATGCCTAACCCAAAAACAGGTACGGTAACTATGGATGTGGCAAAAGCTGTTACAGATGTAAAAGCAGGTAAGATTGACTTTAAAGTTGATAAAACTGGTATTGTACATGCTGCAGTTGGTAAAGCATCATTTGATGTGGATAAGTTAGAAGGGAATATTCAAGAATTGTTGTCAACACTTGTTAAGTTGAAGCCTACGGCTGCTAAAGGAGTGTACATCAAATCAATTTATGTTTCTTCTACTATGAGCCCAGGTATCCAAGTAGATGGTAAGTCATTCGTTTAATTTAGAAATTCAGTTATGACAAGAGAAGAAAAGTCACAAGTAATTGACGATTTAACTGCTCAGTTAGCCGATAATAACACTATCTATTTAGCTGATATTTCGGACTTAGACGCTGGTGCTACATCAGCTCTTCGTAGAGCATGTTTTAAATCTCAAGTTTCTTTAGCAATTGTAAAAAATACATTACTTGCTAAAGCAATGGAGAAATCAGATAAGGATTTTGGAGATCTTCCTTCAGTATTGAAAGGAAATACTTCAATCATGTTTTCTGAGACAGGTAATGCACCTGCAAAATTAATCAAGGAATTTCGTAAGAAAGCTGATAAGCCGGTATTAAAAGGAGCTTTTGTTGAAGAAGCTGTTTTTGTCGGAGAAGAAAACTTAGAAACTTTAGTTAACATTAAGTCTAAAGAAGAAGTTATCGGAGATATCATCGGATTGTTACAATCTCCTGCTAAGAATGTTGTTTCTGCTCTTAAGTCGAGTGGAGGTAAGATCGCAGGGATCCTTAAAACATTATCTGAGAAAGAATAATTCTCAGTATTTAATTAGTACACACAATTTTTATTTATAAACTTTTAAAACGATAGAAAAATGGCAGATTTAAAAGAGTTCGCTGAACAATTAGTAAACTTAACTGTTAAAGAAGTTAACGAATTAGCTGATATCCTTAAAGAGGAGTACGGAATTGAGCCAGCTGCTGCTGCTGTAGCTGTTGCTGCAGGAGGTGCTGCAGGTGGAGGTGAAGCTGCTGAAGAGCAAACTGAATTTGATGTTATCTTAAAAGCTGCTGGAGGTTCTAAATTAGCTGTTGTAAAATTAGTTAAAGAATTAACAGGTCAAGGTCTTAAAGAAGCTAAAGGATTAGTAGATGGTGCGCCAGCTGCAATCAAAGAAGGTGTATCTAAAGACGAAGCAGAAGCATTAAAGACTCAATTAGAAGAGGCTGGAGCTGAAGTTGAGCTTAAGTAAGCTTAAATAAGCAAAATATTTTAAGGTTTAGGCACAAAGTGTATGCTTTGTTGCCTAGACCATTTTGTATATATAATTGTTACGTCCTAAGGGGCGTATCATTGTCTAGGAAAATTTCGATTTAATTTAATTAAATTTTTATTTTCTGTTTATTTTAAAGTAACTGATTTTTAGATAGTTACTTTTTATTGTGTGTGGGTTGCACCGCTTTTTGTTTAAAATTAAATTCATCCATAGATGTCAGCACTGCAAACTGAAAGATTGAATTTTTCTTCGATTAAGAACATTCCTGCTTATCCAGATTTACTGGATATTCAGATTAAGTCTTTCCAAGATTTCTTTCAATTAGAAACTAAGTCTGAAGAGAGAGGAAATGAAGGACTGTATAATACTTTCCAAGAAAATTTCCCAATTACAGATACACGAAATCAATTCGTGTTAGAATTCTTGGATTACTTCGTTGATCCTCCTCGTTATGATTTACAGGAATGTATTGAAAGAGGGTTAACTTACTCGGTGCCTTTGAAAGCCCGTTTAAAGCTTTATTGTACAGATCCCGAACATGAAGATTTTGAAACTATTGTTCAAGATGTGTATTTAGGAACAATTCCATACATGACACCAAGTGGTACTTTTTGTATCAATGGTGCAGAACGTGTTGTAGTATCTCAATTACACCGTTCTCCTGGGGTATTCTTTGGTCAATCGTTCCATGCAAATGGAACTAAACTATATTCTGCACGTGTTATTCCTTTCAAAGGATCATGGATAGAATTTGCGACAGATATCAATAGCGTAATGTATGCTTATATCGATCGTAAAAAGAAATTACCTGTTACAACTCTATTCCGTGCTATCGGATTTGAGCGTGATAAAGATATTTTAGAGATTTTCGATTTGGCTGAAGAGATTAAAGTCTCTAAGTCAGGATTGAAAAAAGTTTTAGGTCGTAAATTAGCGGCTCGTGTCTTGAATACTTGGCACGAAGATTTCGTTGACGAAGATACTGGAGAAGTAGTGTCTATCGAGCGTAACGAAATCGTATTAGATCGTGATACCATCTTAGATAAAGATCATGTTGAAGACATTCTTGAAAGTGGTGTAAAAACGATCTTATTACATAAAGAAGATCATGACAAGGGCGATTATGCTATCATACATAATACGCTACAAAAAGATCCTACAAACTCAGAGAAAGAAGCTGTAGAACATATCTATCGTCAATTACGTAATGCTGAACCGCCAGACGAGGAAACAGCACGTGGTATTATAGATAAGTTATTCTTCTCGGACCAACGTTATAACCTTGGTGAAGTAGGTCGTTATAGAATGAATAAAAAGCTAGGTTTGGATATCGAGATGGATAAGCAAGTGCTTACCAAAGTAGATATCATTACCATAGTTAAATATTTAATTGAGTTAATCAACTCTAAAGCAGAGATTGATGATATTGATCACTTATCTAACCGTCGTGTACGTACAGTTGGTGAGCAATTATCTCAACAATTTGGTGTTGGTTTGGCTCGTATGGCTCGTACTATTCGTGAGCGTATGAACGTTCGTGATAACGAAGTCTTTACTCCAATTGATTTGATTAATGCGAAGACACTTTCTTCGGTGATCAATTCATTCTTTGGAACCAACCAGTTATCTCAGTTTATGGATCAAACGAATCCATTAGCAGAGATTACTCACAAGCGTCGTTTATCAGCATTAGGGCCAGGAGGTTTATCTCGTGAGCGTGCAGGTTTCGAGGTTCGTGATGTTCACTATACACACTATGGTCGTTTATGTCCGATTGAAACGCCTGAAGGGCCAAACATTGGTTTGATTTCATCGTTATCGGTATACGCAAAGGTAAATTCAATGGGATTCATTGAAACTCCTTATCGTAAAGTTGAAAATGGACGTGTTGTTCTTGAAGAGACTCCAATTTACTTAAGTGCAGAAGAGGAAGAAGGAATGAAGATTGCGCAAGCAAATATTCCTATGTCTGAAGATGGAACCATTACAGCTGAGCGTGTAATTGCACGTGAAGAAGGTGATTTCCCAGTGGAAGACCCTGTGAATGTAAATTATACGGATGTTGCACCTAACCAGATTTCTTCGATATCAGCTTCATTAATTCCATTTTTGGAGCATGATGATGCCAACCGTGCATTGATGGGATCTAACATGATGCGTCAGGCTGTACCATTATTACGTGTAGATGCACCGATTGTAGGAACAGGATTAGAGCGTCAAGTAGCTTCAGATTCTCGTGTATTAATAAATGCAGAAGGAGAAGGAGTTGTTGAATATGTTGATGCAAACAAGATCACGATTAAATACGATCGTACTGATGACGAACGCTTAATTAGTTTCGATGATGATTCTAAATCTTACGACTTAATTAAGTTTAGAAAAACGAATCAAGGTACTTCAATTAACTTGAAGCCTATCGTTAAGCCAGGAGATAGAGTATCTAAAGGACAAGTATTATGTCAAGGTTATGCAACCGAAGATGGTGAATTAGCTTTAGGACGTAACATGAAAGTAGCTTTCATGCCTTGGAAAGGATACAACTTTGAGGATGCAATTGTGATCTCTGAAAAAGTAGTTCGTGAAGATATCTTTACTTCTATCCACATCGATGAGTATTCATTAGAGGTTCGTGATACTAAATTAGGAAACGAGGAATTGACAAATGACATTCCTAATGTTTCTGAAGAAGCAACTCGTGACTTAGATGAAAACGGAATGATCCGTATTGGAGCAGAAGTGAAGCCAGGAGATATTTTAATAGGTAAGATTACTCCAAAAGGAGAATCGGATCCTACTCCAGAAGAAAAATTACTTCGTGCGATTTTCGGTGATAAAGCAGGAGATGTTAAAGATGCTTCTTTAAAAGCTTCTCCATCATTACATGGAGTTGTAATTGATAAGAAATTATTCGCTAGAGCAGTAAAAGATAAGCGTAAGCGTACTCAAGATAAAGAGGATATCGCTAAGTTAGAATCTAAATATGCTACTAAGTTCGAAGAATTAAAAGATCAATTAATTGACAAATTATTCCAATTAGTTGGAGGTAAAACTTGTCAAGGAGTTTCTAATGACTTAGGAGAGGAAGTATTACCAAAAGGTAAGAAGTATACCTTGAAAATGTTGAACAGTGTTGATGACTTTTCTCATTTAAGTACTGGTGTATGGACTACAGATAATGACTTGAATAAATTAGTTGCAGATTTAATTCACAACTATAAGATCAAAGAAAATGATCTTCAAGGAAATCTTCGTCGTGAGAAATTTACGATTTCAGTTGGTGATGAGTTACCAGCAGGTATCTTGAAATTAGCTAAGATTTATGTTGCTAAGAAGCGTAAGCTGAAAGTAGGAGATAAGATGGCGGGACGTCACGGTAACAAAGGTATCGTAGCACGTATCGTTCGTCAAGAAGATATGCCATTCCTAGATGATGGAACACCAGTAGATATCGTATTGAATCCACTAGGGGTACCATCGCGTATGAACATCGGACAGATTTACGAAACTGTATTAGGATGGGCAGGTCAAAAAATAGGACAAAAATATGCTACGCCAATCTTTAACGGAGCAAGCTTAGATCAGATCAATGAATTGACAGATCAAGCAGGTATCCCAAGATTTGGTCATACATACTTATTTGATGGAGGAACAGGAGAGCGTTTCGATCAGCCAGCTACAGTTGGAGTGATTTATATGCTGAAACTGGGTCATATGGTTGATGATAAGATGCACGCACGTTCTATCGGTCCTTACTCGTTGATTACACAACAGCCACTTGGAGGTAAAGCTCAATTTGGAGGTCAGCGTTTCGGAGAGATGGAGGTTTGGGCTCTTGAAGCCTATGGAGCATCTAGCACATTACGTGAAATTTTAACTGTGAAGTCCGATGATGTTATTGGTCGTGCTAAGACATACGAAAGTATCGTTAAAGGTGAGCCAATGCCAGAACCAGGAATTCCTGAATCATTCAACGTATTGATGCACGAACTTAAAGGACTTGGTCTAGATATCCGTTTAGAGGATTAATCAAGAACTCGTTTTTAGTCTTTTGTCCGAATGTAGTATTCGGACAAAAAAAGTAACAACACATTAATATTCTTAAGTCCTATTTTATTATGGCTAGAAATAATGATAAGAATCAAATAAAGAAATTTAGTAAAATTTCTATCGGTTTAGCTTCTCCAGAGTCGATTTTAGCAGCGTCTAAAGGAGAGGTTTTAAAACCTGAAACCATTAACTACCGTACACACAAGCCAGAGAGAGATGGGTTGTTTTGTGAGCGTATTTTTGGTCCTGTAAAGGATTACGAATGTGCCTGTGGTAAATACAAGCGTATTCGATATAAAGGAATCGTTTGTGATCGTTGTGGAGTTGAAGTAACAGAAAAGAAAGTACGTAGAGATAGAGTTGGTCACATCAATTTGGTGGTGCCTGTAGCTCATATCTGGTACTTCCGTTCTTTACCTAATAAAATTGGATATTTATTAGGATTGCCTTCGAAGAAATTAGATATGATTATCTACTACGAGCGCTATGTGGTAATTCAACCAGGTATTGCTAAAAACGAAGAAGGAGAACCTGTACAAAAGATGGATTTCTTGACAGAAGAAGAGTATCTAAATATTTTAGATTCTTTACCTCAAGAAAATTTATACTTAGACGATGATGATCCTAACAAGTTCATCGCTAAGATGGGAGCAGAGTGTTTAATTGAAATCTTAAGACGTATTGATTTAGATCAATTATCTTACGATTTGAGACACAAAGCTAACAATGAAACTTCTAAGCAACGTAAAGCCGAGGCATTGAAACGTCTTCAGGTAGTTGAAGCATTGCGTGATGCTAATAAGAATAGAGAAAACAAACCAGAATGGATGATCATGAAAGTGGTTCCAGTAATTCCACCAGAATTACGTCCATTAGTGCCTCTAGATGGAGGACGTTTCGCGACTTCTGATTTGAATGATTTATATCGTCGTGTAATTATTCGTAATAACCGTTTGAAGCGTTTGGTTGAAATCAAAGCTCCAGAGGTAATTTTACGTAATGAGAAGCGTATGCTACAGGAGTCTGTAGATTCACTTTTCGATAATACCCGTAAGTCATCTGCTGTTAAGACAGAAAGCAACCGTCCATTAAAATCTTTATCTGATTCATTAAAAGGTAAGCAAGGGCGTTTCCGTCAAAACTTATTAGGTAAGCGTGTGGATTATTCAGCACGTTCTGTAATTGTTGTAGGGCCAGAATTGAAATTATTCGAATGTGGTTTACCTAAAAACATGGCAGCTGAACTTTACAAGCCATTCGTAATTCGTAAGTTAATCGAGCGTGGTATTGTAAAAACGGTTAAGTCTGCTAAGAAAATCATAGATAGAAAAGAGCCAGTAGTATGGGATATCCTAGAAAATGTATTGAAAGGACATCCAGTATTATTGAACCGTGCTCCTACGCTTCACCGTTTAGGGATTCAAGCGTTCCAGCCAAAATTAATTGAAGGAAAAGCAATTCAATTACACCCATTAGTATGTACGGCATTTAACGCCGATTTCGATGGGGATCAGATGGCGGTTCACTTACCATTAGGCCCAGAAGCAATATTGGAATCACAGTTATTAATGTTAGCTTCTCATAATATCTTAAACCCTGCAAATGGATCACCAGTAACGGTACCATCTCAGGATATGGTATTAGGGCTATATTATATGACAAAAGAGCGTAAATCTACTCCAGACTTAGCTGTTAAAGGAGAAGGATTAACATTCTATTCTGCAGAAGAAGTTGTAATCGCTTATAATGAAAAGCGTTTAGATATTAATGCAGGAATAAAAATTCGTACGAAAGATTTCAATGAAGCAGGAGAATTAGTTCTTCAAATTATTGAAACTACTACGGGACGTGTGTTGTTTAACGAGCATGTACCAGAAGTTGCAGGATATATTAACCGCGTATTAACGAAAAAAGCACTTCGTGATATTATTGGAGATGTATTAAAAGTAACTTCAGTTCCAGAAACTGCTGAATTCTTAGATTCAATTAGAACTTTAGGATTCAACTTTGCATTCCGTGGAGGGTTATCATTTAGTTTAGGGGATATTATTATCCCTGCTGAAAAGCAAAAAATGATTGATGATGCTAACGAGCAAGTTAAAGGTATTGTAGGAAACTATAACATGGGTCTTATTACCAATAACGAACGTTATAATCAGGTAATTGATATTTGGACTTCTACGAACTCTCAGTTAACAGACTTGTCGATGAAGCGCATTAGCGAAGATCAACAAGGATTTAACTCGGTATTCATGATGCTTGATTCTGGAGCACGTGGATCGAAAGAGCAGATTCGTCAGTTAACAGGTATGCGTGGTCTGATGGCAAAACCGAAGAAGTCAGCTGACGGAGGTGGAGCTATTATTGAAAACCCGATTATCTCTAACTTTAAAGAAGGTCTTTCTATTTTAGAGTACTTTATTTCTACTCACGGTGCGCGTAAAGGACTTGCGGATACGGCATTGAAAACAGCCGATGCAGGATACTTAACACGTCGTTTGGTAGATGTTTCTCAAGATGTTATTATCAATGAAGTTGATTGTGGTACTTTAAGAGGAGTTGAAGTTCAGCCATTAAGAAAGAACGAAGAAATTATAGAATCTTTAGGAGCTCGTATCGTTGGACGTACATCATTAAATGATGTTATCGATCCAGTATCGCATGAGACCCTAGTAGAAGCAGGACAACAGATTGGACCCAATGAAGTTGCATTAATTGAAAATGCAAGAATTGAGTCTGTTGAAGTGCGCTCTGCATTAAGTTGTGAATCGAAACGTGGTATTTGTCAAAAATGTTACGGTCGTAATTTGGCAACAAATAAAACGGTTCAAATTGGAGAAGCAGTTGGTGTAGTAGCAGCTCAGTCCATTGGAGAGCCAGGTACACAGTTAACATTACGTACATTCCACGTTGGAGGGGTAGCAGGAAACATTTCTGAAGAGAATAGTCTTAAGGCTAAGTTTGCTGGTATTGCTGAAATCGATGAATTGAAAACGGTTAAAGGTGAAAATTCTGAAGGGAATGCAGTTAATATCGTAATTTCTCGTACTTCTGAAATCAAAATCATGGATTCAGAAACGAAAGCGGTATTAAGTACAAAATTAATCCCTTATGGTTCTGAATTATTCATCAAGAATGGTGACAAGTTAAAGATTGATGATTTAATCTGTCAATGGGATCCATTTAATGGTGTAATTGTTTCTGAATTTTCAGGAGCTATCAAATACGAAAACTTAGAACAAGGAATTACATATCAAGTTGAAATCGATGAACAAACAGGTTTCCAAGAAAAAGTAATTTCTGAATCTCGTGATAAGAAGAAGATTCCTACTTTATTAATCGTAGGTAAAGGAGATGAAGTTTTACGTTCTTATAACTTACCTGTTGGAGCTCACTTAATGGTGAATGACGGAGATAAGATCAAAGAAGGTAAAGTGTTAGTTAAGATTCCTCGTAAATCTTCTAAAGCAGGTGATATTACAGGGGGTCTACCTCGTGTAACTGAGTTGTTCGAAGCGCGTAATCCTTCTAACCCTGCGGTTGTTTCTGAAATTGACGGTGTTGTTTCTTTTGGAAAAATCAAGCGTGGTAATCGTGAAATTATTGTAGAATCTCGTTTAGGGGATGTTAAGAAATACTTAGTAAAGCTTTCTAACCAGATCTTAGTACAAGAGAATGATTTCGTACGTGCAGGTATGCAATTATCAGATGGTGCTATTGCACCAGTAGATATCTTGCGTATTCAAGGGCCTTCAGCGGTACAACAGTACTTAGTAAATGAAGTACAAGAAGTATATCGTTTACAAGGGGTGAAAATTAACGATAAGCACTTTGAAGTAGTAGTACGTCAAATGATGCGTAAAGTACAAATCCAAGATCCAGGAGATACTATTTTCTTAGAAAACCAATTAGCACATAAAGCAGATTTTATTGAAGTAAATGATGCGATTTTTGGTAAGAAAGTTGTTGAGGATTGTGGAGATAGTTCTAACATTCATAATGGACAAATCGTTACTGCTCGTGATCTTAGAGATGAAAACTCTTTATTACGTCGTGAGGATAAGCAGTTAATAGTGGCGCGTGATGCGCAACCAGCTACAGCTACACCAATCCTTCAGGGTATTACAAGAGCTTCGTTACAAACGAAATCATTTATCTCGGCAGCATCCTTCCAGGAAACAACTAAAGTATTGAACGAAGCTGCGGTAAGCGGTAAAATAGATTCTTTAGATGGACTGAAAGAAAATGTAATTGTAGGTAAGAAGATACCTGCTGGTACGGGTATGCGTCGTTACAATGATATTATCGTTGGGTCTAAAGAGGAATACACAAGTATGACTCAATCTAGTGAGAAAGTAAATTTAATGTAGTAGTATAATACATACATTAAATTAATTAATACAAAGGAGGATTGATGTAGTTAGCTACACTTTCCTCCTTTTTTATTTTAAATGAATAATTTTATCTAAATTGTCAGACTTCGACTATGTTCTGCCTTTATGCTAGTTTTGATATAAAATGAAAATTATTTTGAGGATAATTTGATATTAGAAATGGTTCTAATATATGCTGAATAAGGCAATAGATGAAGAATGAATTTAGATAATAATAATACTATTAACAGGAGGTAATCCGCAGGAAATATTTTATAAAATGGCTGAAGAACAAAAAAAAGAAACTCCAGGAGTGAATATCGAAATCGATGAAAAGATAGCAGAAGGGATTTATAGTAATTTGGCAATTATCAATCATTCTACTTCTGAATTTGTAGTTGATTTCATCAATATCATGCCAGGGAACCCTAAAGGGAAAGTGAAGAGTAGGATTATATTAACACCTCAGCACGCAAAACGACTTGTACAAGCGATGTCGGATAATATTCGAAAATTTGAAAAGGAAAATGGTGAAATTAAAGACCATGAAAAGCAACCTATTCCTATGAATTTTGGTCCTACTGGGCAGGCATAGATATTCGTACTTGATTAGAGGAAGAACCTTTCGCTTTTAGCGAAGATCTTAGTCAGTCTTGTTTTTCTAGTCGTATTTTGTCAATCTATTTAAGTAAGAAGGGGCTATCTGTTACAGATAACCCCTTTTTGGAACCTACTCTATTTGTTCCCCCAAACAAATAGAGTACATCATTATGGAAGTCAAGTAATATGTTCTAATAATATTACAAGACATACTAAGGTTCCAGAAAACAACACTAACTAATTTTTTGGATTTATTCTTTGTGTACTTACATAGGCTAGTTCATTTTTTAAAGACCAGATTATTTTTCATACCAATTTACATTTCGTGTTAAATACATTGTCAATGCTAAAGTGATGACTAGCCCAACCGTTCCAATTAGTAATGCATAGGCCGTTAATTGAAGCGTAACGAAAATGAAAGCATATACAGAGGCAAGCACAAACATGGTAACAAAAGCAATTGACTTTTGTTTTTTAAATAGATGCAGACTATAGGCTGTTGTAATTAATAGAATTGTAGCACTTGAAATTAGATAAGCAATATTGAAATTAGAATGTTCGGAAATAGATATTAATAATAAGTAAAACAAACAAAGCCCTCCCCCTATAAGTAGCAATTGAAATGGATGTGTTTTAATTTTACTGATTAATTCTACCAGAAAGAATACTAAAAAAGTGAGTCCTATGGTTAATATTCCATATTTAATACTTCGAATGGTCTTTTGATAATCATCAATAGGTAATCTCAAGTCGATACCAAAAGTACTTTCAGATACAGCATTAAAAGGTTCACTTTTATTCCATATTTGTGGAAAGCTCCTATTGAGTTCAAGCACTTCCCATTCGGCAACAAAGCCGTTATTATCTATTTTTCGTTTTTTAGGTAAGAATTGACCAAAAAAGCTTGGGCTATTCCAATTAGAATTAATACCAATTTTTGTAGTTCTTCCTAGTGGTACAAAATTAATTTGTTGACTTCCTTTAAGGTCTAAATCCAAGGCAAATGAATGTGGTTTTTCAAGATCAATGGCTGTTAAGTCTATAGGAAATGTCACTCCATTTGTAAGTATATTCCGAAGAGAATAGTCTATACCTGCTACGGGTATAATTTCTTTTTCATTAAATGTTAACTGCAGTTTTGTAGAGATCCCTTTTAAATCTTGAATTTCAAAACTAGCTTTGGCCTTTTCCCATAGAATAGTGTATTCATTGCTATGATACTCTTCCATACTGGGCAATTTGAAAAAACCACTAGTATGTAAATCGGCTTCATATACCACAATATTGTAAATCCCTCTCTTAAGGTTTTCAGGATTTATTGATCCATTTATATTAAGCTCTTCGGGCAATATATGAATGTATTCTTTTGATGGGGCTACATCTTTTATAGAAGACTTTTTAAGTATAGGAATGGTAATGATAGGGCCACTTATTTTTTGAATACCAGCCCATTTTTTATTGGTTTCAAGAATGGCTGTTTCTCTTAACTGATTGCGTTCCTTGATCGTGTTTTTAATCATTGATAAAGGGATCAGTAGCAATAGTACAATGATCGCTGTACCAAGAGCTTTTACAATGATTGGGTTTTTTAAAGGAGATCTATATTCTTTAATTTCCGTATCCATAATGTTATTTTTAAAGTACTTTGAAATTCAAAGTGTGTAGTTAAAAAAATAGTTACTTGTTCTTTTTAAGTGATTAAGTGGTGAGATTTAAAATGGATCTTTTCATATTCTTTGGGGTTATTGTGGTGTGCGAGTGTATATATTTTAGAGTATTGAAATACTTATAGCACATTTGCTTCATAAAACTAGTTTTATTCAATTTACCAGCGATAAAGGCTTTTTTGTGTCCAAACCATACTGTATGGATCGTTAAAAAGAATAATATGCTATACCCTATCAAGCTCAATATTTTTGAATAAAATGTCTTTTGATTAAAGATGATATGCAGTCTTTCATTTTGAAATTTTATATGATGCGCTTCATCAATTAAGATGTCTTTACAAATGCTTTTCAATAATTCGCAATTTGTTGCTTGTTCTAAAGACTTGTAAAATAATTGAGCTGCGGATTCTACAATAATTACTGTAATCGTCCAAAGTTCCATATTGGTATTGAAATATCTTATTTTTCTAAATAAGGTATCTCCCCAATCTTTTGACTTTCTAGATTCTCCTATAAGATCAATATACTTTCCTAGATTACTTCCGTGCTTTTGCTCTTCTTTGATAAAGAGCTTAACGGCTTCTATATATTCTAGATCATTGATTTCATGAGCGTATTTAGATGTGGCTTTAAGTAAGTGACTGCCATCACTTGTTTCGCCCAGCTGCCAGGCTTTTAATGAATACAATATTTGTGTTTTTTCATGTTCCGTGATATTAGGGTTAATGCCCCAATCTATCCTTTGGTTTTTTAAGTTGTTTTCAAAATGATTTTTCCAAAATAACGAAGTATGCATGTCATAAATATTAAAGTACTTTGAAATACAAAGTATATGTTTAAAAATTTTTATTTTAATAATTCTTCAATCGCTTTTAAGTGTTTTTTAAAAGCAATTTTGCCTTCCTGTGTTGCGGAATAAGTGGTTTTAGGTTTTCTAGATTCAAAAGTTTTTTCATAGGTGATGTACATTTTATTTTCTAAATATTTCAAGTGACTGGCAAGGTTACCATCGGTAACACCGAGAATTTCTTTAAAAGAATTAAAGTCATAGCGATCATTTACCACAAGAATGCTCATGATACCTAATCGAATTTTATTTTCGAATGCTTTATTAAAATTGGATAATAAATTTTTCAAAACCTATGGATATTTAACCTTCATAATAATTCCATAAACGATATGGAGTACACCAAAACCTAGAGCCCACAAAAATAAGCCGTAACCAGGGAAATATATTCCAACAAGACCTAGAATAATTTCTAGGACTCCTAGACTTTTTAATTCTTTAAGAGTGTATTTACTAGCATTAATTAGTGATAAACCATAAACAACGAGCATCATAGGAGAAATCAAAAGCATATAGCCTTTTATGTAAAAAAGGGGTATTATCATTCCTCCAAGTATTAGAGGGAGGGCAAAATTAGAAATGAGCTGTTTGCTTTGTGTATTCCATGTAGTCGTTCCTTCTTTTTTTGCTTTCTTATGAGTAAAAATATATCCTAGTAATAATGAGATTACAAGAGTAAGAGCAGCTACTAAAGCCAGATTAAAGTGAAGTTTTGCTGTGCTACCATACCAACCTAATGGTGATGTGAAGACAATAAAGTGTGTAACAAAAGCAGCTACTAAAGCAATACTACCAATTGCAATACCTGACCAACCACTCAAAGACATAAATCTTGAAGATTGATTCATCATACTTTTGATGTCCTTTAGGTCGTTTATGTAATCTATTTCTTCTTTCATTTTAAAAAGAACTTTGTAATTCAAAGTAAAAGTAAAACATTTTTTTTAATTCGAACCTTTGTAAGATAAAAAACTCTCAAGCTTACTTATCGTCGATAAATAAAAAGCTTTCAACAATTAGTTGTAAAGCAGTATAATAAATACCTAATAGTAATGTTGTTAAGGTAACAATTAATCAATAACATAACAACTATGAAATTCTGTAAAAAATTACAGAGGCTGGCTTTATTGCTAGTGCTCTGTAATCTCAATGCTTTATGTTTTTCAGTACATGCTCAACGTATTGGAGATCCTAATTTGAGATTTGACAATTCTAAAAATGACCCAGCCTATCCCTACATGAGTGAATGGCAAAAAGCAGGTGTACAAGGCGGTATTCCTTTTAGATCTACTAGCCCTATTAAACGTAGGATAGACCCAACAAATTCAGATGGTATTCAACGTGCGATCGATCAAACGAATACGGATGGAAGGCCTGCGGTAATTCTTCTTAAGCGAGGAACGTATACGATCAATAAATCTATAAGAATGAAATCGAATATCATTCTTAGAGGAGAAGATAAAAATGCAGTTAAATTAAATGTTACCATTCGCTCAGATGGAGATAGATCTCGTACTGCTTTAGAATTTAGGAATGTCTCTAAAGCCGCTTTAGAAGATATGAGTTTCGAATATATTCCGCCCAAATCAATAACGCTTTACGACGATAGAAATGTTGATAGGAATAAATTTTGTGGCGATCGGTGCTTTGGAAACAACCCAGGAGGAGAGCGTAACATGTATGTCTCATTTTTAAAGATGGATAGAGGTACGAAAAACTGTTGGGTAGACAATTGTAATTTCAAAAATTCGGGGACAGACCCTTTTGAGATTAGTGCAAATAACAACACCTTTAGAAGAAATTTTGTAGATGCTTGTTTCAACAAAGGAGGGGGAGGAAATGGATATTATGATATCAAAGGAGATTATAATTTAATAACTGATGAAAGAGTAAGACGTATTCGACATTTTGCGATTCAGAATGGGGCAAAATACAATGTCGTTATTGGCTGTAATTTTGAAGTTGATGTCAATTTTCATAATGGAGATGATGGTTTTAATTTAGTTGAAGGTAATGTTGTCAAGAGTGAGCGTTGGAGATCATGGGGGGCTTTTGCATCTGGAGGAGCTAGATTTGGTCATGATAGACCTGGGAATAACAATATTATATTTAATAATGAAAGTAGTGGAAGAGGAAGCTCTGCTGATTTTTCAAGTGATAGGAAAGTCTTTGTTTTTGATCAATATAGCGAACCAAGATTACTAAATAATAATCCACCACGAGGGAATACTTTCTATCCTGTTATTTTAAATGGAGGAGGTTCAACTCCACCGCCACCACCGCCACCTTCTGGAGGAGGAGATTCTGGGAATTCTAATGATTTGGCTCGTGGTAAATCAGCCTTTCAATCGAGTACATATTCTTCAAATACAGGTGCTGATAAAGCTGTAGACGGAAATGAGAGTACATTTAATCATACTCAAAAGGAAAACAACCCTTGGTGGGAAGTTGATTTGGGAAGTATAAAGAATATCAAGGAAGTTAAAATATGGAATAGAGGCGATTGTTGTCAAAATCGTTTAAGCAATTTTGATATACGTATTTACAATAGCCGTGGAGGAAATCAAGTGAAATCGGTATCTGTATCAGGGCAACCTAGTGCTAATGGAAGTACATATCAAATCAATGCATCTGGACGTGTTGTTAGAGTACAGTTAAGAGGAAATGATAGATTTCTCCATATGGATCAAATTAGTGTTATCGAAGGCAGTGCTTCAAATGACAATAATAATGATGATGGAGCTCCTTTTGGTAAGGTAATATCATTAAAGAAATCGGGAGGAGATAAACGTTATGTTACTGTTGAAAATAATAATGAATTAGTTGCCAATAGAACTAGAGTAGGAACTTGGGAAAAGTTTCGTGTAGACCAGCATCCAAGTGGCGGTGTAGCTTTATTCTCACTAAAAAATAATAAATATGTGCAGTCTAATGGTACAAGTACTAGCAGTGCTTTACGTGCTCAAGGAAATAGTCCTAGAGGTTGGGAACGGTTCCGTTGGCAAAGTAAAGGAGCAGGAAAAGTAGCTTTATATAGTTACACGGTTAAAAAATGGGTGCAAGCCTCATGGAGAACAGATAACGCTAAAGTAATTCCTAGAGGAAATGAAGATCGAGGTTGGGAAACATTTGAATGGAAAGAGGTTTCGGGTAAATTGACAGAAGATGCAATTACAGATATTTCGTTGTTGGCATATCCAAATCCTGTATTAAATGGATCAGTAACTTTAAAAGGGCTAACGGAAGGAACTATTAGAATTATAGATGTATCGGGGCAAATGATTCAGGAAATTCCAGTAGAAAATTCACAGTTGGTATTGGATGTTAGTAATTTTCAATCAGGAATATATTTTGTTAAAAATAATGCTGAAACATTAAAATTAGTGATACAATAAGTAATATTAGCAATTCTTTAAGGAGAGGCTATCCAAGATTCATCATTTTGAATTTGGATAGCCTTTTTTGTTTCTAGGTTGAAGAGAATCGTCTTTATCTATCGATAAATTATACTAACCTTCTGTACTTTATTGAATGTTGCAAATACTGTAATATTTAGATCATTTATGAGGGGAAATAGTAAAATTTGGACTAGAGAAAATCTAGCAAATCTTGCATTCAATTTCCGACTGTTTTATAATTTATATTAATAGAGTTATGATATTTAAAACGATGGTAGACGTCTATTTATATGATTGTAATGTATCTTTTGGAGGAGTTTAATGCATCAAATTTCAAGGTGTCAAGTACGTCAAAAACTATGGTTAAATAATAAAAATGATGCATTCCGTTTATTAAGAGTATTTAGGGCATTGCCTATTATTCCTATAGTCACTTTGTTAAATGTCATAACTTTATGTTAGCAATCATTTCACTTACAAGCCCACTTAATGGTACGTTGGTGTTTTACTTCGATTATTTCAATCAATGCATGTCAATTATCCTTAAAGCACGGAATGAGGAACCCAAAAGAATAAAGATTTGAAAACAGATAAAATGAAAAACTTCTTATTAGAAATTAAATTTAGAAAGCTTGTAGTTGTAATTGGTTTTTTGACCATTTCTACATTGTTTTCTAACTGCGATAGTTCGGATAGTGGAGATACATCCACGAGCAATTCTCAAAACCCTCCATCTGAAGGAGAACAAAATCCGCCAGATGTCCCTTCTAATGAATTGCCAACAGCCGACGTATCACCTGGAACGCCAGGAGTTGGTCAAGCAAGAGATATTTCTTCTTTTGAATTGGTATCGGAATTAGGCCCAGGTTGGAACTTGGGAAACAGTTTCGATGTTGTTAATAAAGACAAAACAGCATGGGGAAATCCATTACCTTCTAAAGCGATCATTGATCAAGTGGCCAATAGAGGATTCAAGTTACTTCGTGTACCTGTTACTTGGGAATGGGATCAAGATGATAATGCTCCTTTTACGATTGAACTGGATTATCTAAAGAGAATTCAAAAAGTAGTAGACTATGGTTTTCAGAATAAAATGCACGTAATTATAGATTTGCACCATGATAATGAATGGGCAAAGCCTTTACCTTCTTTTGAGGCAAATGCAAATAGACGAATGAAAAGTCTATGGACCCAAGTAGCAACCTATTTCGAACAGTATAATGACTCTTTAATTTTTGAAGTGATGAATGAGCCTCGAATCAAAAACATCCCTCAAGAATGGACAGGAGGAACTGCTTCTGGGCAAACAATTATCAATGGGTATTTGAAAACTGGTGTCGATGCTATAAGAGCCACTGGAGGGAATAACAGCTTAAGACATCTTATGATACCAACTTGGGCTGCAAGTACGCATCCTGATGCAATGAATCGATTAGTGATACCTAATAATGATCCTAAAGCGATTGTTTCTTTACATACTTATTTTCCATTCAATTTTACATTAGATGAATCTTCAAATGCATCTAATACATGGGGTTCCGATCAGGAAAAGAATAGTTTGATTAATGAGTTTAATCGCATAAGGCAAAAATGGATTGTAGAAAATAATCGTCCTATCATACTTGGTGAATGGGGAGTAAGAACAGAGCGCCCTGTAAATGAACGAACGAATTATGCTGCTTTTTATGTCAAAGAGGCATCGGAGAGAGGTTTGCCAACCATTCTTTGGGATGATGGTGGTGGTATAGGAGTTTTAAATAGAAGAACACTTAATTGGAATACGGATGAGTTTATTGATGCAATTATCAATAATACAAGCTCTATTTCTTTTTAATTCTGAAATATGGATTGAATTCCTCGATGCTTACATTGAATTTTAAGAAAAGTAATTTTTAGCTATATGTTTCGCATGCTTGTATAGAAGTAGTTGATTTATAAACTTTACTGCACTAATTTGTCTGAAAATTGCTGCGAACAAGCTAAGAATGTAAAAAGGTCGCTGTAAAAGCGACCTTTTTTTAATGCTCATTTTTTAATTGAAATCCCCCAATTTCAATTAATACTTTGGCATCATTAAACCCGTATTCTGCATTAGAATTTCGATACGGGATAGATTTTTTAATGTGGAATGAGGGTTAAAGCCCTTCTGCCAAATCAATCAGTCTTGTAAACTCAGCGCGATACCCAAATTCATCCTTAGATTTACTAGTACTCGCTAAGGACTTTACGTTCTTTAATTTGAAATCCCCTTTATATTCAGAATCTCTAAGTAACATTCCGAATGCAGCTACAGCACTTGAAAATCTAAAATCCTCAGAAGTTTCCGTTAAAGGCACTACGTTTTTTGAAATAGCTTTAGTAATAAGAACGCTTTCTTTTCCTTTAGGTTGCTTGTAACGAAATTTTACTGTAGCTAATTCTGCTTCATAAATACCTGCGGGTTTTGCGACCGTTTGATATTTTAGAGTAGACGTAGCCGAAGCTCCTGATTTCTTAGGAACAATTTCATACAAAGCAGTAACGGTATGTCCAGCCCCAAGTTCACCAGCATCTTTTTTGTCATCATCAAAATCTTCGGCATTTAGTTTTCTGTTTTCATAACCTACGAGGCGGTAGCTTTCAACATGATTAGGATTAAATTCAACCTGAATTTTTACATCCTTTGCTATGGTATGCATTGTGCCTCCAAATTCTTGAACAAATACTTTTTGTGCCTCTAATAAATTATCGATGTAGGCATAATTTCCATTTCCTTTATCAGCTATGATTTCCATTTTAGAATCTTTATAATTCCCCATTCCAAAGCCAGTCACAGAGATAAAGATGTCTTGATCACGATGAGCAACAATTAAATCTTCAATATTGCTATTGGAAGAAGCTCCAACATTAAAGTCTCCATCAGTTGCTAATATGATACGATTGTTACCTTTTTTGATAAAGTTGTCTTTAGCTACTTTGTAAGCCAATTTTAAACCAGCTCCACCAGCGGTACTTCCACCAGCATGTAGATTATCCAAAGCGCTCAATATTTTTTCTTTGTGATCACCCGAAGTAGATTTCAATACTAAACCAGAATTTCCAGCATATACCACAATAGCAACTCTATCTTTTTCACGCATTTGATTCACCAAAAGCTTGAAAGCCTTTTTAAGTAGCGGTAATTTATTACTATCACTCATCGAACCAGAGACATCAATAAGGAATACCAAATTATTAGCAGGTGCTTCGTCCAAGTCAATGTTTTTTCCTTGAATTCCCAGGTGTAATAAATAGTTGTCATGATTCCATGGGCAATGGGATAACTCTTGATTGATCGAAAAAGGGTGCTCGTCCGTTGGTTGCGTATAATTATAGTTGAAATAATTAATCATTTCCTCCACACGAACCGCATCTTTTGGAGGTTTTTGACCATTCATCAAAAAACGGCGCATGTTACTATATGAAGCCGCATCCACATCAATAGAAAAGGTAGAAAGTGGTGTTTGTAATGGATTTTTAAATCCATTTTCTTTGATTTGGGCATAGTCTTCGTTGTCTTGAGGGATGCTTGGAATAGGGCATTGATAACAATGGATACTATTAGCTCCTCTAATTCTGACTTTAGAAGCACTTCCAGGAGCACTTTGGATATTGAGACCAGTTACTTGGCCTTGTAGTGCTTTGGAGGTTTTGGAACTTGATTTTCTATTGATTCTTCTTCTCTTTACTTTAGAAATACTAGCAGTATATTCACTTTTTTTTACTTTACCGTATCCTACAACAATAACTTCATCTAATGCTTGTTCGTTAATTTCAAGATCTACATCTATAATTGATTTTTCTTTTACGATTACTTTTTTGGTTATAAAACCAGTATAAGTGAATAAAAGAACTTCTCCTTTAGCAGTTTCAATAGAATAGTTACCATCAAAATCGGTTTGTGTACCTTGGGATTTTCCTTCAATAGAAACAGCTACACCTGGTAGTGCTAGACCTTCCCCAGTAACTGTTCCAGAAATAGTCATTGTTTTTGAAAAGCAAGTAAGTGTGCTTACGAGAAACATAAGTGTGCATATGGTTTTCATAGTTATAATATGATTTAGTGAAACATTCTTTTGCTAATAGGATGCAGCTGTTTTTACAATTCCATAAAAATTTTTGAAAAAAATAAGGTTGAAGATCGAGGGTTGGAGGTTGAGTGTTGAAGATAGGGAAGTGTAGAACCTTGAGCGTCAGTCGAAGGGTGGTATTGAAAGGAAAGGAATTTCAAGGTCTAGAGACAGAAGACCGAAGTCGGAAGTCAGAAGCTTGATGTTGAAAAAAACTATCCCCTATTAACTACCGTCTATCACCTAAAAAAACCGACAACTAATAACAGGCAACAGATAACTGATAACCCTCTACCTTTTACCCAAAACTTATTATCTTTCCAAAGTGAAGTTTCGTAAAAGAAATATTAAAAGTCGATCAGATGAGGATTTGGTAGCGGAATACCAAAAAGATGGGAGCCTAGAAGTTTTAGGAGTTCTTTACGAACGCTATATGCCTTTAGTCTATGGAGTTTGCTTAAAATATTTAAAGAATAGAGCGAATAGTCAAGATGCCGTCACACAGATTTTTGAGTTACTGATAGAACAAGTTAGTAAACATGAAATCAAAACCTTTAAAAGTTGGTTGTATGGGGTATCTCGAAATTATTGCTTAATGCAATTGCGGAGTCAACAAACACAAAAATCAAAGATGATCGTACTTTCAGATACTTCTTTTATGGAAAATAACATGGAAGCGCATCATACTAATGAAGAGTCTTTGGTTTTAGATCAAAAAACAAAAGCATTGAATGCATGTTTAGCAACATTGAAGGATTTACAGCGTAAATGTGTAGAAGCATTTTTCTTTGAGGAAAAGTGTTATCAAGAAATTGCTGATGAAGTGCAAATAGATGAAAAACAGGTGAAAAGTAGCTTGCAAAATGGGAAACGTAATTTGAAAATATGTCTTCAGAAAACGGCTAAAGTCAATTATGCATAAAGGAAAAATTACATATCAATATGTAGTAAATTATTTGAAAAGAAAACTTTCTAATAAGGAGAGATATGCTTTAGAAAAAGAAGCGTTAGATGACTCTTTTTTGGAAGATGCTTTAGATGGTTTTGAAACCCTAGATGTTGGTGATTTGGAAAATGATATTGAGCTACTCTCCAAAGAAATAAAATCACAAAGTGCTCCTTCAACATCTTCCTTTAACTATTTATACCCAATTGCAGCATCTTTATTATTGTTATTAGGATTTTCTTTTTGGTGGTTTTCTCATGATAAAACAATCGTAGCACCAGAGATTGTTTATGAAGTGATAGAAAAAGAAGAAATACTACAAGATTTAGACTCTCTATCTATTACAACGCCTGAAGTTGCTTTTCAAGAAGAAAAGACTGTGGATATAGAAGAACCTACAGGTAAAAAAATAGCTGAACCTGTAACCTCAAAAAAAGTAGTTGAAGAAGAAGTAGGAATTCAACATGAAGAGGTGGGGCTAGATGAAATTCTCGAAGAAGCAGCCGTAGTTTCAGATAGTAATGAGGTGAATGATGATATAGAAAATCCACTAGAAGATACTGTCAAAGAAGTTGAAGCTGTAGTTGCAATACCAGAAGACAGTCAGAAAACTTCATCACAGTCCTCTTTTAGAAAAGAGGTATCCAAACCAAAGAAATTTAACGGAAACCAAAAAAAGGTTGAAATTTCTACTGCTACAATTGAAGTAGAGAGTGAAGGACAAGTGTTGTCGCAAAAATTAGAAACGCCTTTCCCACAAATTACCATTTCGGGACAGGTAACTTCTGATGGCGAACCTTTAGAAGGAGTTTCTGTACTGATTAGAGGAGGCGATATTGATGCTATGGTAGAAACAGATGCTAAAGGCAATTATTTAATTTCTACTAAGAAAGGTACAACTTTAAGCTTTTATTATTTCGGATACGAAAGAAAAGAATTTCTCATCGATACATCCCAAAAATTAGATATTGAATTGTTAGGGCTGGTAGAAGATTTGTTTCAAGCAGTAGAGAACAATAACCTTGGCGAAGAAGCCGAAAAACAAGAATATACAACTGTAGTAATAGAAGCAATACCGTTTAATAGTAGTATAGAGAATTTTAAAATTTGGGTACAAAATAGATTAGACATCGAATATCCAGAGGTTGTATTTAACCAGAACATTACCTTAGAATTGAATGTTGATTCTTTTGGGAGTGTTTCAATACTCAAATCTCTTTCCTATTTAAGCAAAGATCAAAAAAAGGCATTTAAAGATATCATAGATAAGAGCTACGAATGGACTCCTGCTCAAAATAAAGATGAAAAGAATATTTCGAGTACCCTAATTATAACTTTTGAATTCAGAAAGTAATCTTAATTTCCAAATAGTTCTCGATATATCCCGATATGAAATCGGGATACTCGAACTGACATTTTCAGACTTTTAAATTTATAACTGGTCAATTATAATAGGTGTAAGATTGTTACTTACTTAGAAACTTTAATCGAATAACTTGTAAAAATTTCTTTTCCAATATTAAAATGAATATCATAAAAGCCTTTGTGTTTAAAAGCATAAGAGATTTTCAAGAGATCATCTTGCTGTATAATTTCAGCATCTAAAGGCTGATTATTTGTAATCATAGAAATAGCAGGAATTTCATTAGACGATGAATGACATAATTTGAATTGGAATTCTATAGGAACACCTTTTTTAGCCCTTATATTTATGTTTTTAGGAAAAACAGGAGTGATATTATTATTGAAGGCATCGTCATAAATAATAGGTCCTTCTACAAATTCTTCGAATGTAAGATTGTCATTGAGTAGCGTCCATTTTTTTTCTAATGGGAAATGACTCTTTTTGAAAATTTCAGGAGAAGCAAGAAAGTATCCACCGTTAAAATCAAAGACAAATTCATCTTTATCTATAAAATAGTATCCACTAGCTAAAGTTGCGTCGCACAGGTACCATTTGTTGTTTAGTCTAACAGCATTCCAAGAATGATTTGGAACATCAATTTCTGGAAAAGGATAAGTACTTGATTTTAAATATCCGTTTACAATGGTATTTTCAATACCTGCCATCAAAGCCATTTCTTGGATAAGATAAGCATAGCCAGTGCAAACAGTCGATTTATTTATCAATAGGTTTTTGAAAAACTTTTTATTGTATGACGCATTCCAACTAGAAAATGCTAAACTATCTGAACGGTATTTTTTTCTTTTGCGACTTACCTTTTCAACCAGATGATGACTACTAGAAATATTAGTACTTACCCATATGAAAATAGCTCGAAATTTATCGAAATCATTGTCAAATTGATGGGTTAATTGATAACTAAGCCGAGGTAATTTTTTTAAACTATACCCTTTAAACACTTTTGCAATACTATCAGGTTTAGAAAAGTCTCTTTCAGCTAAATCTAATGATTGGCTATAGATGTTTAAAGAAGAAAATATAAATAGAGTTACGAAAATAAGTTTCATAAAAGTGTTAGATACAAATTGGTTTTGAATTGAAAATAAATTCTTAAAATTAAGAATGTTGTCATTCCTTGCTGACAAGGAATCTCATCTATTGGTTTTAAAATTGTGATGAGATCCTGATTTCAATAGCTATCAGAATCAGGATGACACAACTCTTATTTTAATACAGCAGTTTATTCTTTTGTTTTTAACCTTTTCCAATACGATCTTTTAGATTTATAACTCTTCTCTGTAGCAACTTCTCCCACTAAATGAACTGCAGTGTCTAGGCTTACATCAATTTTTAGATCCACAGTATTCATTTCTTTTTCGCCAATAACTATACTAGCAGATTCAAAACCTAAATAATGGAAAAGAAGTACATCACCCTTTTTTAGTAAAGTAGGGAACGTATATTTTCCATCAAAATCAGTAGTAGTTCCCTGATCACTTCCCTGTAATACAATGTTAACCCCTGGCAATGGTTCTTGATCTCCTGTAACGATACCAGATACCCTTTTTCCTGTATTAGTTTGTTCACTTTTAGCAGCTGTTGATACTATACTATTTTCGTTTTGCTCAACGTTGTGTGTTGGATTAGTTGTTTGTGCTACCGCTGTGTTAGTTCCTAAAAAAGCTGATAGTAAAACTCCAATAGCACCGGTCGTAAAAGCACGAAAGCTTGTTAAAGAGTTCGAGTTACCCAGGTCATAAACTTTAAGCTGTTCGGGACGAAATCTTCCACAAATGATTTGGTCATGGTCATGTTCGAAATAGGATTTTACCTCTAATTCATTCATATTTGTGAAGTCAATAACTTCTTTTTGACAGCTGTTGCAAAATCCTCCTTTAGCAGTACTATCAAAGTTTTGATAATCCTCACCGCAAGGATTATTAACCGAAATTTTTAAATTCTTTTTCATGGCTTTTAAATTTAATTAATATTTATTGAAGTGATTTTATTTTTTGAAAGCGTAAAAAATAAAGCTGCTTTACTAATAGGTTGCCGTATTAATTAAGATTCCATAAAAAGTTTTTTAGTATTTAATAAATAGGAAATTTTTCCGATCAATATTGGGACTACAAAGTTTTAAAATAAAAGTATTAGAAAATAAATTGCGTCAATTTTGTTTTTTTACTTTTCATAAACCTCAGCAGCCTTCTCTAATTTCTTTTTAATATGTTTTCTCAAATTCTTTGGTGCTAGCACTTCAATATGTTCTCCAAAGCCAAGAATTAACCGTTCAAATTCAAAATTATAATCTACGAATAGAGAAATATCAATGCTCCCATTTTCATTTTGTTGTACTATTTTTTGAGAAGCATGAAAAGGTTTAGTAATCACATATGGAGCATTTGAAGGGCTAATTCTCAAACGAGTTTCACATAATTGGCGTTTTTCCATTACAGTAACTCCAATAGTGTGATCGTAGTAGGTTTCTGGATCAAAATCCGAATACATGAAATTAATTGAGGTATCATATTCAACAGAAATAATACGATCAAGAGCTATGGTTGCAAAAGGGCGATTAAGTTGTTTGTTTCCTTTCCCTACCAAAAACCATCTATTATTAAATTCTTTCAATAGATACGGGTGAAAGATATATTCATGGGGCTTCTTTGCTTTAAAGGATTTATATGTTATTTTCAATACCATCTTTTTTACGATAGCATGATATAGTGTATCCAAATGTTCAAGACCTTTTAAATTTTCATTTTTGTCTAGATGAATTACAGGAGAGCGATTTGTTTTTTCGGTATAGATTTTATCTTCTAATCGATGTATAATTCCTCCTAATTCATCAAATAACGAAAAGTCTTTAAACTGCTTTAGCATTTCCACGGTTTCAGCTAACACATCCATATCCCCTTCGTTGAGAGGAATGTCTGTAATGGTATATTCAGGATCCGAGTAGTGATAATATTTTTTTTGATACACTTCAATAGGAGCATTATACCCTAGTTTATCACTACGCATCATCTGGATATCGAGCTGTACTGTTCGTTTACTTACGTTTACATCTCTACCTTCATATTCATACAAAGCATCTGAACAGGCCTCAATTAAATCGTTAAGAGTCCACTGCTTATTTCTGTTTTGAAGACACTTGTCAATAGTACGATATCGTATAAGGGCGTTTTTATTTTGTGCCATGCTTTGTGATTTGAGTCTAAATGTAAAATAAAACTACGCAAATCAAATGCGTAGTTAAGAGGGAAGTTTGTCTAATCAATAAATAATGATTTTATATACGAAATCCTTGTTCATCAATATAATATCACATTCATAAGGGTTTACTATTCTTAGTTATTAATTGTAATATTTCGTTGAAGTTGTTAGTGGTATTTCTTATGCTATACTTAATTATCCTGTATGGAATGAATATCATCATAAAAAGAAACGATGAAAGGAATAGAAAAATGAAAATATTGTCTTGAAAGTAATCAGGTTCCTTGGGTATCATTAAACCTTCAGATATAAAAAGAATGAGTCCTAAAAGCCAGACTAATAGTAAGGGTATAACAATTGTTAAAAACAAATATCCAATACTCCTTATACTTATTTCTAAGTGTGTTTTCTTATTCTTACTCTTTTTAAAAGTACCATTGATGTATGATAAAGCAAAGTTATCATTTACTTCTGTAGAAAATTTACTTCTAATTTTAAATCCCTTTTGATTTAAATTGCCAATGTACTTTTTGGGTTCTTTAACTAAAGTATCAAAAATAAAGAGTAAAGGATGATAATAACCTTTAGTCACGATCATATCTAATTGATTAATAATGGAATCTTTGTTCTCAATATCAATTCTATATTTCTTTAAAAGTTTTAGTTTAAGTAAAACATCATCAAAAATCTCTATACTCATTAGAATCTTAAATTAAAAATTGAATATTCATTTTTAGTGCTCCTTCGTTGCAAAATTTATCAAAAAAGATAACAATCAGGTATTTATATCAGGATAATAAAGTCCCACATATACCAAGTCCAATAATCAGATATATACCTGAAAGGATAAATAAATATTTTGCTGCCTTGGGTCTTTTATTCTTTATGACGAATCCTATTATTGTAGCTACAATAGCCGGACTAAGAGCCAATAATAAGATCAGTAGTATAGCCGTACCAAGTCCACTCATATTTCCTTCAAGGATTATTAATGATGCATTTATCATATCTGATATTTTTTTAAGGTTTCCACTTTATCATCTCGATAAAGCAAATTCATCGTTTCAAACGGAATAATATTATAGTCTTTGTTGACAATATGTACACAAGACTTTTTAACGGATCGAACATCAAAATTATATCCATCCATAAAATCCATAATGATAATTCTAAATAGATTATCATAGCTCAACTGAGGCGCTTCCACAAATGGAAGGCAACACAATAAGGTATGCAATTTAGATGAAGCTTTTTGAGTTGAAATACCAGTACTGAATATTTCCAGCATTTTTTCCTTTAACTCTTCGTCCTGTTCATAGATAATAGTGTTTTTACTATTATCCAATAAATCAGCTGGATTGATATATCGGGTTAAAGGAAATACTTGTCCATTGAGTTTTAATGCATATCCCATGACTAAACTATCTGGATTACAGGGAACAGGAATGAGATCATCAGATTCAAAAACTTCTGTTTGTTCTAAAATATTTCGTCTTACTTCGGTTAACGTCGTCCGATCTTTAGCATGATTAAAATTATCTAACCTTCCAGCCCTTTGTGTAGGTTGAAAGGTAACTCCTCGTACACATTTTTGTTTCAGGGCATAATCAATGGTTTTTCCAATTTCATGATCGTTTAGGTCTTTTTGTAAAGTGACTACTAGTGTTGTAGATAAATTTAATTGATTCAAATTATCAATAGCTTGTTCTCGGACTTTGCTAAGATTTGCACCTCGTAATGTCATTAAAGCATTGTCCTCAAAAGAATCAAATTGCAAGTAAATTTCGAAATCAGGACTGTAAGATTTCAGTCGTTTTGCGAACTGATAGTCTTTGGCAATTTTGATTCCATTAGTATTTACCATCAAATGTTTAATAGGTAAGGTCTTTGCATAGTCTAAGATCTCAAAAAACTGAGGATGAATAGTAGGTTCACCACCACTTATTTGAACCACATCAGGCTCTTTTTCATTGAGGACAACAGCATCTAACATTTTCTTTACTTCTTCCAACGTTCTATGTCTCCCATAATGAGGTGAAGATTCAGCATAGCAAGTAGGGCAGGTCAAATTACAGCGATCAGTAATTTCAACGATGGTCAAACAAGAATGCTGTTCATGATCTTGACACAAACCACAATCATAAGGACAGCCATAATGTGTTTTTGTATTGAATCTGTAGGGTATTTCTGAAGGTTTATTGTAGTTGCGGATTCTTTTATAGTATTCCTGATCATCAGAAATCAGCACTTTGAATTTACCATGTTCCGAGCAACTTTTCAGCATGAATACGTTGTTTCCTTCGAAAACAATTTTAGCATCGATTCTTTTAGAACACTCAGTACAAATGCTCATGGTGTAATCATAGTAAGTATATTTTCTAACGGGCATACAAAATTGATTTTCTGAATTTTATAACATAATATATCCAGCACACAATGCATAACCATTGAATGCTACTTAGTTCTAACCAATAAAAGGTATTTGGTTTTAGAAACTCTATAAAAAATCGAAAACCAAAGTAAGAAATCATAAAAATTACAAACAGGTTTCCATTTTTTAAAGATTTTAGGTTTTTCAGAATGATAAAAAGTATCAATAGGAAAACCAATTCATATAGTGCAATAGGATGCCTTAATAGACCGTCTCCTAAATTCATTCCTGTAAAAAAAGAGGTTTCCTTTCCGTAAGTAAATTCATTTATTCCATTTAAAAAACAACCGATTCTACCTATGAAAATACCTAAAATGATGGGTAATGTAAACAAGTCACCAGAAGAATTGTTTTCACCAATCATCTTTTTTGAAGCTTCAACACCAATCAATCCACCGAATAAACCACCCATAATCGTTTTTAGATTGAATAATGTTATGAAAGAGATGGTATCAAAATCAACTATTGGATTTTCCAGAAACCCCATAATTCTAGAACCTAAAAAAGCTCCGATAATAGCTCCTAAGATTATGGACAATCGATTTTCAGAACTGATAGTATCGACCTGTCTTTTTCTTAAAAAAACATAATATCGAAAGCCTAAAAAGAAAGCTAAATATTCAGTTATCAAATGAACATTGATATCAATGCCAAAAAGAGAAGGTTCGAAAGGTATTTTCAAAATACTATCATATAACAGGTTTATAGAATCAAGAGTTCAGGAATCAGGAAACAAGACTATTTTTTTGAAGGTCTTGCCTCTTGATTCTTTGAATCCTGATTCATTTCATTGCGATCTATTTAAAACTATTCTCAATATAAATATATATGAATTTCTAACGGAATGTTTGTATTTGTTACAAATTCGTTGATATTTGCATCATTATGAATAAGCAAAGCATACCTATCGAATATTGTTATCCACAAAATGGAGATAGAAGATTCCTTAGTGAGGGTATCGATTGGAGTGCTTTTTTACATTTTTATAATAGTTAGTATATAAAATAAAGTCAAAACCTATAGTAAAAGCGTCCAATTGTTGAGTTGGGCGCTTTTTTTGTGAAATTTTTTTGATGAGATGTATTAAAATAAAAAGCATATAAAAAATTAAGATTTGATTAAAAACACTTGTGAGACAGGCAATTGTAAAGTATCAAAATATCCGCCAAAAGCGGACAGGGGTTCTATTGCCTAATAATAAGTTTAACTAATTGATTTTCAGTAAAATAATTTTTAAAATCTATTGTTTTTTAAAAAAAATCATTTCATATTTGCACCGCAATCACGAGTCAGGCTGAGCGCAGTCGAAGCCGACTCACATTTAACTAGAAACTGAATAAAAACGACATGATAACACGTATACAACTACATAGATCAGATTGCTTCTTCGGAAAGCAAAGTGAATATCGTCCGAGTAATTGGGTACGGGTGTCTTTTGTTAAAATTTTAGATATGGAATAGTGTATTATTTTGTATCCAGATATAAGCAAAGGCACCTCGATCGAGGTGCCTTTTTTGTTGGAAAGTATCTCCTGAAAGGTTTGTAGAACCTTTTAGATTTATAAGAGAAAACAATACCAAGAAGGTTATCTAGACCTTGCAGGATATAGCAACTTTTATGAATCTAGGTATTCCTAAATCGTGAGGGTTTGATTACAAACAAATTTATTGACAAGATGGCTGAATGGCTAAGGCAACGGACTGCAAATCCGTTTTTTTGAGGCCCGTGCCGAACTTGATTCGGTATTCGAATCCGATTCTTGTCTCAAAGTACTATGGTGAAAAGCTATTTACACAACTGTCTCTTGATGTATATAAGTGAGTAGCTGTAGTACTAATTTCTGGGAATAGAACAAGTGGTAGTTTACTTGCTTTGGGAGCAAGAGGTTGCTGGTTCGAGTCCAGCTTCCCAGACAAATAAGTAGAATGTCACACCACGAATTTCGATAGAAATTGTCGTGGTGTCTCCTCACTAAAGAACGATATAATCAAGATCGATTGATTGTTTTGTAAATCTAGTGAAGGGGATTCTGACCTTCGTCAGAATGACGTATAAATGAATATTACTACGCAAAATAATTGCGTAATGGTATCTAATATTTGCAGTGTCATTATGAGGGAAAGGAGGTGAAGTACCTTATAAATGTAGAATGCTCCACTAAACAAGGAGTTAGTGGAGCTATTAAAACAGAAAAGTTCATTGAAATGAGTCAATAGATATCTATAGCATTATATGGGTATTGTTAATGGCGAATTACATCTGACTATATAAAAATGAAAATATCAGATGAAAATAAAGGTGTAAATAGTATTCCATACTTCCAGTATAGAATTTTTACACAGCCACATCATTGGGGGATGGTGTGGTAAAAACGGAAGTGTTGAGCCAAAGGGACAGGCTCGTCGGATTGAAATGAGTTTACGAATTCAACGAATCCTATTGATAACAATAAGATGCATTGAGTTAAACTCCGGTCTCTTCGGAGCTTGTAGGTTCGAGTCCTACCACTTCCACGAATGATCATTCATCTGCGCAAAATAATTGCGTAATAGTAAATCACCTTTGTAGTGGAATCCAAAGGGAATTAGGCTAAACTATATCAATTTATAGATTGAGTGTAGCCGAAGTTAGTAGATCGCCTCACCAAACGGGGGAGTTGGTGAGGCATTAAAAAAGTTAAAAATGAAAAATAAAATAAACATAACAGGTCACGACTTGATCGATATGGGCTTTAAGTCTGGAAAATGGATGAAGGAAGCTATCGAACATATCAATGAACATCAATTAGAAGGAGAAGCATTAACAGAATATTTGGCTCCTTTTATACCGGCTCCTGAAATTGAATTACATGCAAAGTCAATTGATTTTTCAATTAATATCAAGGCAGAAAATGAATTAGAGGAGGATAATGTAGGAAAAGTAATAGAGTCAATGAAGACTTTGATGAAAACACCAACTGTTGTTGATGGGGCTATTATGCCAGATTCATGTCCAGCGGGCCCAAGTGGAACAATTCCAGTAGGAGGAGTCGTAGTCACTAAAAATGCGATCCATCCAGGAATGCATAGTGCCGATATTTGTTGCTCGGTGATGTTGACCAATTTCGGAAAGGTAGACCCTAAAACGATATTAGATACAGCTCACGAAAACACACATTTTGGTCCAGGAGGGCGAGATCGTCATGCGCAATACCGATTCCCAACAGAATTGTTAGAAGCATTTGAGGGGAATTACTTTTTAAAAGATCAACAAATGATTAGTGCTGCTCGATCTCATTTGGGTACTCAAGGTGATGGGAATCACTTCTTGTTCGTCGGTAAGTCAAAAGCTACAGGCGATACCATGATGGTGACTCATCATGGTTCACGAGGCCCAGGAGCTCGTTTGTATGATAAAGGGATGAAAATTGCCGAACGTTTTCGAAGAGATATTTCTCCTAAAACATTAAAACAAAATGCTTGGATCCCTTTTGATACAGAAGAAGGGCAGGTGTATTGGGAGGCACTACAGATTATTCGAAAGTGGACGAAAAAGAATCATGAAGTAATTCATAACGCAGTGGCAGCACAATTAGGAATCGATATTGAAGACCGTTATTGGAATGAACACAATTTTGTCTTTAAAGATGGAGACTTGTTTTATCATGCAAAAGGAGCAACTCCATTAGATGAAAAATTTATGCCTGATATTACGGGGCCACGATTAATTCCTTTGAATATGTCAGAGCCTGTTTTGATTGTGAATGGAGCAACCACGAAGAATAATTTAGGTTTTGCGCCACATGGAGCAGGTCGAAACATTAGCCGAACGCAGCATCGAAAAAGTAAAGAAGGTGACGATTATAAAATTTTTAAAGAAGAAACGAAAGGCTTAGATGTTCGCTTCTTTTCGAAAGAAATTGATATAACCGAGTTGCCTTCAGCTTATAAAAATGCTGCTACCGTTCGAAACCAAATGGAGGAATTTGGTCTAGGAGAAGTCATCGATGAGGTAATGCCTTATGGATGTATTATGGCAGGTGATTGGCAAAAGAATGCACCTTGGCGTGTAAAGCGACGAAATAAAAGAAAGAAAAAATGAAACAGTTATATAACTTTTTAAAGGATTTTTTAGAAAGTTTAATTGCGTTGCCATTATTAATAGTTTTAGGAATTCTGATTGTTCCTTTCATTTTACTTGTAATTATCTTTTCGTTTATAGAAACAATTATAGACAAGTTTAGACTGGGACAACTTTTAAAGTCTCACGAAGGCAAAACTTTTTTGATTTATGCGGATTATAATTTGATTGATTTTTCAGATTATTTAAAAAATGAAAGAAGAGATTTATTGAGTTTTCGAGTAACAAATAATGGAGTTAAAGGGCTTTTGAATAATTACTTGATAAAAGAGAATCAGTCAAAGTCTTATCCAAGATTGACTAAAATTAGTAATGGGAAGCTAGTTCATAAAAATCATTATGTCAATTTTAAAAAATTGTTTAAAAAAGATAATGATATTGAGCAGTTTTATGCGCTTTTAGATAAGTCAATCAAAAACTTGGAAGAGATTTAAAATAAAAGAAATGAGAAGTATAGAACGAAATGCTTTTAAGCTTTCAAGTGGACTCATAGAGTTGTCAGATTTTGAAGAAGAACTCTATAGTAAATCTAATATTGATTTGATGAATACCGATGAGTTGATTTATCAACTCATCGGTATTAACTTTAGAGGTAAACATTGGAAAAGAGAGCTGGATTATGTATTGGAATCTGTTAATACAAGAGAAAATTTTTTGTTAAAAACAATTTATTTTGGATGCCAACGTATACTTGAGGAACAAGAATTAGGTTCTGTAGAAGATATCATATATGAATTTAGTAAGCTAAATATTGAAAATGATTATGAATATGATTTCTTAATGGAATTTTACTCTTTGGGGATTGAAAATGATTCACTAGAAGACGGTTACGGATCATTAACAAAAAATGAAATACTTCATAAGGCTAAGTCTCTAGGAAGGGATTTTGTAGATGGCTATAATAAAAAGAAGTCTTTTGAGGATTTATTGTATAATAAAGGTATTATTCATGGTACTGGAGTGTTATTTTCTGAAGACGAAATAGTACAATATAGATCTTCGAAAAAAGTTAATCTCGAATCAACAAAAGTTCTGGATGATAGACTTAGGAAATTGAATTTTGACAAAGAAATAATTGAAAGAATAGATAGACAATCAAATGAAGAAACTCTTAAGAAGATATTAGTTAGGATTCCAATTTATCTTTTACTTGGAATTATATTATTATTTGTAGGAATTTCTAGTATTACAAAGGACATAGGAACTATACTATATGGTTTTATTTTAATAGGTTTTGGACTTTTGGTAACATCGGTCTGTTATATTTTTAAATGGTTTTATCTGAGGTTTTTCAAAAAGTAGATTTGTTAATTGTAATATTATTTATCAAAACCCATTCTAAATTTCACGTCGCATATATAAGTAACCAAATATTTGTTAGATATTTGTGCCATAATGAAAAATAAAAGCATACATATCGAATGTAGTTCCCCACTTGGTCGCTTAATAATGGCCAAAGAGGTAAAGATTGGAATGCTTTTTAAACTTTTTCATGATAAGTAGAAGATTAAGTAAAGTCAAAAAGTATAGCAAAGCGTCCAATTTTTTTAAGTTGGACGCTTTTTTTATGATTTTTTTTGATGAGATGTATTAAGGAACATACATATAAATAATTAAGAGTTGATTATAAAGCATCTGGAAAACAGACCATTGCAATAGATCACAATATCTACCAAAAGTGGACAGGGATTCTTATGTCTAAAAATAAATATAACTAATTGATTTACAGTAAAATAATTTAATAATTCTATTGTTTTTTAAAGAAATCATTTGATATTTGCACTGTGCTTTCGAAGTAGTAATAGCACTAGAATAAAGAATAGTAAACGTTTCGGGATAAGTCTACGAGGCATTTACAAAAAACAAAATTTAAATAATATGATATCACGTATGCAATTAAATAGCTCAGTTCACTCCAGCATTGCTATTGAGTACCGTTCAAGAAATTGGATGTGGATGTCTTTTGTTAAAAGGAAGGAATAATATGAATATTATTTCACTCCCATGAATATACAAAGGCATCTCAATTGAGGTGCCTTTTTTTATGTGAAATATTTAAAACAACAATGAAATGAAAAATTACAAGATAGTTTCAAATTCAAAAATTAAAGTATCTGGAATAGGTATCTAGACAAAATAATTAGCAGCAACCTTATGAGTAGATTATGAAAGGGGATTTGTAAAAAAGGAAATCCCTGAGAAAAACAAAAAATGTATAAGAAATGACAACACTAAATAGATTTTTAAAAGGGATCATATTTGTTCCTATCATTATTCTTTGGGGAGTTTTAATTATACCATTCGGTTTTGTTTGGATCATTATTGGGATCTTAAAAAGCTTGAATACTATAATTAAAGGGGTACTGCCTCTAGGAATATATAGAGAAAGAGATTTTACAGAGTCTTTCAGATGAGTTCTATACATTTCGATAATAATATAAGTGTAACATCAAATAGAAGAGAAAAATGATAAAGTATAAGTATTCAAATAAGTATGTAGTGGTACAAGGTGCCACTGCATACCATCTTCGCGACTATTTTCATAAATAGATATTCTTAAATTCTTATGATAAACAGTCCGAAGCTAATAGACAATTAAAAGTTTCGGAGTATGTGTTTCCGAAGCAATATTTAAATAAAAAGCTTAAAATTTTGGAAACAAAAATCATACAGTTTACTGCTGGTAATGGCCCTATAGAATGTACATGGGTAGTAGCCAAAACATTCAAAATATTTTTAAAAGAACTAGAACAATTTGGATTACAACACTTGGTGTTGAATACCCAATCAGGTGATCTCAATGGAACTCTAAAATCTACATTGGTAGAAGTGAAAGGAGATGATGTCGAAGATTTCATAAAACATTGGAAGGGAACCATCAAATGGGTAGGTACTTCAACATATCGCCCCAATCATAAACGTAAAAATTGGTTTATTGGAGTTCATGAAATTCCCAAGAATCAAGTATTACAGTTTAAGCCTTCCGAGTTTCAGTATAGTGCTTTTAGAAGTTCAGGTCCAGGAGGACAGCATGTAAACAAGGTAAGTTCAGCTATTCGAGCTGTTTATTTACCGACTAAAACGAGTGTGGTGGTTATGGAAAGTAGATCGCAACACCAAAATAAAAAAATAGCTAGAATCCGTTTAATAGAGAAATTAGAAGAAAAGCGATTGGAATTATTAACGGCTCAAGACAAAGAAAGTTGGCAACAACATCAGCAATTAGAGCGAGGTAGTCCTGTTCGTGTTTTTAATGGGAGTGATTTTAAATCTAAACCAAAACAAAAATTATTCCCCAGTAAACGGCAGCAGCTAAAACAACAGTTAAGAAAAGAATTATGGGATTAACCACGGCAGATAAATATTATTTAAAGGCAAAGGATGCCTCTAGAAGCTACGATGCTGATTGGGAAGAAGCTTGTGAATCATTGCATTATGCTTTATCATATGAAGAGCATCATCCAGCAGCACTTTGTTTGTTAGGAAATATCAATGCAGAATGTTTTTCAAATTACGAAATAGCATTTGAATGTTTTGATAAAGTGATTGCGAATCATCCAGAGTATTTAGAGGTATATTACATGTATGCTAGAATATTGATTTGGGCAGATGAAATAGAGCGTTCTCAGCGTTTGATTTATTATGCTTTAAAATTAAAGGGGATTGATAAAGCACAATTGTATTGCATTTTGGCACAAGGCTTAGAGGTAAAACGGCAATATGGATTAGCCAAACGCATTTTAGATCAAGCGATTTTAGAAACGTATAATGACAGTTATATCGACTTTTTAAAAGATGAGAAACGACGTATCAAAAAGAAACAAAAATTGATATGCATGTGATAAAAAAATACCCATCAATGGGTATTTTTTTTATAATTACTCTTCTGTAATTTAGTATTCTACCTTGAATACCTACTTATGAAATATGTTTATATGAATAGGCTACTATTGGGGATTAGTAGTCTATTTCTTTTTAATTGCGTGCCCAATGATTCTATTGATTTAGAAAATGAGCAAAAATCTCAGGAAGTAGACATAGAAGCATCTGCAAATGTAACTCTAGCGATAAGTGATCTTTGTAGCTCGTGTGATTTTGTAATTGCTCCAACAACAGGGAAATTTATTGGTACCAAAGAAGGCGTACAGGCAGGAGATGTTATTTGTCTTTCTGGAGAACAGAAATATGGGCGTATCACTTTCGATTCTATTATTGGTACGGAAAATAATCCAATCGTGATAAGAAACTGTAATGGACAAGCTGTTATAGAATCAGATGCTTCATTTGGATTAAGGTTTACTGAAAGTAAACATTTTAAGCTTGTAGGAGACGGAGGAGGAGATTATGGGATAAAAGTGTCCACAGAAAAAGGCTTTTTCGTATCGATGGAAAGGAAGACCACTAATTTTGAAATAGCTCAGATTGAAGTAGCTGGATTTGAAGAAGCAGGAGGGACTTTAGAAAGTGATCGAAATGGTTTTGCAGGGATAGGAATTAAAACGAGCCCATATCAATATTGTGATTTATTTACAGATCCAACAAGGACTGCTTGGGTTATGGAAGATGTATCGGTACACGATTGTTATATTCATGATGTAGGTGGAGAAGGGTTTTATATTGGGCATGGATTTTACAAGGGTAGAAAAGAGAAAAACTGTGATGAGGTTACCTATTCTCATGCCATTAAGGGGATCAGAATATATGATAATTTGATTGAAGATATTGGTTTGGATGGAATTCAAATAAAGAATGCTGATGCCGATTGTGCTGTCTATAATAATGTCATTCGTAATTATGGAACGCTTAATAAAAGTGCTCACAAGGAAGGTTTATTTATAGGAGGAGGAACCACAGGTAAATTTTATAACAACTATGTAATTGGGGGAACAGGAAATGGGATCCAATGTCAAGGAATAGGGAATCTTGATATCTTTAATAACCTAATTGTAGACTCTGGGAAATATGGCTTTTTTGCTGCGGAAGGTCAATTTATAGTACGTGAACCTGATGGATATTTTAATGTTATTAATAATACTTTTATTAATTCAGGATTATACAGCTTTGCTTTTTTTGGAAATAATGGAGGAACGAAACGTATTATCAATAATGTATTTGCTGTAGGGGGAACTGCTATTTTTAGGAGAGGTGTCGCTGTAGATTCTACAGGAAATAGAGCTAGTCAACAATTAGCCACGTTTGATTTTAAAAATAGTTCTACAAATGACTTTAGCCCGTCACGAAATTCAGTATTGATAGATACAGGAGAGGATGTATCTGCCTATGGGATTTTAGATGATATTAATGGAAACCCTAGACCTTCAGGAACTGGTTTTGATGTTGGTGCTTTTGAAATTCGAAATGACAATACGCTTTCTGTAACTAAATTCTAAGAATGCGTTAGGGATAGAAACGACATCCTTTTTATGGTATGTAGAGCGCAGTCGAAGCATACCATAAAAAGATATAGTGGATAGCCCGACCCGATAGGGGAACGTCCAAAAATATGATTTTAGAAATATTGACCTATACCAAAGACAATCCCACTTTCTTGGACTTGTTCGTTATTTAATCTTCCCAGAGCTCTAAAGCCATAGTCTATTCGGATCACGGCATTGAAAATTCGTTTATGGATTAATCGTATTCCAATACCAGGATACACTTTTAGATTATTAGTTTCTAATGCTGTACCAAAATCTTCTCCTGGTTTTCGAACCCCAGCGACATCTAGAAATGTGTTAGATTGAAGTACAAACCAATCTTTTTCGATTAAAGTGTGTCGGTATTCGGTATTAAAAGCAATTGAAGCAGTACCACGAGCAGGTGTATTACCGGCACCACGTACGTTTAATTGATTGTCGATAACGATGGGTACAAATGAAGATTCGTCCTTTTCGACATCATTACTTAAACTTAATTGCAGACGAGAAGCCCAGTTTCCTTTTTTACCAATGCGTCTATAATAAGAACTTGTATTGTTGAAAATATATTCGGTTCTCAATATATCGGTATTTCCAGAAAAATATTGGAGTTCTGCGGTGTTTTGAAAACCCGAAATTTGATGATATTCTAGGTCAATATCTACATATTCGTGTTGTGCTCTAAACATGGCTTTGTTGGCACTTGGTTCTATGGTATTGGTTTCATCTTTTCCTGCATTTTGAGGATCACCTTCAATAATCTCGTATTCTTCTTTAAATATTTTGGAACTTAATTCGAATCGATTGTTAAAGTTAAGTTCGTAAAAAAGTTTTATTTCGGGACCTCTTCTTCTGAAAGTATAATTGACCTGTTGTGTAGGGAAAAATATAGGTTGTTGTGTAGTAAGGTCTTGGTAGTTAAATCCTAATCCTAGCTTGTTTGTAAGTAAATAAGGGTGTTCTATAAAAAAACCAAATGAATCGAAGACTTCTCGTTGATAGAAACCACCATAGGTGATATTTCTTCCTAGCCCATTGAATTCGAAAACAGAAGCTCGAAAGGAAAAACTATCATCGTTGGCTTGGCCAATGCGTAATCCTGGAATAATCGAGAAATTTTCAACTAAATCATAATTAACTAAATATCCGTTTTCTGTATCTTTTATAGTGTATTCGGCAAAAGCAATTCCATCTAAACGTTTTAAGCGTTCGATGTCTAACTCGATCTTTTCTTTATCGAGAGCTTGACCAATTTTCACTTTAACTAAGCGATATAAAAAGTCAGATTTTGTTTTTTTATTTCCAGTAAAAGTAAGTTCAGCAATGTTTTTTTGAGAGCCATTCTCTTGAGCAAATGATATAGCGCTTAATACTAGAAGTAGTAATGTAAGAAATGCTGAAATACGTCTCATGATCTTTGTGTTTTGATAATAAAAGAGTCGAGTATTTTGGTATTTCTTACTTAGAGATGCATATTTTATAATTTTATCGGTCTCAATAATCGTTAAAACTATGTGCTTTAGTATATCTCACTTTTAGTTTTTTAAAAATTTTATCTACGGCTATAGGCATTAAGCAGTAGGTCTTATGTATATTAATGTAGCCTATAGCTTATAGCAATAAGCTAGAAAATAGAAAAAGACTTTCAGTCGCAATCGAAACTATGGATTCTCCAGTTCAAAGGGGATCATCTCCATCTGTTGAAAGGATTTTTGGAGATGTAAGAATTATAATATCGACGATTTCCAGTAACTTCTTCTCCTAACCAATTAGGTTGTTGAAATGCTTCGTCTTCTTCTTGAAGTTCAATTTCTGCTAGGGTTAAGCCGTTATTATCTCCTAAGAATTCGTCTACCTCATAGATGTGATTTCCTAATGGAATTTCATATCTAATTTTTTCAATCATTCCAGGTTCGCATAATGGGAGTAATTGTTCGGCTTCTGTTACAGGAATTTCTTTTTCCCATTCGAAGCGTGTTGTCCCAGTATCATTGCCTTTTCCTTTTATGGTTAAAAAAGCTTTAGCACCTTTTATACGAACACGAACTGTACGCTCTGGAGTGCTGTTTAAGTATGCTTGCACTATACGAGTACTTTTTTGTACTTCTTTTTTGAAAGCATTAGATTGTACTAAGAATTTACGTTCGATTTCTTGCATAAATATTGGATATAAGATCGTATACAAAGATCGCTTATAACAATTATAGTACTCATGAAAATTTCCGAAATTTGATAACTGATAACTGATAACTGATAACTGATAACTGATAACTGATAACTGATTGCAAGAATACCCTTTTGATATATCGAGAAAAATAATTCATGTAGATATGGATGCTTTTTATGCTTCTGTAGAACAGCATGATGAGCCTTCGTTAAGGGGAAAGGCTATTGCTGTTGGGGGTAGCGGTAATCGGGGGGTGATTAGTGCTGCGAGTTATGAGGCTCGAAAATTTGGAGTTCGTAGTGCGATGAGTAGTATTGTCGCAAAGAAATTATGTCCACATCTTATTTTTGTAAAACATCATTTCGATCGTTATAAAGAGGTATCCCAGCAGGTAAGAAAGATTTTTTTAGAATATACCGATTTGGTGGAGCCTTTATCATTAGATGAAGCTTATTTGGATGTAACAAACAATAAAAAAGGGAATCCGAGTGCAACCTTAATTGCAAAGGAGATTAGAACAAAAATTTTTGAAAAAACAGGATTAACCGCTTCTGCAGGCATTTCTATTAATAAATTTATAGCTAAAGTTGCTAGTGATTATAATAAACCTAATGGGCAAAAAACGGTACCTCCAGATGAGGTTATTGAATTTCTAGAGAAGTTAGATATCAAGAAATTCTATGGAGTAGGGAAGGTTACCCAAAAGAAAATGTATGCTTTGGGGATTTATACAGGAATAGATTTGAAATCTAAATCGGAAGCTTTTTTGGAAGAGCGTTTCGGTAAATCGGGACCCCATTATTATCGTATCGTTCGTGGAATTCATAATAGCGAAGTTAAACCAACACGAACAAGGAAGTCAGTAGGAGCCGAGCGTACTTTTAGTGAAAACTTAGCTTCTGAAATTTATATGGAAGAGCGGTTAAAAGATTTGTCAGAAGAGTTAGAAAGACGTCTTTTAAAAAGTAAAACTGCTGGGAAAACGATAACTCTAAAAATAAAATATAGTGATTTTACAGTGCAAACACGATCTAAAACATTAGCCTTATTCATATCAGATGCAGGCTTGATTTTCGAAGAAGCTAAAACACTTTTGTATCAAGAGAAAATAAAGAATTCGGTACGTCTTTTGGGATTGTCTTTTTCTAATTTAAATAATCAAGTTTCAAAAAAGAAAGTAAGGGAGGATAAGAAAGTTGATGTGCAGTTAGAGTTTAGGTTTTAGAGCTTACTATCTTTTAATCACCTTAATGTATTCGTTATTTTTATTGGCGTGTGATAATTGAACCAAATAAATTCCTGTTGGAAGTTTTTCAATGGAAATTTCGCGTGCTGTAGTTTTTTTAATAAAAACCCCTTTCATATCGAAAATAGATGCCTTGATGTAATTAGGATTTTCAATTGTTAAAAGACCAGATGTTGGGTTTGGAAATAAAGAAGGAGTTTTTGTCGCATTGAACTTGGTAGAAACAGATAAAGTGTTACTGCTTAATTCGAAAAGTGTAGCCGATCTGTTCTGAAATTCTTCGGAAGTGATATAATATGTATCCTCATTTTTTTGAGTAATGGCTTCTATTTGGAAAGAGTTATCTGTAGGGATGGCTAATATTTTTCGATTCAATGTTTCGAAGGAAAAGTCTGTTGTGTTAAGATTGCTTAATTCTACAAGAAAAGCTTCTCCATTCGTTGTGTAGCCAGTTAATAATATTTCATTTAGTGAAGCGTTGTATGTAGCGCCAGTAATTAAGCCTTGTGTATTTAGAGTAGCTATTTTTTGAATTTCATACTCTCCAGGTATCTTAGGTATTCGATAAATATCTGTTTGGAAGTTGTTCCAGTTTTTAGTGAAAAGGTAGAGGTTGTTTTCAATTGAAATTAAGGCCTCAGCATCAAAATTAGTAGCAAATGGGCTAGGCGTAAAATCAATTTGTTCTTTGTAATTGAAATTTATTACGCCGTCAGCAATTACAGAAGATGATGCAGTAAGGTAATCTGTAATGAGGACTCTATATATACTAAGATTTTGTCGGTCACCACTATTATTTCCAAAATCACCAATATAGATATACATATCATCGTAGGTGATGTCTTCCCAATCAATATTTGTGGTATTTGTTATTTCAAGAGATCTTGTAATAAGTCCACTGGAAGAATCAATTTCGTATAACTCAGCAGTATTTCCCGAATCATTGTGAGTGATGAGACGGTTATTAAGTAAAATAAGCCCAGAAGTTTCCGAAATAGTATTCTCAAGGAGTGTCGAAGGGCTTAAGTTTTGACTTGTAACTTGTTGAAAATATAAAAAGACAATAGTAGTAATTAGGGTAATTTTTTCGCAAAAAATCATGTAGGTTAAATTGATCTAATGCAAAATTACTTCTTTTAGATCATTAGCAATAGTTAATTTTCCAAGTGTCGATTTTCTAACTTCTTCAATAGTAACCTCGGGAGCAATTTCAGTCATTAGGAAACCATTTCTGGTCACTTGAAAAACACCAAGATTGGTAACCACTTTTTGAACACAACGAACACCAGTAAGTGGAAGTGAGCAATGGTCTAATAATTTAGATTCTCCTTTTCGATTGGTATGCATCATGGCTACGATAATTCGTTTTGCACTAGCGACCAAATCCATCGCTCCTCCCATTCCTTTAACTAATTTACCAGGTATTTTCCAATTAGCGATATCTCCATTCTCTGCCACTTCCATGGCTCCTAAAACTGTAAGATCGATATGTTGTCCTCTAATCATTCCAAAACTGGTTGATGAGTCAAAAAACGATGCTCCAGGAAGTGTAGTGATCGTTTGCTTTCCTGCGTTGATAAGATCTGCATCTTCGTTTCCTTTTGTTGGGAAAGGTCCCATGCCTAATAATCCATTTTCACTATGAAAGGCAACAGAGATATTATTAGGAATATGATTGGCTACAAGCGTAGGTATACCAATTCCTAGATTGACATAAAAGCCATCTTCTATTTCTTGGGCAATACGCTGTGCTATTTGATCTTTGGAGAGCATGTTGTAGAGTTATTTATTCGCTGTAATAACTTTTAAAAAGTCGAAATATTTCAACGGAATTAAAGCTTTTAGATAAAAGCTTCTTTTTCTTGTTAAGATTCACTTACGGTCAATTGTTCAATAGGTTTTTTGTAGTCTTTTCCTTCAAAAATCCTTTGAACAAATACCCCAGGGACATGAATTTCATTGGGAGATAAAGTGCCAATAGGCACTAATTCTTCTACTTCTACCACGTTTATTTTAGCAGCACCACACATCGGGAGATTGAAGTTTCTGGCTGTAGCTTTAAAAATAATATTGCCTGCTTCATCCCCCTTCCATGCTTTTATAAGGGAGAAATCAGCTTTGTATGCTTCTTCTAAAATATGAGGTTTTCCATTAAAATCTCTTACTTCTTTCCCTTCGGCGACCTCAGTTCCATACCCTGCTGGGGTGTAAAATGCAGGAATTCCTACTTTGGCAGCACGACAACATTCAGCTAGTGTTCCTTGTGGAGTTAATTGTACCTCTAATTCACCACTAAGCATTTGTCGTTCGAATTCTTTGTTTTCCCCAACATAAGAAGCAATCATCTTTTTTATTTGATGATTTTGAAGTAATAATCCTAGTCCAAAATCATCGACTCCAGCATTGTTTGAAATACAAGTTAAACCACTAACTCCAAGTCTTACCAGTTCGGAAATGGCATTTTCTGGAATCCCACAGAGACCAAAACCACCAAGCATGAGAGTCATCCCAGATTCAATACCTTTTAAGGCTTTTTGAACACTATTTACTTTCTTGTTAATCATAATTATAAGATAATGAAATTATCCAATAAAAAAACTCTCGAAGAAATGAATTCAACGAGAGTTATATAATTTTGATACCTGATACCTGATACCTGATACCTGATACCTGATACCTGATACCTGATACCTGAATCCGATTATCTCTTAATCATTCGTTTGGTGTCAACTAATCTAGAACCAATGTGTAGGCTGTAAAAGTAAACTCCAGAAGCTAAACTTTGCTTATTTACTGTAAACTCGTGTTCTCCCGTTTGTGTTAAATTGACCGTTTTAATAGTGTTTCCAGTTACTGTTGTAAAAACAATTTTTGCATTAGTTGTTCCTACAGGTATGAAATACTTAATAGAGGTTTCATTTAAGAATGGATTCGGTGTATTTTGGAATAACACAGGACCTTGAGATTTTTGAGAACTTGTAGGCGTATTATTATTGTTGAAACTTAACGTATTACTATTACAACCCGTACAAGTATCAAGCTCGTCTAATCTATTCAATACAGCTGCCATTTGAGCTTCCAAAGTGGCTAATCTACTTTCAGCGCTAGTGGCTCTAGTTTCTAGATCAGATAAAATAGGGCTTAGATCCACAGAAACTCCCGATCCTCCTTCGATACCAATATCTAAAGTCCCGTTAGTTAGTGTTGCAGAAGTTAAGTTTTGATCATCAGAACTTGTAGTAACTAAACTTGAAAGATCAACACTATTTCCTGTAGAAATGCTTAATTGGTTATTTGATGTGTTAAAGCTTAATGTTTGCTCGTCTGTATTGTCTTTATAAGTACTTAAATCTACAGTAGAAGCATTTCCAGTAATATTTAATACATCATTAGTAATAGATATTGCTTGTGCATCTGTGTTATCTAAGAATGGAGATAAGTTTATAGTATTACTTCCCCCAGATATGCTTAATACATTCGCTCCACTTAATGCTAATTCTTGTTCATCTGTGTTTTCATAACCAGAAAGATCTACAGTTGCTGTGCTACCTGTTATCGAAAGAATGTCATTAGCAAAAGATATAGCTTGTTCGTCTGTGTTATCTAAGTAAGGCCCTAAAGCAACAGTAGAACCACTTCCCGAAATCGTTAAGTTGTTAGCCCCATCAATAGAAAGTGTTTGTGTATCTGTATTGTCTAAGTAAGTACTTAAATCTACCGTCGAAGCGTTTCCAGTAATACTTAATTCGTTACTAGAAACTGAAATTGCTTGGCTGTCTGTATTGGCATATCCGCTTAAATCTACAGTAGCAGCGTTACCTGATATAGCCAAAATATCATTGCTAAATGATAAAGCCTGTGCATCCGTATTATCTAGGAAAGGAGCTAAATCCACTGTATTTGTTCCTCCAGAGATACTTAATACATTACTTCCACTTAATGCTAATTCTTGTTCATCCGTATTGTCTAAATAAGGACCTAAAGCTACCGAAGAATTACTTCCTGAAATCGTTAAGTTATTAGATCCATCAATAGAAAGTGTTTGTGTATCTGTATTGTCTAAGTAAGTACTTAAATCTACTGTCGAAGCGTTTCCAGTAATGCTTAATTCGTTATTAGAAACTGAAATTGCTTGGCTGTCTGTATTAGCATACCCGCTTAAATCTACCGTAGTAGCGTTACCAGATATAGATAAAATATCATTGCTAAATGATAAAGCTTGTGCATCCGTATTATCTAGGAAAGGAGCTAAATCCACTGTATTTGTTCCTCCAGAAATGCTTAATACATTACTTCCACTTAATGCTAGTTCTTGTTCATCCGTATTGTCCAAGTATGATCCTAAAGCTACCGAAGAGTTACTTCCTGAAATGGTTAAGTTATTTGAGCCATCAATAGATAAAGTTTGCGAATCTGTATTCGTATAACCTGATAAATCTACCGTTGAAGCATTCCCTGAAATGGATAGCACATCATTACTAAATGAAATGGATTGCGCATCTGTATTGTCTAATAGGCCCGATAGATCAACATCTGATCCAGACGACCCTGTGATTGCAAGCATTTGATTAGTGCTGTCATATTCTAAAGCCTGTGCATCTGTGTTATCTAAATAAGGAGCTAAGTCAATAGTAGTAGCACTTCCTGTAATACCTAAAGTATTTGTAGTCAACGATAACTCTTGTGCATCCGTATTATCTAAGAAAGGTGCTAGATCTATAGTTGTCGCATTTCCAGTGATCCCTAATGTATTTGTAGTCAACGACAACTCTTGTGAATCTGTATTGTCGAGATAAGGTGATAAATCTACCGTTTTGGCATCTTCACCATCTCCAGAGATGGATAAGTTTAAGGTATTTGTGATAACCTCGAATTGATCTATAGTTTGGTTATCCGTTTGCGTAGCCCAGCTTAAGGCTCCAGCACCATCCGTAATTAATACCTGATTAGCAGTACCATCTGTTGTAGGAAATTGGTAAGCGCCAGCAATATTAAGGCTATTTGCTATTTGAAGTTTACCTGTATTGTCTAATGCAGCAATAGGAGCTACTCCGTCAACACCCCATGCCCAGCCTGAACCAGTGGCAGCATTGTCAGAAAATTTCATAACATTCCCAGCGGTAACAGGACCATAAGTATATTCAGCTCCAGTACCTGTTTTTATAATTGCTCCATCTGCATGTAAAACTAAAGCGTTTCCATCAAGATCTAAATTTTGAGTAGCAGTATGATTTCCTAAATCATCAGCACCAGATACTTGCCATTCTGTACCACTCCAGCAAAATATTTTCTTTAAATCGGTGTCATACACCATTAAACTTTCTTCTGTTGCCGTCAATGGAGGGATATAACTAGAAGATATAGGGTTTAGGCCATTTCCATCACCTAAAGTTGTTCTCTCGGCGGTTGTCATCCTATTAAGTAAGAACCCTTTATTAGTGCCTACTAATTCTAATGAAGCATTGGCATTTGGAGTGTCAGTACCAATACCAACACTAAGAGGATTAGTAGCCCCACCCAGTACCATCGTATTATGATTATTTGCTGTTGCTGCATTACCAATTGCTACAGAATTATTTCCGCTCACGGTGGTAGAGGTTCCTATAGCAATGCTATTAGACGATAAGATAGGGTTGCTGTTAATATCTAAGTCACCAGTATCGACGGATGTTGTACCCGCCTGAGAACCCATCGCTATTGAGTTATTGGAATTAGTTCCTACAGTAGCAATATATCCAATGGCAATGGCTTCGTCTGCACCATCGATATCAACCGTACGTCCGATACCGATATTATTGTCAGCATTACCATCTATTGTCGCTTGACGACCAATCAAAACATTGTTTTCACTACTCCCATCGTTACCAACTACATTATAACCAATATACGTGTTGTAATCTCCTCTGTTATATGCTTGACTACCTATTGTAACAGAGAAATCACTACGTTGAGAACTAGAAGTACCAGCAGTAACATTATATCCAATAGCAACGTTATCGTCTCCGTAGATTCCAGCACTAGACCCCATAAAGGTGTTTCTGTATTCTGTGTTCGAAAAGAAATCGGCATCGAAACCCATACCCACATTATCTTCTCCTTCACGGTTGGTATAACCAGCTTCATACCCTACATAGGTATTTCTATTTACCCCGTTTCTGTTATTGGTTCTATTATTATCGTAACCTGCACGCGCCCCGATGAATGTATTAAAACTACCGTATTCACTACCTGCCCCAGCGGCGGCACCTACCATAGTGTTCTGGATTCCAGAAGAGTTATCGATACCCGCAGAATCACCTATCATGGTATTGTGGTCACCATCTCTGTTGTCATATCCTGCCTCGTTACCAAAAAATGAATTTCTAAACCCCGTACTATTTATCCTACCCGCATTATTACCTACGAAAGTATTATCATTCCCTTGGTTGTTGTAACCTGCATCTTCCCCTATAATAACCAAGTCACTACCTCCAGTAGCGCTATGCGCTGCTTCTTCCCCGATAATAACGACATCACTACTAGTTGTCAGCATTCCACCGGCTTCTGTACCAATAACTACCCAGTCTGTACCAGTACCTAATTCGGCGGCGCGCGCTCCGATAATCGTATTATCTGTACCCGTAGTAAAACTAAAACCAGCACCACGACCGATGAAAGTGTTATCAGACGAATTTGTTAATTTTAAACCTGCAGCAGCACCGACCATGGTATTGTTACTACCACTAGAAACCGTGGCACCAGCACCATCACCTAAAAGGACATTATAATCCCCTGAGGAAAGACCACTACCTGTAGTATAAATAAAGTCATCAAGATCTCCTGTAGCAGGGTCGATTTCTTCGACTGTAATTGTCGTACCTAAAATTTCATTGGAGGTTTGAGCCATAAAGGTATTTGATATAGTTAAAGCTATAACAATCAATAGCACTTTTGAGTAAGTGAATTTCATAGGTTGAGGTTTTAGGTTGGTTCATGCAAAGATAACAAAATGTCTACCTTTTTTAACTGAATGTTAAAAATTACTCTAATATATTTTTTGTACAATGCAGTATTTTAGTGATTTGTGTGTGTTTTGATCCTTAATTTTAACAAAATAGTTGTTTTGGGTGGACGGTATAGGTTAGTAAAAAGGAGGTAAAAGAAATTTCCAAATCTTGGTAGTTATGTAATCTTAACTATCAAAAAAATTGTTTCTTTGAATGATATTAGATTTTGAGTATGCAATCGACTGATAAGCTCTTATATAGTATCCTAATAAGTATCCTTGGTTTTTATGTACTTGGCTACCTCTTTCCTGAAACTTTTTGGACTACTCATTTTTTAGAGTTGAATAAGTTTTGGTTGCAAGGTATATTACTATTGCCAATAGGTGTCTTGGGCTATTTTTTCTTTACAGTTAAATATGTCGAAAGTAAGCTGAGCTTTTCTTTAAGGCTGCCACTTATTTTTTTGGTTTCGGTAGGTATCGCTTTAATTTTTTATTGCTTAGCAATGAAGGTGGATTATTATGGCGATGCCTATAAATTCAATAGATTTCATGATACTATCCCAAAAGTAATTCCAGAAGATACATTGCATAAATTATTAAATGTAAAGCTAGGTGCTTGGACGGGTGAGGAAACCATATTAGCATTAGTTACTTACTTGGCCTATGTTTTGAAGATTACTTATAACCAAGCCTTCTTAATCTTTGATGCTTTTTTTGGTGGTGTATTCGTATTCATATGGGGTATTGCTATTGAGAAGTTTATAAAACATTTTTATTGGAAATTATCTTTAGCCATATTAGGGCTTACAGCACCATTTCTATTAGTGTTTATGGGGCATATAGAAATCTATGCACCTGTTATAACGATGACACTATCGTGGTGTGTGTTATTGCTGTTTTATATTAAAGAAGAAAGGAAAAGTACGCTGATACTGTTGGTGGTTTTGTTTTTAATTAACCTTAAGTTACATACAGTAAGTGTTCTTTTTTTACCTGCTTTACTACTCATTTTTATTAAAAGAATAAAGGGAGATTATCTAAATTGGAAGCGAGTTTCACAATATATTTTGATTCCTGTTTTTTTAGCGGGTGCGGTGTTGTATTTTTTCGTTTTTAAAGATCATGTCGATACTCGAAGCATACAAACCCACATCATGGCTTTCGAACACTTGTTTTTGCCATTATTTTCTCCTGATGCTCCATTGGATCAATATGATTTGTTGAGTATCAATCATGTTAGAGATTATTTGTTGTTGCTATTTCTGTGGTCTCCGTCTGCATTACTAATTTTATTGTTAGCGGTATTTGGTTATAGAAAACACATAGATTGGCAGGCACCAGAAATTGTAGTACTTGGTGTAAGTCTTATTTTGTTTGTAGCGTTTTTTTTCGTGATTAATCCTTTGCTAAGTATGCCTATTGATTGGGATTTGTTTTGTTTACCAGCTCCTATACTGCTATGCTTTACATTAATCATAGCCATACAACTTCAAGAGCAACAGATTAATGTTAAAAAAGTATTTCTTGCAGTAAGTATGTTAGGGATATTATCTATTTCTTCCTTTACAATGCATCAATCTAGAGCAGCTATTTCTTTGAGGTTAGAATATATTTCCAAACACATTTATCATACTTATTACGAATGGACGATTCAAGTTTTTGAAAATGCGATGAAAGCTGTTCGGGATGAGAATCACATAGAACGCCATTTACAATACTTAGAGGAATTAAAACCTTATGCTGAAAAAGGGAGAGATTATGAATATTCTTATTTGTTAACAGATCTAGGGCTATATTATTTGAGAGATTGTAATGAGCCTAGAAAAGCATTAGCGTATTTCGATCAAGCACAAGAATATTTTTATACATTAAATGTAGAAAAACTGAAAGTCGAGGCCTATCTCTTATCTGGACAAGTAGAAAAAGCCTTTTTGTTCGCAACAAAACTAGTACAAGAAAAATATCCAGATGAACAAAGAGCGTTACGTATCGGAATTCATGCAGGAGCAGAAGCACTAAAGTTGAAAGAAATTGACGGATATTGTAAGATGTACCTGTCTAGGTGGCCAAACGATCCGCTGATAAGGGAAGTCCAAAGAAGATTAGATGCTAGAGAGAATGTTAGGGAAATTAAATTTCTTTTTCAAAGACAGTACTAGCCAGAAGATTATTGAAAATTTTTATAATAAGCTTTGTCAACAAACTGAAGCATTTCGAGATCTCCCTTACTGTTTCCGTACCCGTAACTATATGTTACTTTTTTAAGGTCTAAATGGTTTTCGATTCGTCTTACTTTTTCCTTGCCAATACAATTATTACCTACTAATTTTCCAGTTAGTATTCCTTCTTTGGTTTCCAGTTTCGTGGCAATACATTCGATATTTAGATTAATGCACCAAGGTTTTATCCACTGTTCGATGGAGGCACTGACAACGATAATGCGATGTCCTTGTTGTTGATGCCACTGTATCCTTTCTAAAGCAGCAACTTTTATAATATGGGGTAACCGGCTCTTGACATATGCATTAGCTTTTTCTTGAAAATCAGTTGCCGTTGTTCCTCTAAAAAAATGCGTTAATAGTTTTTCTTTGACGACATGCCCCGAAACGAATCCTAATTTGTACCCGATAATACTTCGAAGGAATAGAATAGCACTACAATACAGGGTGAATTTTCCCGAATGGAAAGCAATAAAATCCAGAAAAGAATCTTTTTTAGTAATCGTTCCATCAAAATCAAAAAAAGCCACAATCATAATGACAGTCTTTTAAAGATAGTTTCGGGAATCATTTTGATAATCAGCATAAGGTAACGCCATACAGACAAAACATAAATAGTATTTTTCTTTTTTTGAAGAGCTTTAAAACTCTTTTTTGCGACTACATCAGGAGTTGTGGTTAACCATTTAGGTAATGTTAGATGTGAGGTCATTTTAGTATATACAAAACCAGGTTTTACTGTAAGTACATGAATTTGATTAGGGTGCAGTTGAGCACGTAACCCACTTAAAAAAGCAGTAAACCCAGCCTTTGCACTGCCATAAAAGTAATTGCTTTTTCTCCCTCTATCACCAGCAACAGAACTTATGCCAATAATGAAACCTTCCTTTTTTTGCTTTAATATTTCAGCACTAAGCACTAATAAACTAGCACAAGCTGTAAAGTTTGTATTCCAAATTAGGTGAGCCTCGCCAATTTCTTTTTCAGCCTTTTCTTGATTTCCCAGATAACCAGCGCAACAAATGACTCCATATAATTTAGTAGAAATGGTATGAATGAAGTTTTTGTGATTGTCAACATTTAGAATGTCAAATTCTTCTAAATCAGCGGTTATGTTGTTTTTAGTTTCTAGCTCCTTTTTGAAATCATTTAGGGTATTTATATTTCTTCCTGCTAATACTAAAGAGTAGCCTTTTGAAGCGAACAGCTTGGCATATGCTTTTGCGATATCACTTTTAGCTCCAATAATTAGAATGTATTTCATGTATTTCAAAGTTGTATTACAAACCTAGCCGTAGTGATTGTAGCGATTGTAGTTTAGTCAAGTTATTGTCTTTTCTAAATTTTTTAAAATCATTATTTCTAGGATATCCTTTTTCAAAAGTAGCTTTGGACATCCTCGCATCTTTAGCCAAATAAATTTTTCCTCCATAGGTTTCAACGACAAGGTCTAATTTATTCAGGAAATCTAATAATCCTTTTTGCATTTTAAAATCCATGGCTAGCGAATATCCTTCGATAGGGAAAGATAGGGGGTTGTTATTTTTAGTACCAAATAATTTTAGTGCACTTAAAAATGAGGGGTATTTGCTTTTTGAAACTAATTGAAGTATTGCTGTTATCCCTTCGAATGCATTTGATTTAGGTATTACAAATTGATACTGCATAAACCCTTTTTTTCCATAGATTCTATTCCAATTTTTTAAACTGTCTAAAGGGTGAAAAAATGATTCTAAGTTTACTAAGTTATGCTTGTTTTTGTGTCTTCTAAAATAACTGAAGTTGTATAATTTCATGCAGAATGAATTCAATAAGAAAGAAGGAAAGTAACTTGGTATGGTGATTGTTTTTTTTGAAGCAAATTTTTGGGTACTTACTACGTCGGAATGTTTTCCTTTGAAAACAATACCTTTACCTAACTGATATTTTTGTAGGGTATCAATCCAAGCTACCATATATTCAGAGTCTGTATTATTTTCCATTTCTTCAAAAATAGCTTTTAGATTTTGGCAAGCTTTAGTGGTTTGAAGTATACTAGAACTTTTAATTTTCCTTAATTGAATCGTGGCTTCAGTAATTACACCAGTTAACCCCATACCACCACAAGTCATTTCAAAAAATGAAGCATTGGATGTTTTGGAACATGTTAAGGTTTTATTATTTGGTAAAAGTAGATTGAAAGAGGCAATGCAATTTGAAAAACAACCTTTAGATGAATGATTTTTACCATGGACATCAGCAGCTATTGCTCCTCCTAAAGTAATATATTTTGTTCCAGGGCTAACAGGTAAGAACCAACCCTCGGGTATAATGATTTCTAAAATTTCACTTAAAAGAATTCCTGATTGGCATTGAATAAAACCTCGCTGTTTATCGAAAGAAATAATAGCATTATTCTTTTTCATATCCAAGACATTCGAATTTAAAGCGGCGTCACCATAACTTCGAGCATTCCCTCTAGGAATTATCGGAATATTAGGTAACGAGTATGGGTGAAAGAATTGATAAATATTAGCTTTAAGTTTCTGATTCTTACCCCAAGATGAAATGATTTTCGTTGTAAAAGTTTCCGAATTCATAACCAATAAATTAAGAAAAAAGTCAATATCCAACTAATTACAATAAGTTGTAATACTCGGTCGTTAGTAATCATTGTCGTTGGGGTATAGTATTCTTTTTTATTAAATATGACGCTTAAATAGCGCAACATTCCCAAAATAACCCAAATAGAAGTTAAGAATACATAATTGTTATTCCATCGTTGTTTGACCTCGCCAGAAACAACATAAAATATGTAGCTAATACTTATGATAATAGAAATAATAATTAACAAATAATTGATGCCTTTTTCAGAATACGATTTTAAATTTAGTCTTTGGTTGGCTTTTTGGTTAGGGAGCAGTAGGTCTGCTCGACGTTTTGAAAACCCAAGGAATAGAGAAAGTAAGAATGTCATCACTAAAATCCAAGATGAGGGTGGAATATCAGAAACACTACTTCCCACTAGAATTCTAATGACAAACCCGAAGCCCAAAACAATTACATCTACAATGGGAATCTTTTTTAGTGAAAAATTATATAAAAGATTAATTACTAGATAAGTCGCAAAAAAAGGTAATGAAGCCTTGTTCAATAATCCAATGCCCAAAAAGCTTATGAGTACAAGACCAATCGCAACTTGTTTTCCTTTTTTTACAGAAATCATTCCTGAGGCTAAAGGGCGATTTCGTTTTACAGGATGGAGTTTGTCAGATTCGATATCAAAAATATCATTGAGTATATAAATTCCACTTGTCAACAAACAAAAAAACAGAAAACTATTGAAGGTATCTAATATCAAGTCTTTCTCAAATTTTAAGACAAAAAAGAGTGGAGCAAAAATGAAAACATTTTTGATATAATTATTTACTCTTAAGAGTTGTAAATAGTTTTTAAACTTCATCTGAATTATACACTAAGATCGGTTACTTTAAAGCAAGTTAAATAATTTTGTATTGGTGTGGTATGGTTTTGAATTTATTTCTTTTCAAGAAGCCCAAGTATGGTATTTTTCTCTTTTATGGAAGCTTGGTAGTTCGGTTTGTATAACAAACTCTTATCAATATCTATCAATGCAGCTTTAGGATTGCCCAATAACCTGTAGGCGATGGCTCTATTAAAATAAATGAGGTAGTTTTTAGAAGATAATTTTTCAGCTTTATTAAAATCAGAAATTGCATTTTCAAGATCACGTTGATTTAATTTAATAAAACCATTATTAATATAAATATTGACTTTTTGCGTATTAAGTTCTATGGCTTTATTATAATCCTCTTTTGCTTTACCCCAATCTTTAATGGAATAATATACATCCCCACGATGTTCAAAAGCTTCTAAGAAATTGGGTTTATGTGCTATTGCTGTATTTAATTCGGATAATGCATTTTGGGATTTATTTAGAAATCGATAACAAATTCCTTTCAAAAAATAAGCTTCAGCTCCGTTAGCGTTAATCGAGAGGGCTTTGTTTGCATCTGTTATAGCTTTTTCGAATAATTTAGCTTCTTTTAATAAGAACGCCCTGTTAACATATAAACTATATTGGTCAGGTTTCATTTGTATCGAAGCATTAAAATCTTCTAGGGCTTCTTTGCGTCGACCCAGCTTAGTGAGGAGAATCCCTCTGTTTTGTCGAGCACTTATGTGTTTAGGGTCTATTTCAATAGCTTTGTTGTAATATTGGAGAGACTTTAAGAATTCTTGCTTTTTTTCATAGATAATCCCAAGATTATAATAAACAATTTGCGATTTAGGTTTTAAAGTAATGGCCTTGTTACAATCTTGTATAGCTAAGTCGTACTGACTTTTGGTAAGTCGATAAGCTCCTCGGTTTTCATATGAGAATGGGAAGTTTGGATAATATCTAATAATATGTGAGAGTAAGGTATCTGTATTTTTCCACACTTGAGAGTATTCAAAAGTTTTGAGACCTAGATATCCTAACAAAGCGATGCCTCCCACTTTAAGAAAAAAAGCATACTCTTTCCATTTGTCAGAAAACTTTACATATCCAACAGCAAGCAAATAAAACAAAGAAAAATAAGGTAAGTAGGTAAATCGATCAGCAGTTTCAGATACGGCAAACGACAAAACTTGGATCACAGGGATTAGTGTGATAAAGAAAAAACCTAATCCAAAAACTATAGTTTTATTCTTCTTAAGGTTAAAAATACCATAAATCACTACAGCAAGTACGGGTATTGCTGTAATGCTATAATACCAAGGATTTGGAGTACCTGATGGGGTGGGATAAGGATGCAGGGCACTTAATCGATAAGGAAAAAGTACTTTGACTAGATAGACAAAATATCCATAAAAACCAGTGCTTAACGAATCGAAAATAGAATAGAAAGCACGGTATTGTAAAGCTTTTCCTACATCTTGGGCTTTTATCGCTATGTATGTAAAAACAATACTCAACAAAAAGAAAGGCACTTTTTCAAGAAATAGTTTTTTTGAGAATTCTCTTTTTTCCAAGTAATCGAATAGAAATAGGATTATAGGAAAAGAGATAGCGCTTCCTTTGGAAAATAATGAAAGAATAAATAATATAAGTGTTGATATTAGGAAGGTTGATTTTCTTTCAATCAAATACTTATGATATTGTATTAATCCTCCGAGATAGAAAATAGTATACAACAGATCTTTTCGAGCTGTAATCCAAGCAACTGCTTCGACATGCATAGGGTGTATTCCGAAGAGAAGCCCAGTAATGAAAGCTGCGGTTTTATTTTGAGAAAGCCTAAATGACAATATATAAACAAAAAATACGGCAATCAAATGCATTAAAAGATTGGTCAAGTGGTACAACCAAGGTTCGTATTTTACAAAAGCATAATCAATAGCCCAAGAAAGAAGTACTAAAGGATTGTAAGATCCATTGACATGAAAGGTCGTAAACATATCTTTAATTCCACTGATAGAAAGGTTTCTGACAAGTACATTGTCAAGAATATAAATATCATCGTCAAGCCAAACCCATCCATTTCGTAGTGTTGGGATCATTATTAAAATGCTTATAACAATAAGGGATAAAAGATGTTTATCTATTTTTTTCATTTATAGATTCTTTTGTAATTGGGGAATAATAAGATGATAATGATCAAAGATTTTCGAAAAAGAAGTCTGCTGGATGCGTTGATCAAAATTTTGAAAAATTTTTCTCACCTTTGTTGATTCTTTATTTGTTAAAGTCATATTTTTTTGAAAATAATACAGAACAAAATAAAGACTCGACAGGGTAGTTGCTGAACTTTTATTGTAAAGTTCATTGAAATTATTAGCATTCAAAATAAAGCTAATAGCTTTCTGTAAACTTTTTCCTCCTTTAGTTTGGTAATTCCATAAATCAACACCGACTTTTTCTCCTATTATAGCGAGACGAATCCATGCTTCTAGGTTAAACCAACTGTAAGCAAAAGGATCTTTGCTCTTAATTTCTAAAGCTTGCATTCCATTACTATCAAACTGTTTCTCAATCAGAGATTTGGTATAAGTAATGGTTTTCTGAGTTTCAAATTTCTTACCCAAGTGTAATGATAATGCAGCTAATTGAAACTCATACCAAGTACCTTGATTATTAATTTGTGATGCAGCATAATGTCCAATAGAGCTTTCTTTTAGCCATCGAAGATACTCTGTAAACCAAGCGTCCATAAAGATCGAGTACTGTGGGTTCCAAGATCTTGATTTACCAAACAATAGATACGCGTCAATTACCACAGTAGGAATCATGCGTCCATCAATGATTCCAGATCGTTGAGGATCCTTGATACCAGGGATTATTTGTGCATGATTCAAATTTGGATTCATTAATGTATTGGCATCCAAAAACCAAGTATTTAACATACTAATGCCCTTTTTAGCATATTTTTCATCATTAGTAAACGTATAGGCAATAGTTAAGTAATGTAATCTATTTGTTAAAGATGAAAGGCTTTTGCGGTCAACATCATTTGTAATTGTATATGGATTAGGCTTTCCATCTTTTAAAATCCATGGCAAGCTATCTTTGGTTTTAGGATTAGGCCAATAATACCTACTCAAGCTTAGGTAATTATGTTTGTCATTAGATGGAGGTAAGATGCCTTTATCCATTACAGAAGGGTTTTTTAGTGACAATAGACTATCAGCATGTGTAATCAACTTTTTATAATAAGGGGTATCTGTATTATTCTTTTTTAAAGCAGTAGTTTCTAGTTCCGATTGAACATATTGCGGTTTAGAAGTCATATGTTGAAATAACACTAGCCCTACGGAAAAGATGATTAGAATACTAAGTAGTTTGTAGGATTTTGATGCCATCCTTTATGGTTTAAACATATTCATGGTAAACTTAAAAATATAACTGGCATAAGACAATAAAACTTAGTAATTGATTTCTTAGTTTTACTTTTGATTAGAACCGGCTTTATTAATAGTAATTTGCACTCAACAGATGTTTAAAACTAAATTTCAATCATCGAAATTTCTTACTCCCGTTGCTGTAATACTCTTATTTTCATTTTACGTGCTTGGGGTATTTTATCCTGATACGTTGTGGACAACACACTTTTGGAGTTTCATTCCATCAAAAGTCGCATTTATTGGTTTAACAGGTCTTTTAGTATTTTTAGTAGTCGTCCAGTTGGGGGGAATAAAACGGCCTGAGAAAAGCTTTTCATTTAATAATCTCTTTGTATTATTTATTTCTTTGGTAGCCGGAGTATTGTTTTACCAATTTGAAATTACGGCGGACTATTATGGTGATGCCAAAAATTTTAATGCATTATTGAAAAGTAAAATGACCGTAATGCCCCAAAATTTTTGGAGAGACTTACTTTCCATAAAAATACAAACAGGCCATGCCCGTTGGGGAGTCATTCATTTGTATTCATTATTTTCATATTATACAGGATTCAGTTTTGCTCAAATTTTTAAGCTAGCAAATGTTGTTTTTGGAGTTGGATTTTTGTTTTTATATGGAAGATTGGTCGTAAAGTGTCTTGACGATGGGTGGCTACAATTATGTTTTTTTGTGGTTGGTATTAGCTCACCGGCGTTACTTATCTTTTTTGGGCATATTGAAACGTATGCCTTGGTCTGGTTTTTATTAATGAGTTGGTTGTATGTTTTTGTTTCATTTTTCGAATCAGGAAATTTATGGCGTTTTATTGTTGTATTGACTCTGCTTATTGTTGGAATACGTTTTAATACCCTATTTGTACTGTTAATACCAGTAACATTTCTTGGTGTTGTATATCACTTAAATGTTATATCGAAGAACCTAAAAGCATATTTTACCTTTAAAAATCTATTCTTATTTGTTTTAACCCCCATTTGGATTATAGGTGTTTTATTGTATTTCTTTTACTTTAATGATTACAATGATATAAGAGTTTTAGATGGTGAAGTAGCTGCTATTGACCGCTTGTTTCTTCCTCTACTATCACCAGAAGCACCATTAGATACATATAATCTCTTAAGCTGGAATCATATTTTTGATATTTTACAAGTATTCTTGTGGTGGTCGCCTGCAGTCATTTTTCTAGTATTTATTATAATTATCTATCATCAAAAATATAGCAGGAATACTCCTTTAGTTAATGGGCTATTGATTACAGTATTACTTTTTGTAAGTTTCCTATTCATGATAAATCCCTTAATGTCATTACCTATGGACTGGGATTTGTATTGTTTACCATTACCAATCGTTTTGGGAACTTTGGTTTTAATTTTTAAAACATTACAAAAAGACATTCCATCATTTAATACTTTTTTAAATGTTACTGGTATTAGCCTACTTTGTGTCCCTGCCTTTTTTGTGATTTTTGATACTGAAATGCATTCTAAACGTATAGAAAGCATAGGGGTTAGAGTGTTTAAGACATATTACACGCATTCAGATTCATACTTGTTGTATGCATTACAAATGTTAGAAGATCCAAATTTGTACCAACAGCGTAAATCTAAGTTGATTGAAAAACTAAAACCTTATACCAATTTCCCTAATGATAAAGCCTATGCGAATTTATTGTTAGATGAAGGGATCAACTTTTATGCAGAAAAGAAATATCAAAAAGCGCGTAATTTATTTTTAAGTGCCTTGAGATACTATCCTGAGGATAATACCACAAGAAAGTTTTTGCGAAATACGAATCTGGTTTTGTATAAGAATGGATTTAAAACACCGCTACATCATACAGCTAGTGCAGATTCTTTAGCAACAGCAGGTGTAAGTGCCTCAAGGAAATTTGGATTACATCAAAAAGCGCTAAAGGATTTAGAGAGAGCTGTTTTTTATGACCCTATCAACCCTAAGATTTCATTATTTCAAATGGAGGTGTTTTTTAAATTAAATCAGTTCAACCGAGCATTAATTTCTGCGAAAGAATTGATTCGTTTTAGATATCCATCTCCTGAAGAGTCTTTGCGATTTGGGATTCACTGTGCTCTTGAAGCAGCTAAATATCAAGAGGCGTTGTTATTTTGTGAAAGGTATTTGGAGTTTCAAAAAGACGATGCTTTTATTCAATCTATAAAAAGTGATTTGAAGAATAATAAGAATGTTACTAGTTTAAAATCGAGATTTGTTCAAAAATAGATTTATGAAATTTAAAGTACTTTACTGTTTGCTATGCATCCCTTTTTTAGTTTTTTCTCAAGAAGAGCCGCTCAGTATTACCCAAAAGTGGATGGATGTACTTTTAAAGATGATTGAAAATGACGGGCAAGGACCAACTATACAAGCGCGTAATTTATTTCATACCTCTGCTGCCATGTACGATGCATGGGCAGCGTATGATAAAAATGAGAATACGTTTTTTTTAGGGAAAGAATATCACGGTCACCATTTAGAATTTGATCCAGAGTTTAAGACGATGTCTTCTAATGTTGATAGTTTAAGGAATATAGCAATTAGTTATGCAGCCTATAATGTAATTCAATATAGATATAGTCAATATGGAAGTAAAGGGCGTACCGTAGATATAGCGGTTAATCTTATGGAAGATTTACAATTAACAGTTAATAATAGAGATGTTGATTATAAAAGTGGTAGTCCAGAAGCTTTAGGGAATTATATCGCTAACCATATTATCGAGATAGGACAACAAGATGGTTCTTTGGAAGAAGAGAGTCATCAGTCCGAAAGTTATGAATTTATCAATTCTAATCTTAAGCCCGGTGATAGTGGAGTAGGAGTACTAGATGACCCTAACAAATGGCAACCTATTGACGTTAATACTTATGTAAGGAAAAAAGGTTTAGATAAGACACTACAGGATTGGAATCTATTGTTAGTCGATGGGAATACACAATTTCTAACTTTTTTTTGGGGAAATGTATTGCCGTTTGCACTATCAGAAAAAAAAGCTTCTGTATATTTTGACCCAGGAGCACCTCCTTTTTTTGATCCTGAAAATGAGGTGTGTACATCTGAGTATCAATGGGGGTTTCAATTAGTACAAGATTGGTCGGGATATTTAGATCCTTTTAAAAATAAAACGATTTGGGATGTTTCCCCTAAAGGTATTACTAGTCTAGAGGGGCATTTGCCAGTAGGTTTCGAAGCATATCAAAAATACTATAGCAAAGCAAAAAATAATTTGCCAAAAGAGCATAAGACAAACCCATATACAAAGAAACCCTATGTGAAGAATCATACAAAACAAGGGGATTATTGTCGTGTAATTGCTGAGTTTTGGGTGGATGGTCCAACAACAAAATCACCGCCGGGACATTGGCTTCAGTTTTTAAAAGAGGTTTCTTATCAGCCTAGTTTTAAAAGGAAATGGAAAGGGAAAGGAGATGAGATGTCTCAATTAGCATGGGATACGAAAAGTAATTTCCTGCTTAGTGGTACGTTGCACGATGCTGCTATTGCGTGTTGGGATGTGAAATCATTCTATAATTATGTGAGACCAATCACTGCCATTCGATATTTAAGTAGTTTGGGGCAATCCTCGGACCCAAGTTTGCCTAATTTTAACCCTAATGGAATTAAACTTAAAAAAGGAAGTGTAGCACTAATTCAAGAAAATGACCCTTTGGTCGGAGCTAACAAAGAGCATTTAAATAAAATAAAAATAAAAGCATGGAAGGGACCAGATTTTGTCGATGACCCTTTTGAAGATACGGCAGGTACTGATTGGATTCTAGGAATAGATTGGTGGCCTTATCAAAGATATATGTTTGCGACGCCACCCTTTGCAGGTTATGTTTCAGGACATTCTACTTTTTCTATTGCAGGAGCAGAAATACTAAACTTTATAACGGGTTCCCCATATTTTCCAGAAGGCCTAAAAACTTTTACAGCAAAAAAGAATGAGTTCTTAAGTTTCGAAAATGGCCCTTCTGCAGATGTTACTTTGCAATGGGCAACCTATTATGATGCTGCGATCGAGACCTGTATTTCCAGAGTTTGGGGAGGAATTCATCCGCCGGCCGATGATATTGAGGGAAGGCGCTTAGGGCAAAAAATTGCTTTGAATGCCATACAATTTTCAAAAGATATTATAAAATAATAGATATGACTACAAAAGGTAAATCTATTAAAGTAGTTAGGAATATTTTCTTCTATATACTAGGAGTTTTTCTATTTCAAGAATTAGTATTTCGATTTTTATTTCCAGTTCCAGAAATCTCTAATTTTGATCGTATCAATTACATGTTTTTGTCTTACGACAATATAGGATTCAAGCATTCTAGTAATAAGCAACGTTTTTGGCAATCACAACCAGATACCAGTGCTATTTTTAAGCATCATATGAATCGATATGCTTTTAGAGATAAGGAATGGGAAGTAGATAAGTCTAAAGACCTAAAAAGAGCTTTATTCATAGGAGATAGTTTTGTGGAAGGCATTATGGCTAGCCAAGAGCAAACAATACCTAAAAGTTTCGAACAAGCCAGTCAAAATAGTTATGAAGTGTTCAATGGAGGTATGGTAGGGTGTGGGTTGCCAGCCTATTTACAGTTAGCGGCAGATGCTATACCTACGTTCAAGCCTGATGTTACGTTCTTATGCATTTATGCAAATGACTTGGGGAAATCCGAACCTACAGTTCCAGAGTATTTTTTAGAACCTAATTATTTTAAATGGTATACTCCTCGATTGGTCGAAGTTTTAAAAGAATTTAAAACGCACGGTCCCATACTATTTCGTTGGCATCAAGAAAAAGAATATTACCTTAAACCTGTTCCTGAAAAATATAACCCATGGTCCTTTGCAAAGGATACTTTAATTACTGAAGTAAGTACTGAGTTGGGTAAACAAATGCAAAAAGCTTCTTTCAATCCTTTTCTGGTAAATGCACTTTATAAGGAAGAAAAGTTTTTAAGACAAAAACCAAAGTTAGGACATACGCTTCCTTTCTTTAAGTACATCTGTGATAAGTTTCATTCTAAACCTATTGTGGTTTATATTCCAAGTAGAAATCAACTAAGCGATTATTATCTTCAATTTGAAAAGCAGTATTGCTTAAATGCATGTGATAGTATTGAGAGCTTAACAGGAGCGAAATATGTATTACATCAAAAAAGTATTGCTGAGCAGTGTAAGAAGTTAACTATTCCATTTATTGATTTGACCTCGGTCTTAAAGGAACAAGAATCTTTAGGGAATCATTTGTATTGGAATTATGATCAACATATGAAAGGGAGGGGGTATACTTTTGTTGGAGAGTATATTTATAAAATATTTATGTCAAAAAACAACCTTTAGAATCACGATATCTATTTAACCTCAAATAATGGGTTTAATTTCTAGATGCTTACATCGTATAACTTGTACGTTTGCATCGAGGTAGTTGATTTTTATAAGGAAACTATCATAACCTGACTCTAAGTAGATTTCGTTCGTCTTTTACAAAGCTCTCACTGTTAGCAATGGCTTCTTCTATATTTCTATTAAGCTTGAAGTATAAAACATCAACAGCCTAGTCTTTAAGGAAGCATTCCTCGTTTTAAACGTCGATGTGCCTGCTTTGTAACGACAAATTCCTGGCTTTTAATTATGATTGGCTTGTATTTATCGAGCGATTCCTGGTAAAGTACAAGGAAGTTCTAGCTAGATAGTAGCTAGTGTGGTGTTTGAAAGGGGAAGCTTGGCGTTCCATACGCGAATGTTGGTCTCTAGGACAAGACAAGCGAAGTGTTCTTTAATACCATTTTCTAATAAGAGGAGAAATTTGTAGCAGCGAAGGAGAGGCGTTTTGTTCGGGACTGCAAACAAGGAGTCCCGAACATGAATTGGTACTAGAGTATTTTCATTGAAATCAGATGGAGATGCTAAAAATTATTACTTCAAAATAGTATAATTTTGCACCCTATTATTTTAGATATGACACATTCTTTAGAGGAATTAAAATCGGGGCAATTAATTGGTTTAAAAAGATTAAAAATAGCTACTGGTTTAACCGAGTTTCCAGAGGAAATTATTTCACTTTCGGAAACCTTAGAAGTATTGGATTTGTCAGACAATCAATTGACAACATTACCCAATAGTATAGTTCAATTAAAGCATTTACAAATCCTTTTTCTTTCACATAATAATTTTGTGGAATTTCCTTCGATATTAGCGAAGTGTCCTAACTTAACGATGATTGGTTTTAAATCCAATCAAATTCAAAAGGTGCCAGAAAATGCATTCTCTCCATTATTAAGATGGTTGATTTTAACGGATAACAAGATTCAAAAGTTGCCGAAAAGCATAGGGGATGTTCGATTACTTCAAAAATGTATGTTGGCAGGTAATTTACTCGAAGCATTACCTGATGAAATGTCACAATGTGAAAACCTGGAATTGTTGAGGATTTCAACAAATAGATTAAAAGAGATTCCTAATTGGTTATTCGAGTTGCCTAAATTGTCTTGGGTAGCTTTTGGAGGTAATCCAGTTATAGATGAGATTCAATCCAATAATGACTTAGAGGCATTTGAGTGGAATGATTTTACTATTGAAGAGCAATTAGGGGAAGGTGCATCTGGGGTGATTTCGAAAGCCAATTGGAATTCCAAACATAAAGATGTTGCGATTAAAGTTTTTAAAGGAGAGGTAACTAGTGATGGTTTGCCAGAAGATGAAATGCAAATATGTATTTCAGCAGGAACTCATGAAAATCTAATTCCCATTTTAGGGAAAATTAAATCACACCCCAATGGGAGGAATGGTCTAATAATGAAACTGATATCTTCTAGTTATGTCAATTTAGGAAACCCGCCTAGTTTGGAAACCTGTACCAGAGATACATTTAATCCAGGTGTGACCTTTAGTTTTGAAGATGTGTTGAAAATCGCTAAAAGTATAGCTTCAATTTGTGCTCAGTTGCATAGTAAAGGAATCAATCATGGAGATCTTTATGCACATAATATTTTGATAAATAAGAAGGCTGATAGTCTATTGGGAGATTTTGGAGCTGCTTCTTTTTATGATATCAATTCGGATCTTGCTCCTACTATTGAACGTATCGAAGTAAGGGCATTTGGGTGTTTGATAGAGGATGTTTTAAGTCTTGTTAAAGAAAAAGAAGTCAATTATAATTTTAAGGATCAATGGCTGAAATTGATTTCTGACAGTGTAAATCCAGAGGTGAAAAGACGTCCTAGTTTTTCAAGAATTGTAGACATATTAAATGGGTTTCAAACCCAATAGGAAACAACTTAGTTATTTTATATTTTAGCAATATTGGCTGGAAAAGTATTTTATATAGCTAAGAAATTAGTAAAGAGAAAATTTCCTTCGGTACAAGAATGATTACGTATTGGTATACCTGCTGCATTATTGAATTTAAAATTAAAATAAGCACACCAATACAACAGATTTTATTTTTCTAAATAGCTAAATAATCCTTTGATAAAGGGAGTAAAACAAAGGCTAGATGCCGATGAAAATGTAATTAAATTTCTTTTTCAAAATGACTATAAAAAAATAGTATCATGGCAAAAGTTATAGGTATATCGGCTTTTTACCATGATTCGGCAGCTGCTTTAATTATTGATGGAGAAATTATTGTAGCCGTACAAGAAGAACGGTTTACGCGAGTAAAGCATACCGAGGTTTTTCCTTTAGCATCCATAGCATTTTGCTTAAAAGAAGGAAACTTGACTATAGATGAACTAGATGCTGTCGTTTTTTATGATAAACCATTCTTAAAATTCGAGCGCATACTAGAGACGTATTATACATTTTCTCCCAAAGGTTTGGTCTCTTTTTTAAAAGCAATGCCTGTTTGGATAAATCAAAAGATTTTTATAAAAAAAAAGATCATCGATGGGTTAAAAGAAATCGGTGAATTTGACAGAAAAAAGCTAAAATTATTATTTAGTGAGCACCATCTCTCACATGCTTCAAGTGCCTTTTTCACATCCCCTTTTAAAGAGGCCGCGATACTTACAATTGATGGTGTTGGAGAGTGGGCGACGGCAAGTATTGGAGTGGGTAATAAGAATGCCATAAGTTTAAAGAAAGAATTACATTTCCCACATTCGTTAGGGTTATTGTATTCTGCATTTACTTATTATTTGGGGTTTAAAGTAAATTCTGGAGAATATAAATTAATGGGCTTGGCTCCTTATGGAAACCCCGAAGATGAGCAAACACTTGCCTTTATAACAAAGATAAAAGCAACACTTGTCGATATAAAATCAGATGGTTCGGTTTGGTTAAATCAATCGTATTTCAATTATGCAACAGGCTTACGCATGATTAAGCATAAAAAATGGCTAGACTTATTTGGACTTCCTCCTAGAAAAGAAAAAGAAGCCATACATGCAGCGCATTGTAATTTAGCATTGGCAATTCAAAAAGTTACCGAAGAAGTCGTGCTAAAGATGGCTGCTGAAGCCAAGCGAATCACAGGAAGTGAAAATATATGTTTGGCAGGAGGTGTAGCATTAAATTGTGTGGCTAACGGAAAGTTAGTAGAGTCTCAATTGTTTAAACATGTTTTTATTCAACCAGCTTCAGGAGATGCAGGAGGTGCTTTGGGGGCGGCCTTAGCCATTCATAGTATGTATTTCGAAGAAGAGCGAATTATCTCGGAGTATGATGCTATGAAAGGAACTTATTTAGGGCCATCTTACACGGACTTAGAAGTTGCTCAAATGAATACTGCTATAGGAGCTATAGCCGTAGAATACAGTTTGGAAAATGAAATGCAAAAGATGATTTCGGAAGCCTTGGTAAAGGGTAAGGTAATCGGTTGGTTTCAAGGGAGTATGGAATTTGGGCCAAGAGCACTCGGAAATCGAAGTATTCTGGCAAATGCTATGAGTGCAGAAATGCAACAAAAAGTAAACATGAAGGTTAAAAAAAGAGAAGGATTTCGGCCATTTGCACCAGCTGTTATGGAAGAAGATGCTGGACAATATTTTGATCTAAAAGAGAAATCGCCTTATATGTTGGTGACTTCTCAATTAAAAGAAGCATATAGAATATCTATACCTAAAAATTACCATAATTTATCGATCAAGGAAAAGCTGGCGAATCCTAGAAGTTTATTTCAGAGTATAACGCATGTCGATTTTTCGGCCAGAGTACAAACGGTTTCAAGGAAAACAAATCCTAAGTTTTGGAATCTTTTAAATGAAGTGAAAAAGATCACAGGACATGGAGTTTTAATAAATACCAGTTTTAATGTTCGAGGGGAACCGATTGTTTGTTCGCCTTTAGATGCATACAAATGCTTTATGAATACTGAACTGGATCTTTTAGTAATCAATAACTTTGTGTATAAGAAAACAGATCAACCAGATTGGGATGATAATAAAAAGTGGCAACTTGATTTTCAAAAGGATTAAGAAGAGTACTAGTGTATAAATAGTTATCCTTACTTGATAAGGAATTACATACATATGATCTTTAGTCATTGATGAGGTCTGGAGCTTCTCGGAATGGCGTATTACCTATTGTTAGTGAACGTATGGTTTAAATCGTATAATAATGAAAACAGTATAAAAGAGCGGGGAAATGGAGTTTTTAAGAGATTTATGGTTGTTTATGAAGGAACGCAAAAAGTATTGGCTAATCCCTATAATTGTAATTTTATTAATCATTGGTGTTTTGGTTGTTTTTGGAGGTAGTAGTGCGATGGCGCCTTTTATTTATTCAATATTTTAGTAAGATGAGGGGGCAGAAATCAAATCCAAAAACAACACTATTCATCATCGCAATAGGGATGCTAATAATCTATTTAAAGTTTAGACTCGATTGGATATTGTATCTGTTGGTAGGTTTTGTATTATTTGGGGTAATTTCAAAAAGAGTACGTCAAATGATTGACCAGGTATGGATGAAAATGGCTTATGTATTAGGTCTTTTTATGCCTAAGATATTATTGACTATCATTTTTTATGGAATACTATTTCCGATTGCTTTATTATTCAAGCTTTTTGGTAAGAGTGATATCATCCTAAAAAACAATAGAAAGAGTTTTTTTAAGGAAGTAAATAAAAGTTACACTTCAGCATCTTTCGAAAAATTGTGGTAATAGTTTTATCGTTCTTTTAAAATATAATGTTGCTTTTTGGTCTAGTTTTAGCGATCATATTATTTCAGAATTGGTATTAAATCGTTTGTAAACATAAAAACCTCAGAGGCCTTTAAGACCTGTGAGGTTTTATATAATTGAGAAAGGTGAAAATTACCCTTTCAAAGAAGCAGATAAGTATTCGCGATTCATACGCGCTATATTTTCCAAAGAAATTCCTTTAGGACACTCGATTTCACAAGCACTAATATTGGTGCAGTTGCCAAATCTCTTATTCTATTTCTCGTAACTAGTCAGGTATTAGAGCTAGTTGGTAATTCATCCTTATAATTTAAAATTGTAAGTTAAATTAAGCCCTAAAGCTAAAGCATGTACCAGTTTTTTCTGATCAATTCGCTCTGTAGATATTATTTCTTTTAAGAAAATATTTTCTAATCTTTTAGTGTAGATGATATCTGAGCGAAATACATTATAATTAAGCTCAGCATTAATGAATAGTTTTTTAGTAATGGGGTATCCAAAAGAAATTCTAGGGGAGATGGTAAAGAAACTTTCAGATCCGTCTTTAGTTTGATAGCTAGCCAGTAATGTGTTATTATTATTTCTTTCTTTTAATTCAATTAATTTTTCTTCCACATTAAATTTTGTGGATCCTATTAATAGTTTTGTTATAACTAGAAATTTATTCATTTTGAATCGATAAATAGGCCCTGCTAAAAGAGTAGCATTTGGTTGTATAATATCTTCACTAGATTGGGGTGGCACAAAATAATTTGAATTAAAAGTGGAACGGATATCTTCATGAAAACTATTTAAATCCGATTCGGAAGCGTTTGCTCCTCTGGTTAATAGGAATTCAATGCCAATATGTTGATAGAAGACCCCTCCAGAAAGCGAAAATTGAAGCTGATTCTTTTCATAACCAATTAAGTTATCTATTTCATTATTACCCGAAAATTCATTGAATCCTAAACTAGCCGTTCCTCCAATACTTATAAATGGAGTCAGTTTTCTTTCAAATTTTGAATTAATTTGATCTTGTGAATATCCAGATATAAAAAAACCGAACAGTAAAATAATACTTAATCTCATTAATTCAATAGTATAGGAGTTGTAACAGTGCTTATTTCGGTGCCATCCGCAAATTCAATAATTACACGGAATTGTCGTTCAATAGCTTCAGATGGAGCTGTCTTTAACAATAGATCAAAATTTTTGTTTTCATCTAAAGATGCTACCTCTTCAAAACTTAAGTTTTCATTTTTAATAGTTATTAAGTTTAAATTATCAGAAGCAATGAAGTCCTCAGGTGTTTTAAATCCTGATCGTTGCACTATAAATAATGATGTGATATCAGTATCCTTAGGATATTCTGTATTAAAATCGTTAAGGGTGATTACCTTAAGTCCAGTTATTTTGTTTTTAGCTCTATATTGAGAAATTATAGAGCACTCACAATCGAAGGCGTAAGCTGTTTGCGTTAGCAAAGAAAAGCTGCGAGGCTTATTTAGCTTGCAAAGCATTTCGTTTCTATCTATAGATACACGGATACCATAAGCATTTTTATTTAGTATGGCTTCGTTAGTTACTATTGGAGAGCGTCCTGTATTGTCTAGGTTGGAAATACTTATTTCACATGTGGAAAATTCCTTAGAGATATACTCATCTTCACAATTACAGCAAGCAGCAATAATTTCATTCAAAATCAATATCAAAAAAATGATTTTGACTTTTTTAAAATTTATAGAATACATTAATTCTGTTTTTGCCGAAATGTAATATTTTTTAGTAAATGTATATTAAAAAGAGGATAAATTATATGCAGAGATTTATAAAGGGAGGAGTTCAAGACGTTTTATAAAGACAAAGAATGTAGAAATATAAAGCCCTAAGAAATGTTATTTCTTAGGGCTTTGAATTGAAAAAAAACTTAGCTTTCTATTTACCCTTTCAAAGAAGCAGATAAATACTCGCGGTTCATACGGGCGATGTTTTCCAAAGAAATTCCTTTAGGGCATTCGATCTCACAAGCACCAGTATTCGTACAGTTACCAAAACCTTCAGCATCCATTTGTGCAACCATCGCTTGTACACGATCAGTAGCCTCTATTTGTCCTTGTGGTAATAAAGCATATTGAGAAACCTTAGCAGAAGTAAATAACATTGCCGAAGCATTCTTACAAGCTGCTACGCAAGCACCACAACCAATACATGTTGCTGCATTAAAGGCATCATCTGCATTTTGCTTGTTTACAGGGATAGCATTTGCATCAATAGTATTACCAGAAGTGTTTACCGAAATATATCCACCAGCATGCTGAATACGATCAAAAGCACTACGATCTACCATTAAATCTTTCACTACAGGGAAAGCTGCAGCACGGAAAGGTTCAATAGTAATCGTATCTCCGTCGTTAAACATACGCATGTGTAACTGACAAGTCGTTACTTTACGATCAGGCCCATGAGGCTCTCCGTTAATTTGTAAAGAACACATTCCGCAGATTCCTTCACGACAATCATGATCGAAAACTACAGGCTCTTCTCCTTTATTAATTAATTGTTCGTTAAGAACATCTAGCATTTCTAGGAAGGACATATCTTCTTCGATTCCATCAATTGGGTAATCGATCATTTGTCCTTTATCGTTAGCGTTTTTTTGACGCCATATTTTCAATAGTAATTTCATAACTCTAAAAAGATTTGAGTATTGAGTATTGAGTACAGAGAGAATACATCTAAAATCTCACTTCTCAATACTAATATCTATTTATATGAACGAGTTTTAACCTCAATATTTTCAAACACTAATTCCTCTTTATGCAATACAGCATCTTTTGGTTCACCTTTATATTCCCATGCAGAAACAAACGTAAAGTTTTCGTCATCACGTAATGCTTCTCCTTCAGGAGTTTGGTATTCTTCACGGAAGTGCCCCCCGCAAGATTCATTTCTTGTTAAGGCATCTTTAGCGAATAATTCACCCAATTCAAGGAAATCAGCTACGCGACCTGCTTTTTCTAATTCAGTATTCATACCTGTTGCTTCTCCTGGAATGTTTACATTTTCCCAGAAATCAGCACGTAAAGCAGCAATCTCATCGATAGCTTCTTGTAAGCCTTCAGCATTACGAGCCATACCACACTTATTCCACATGATCTTACCTAACTTCTTGTGGTAATAATCAACAGAATGTTGTTTTTTGGTATTCATTAATTTAGAAATGCGATCGGTAACTTCTTTTTCGGCAGCATCAAATTCAGGAGAATCTGTTGGAATTTTTCCTGTACGAATATCATCCGCCAAATAATCACCAATAGTATAAGGCAATACGAAGTATCCGTCAGCCAAACCTTGCATTAAGGCAGAAGCTCCAAGACGGTTAGCACCGTGATCAGAGAAGTTCGCTTCTCCAGCGGCATAACAACCAGGGATACTTGTTTGTAAGTTATAATCAACCCAAAGACCACCCATAGTATAGTGCACCGCAGGGTAAATCATCATAGGAGTTTCGTATGGATTCTCATCTACGATCTTCTCGTACATTTGGAATAAGTTTCCGTATTTATTTTCAACAACTTTTTTACCAAGTTCTTGAATTTTAGCTTCACTAGGGTTTTTAATACCACTAGTTAACGCTTTTTCCTTTCCGTAGCGAATAATTGCAGAAGCGAAATCTAAATAAACCGCTTCTCCAGTTTTATTTACACCATATCCAGCATCACAACGTTCTTTAGCAGCACGCGAAGCAACATCACGAGGTACTAAGTTACCAAAGGCAGGGTAACGACGCTCTAAATAATAATCTCTATCATCTTCAGCAATTTGTGTAGGCTTTAACTTTCCTTCACGAATAGCCAATACATCTTTCATGTTCTTAGGAACCCAAATACGACCATCATTACGTAATGATTCTGACATCAATGTCAATTTCGATTGGTGATCTCCCGATACAGGAATACATGTAGGGTGAATCTGTGTGTAACAAGGATTTGCAAAGTGTGCTCCACGACGGTGAGCTCTCCAAGCAGCCATTACGTTACTTCCCATTGCATTTGTACTCAAGAAAAACACGTTTCCGTAACCTCCTGTAGCCAAAATTACTGCATGGGCAGAATGACGTTCGATTTCACCAGTAACCAAGTTACGTGCAATGATTCCACGAGCTTTACCATCAACTTTTACTAAATCTAGCATTTCGTGACGGTTAAAAGATTGAATCTTACCACGGTTAATTTGGCGGTTCATTGCCGAGTATGCACCTAGCAATAATTGTTGTCCTGTTTGTCCTTTAGCGTAAAATGTACGAGATACTAACACCCCTCCGAAAGAACGGTTGTCAAGTAAACCTCCATATTCACGCGCAAAAGGAACCCCTTGAGCAACACATTGATCGATGATGTTACCCGAAACTTCAGCTAAACGGTGAACGTTAGCTTCACGAGAACGGTAATCACCACCCTTAATAGTATCGTAGAAAAGACGGTAGTTAGAATCTCCATCTCCTTGATAGTTTTTTGCTGCGTTAATTCCTCCCTGTGCCGCAATAGAGTGTGCACGACGAGGTGAATCTTGATAACAAAAAGTTTTTACGTTATATCCTAGTTCTGCTAAAGATGCAGCAGCACTACCACCCGCTAAACCAGTACCTACAACAATCACATCGATGTTACGTTTGTTGGCTGGGTTAACAAGATTAATGTCATTTTTATGTTTTGTCCACTTATCAGCTAATGGACCTTGAGGTATTTTAGAATCTAATGCCATAGTATATCGATTAGTGATTAAAATGATGAAACAATGCAATGAAGATGAATCCTGCAGGAATCACAATAGCAAATGCCTTAGCAAATTTTTGGATGTTAGCAGAGTATTTGTTGTTCACTCCAATAGATTGGAAAGAAGAAGCAAAACCATGCAACAAGTGCAATGCTAAGAAAACAAAAGAAATTACATAAAGTACCGTACGAACAGGACTCACAAATTTCTCTTGTAACTCATGATAATATCTAGTAGGATCTTCAGGGCTAAATTCAACATATTTATGAACTATCTCAGGAATCCAAAAGTCATAGAAATGTAATCCCAAAAAGGCCAATACAACCAATCCAGAGTAAATCATATTTCTAGACATCCATGAAGCATTGGCTCCACCGTTGTAGCTCGCATATTTAACAGGACGAGCGCTTTTGTTTTTAATTTCTAGGATGAATCCCATGATAAAGTGAAAAACCACTCCAAAAATTAACACTGGTTGCAACCCAAATTGAACGACAGGATTCGTTCCCATGAAGTGAGAAGCTGCGTTAAATGCCTTTTCACTAAACACCGATGTTAGGTTAATTGAAAAGTGCTGTAGTAAGAAAAAGACTAGAAATAAGCCAGATAGCGCCATGGCTACCTTCCTTACTATAGATGATCTAATAAGTTTACTCATTGTACAATAAATTTTAGCTTGACAAATGTAATTTCGAAAAGGTTTTTGTACAACTTTATAATAGAGTTTAATACTTGTTTAAAATCATTATAGATAAGTAGAAATACGTAGTAACTAACTAAGTATTTGTGATTTTTAATACAAAAAATGCATTGTTATCAATGTCATTTGACTAGTGGTTGCTATTTTTTCAAAAAAAGATTGTGTTACTTTAGGAATTCTAAAATCATAAACCTTCATGAAAACTAAAATTTTAAGTTGGGTCGTTCTTCTTTCAGCGATAACGTTACAGGCGCAAGCCATAAAATGGAATACAGTTAAAACAAATAATCTCCCCATAGAAAGGCATGAGGCTGGGTTTATTGGGGTTGGAGGCCACCTATATTTAATAGGAGGAAGAGGAGATAAGGTTACTTCTATTTATAATAGAAAATCTAATTCTTGGAAGTCAGGAGCTAAACCGCCTGTGGAAATACATCATTTTCAACCAGTAGTTTTCGAAGATGAAGTATATTTAATAGGGGCGATGACAGGGCCATATCCTAATGAAAAACCACTAGATAAGGTGCTGAAATATCTTCCTAAAGAAGATAAGTTTGAATACGGCGACGTAATTCCAGAAAGCAGACGTAGAGGCGGAGCTGGGGTGGTTGTATTTAATAGCAAAATTTATATTGTAGGAGGAATTACGAACGGACATATTGATGGTTCAGTGGCTTGGCTAGATGAATACGATCCTAAAACAGGAATTTGGAAAGTATTGGATGATGCTCCTTTTGCTAGAGATCATTTTCAAGCTGTAGTAAATGATAATAAACTGTATGCCTTTGGCGGAAGAACAACAAATCTAAATGTTTTTAAAGATGCTAGTTGTGTTGTTGCTTATGGTTCAATATATGATTTTAATAAACAAGGTTGGGAGCCTGTTACTGAAAAATTAAAATTGCCTACACTAAGAGCAGGAAATGCAGCTTTTTCTAAAGGGAATCATGTGTTTGTCGTGGGAGGAGAGAGCCACACTCAAGTTGAAGCTCACAATGAAATTGAAGTTTTTGATGTAGCAACGCAGAAATGGTCTAAAGCGGGAAGTTTAAAACAAGGGAGACATGGTACGGGAGTAGTGTTAATAGAAGATACGGCATATATCGCTTCGGGTTGTGGTAATCGAGGAGGAACGCCAGAATTAACGTCACTTGAAAAAGCGACAATTGCAACCTCTTTTAAGTCAAAAAAGATAAAGAATGAAGGAAATCAAATTATTCATCAGCAATACCATGCTATTGTCATAGATATTGAAGGGCCGACTGTAACAGAAACAGATGATTATAACCCTTTTTTGAATTATGTTTTTGAAGTAGAATTTACCAATGGGGATACCATAAAGAAAGTGAGAGGTTTTTTTGCGGCTGACGGAAAGTCTTCCGAAACAAGTGCTCAGTCAGGGAATGTATGGCGTGTACGGTTTGCTTCCAATGAAATAGGAGATTGGCAGTATAAAGCTAAATTGTGGAAAGGGAAAGAGGTGGCTTTATCTCCAAGTAAAATAAACGCGGAAGTTGTTTCGGAAAAAGAAGGAGCTTTTAAAGTGGTGCCAACACGAAAAAAAGGAGAAGATTTTCGCGCAAAAGGGAATCTAACAGTCGATAAAGGACATTTTAAATTTAGAAATACAAATAAATATTGGTTGAAATTTGGAGCGAATAGCCCAGAGAATTTTTTAGCCTATGAAGGTTTTGATGATACTTATAGAACAACCAAAGGAGGTAAACGCAGAGATTTTTCTGTAGATGAAAAAGTACATCGATACACTCCGCATTTAAAAGATTGGAATATAGGAGATCCTACCTGGAAAGAAGGGAAAGGAAAAGAAATCATAGGTTCGATAAATTATTTGGCTTCAAAAGGGATGAATGTAGTGTACTTTCTTTCTATGAATATCGAAGGGGATGGTCGAGATGTATGGCCTTATCATGATCCAGATGATTTTACGAGATTCGATGCTAGTAAGCTAGCGCAGTGGGAAATTCTTTTTAAGCATATGCAATCTAAAGGAGTATTGTTGCATGTTATCTTACAAGAAACAGAAAATGAAACACTCTTAGATAAGGGAGATACGGGAAGATTGAGAAAATTATATCTATTAGAGATGATTGCGCGTTTTGGGCACCATAATGGAGTAGTATGGAATATTGGAGAAGAAAATGGTTGGGCTAAATGGTCGCCAATAGCCCAGAATACCAGACAGCGAAAAGATATGATTCAATTTATAAAAGAGAATGATCCGTACAAACATCCAGTAATAATTCATTCACATGCAGAAGAGGAAACTAGAAAACCTGTATTGGATAGTTTATTAGGTTTTAAATATTTGGATGGAATCTCTTTTCAAGAGTGGCATCCTCATAATGTTACCCATGCCATACAGACATGGAAGAAAGCTTCAGAGGAAGTTGGTGAGCCTTGGTTAATTACTATGGATGAAATAGGTCCAGCAAATAACGGAGCCAAGATTGATAGTAACGACCCGTTGCATGAAGAAGTTGTTGGAGAGGTGCTATGGGGAGCCCTGTTATCCGGAGCAGCTGGTGTCGAATGGTATTTTGGGTACGAGCAACCACATCATGATAATAATTCTGAAGATTGGAGACAGAGAGATAAGATGTGGGAAATTACAAATCATGCAAAAGTGTTTTTTGAGAAAAATAACATCCCATATAATGAGATGCAACCACTGCATAATATAATCACGGATAAGGGGTATTGTTTTGGAAAATCAAATGAGGTGTATATTTTATATGTGCCAAAAGATAAAAATGCGGAATTTGATTTATCAAGTGTTCAGGGGAATTATACCTTACATTGGTATAATCCATTCTTTGGCGGTGAATTACAAAATAATGAAGTGATTAGTATTCAGGGAGGAAGTAAAATTGATGCAGGTAAAAAGCCTATAGAAAATCAGGATTGGGTTTTATTACTTAAGCGGGTAGAGTAGTTGTTTTCTTCTAGAAAGATTTTCTTTTTTCTTCGACCAAAGCTAGATAATATGCTATTTTAGACGCATACTTTCTAGTAGAGACATAATGAATACAGATAAGAAAAAGCTGGAAGCTTTAAAATACCACGCTGAACCTACTCCAGGTAAAATTAAAGTAGTACCAACGAAAAAATATGCAACTCAAAGAGATTTGGCGTTGGCATATTCACCAGGTGTTGCAGAGCCTTGTTTGGCGATAGAAAAAGAACCAAATGATGCCTATAAGTATACCACTAAAGGGAATTTAGTAGCTGTTATTTCTAACGGAACAGCAGTACTAGGATTAGGTGATATCGGAGCAATGGCTTCTAAACCCGTAATGGAAGGGAAAGGGCTGTTGTTTAAAATCTTTGCAGATATCGATGTTTTCGATATTGAAGTAGATACTAAGGATATAGAAGAATTCATTCAGACAGTAAAAAATATTGCACCGACTTTTGGAGGAATCAACTTAGAAGATATTAAAGCACCAGAAGCTTTCGAGATTGAACGCCGTTTAAAAGAAGAGTTGTCAATTCCTGTAATGCATGATGATCAACATGGTACTGCAATTATTTCTGCAGCGGCATTGTTAAATGCTTGTGAGATTGTTGGGAAGAAGATAGAAGATGTTCGTATTGTCGTAAGTGGGGCTGGTGCAGCTGCCATTTCGTGTACACGTCTGTATAAGTCTTTCGGGGCTAAAGCAGAAAATATAGTAATGACTGATAGTAAAGGAGTCATTAGAAAAGATAGAGGGAATCTTACATCCCAAAAAGCAGAGTTTGCAACGGATAGAGATTTAAATACCTTAGAAGATGCCATGAAGAATGCCGATGTGTTTATTGGTCTTTCGATGGCAGATATTGTAACTCCAGAAATGTTGCTTGCAATGTCAAATGATCCGATTGTTTTTGCAATGGCAAATCCCAATCCCGAAATCAAATATGACATAGCTATTGCGACTAGGAAAGATATCATTATGGCTACAGGGCGTAGTGATCACCCTAATCAAGTAAATAATGTACTTGGTTTTCCTTTTATTTTTAGAGGAGCATTGGATGTGCGTGCCACGGCGATTAATGAAGAAATGAAAAAAGCGGCTACGCTAGCATTAGCAGCTCTAGCAAAGGAGCCTGTGCCAGAGCAAGTAAATATTGCTTACAATAAAACAAAATTAGTTTTTGGGAGAGAATATATTATTCCAAAACCTTTTGATCCTAGGTTAATTGGAGAAATTCCGGTAGCGGTTGCAAAGGCAGCTATTGAAAGTGGAGTGGCTCAAGAAGGAATTGACAATTGGGAAGAATACAAGCAAGAATTATTAGGTCGACTTGGAAATAATAATACCCTGCTAGAGCTATTAAGAGATAGAGCAAGACAAGATCCTAAACGTGTTGTGTATGCTGAAGGAGAAGAGATTCAAGTATTGAAAGCAGCTCAAGTAGCTTATGAAGATGGCTTTGCCATTCCAGTATTATTAGGGAGAAAAGAGGTGATCGAAGAGATTGCTGCTGAGATTAAATTTGATCTTTCGGGAGTCGAAATTATCGATCCCAAATCAAAGGAAGAGAAACATAGAAAAACAAAATACGCAACTCATTATTGGGTGGAGCGCAAGCGAAAAGGGGTTACCTTAAATGATGCCGAGAGTTTAATGCGAGATCGTGATTATTTTGGCGCGATGATGGTAAATACCGGAGATGCTGATGCGTTACTTTCAGGGTATTCTAGAAGTTACAGTACAACGATCAAGCCCATTTTAGAATTAATTGGTTTGCAAAAAGGAATTAAACGAGCGGCAGCAACCAACTTAATGGTTTCAGATTATGGGCCTTTGTTTATTTCCGATACATCTATTAATATCGAGCCAGATGCTAAAACGCTGGCGAAAATTACACAATTGACAGCAGAGACTATCAAAATGTTTGGGGTAGACCCAATAATTGCGATGATTTCATATGCAAATTTTGGAGGATCAAAGCATATTAATTCGGCTAAAGTAGATCAATGTGTGCAGTTTTTGCATAAAGCACAACCCGACTTAGTAGTTGATGGGCCTATTCAAACGGACTTTGCATTGAATAATGAAATGCTAAAGGAGCGCTTTTTGTTTTCGAAATTAGTGGATAAAAAAGTGAATGCTTTAGTCTTCCCTAGCCTAGATGCAGCAAATGCCACGTATAAATTGATGAAAGAATTGAATAAAGCTTCCTCTGTAGGGCCTATTTTAATGGGAATGGAAAAAGCTGTCCATGTATTGCAATTAGGGGCAACGGTAGATGAAATGGTAAATATGACAGCGGTAGCAGTAGTTGATTCCCAAGAAAAGAGCAAAAGAGAAGTGGCGGATAGATAAAATGTGAAGTATAGATTCTCTTAACACTCCAATTGTCCTGGTACTTTAGTTATTGTCTAATGGATGTTTTAGAAGTTTTTTATTACGAAAATATAGTGCGATTTCTTTTATAAGGGTCGCACTTTTTTCTTGTTAAAACTTAGCTGAAATTCGGTTATCAGTTTATGTTAGTTTGGTTTCTCTCTAGGAAAAAGAAGTATTTACTTTTTATATGTTTAAAATTAGAAATATGGAATTCTAATTTGTGTTTAATTCAGGTCTCTTATGTAGAATTGTTAAATAATTAGAGCTTTTATTAGTTGTGCTTTAATATTGATGAGCTAATGTTAAGACAGCTAAATAGTTTATTTTAGGCGGCTTTTTAATGTTTTTTAGAGAGGTGAAAAGTTTCAAACCTTAACACTTATTAATGATTGTGGTGATTGTTTTACAATCCAATGCCTTGATAAATGATGTTGGGTGAAATAGAATAAGCCTAAAATAACCTTACAAGCTCATTGATTTTCTTAATTTTTCTACTTCTTGTCCATAAAAAGCTATCGTTAATCTATTAAATATGTTTTTGGTCTGATTTAAGAGAGTGCGGCTTTTCTTAGTGCTTCAAAAATTAGTGTGTTGTGCGAATTTTTATATTTTTGGGGATTGAGTTTTTGAGAATTTTATGATAACACATATCAAGGGAAAATTAGTTGAGAAAAATCCAACGGAAGTCGTGATCGAATGTAATGGAGTTGGGTATTTTATCAATATTTCGTTGCACACATTTTCTAAAATTGGAAACGATGAAGTGTTGCAGTTGTATACACATCTTCAGGTTAAGGAAGATAGTCATACCTTGTATGGTTTTGTGGAGCGCTTGGAACGCGAGATTTTTCGTTTGCTAATTTCTGTTTCAGGGATTGGGACAAGTATTGCTAGAACCATGTTGTCATCATTAAGTCCCAATCAAGTAAAAGAAGCCTTGGCTTCTGGAGATGTGGCTACGATTCAATCCGTTAAAGGAATTGGTGCCAAGACCGCTCAACGTGTCATTTTAGATCTTAAAGAGAAAGTCTTAAAAATCTTTGATATGGAAGAAGTTTCGGTGGTGGAGCGCAATACTGTGAAGGATGAAGCGTTATCTGCTCTAGAGACTTTAGGTTTCAATCGTAAAGCTGCTCAAAAAGTAGTAGAAAATATTATTAAAAATAATAGTGAAGTGACTGTGGAAGATACCATAAAACTTGCACTAAAAAAATTATAACACATTGTATTCGAGTCATCAATCGTTTAGAAAGGCGTTTTTCGTTGCTGTTGTTTTTTTATTTTCTTTTGGCAAATCGATTTTTGCACAGCAAAAGCCGATAAAGAGAGATTCTACAAGCACCACTTTTTCTTTTAAGCCATTATCGCTGCCAGATCCTAATAGTATTCAAAGTAAATATGAATACGATCCTGTGCGTAACCGTTATGTGTTTAATACAAAGTTAGGGGAGTACAATGTGCGTTATCCGTTGTATTTATCTCCCGATGAGTTTTTTAAATTAATTCAGAAGGAAGAAGTACGTAAATATTTTAAAAGTAAAACGGATGCATTAACCGGTAGAGGAGAAGATGCAGAAGAAAAGCAAAAACGATTATTACCTATTTTTTATGTAAACTCGGGATTCTTTGAAACGGTTTTTGGTAGTAACGAAATTGAGATTATCCCTCAAGGTTCGGTTGAGGTAGATTTGGGAGTGCTTTTTAATAGGATAGATAACCCATCTCTTTCACCACAAAATCAACGTAATTTTTCTTTTGACTTCGATCAGCGTATTAGTTTGAGTTTGACGGGTAACATTGGTACACGACTGTCTGTAAATGCAAATTATGATACAGAGTCTACTTTCGATTTTCAAAATCAATTAAAATTGGCCTATGAGCCCAATGAAGATGCAATCGTTCAGGCATTAGAGATAGGTAACGTAAACTTTCCGTTGAATAGCTCCTTAATTCAAGGAGCACAAAGCCTTTTCGGGGTTAAAGCACAATTTCAATTCGGGAAAACTACAATTACAGGAGTCTTTTCTGAACAACGATCAGATACACGTCGTGTGCAGATACAAGCAGGAGGTACTGTAGAAGATTATGAAATAAATGCTTTAGATTATGACGAAAATCGACATTTCTTCTTATCACATTACTTTAGAGATACTTATGATAATGCTTTAGCTAGCTATCCATTTATCAATTCGAATATTAATGTAACGCGTATTCAGGTTTGGATCACAAATCGTTCTAGTACGAATTCAAGGACATTATCTACTGCAAGAAATTTAGTGGCTTTTCAGGATATAGGAGAGGGGCAAGATAATAATATAGGTGTAGTACAGAGTGGAAAAATTTCCGGCCCAGCATTTGTGCTAAATGGTACCAATGGAAGTCAAAATCTTGTGTTACCAGATAATGGTAATAATCAATTTAATCCTGATGGAATAGAAGGAGGAGATCAATCCTTTTTAACTCAAAATGTAAGGGATAATGCTTTTGTTAAGGGAAGTATGACTTTAGGGACAATTAGTGTTCAAGAAGGAATTGATTATTCGGTGTTAGAGAATGCACGTTTATTAAATGAGAATCAATATAGCTTAAATACTCAATTAGGATATATAAGTTTAAATCAGCGCTTGAATAATGATGAAGTGCTAGCAGTAGCTTACCAATATACCCGAGGAGGTCAAGTATTTCAGGTAGGAGAATTTGCAAATGATGGAGTTTCTAACACGCAGTTAGGAAATACAAATGAAACTACAGGGACTGAGCTTTCTGCTTCTCAAAACCTAGTAGTAAAACAATTAAAGAGTTCGGTAACAGATGTTAGTCAACCTGTATGGGATTTAATGATGAAAAATATCTATGCTTTAGGAACTTTTAGATTGGAGAGGGAAGATTTTCGCTTAAATATCGTTTATGCTAATCCTTCTCCCCGAAATTTTATTGAATCGGTTGATCCTAGTAATAGGGGAGAGCGAATTTCAATAGAAGATATTCCAGGAGCAGATACCAGTCCGACATTATTGCGTCTTTTTCGTTTAGATCAATTAAATATTAATAATGACCCAGTATCAGGAGGAGATGGTTTCTTTGATTTCTTTCCTGGCTTAACGGTAGATACAGAAAATGGGGCTATTATTTTCCCTGTTTCCGAACCTTTTGGGGAGCATTTATTTGATGTTTTAACGCCTACAGGAAATAACCCAGGTGGCCAAGCTAATTATGAGGATCAATCTACTTACAACGAAAATCAAAAAGAATACGTTTATAACCTGTTGTATTCAACAACAAAAATTGAAGCAGAGCAAGAACAAGCAAGCAAGAACCGATTTAAATTAAAAGGACGTTTTAAAACTTCTGGTCAAAATGGAATTTCTATAGGGGCATTTAATGTGCCTAGAGGATCTGTGCGTGTTACAGCTGGTGGACGATTACTGCAAGAAGGACTAGATTATACGGTAAATTATCAATTGGGAAGAGTAGAAATTATTGACCCAGCATTACTAGCATCAAATACACCTATTGAAGTTTCTACAGAAAACAATGCAGTGTTTGGACAGCAGACAAAGCGTTTTTCTGGAATTAACTTTGAAACTAAAATTTCAGAAGATTTTGTGTTTGGGGGAACCTTATTAAATTTAAGAGAGCGACCATTTACACAAAAGTCTAATTTAAATTTTGAACCGATTAACAATACCATTTTAGGATTAAATGCGAACTATTCGACAGAGGTTCCGTTTTTAACAAGAATGGTAAATAAGTTACCTAATATAGATACTGAGGCTCCCTCTAATTTTTCAATTCGAGGAGAATTTGCCTATTTGTTTGCTAATGCACCAAGTGCAGCAGATTTTAATGGGGAAGTGACTTCTTATGTAGATGATTTTGAAGGGGTGCAAACACGTATAGATATTAGTAACCCGCTTTCTTGGGAGTTGTCAAGTGTGCCACTAGGTAATGGAGTAACTAATCTACCATTTAATGTTTCTAATAATACGGAAACATCCGAGCAACAAAGGCAGACAGGATATAGGAGAGGGGCGCTTTCGTGGTATACAATTGATCCGATATTCTATAATAACAATAGACCAAGTGGAGTAAGTGTAGAGGATGTTTCGACACCAGAAGCGCGTAGAATATTTATCAATGAGTTGTTTGAGAATACACAAATACCACAAAATCAAACAAGAACTTTGTTTACGTTCGATATGTTTTATAGGCCCGATGAGCGTGGTCCATATAATTATAATGACGACTATATAGATGGCATTGAGCCAAGTGAGGCGAGAAGTAACTTCGCAGGTATTACTAGAGCAATTAACAGTACAAATTTTGAGCAAAGTAATGTAGAGTTTGTAGAATTCTGGATATTAAACCCATATGTAGGTTCAACACAAGATGCAAATGCAGGGAATGTAGGGGAGATACGCTTTAATATCGGTAATATTAGTGAGGATGTGTTAGCGGATAATAAGAAAATGTACGAGAATGGGCTTCCTGAATCGGCAGTTTCTCCACTTGATGAAGAGGCGGTAAGAGCGCAAGATTTAGATGGGAATGGTTTTGGGGTGGTGCCTAGAAATCAATCGTTGGTATATGCTTTTGATAATGATGGAGCGGCAAGGACACAGCAAGATGCTGGTTTTGATGGGTTAAAAAATGCCCAAGAGAAATTGTTGGAAGGAGTGGCAATGCAATACAAAGATGAGAATGACCCAGCAGAGGATGATTACGAATATTTTTTAAGAGCAAGTAATACGTCAACTATTCCTGATCGTTATAGAAAATACAATGGAACTGATGGAAACTCTATTACTGAAGTTTCGGAAGATAATAGAGGGAATGGGACAACTCCAACCGTAGAGGATGTTAATCGTGATAATACGCATAGTACCCTTAATCAGTATTTTGAGTACACGGTAAAAATATCTCCTAGTGAATTAAATATTGATACCGCAAACGAGAATAGAGGGTTAGTTAAGGATCGTAATACTTTTTCAACAGATAATACCCCTGATGGTTCGTCGGTATCTGGAGAGTGGGTGCAAATTCAAATTCCTGTTAATAGTGATGAGTTTAGGGAGGCTATTGGTGGTATAAATGATTTGCGTTCTGCACGTTTTATTAGAATGTATGTGACAGGTTTCGAGCGTCCTATCGTGTTGCGTATGGGGTCTCTAGATTTAGTAAGAGGTACTTATCGTCAATATTTGCAACCAAATAATACCCCAGAGAATATGACGGTCATAGATGGTAGTGACAATATTATAGATACAGAGGGTTTGAATAATGATGTGTCGGATGGATTAGGCTTAGATGTTTCATCTGTTAGTGTTGAGCAAAATCCTAGATATACAATACCACCAGGAGTAATTCGTGAACAAGTAAATAACAATAATACTTTAATTGCACAAGATGAGCGATCACTATCATTGAGAGTTAGTGAATTACCAGCAGGAGATACAAGAGCTGTATATAATAACTACAATATTGATATGCGTCAATATGAAAATGTAGAAATGTTTATTCATGCAGAGCAATTAGAAGGGTCTTCAGGCGTAAATACTCTTGATGATGAAGAAGTTTCTGCTATTGTGCGTTTTGGTACCGATTTTACAGAAAATTTTTATCAGATAGAGATTCCTCTAAAAATTACGGAATTCAACCAAAGTGGCCCCAATGCTATCTGGCCAGAAGTAAATAGATTTAATCTTCCTTTGGAGGTGCTTCAAAAAGTAAAAGCAGCCTATATAGGAACAGATAATAGTGGTAATCCAAGATTTAATAGAGAGGACTTGGTCTTTTTTGATGAGTCAGCAAATGCAATTGCAGATCCAGACAATGTAAATAATTTGGGTAATCTAAAAGTAGGAATTAAAGGAAACCCTAGTTTTGGAAACGTAAAAGTGTTCATGCTTGGAGTGAAGAACAACGAGAGCCAACCCAAAGATGTGGAACTTTGGTTTAATGAATTGCGTTTAAGTGGCTTGAAAAACCAAGGGGGTTGGGCTGCGGTAGCCAATGTAGATACTAATATTGCCGATTTTGCAAGTATTTCGGCTTCTGGTCGTATTAGTACAGTTGGTTTTGGTTCTATAGAGCAAGGGCCTAGTGAAAGAAGTCAGGAAGATCTTAAGCAATATGATGTGACTACTAATGTGCAATTGGGGCAGTTACTTCCAAAAAAATGGGGGGTACAAATTCCGGTTAGTTATAGTAGAGGAGAAGAGTTGATCACACCACAGTACGATCCATTAAATGAAGATCTGTTACTGGAAGATGTCCTCGATAATGCAGGTAGTGAAAGAGATGCTATTGAAGAGCGATCTACAGAATATACTAAACGACAAAGTGTAAGTGTTATAGGGCTTCGTAAGAATAGAGTTGGAGAGAAAAAACCAATGCCTTACGATATAGAGAACTTTAGCTTTTCGGGAACATATAACCAAGAGGATCACAGAAGTTTCGAGATTGAAAAAGCACAGGATTTGGGTTTAAACCTTTCAGGAACCTATAATTATAATTTTGTCCCTTGGGAGATTTCTCCATTCAAGAAAACAAAGTTTACTCAAAAAGGGAAGTATTGGCAATGGTTAAAAGATTTAAATTTCAATCCACTGCCAACGAACATTAGTGTTACTTCAGGTATTAACCGTCGTTTCAATGAGCAATTGTTTAGGGATGTATTGTTAGGAGAGGGAGATATTAAGATCGATCCATTGCAACAACGAAACTATTTGTTTAATTGGCAATATGCCTTAGGGTTTAACTTGACAAAATCGTTGAATGTTAACTTTACTTCTGCTACGGATCGTATTGTAAGAAATTTCTTAGATGACAATGATGTAGTGAATGTCAATAATACCATCTGGGATGGATTGTCTGATATTGGGGATCCAAATACATTGAACCAAAGCTTACAGGCGAACTATAATTTACCATTTGATAAGTTTCCAGCATTATCATTTATAAATTCTACCTACTCTTATACAGGTAATTTCCAATGGCAAAAAGCGAGTGAGAACTTTAGAGAGGCTGAGATTACGAATACATTACCTGATGGCTCGGAAGAAACGCGCATTTTTGACTTAGGAAATACCATCCAAAACTCTTCCATACATCGTTTAAATACAAGTTTCGATTTAAATAAATTTTACAAAGAAATAGGTTTTGTAAAGCGTACTTCTAATCAGAAGAAAGTAAAAAAGAAGAAGAAAGATTCTTTACAAACAGGGCCTAAGATTGCGTCGAGAACAAGGACGAATAAAGCTAAAACTCCTAACAATAAATTAAAGCCAGGTATTAAAGCATACAATACAGCTGTAGCCATTGTTAGTGGTCTAAAGAAATTGAGTGTTAATTATCAAAGAGATAGTGGTACTGTGTTACCTGGATTTACACAAGATGTAGGTTTGTTGGGGACTCTTAAGCCAAGTCTAGGCTTTACTTTTGGGGGTCAATCGGATATTCGACAAGAGGCGGCAAGAAGAGGTTACTTAACGCTTTATGATGAATTCAATCAGCAATATCAAACAAGAAAAACAGAGCAATTAGATTTGCAAGGTACTATCGAGTTTGTCAAAGATTTAAAAATTGATATTACAGCAAGCAGAACAAAGTCGACCACTTTTGCAGAGAATTTTAGAGTAGATGATCTGGGGAATCGGAATTTTCAATATAATTCGTTGACGCCTTATGAGTCTGGGAATTTTAGTATTTCTACTATTTTATTGAAAACATCATTTTCTAGTAGTTCCGAAACGAACTCTAAAACTTTTGAAGAATTCAAAGAGAATAGAAAAATTATTTCTGATCGTTTGGCAAGCCAAAGAGGAGTATCGGCAGATGCTGATGGAGATGGTTTTGTTGATGGTTTTGGAAGGAATAACCAAGCGGTATTGTTGCCGGCATTCTTAGCAGCGTATACTGGGAAAGATGCAGGTGGAATCAGTTTAGGAGCTTTTAGAAGTTTCCCGTTACCAAACTGGAGTATTAAGTATACTGGATTCATGAAGAAAAAATGGTTTAAAAAGAGATTCAAGCGTTTCTCTTTAAATCATGGATATCGATCAGATTATACGATCAATCAATTCCAAACGAATTTAGAATATCAGCAAAATCAAGGAGGTAAAGATGCTTCGGGGAACTTCTTGAATGAAACGCTTTACGGTAATATCAGTTTGTCAGAGCAGTTTTCTCCGTTAATCAAAGTAGATTTGGAAACCAAAAGTGCTATAAAGCTTTCGGGAGAGCTAAGACGAGATCGAGCGTTGTCATTTAGTTTTGATAATCAATTGTTGACCGAGGTTTCTGGAAATGAAGTTATTTTAGGATTAGGATATCGTATTAAAGATATTCGTTTTAAAACTCGTTTTGCAGGAAGACAAAAGATAGTAAAGAGTGACTTGAATTTGAAAGCAGATATCTCGTTGCGACAAAATGAAACGATTATTAGAAATTTAGATATAGATAATAGTCAGATAACTTCTGGCCAAACGGTGTATAGTATTCGATTCACAACAGATTATGCGCTTAGTAAGAATTTAACAGCTCTGTTTTTCTATGATCATACCTTTTCAAGGTTTGCCATCTCTACATCATTCCCGTCAGCAACAATTAGAAGTGGATTTACATTAAGATATAATTTCGGAAACTAGAAAATGGTATTAAAATTGATGTCTAAAGTTGTTGCAGTTGCTTATTCCTTGTTTATTGTATACGCTTCTTTAGGTAAATATGTTACAGGAATTATTCCGAAGGATATAAATGGAGGAGATAAAATAGCACACTTTGGAGCTTATTTTGTGCTTGTCTTAGTGTGGTCAATTGTCGTTAAATTGAACCAGAAAAGAGAAGCCTGGAAGCCTTCGTTGCATTATGTAGTTATAGGAGGGTTGTTGTTAGGTCTTTTAATGGAGATTAGTCAATATGTTTTTACCTCGTATAGACAGATGGATTGGCTTGATATGGTGGCGAATAGTGTCGGAGTGTTCCTAGGATATTTACTTAGTATTAAATTTATCCTTAAGGGTAAAAAACAGTAATACTAATTTTTTGATATGAAAATAAAATAGCTATTTTAGCTATCGCGAAATAAGACCCTAATATGGAAGTAAAAAAGAATCCAAAGAAAGACTTGCGCAAGAAGAGTATTATCTTCTTTCAAGCGGGTTTGATCTTAGTGTTACTACTTACTTGGAGAGCTTTGGAGCGTAAAAGTTTTACGCGAGAAGCAATCAAGCAAGAGATTGAAGACATTGTAGAAGACATTGAAGAAGAAATTCCGATCACAAAAGTGGTGTTTCGTAGACCACCTCCGCCACCGCCACCGCCACCATCTATGGAAATTGTGGAAGTAGTAGAGGATGACGAGCCAGAACCAGAAACGGTATTTGAAGATACGGATGTTGATGAAGATGAAGATATTCCTGATGAAGTGCCTGACTTTTCTGATGTTGATGAAGGAGAAGGAGAGGAAATCATCGGAGATGTACCTTTTCATGTAATTGAAGAATCTGCGATTTTCCCTGGATGTGAGAGAGAAAGATCTCCACAAGCAAGAAAAGATTGTTTTAGTAAGAAATTGGATAAGATTATCCAAAGAAAGTTTAATACTGATATCGCAGAAGAGATTGGTTTAAGTGGTGTGCAAAGGATTTATGTGACTTTCAAGATCGATAAGACAGGAAAAGTTACTAACATTCAAGCAAAAGCTAAACATCCTAGATTACAAAAAGAAGCTATTCGTGTAATTAATTTGTTGCCAAAAATGACACCTGGTAAGCAAAGAAAGAAGCCAGTAGCTATGACGTTTACAAAACCAATTACATTCCGCGTAGAATAGTAGTTGTCAAATAATATTTGAAACCTCGACTGAAGTTCAGCCGAGGTTTTTTGTTTATACATTAACTATTGATATGTTAATACATTGATTCGTTTTGTCAGTATAAGGGGTATACAGTATCTTTGTCGCCCTATTTTAAGCAATTAAATTTTTAGCATTGGCTACCACTTCGGTTTCGGCAGATAATACAAGTTTTATCAAAGAATTTGCAGTACTTACAAAAGTAAAGCTATCTGTATATGTCCTTTTTTCATCTATAGCAGGATATTTATTAGCAGTTGATACTGTTAATTTTGTAGATCTATTGATTTTATGCGTAGGTGGTTATGCTATGGTCGGAGCTTCTAATGCTTTTAATCAGGTTATCGAAAGAGATTTAGATAAGTTGATGAAGCGTACGAAAGACAGGCCTGTAGCTAGTGGTCGAATGTCTGTAAATACGGCTTTGACAATTGCTTGCCTTTTAACTATCCTTGGTATTACATTATTGTATGTGCTTAATCCAAAATCTGCAATGTTTGGAGCCATATCTATTTTTAGTTATGTAAGTCTTTATACACCTTTAAAAACAAAGACACCTTTAGCTGTATTTGTTGGTGCCATTCCAGGAGCTATTCCGTTCATGTTAGGCTGGGTAGCGGCTACAGGGAATTTTGGAATTGAAGCAGGAACTTTGTTTATGATACAGTTCTTCTGGCAATTTCCGCATTTTTGGGCAATAGGATGGTTTTTGTATGAAGACTATCAAAGAGGTGGTTTCTTTATGTTGCCTACAGGAAAGAAAGATAAAATTACAGTCACCCAGATTATTATATACTCTATTTGGACGATTGTTTGTTCTATTTTGCCTGTATTTGGTAAAACAGGTTCATTACACATTTCTATATATGCAGCTGTTATAGTATTGTTATTAGGATTGTGGATGCTACAAAAAGGGATAGTTTTGTATAAATCTAGAACTGCCGAAGATGCGAAGAAACTAATGCTAGTAAGTGTTAGTTATATTAGTCTGTTGCAGATAGTTTACGTAGTAGATAAATTTATATTTAATTAAAATTTTAATTGTTTAGGCGATACAGCTTAGCGCTTTCAAGATAAATGGATTTAACGGAAGGGACATTACAGGAAAAAACAGCAAGAGCTAAAAAGAACATGATGTGGTTTGCTATGCTTAGCATGTTTATGACTTTTGCAGGGTTAACAAGTGCGTATATAGTGAGTTCAGAACGAAAAGATTGGATTGATAATTTTATTTTTCCTTCTTCTTTCTATATAAGTCTATCGGTATTGATTATAAGTAGTGTGCTTTTTTATTTGTTTAAGAAAGCAATTAAAACAGGGAAGAGAAGTACAGCTACCACTCTTTTGTTAGCGACTTTTGTTTCGGCTACGATTTTTGTGGTATTACAATTTAAAGGTTTTGGGGAGATTATTGCCCAAGGGTTTTATCCAACAGGTAGTGCAGCTACAGTTACAACCTCTTTTATTTATGCAATTGTCTTTGTGCATTTGCTGCATATTTTTGGGGGGGTGATAGTGCTTACCGTCGTTTTAATTAAGCATTTAAAAGGAAAATATACCCAAGAGAATTACCTTGGAGTCCAGCTGGCAGAAATGTATTGGCATTTTGTTGATGTCTTGTGGATTTATCTCTTCGGTTTTTTATTATTTATGTAAGGAAAATATATTGCGAATCCTTACTTTTGCAACATTAGAAAAAAATAGTTTTTATAATATGAGTACAACTGTTCTTAAAACAGGAACTGAAGGAAGCATCTGGGGCGGTGGAGAAGACGTTCAGCCTTTGAAAGCTAGCTACGGAAAATTGATGATGTGGTTCTTCATTTTATCTGATGCACTTACATTTTCAGGTTTCTTAGCAGCATATGGTTTTTCAAGATTCAAGTTTATTGATTCTTGGCCAATAGCAGATGAAGTTTTTAATCACTTTCCGTTCTTACATGGTGTCGATGCACCGATGTACTACGTAGCATTGATGACTTTTATTTTAATTTTCTCTTCTGTAACTATGGTATTAGCAGTAGATGCTGGTCACCATATGAAGAAAAATAAAGTAGTCACTTACATGGCTTTAACAATTCTTGGAGGATTTATTTTCTTAGGATCTCAGGCTTGGGAGTGGAAAAACTTTATCAAAGGAGAATACGGAGCTATCGAAACTAAAGGAAGACAGATTCTTCAATTAGTAGATACTGATGGGCACCGAGTTAAAGTTTCTGAAATTGCTATAGCTTCTCACTCAGATAGAGTACAACACGAAGGAAAGAATGGTCTTTGGTACGAGAGCGAATCGAAGTTACCATCATATACTGTAGAAGAGGTGATCGCTGGAGTTGAAGCTAATCCAAATGTATTGGTAAGAACTCAAATTCTAAATGAAGAAGGAGAGAAAACAGTATTGTCTAGAGCAGCATCTATTGCGAAATTGAAGAAAGATGGAGCTTTAGTCGTAGAAGGAGCTAATCTTGTAAGAAATGAGTACGGAAGCCCGTTATTCGCAGATTTCTTTTTCTTTATTACTGGATTCCACGGATTCCACGTATTTACTGGTGTAATGATCAATATTGTAATTTTCTTTAATGTATTATTAGGTACATATGAGAAAAGAGGTCACTACGAGATGGTAGAAAAAGTAGGGTTATACTGGCACTTTGTAGATCTTGTATGGGTGTTTGTATTTACATTCTTCTACTTGGTATAATTTATTATTAAAAAGAAAGAAAAGAAATGGCACACGATATAGCACACCACGAATCTAATACCAAAAGAATTTGGAATGTATTTTGGTTACTTTCTGCAGTTACGATTGTAGAAGTTGTATTAGGTATTTTCAAACCAGATGTACTTAATAATGTAGTATTAGGAATGAAAATCTTAAACTGGATTTTTATTATTTTGACACTTTATAAAGCATACTTAATTACATGGGCATTCATGCACATGGAAGGAGAAGCAAAAGGATTACGTCGTTCAGTAGTTTGGACAGGAGTCTTTTTAGTATGCTACTTACTCTTTATTCTATTAACAGAAGGAGATTATGTTCATGAAGTATTTAACAAAGGATATAAAGCTTGGGATTTTTAATCGAAGCTTACTAGAATAAATAAAAAGCCTGCAATTTGCAGGCTTTTTTTATATCTATATTTTAGCCCCATCAGTTTTATTGGTCTTAGGAATATTAGGGCAAATACATTTAACCCGCATTCTGCATTAGAAAATCTATTCCGTATCGAAATCTCTGCAAAATCAAACGCTTCGCTGCATTTTTTGATTTAACCATAACGGTGCTATGCTAAAATCAAGAAAACACTTGATTTTATTGAGCTTTCAATACTCATAACGAAGTTCTAATGCATAATGCGGGTTTAACTTTTTATACGATTTGCTGATAAGAATTTCGTATTAATGCTTAATTGGTATAAATATCACTCTTGAGGGTGGTTTACTTTTTTTTCGGAGTTATAATTTTGTAAATAACGTACTACAATGAGAAACACAGATACTTTTTTTAAGATAGCGGTTGTATTTCTATTCCTATTTTCAAGTTCTAGAAGTGTGATTTTAGCTCAATCAAAATGGAGAAGATGTTCTTCTTTATATGGAATGAGGGCAAAGCGCATATATCATGAAAGGAACGAGCATTCCGTAAGAGTATTTGTCGATAAAGAAGGTGGCTACTATCCCGAGTATTACATTAAAGATAATAGTTTAAAAAGGGCTAACAATTCATTATTAGAATGGTATCGTACTCATGAGGATGACTTTAAGGTTATATGTCAAGAATATGAGATTCCATCATCTTTAAGATTTGACGAGAAAGTAGCGTTGTTGAATGAAACTATAGAAAGAGGCTATTTAGAAGAAATCAATAAAAAACTAGAGGGTTACGATAATGTCGTCATATTGATTCATGGGTTTAGAAAAAAAGTTTACGGATCGAGAAAGGATAGATATTCCACCAAGGACAATATTGATTTTCAGAAAGGATTAGAGGCTTTAGAAGGGAAGAGTCTCTTTGTTGAAGTTTATTGGGATAGTACGTATGCATATTTGTTACAGGGGATTGGAAAAAGAGGATTCAAATTGTTTGAAGAGCAAGCCATTCCCAATGCAAATGTCGTAGGGTATCAATTACGTTCTCTGATTGCAGGGATTAAAGCAGAAGAGCTAAATGTTTTCACGCATAGCTTGGGAGCTAGAGTGATTGCAAATACATTATTCAATGTTTCAAAAGATCAAACAGCACCAACGCCTTCTCAAAAAAATATTTCAATATGCCTAGTAGCGCCTGCGATAGGTAGCGAGATATTCAAAAATTATTACAATAGAAATACACATTTAGACTTTAATAAAGAAGATAATTACAGGTTAGCAATACAGTACAATAAGCATGATTTTGTGTTGTTAAAAGACATTCCGTTTACTTGGGGGGCGAGTGTGTATTCTAGAGGAAACACGGCATTAGGGTTAAATTATGAAGGAGATGTAACTAAGTTGCAGCAGTTATTTTTAAGTCAGTTTACAGGCTCTAAGGTTCCTATAGCTATAGATACAAGTATTTCGAATGACAATGAGCCTTTAGAGTGTCATTTGGTTCGTTGTTATACCGAAAATAGAATGTTTGAGAAAGTACTAGATTTTTATAATAACCAATGATATCCTAAAGCCATGCCAACAAAATATGTGTGTAATAACATAAAAGAATCGAATCTTCGGTGAAGTAGTTTCTGCTTTGTAAATCATCTTTCGAACAATTATATAAACATTTTAAATTAAAAAAACTATGAGAACAATATTAAAAGCGGTTGTAATAGCCATTTTATTGACTTCCTGTGCAGCGAACAAAGATTCGCGCTTTCGAAAAAATGAAGAGGTTGTAATGAATATGATCCCAGCCGATGGTGGGGTTTCGGGATTGACTGAAGGACAAGATGTAAAATCATTGGGGCTTAGTGGGGTGGCACTTGCTGTTGCAAATACGGTTGTTAAACTAGGGGTAAATCAGATAGGGAAGCAGTTGAAGAAAGAAGCACAGCAATATGAAGCAAAATATTTTGCATCGGTTGTACAAAGTGATTTTTATGAGGAGGTAGCTAAAGACAACACATTCAAATTTAACTATGCTGGTTTTGAAATAATCAGAAAGGCTGGGAGTAAGAAGAGCGATTACAATGGAGAGAAGGAAACAGTAGCAACTTTAAAATTTCAATTTGAAAATGCAGAAAATGGATCGGATAATTATTTCTATAGGTTAAAGCCAGTATCTGTGCTAGTTAATAAAACGAAAGCGAAATTAAGAGCTAAAGATCAAACTGTTGACTTGGTAGTAGATATTTCAATATATGGATACTGGGTAAATAAAGGAGTAGAATACCATTCTCAGAAAGTTGCCGAAACTTCATTTCCGATAAAGAATGTCAAACTAGGGGAGGAAAAAATTAATTTTGGAAATTTGACGAGTGATTGGTTAATGGCAGTTCCGGTCTCTACAGATAAAGACAATAAGTATGTGGGAACTGGAAACTTCAAAATTATGGTTGAAGTGTCAGAGGTAGATGATTTTGGAGAGAAAGTAAATAAAGTAGCGACTTTTGTAAATGATAATTCAGATCAAGCCATTGAGATTATTCAAGGGCAGTTAGGAAGTGAAGAAGAAGGTAACTGAAAAGAATATTTTATCAAATAATATGATTTAAACCCTAAAATGCGGTATACATATTTAGTCTAAAGTTTACGTTGTCCATAGGTTTTGTATCTGCTTAATCTAGGGTCAACTAAGAATAGTTATTTTTTCTTTGGAGGTGTTGTATGGAAATCTTTCAGGTAATAAGGTTCGAAATAAGCAACATCTTCAAAGTCTTCGTTTAGAAATTTACGATAAGCTAATTTTCCTAATTCTTTAGCAGAAGGGATAGCTTCCTCATTGAAATGGGCATTTTTAGAATCTATTAAATCTTTAAATTTTGAAACACCATTTCCTAAAAAATAACAATCTTTATTATCTAGGTAATTATTAAAACTTTGTTCGTCTAGGATTTTAGCTTCAGTAGGGGTGACAATCTGATGGTTTTGATCCAATACCGTAGTATATACCTCCATCCTTCTTGCATCAAGCATAGGTATTATATACCCGTTTTGAGCTTCCTGCTGTTGTGCTAGATTATCTAATGTGTTAATGCCTATTAATGGTATCCCTAACGAATAGCACAGTCCTTTTGCGGTCGAAACTCCAATTCTTAACCCCGTATAAGATCCAGGTCCTTTACTAACAGCAATCGCTTCTAGGTCAGAAATTTTTAATTTGGCTTCTTCAATTATCTCATCAATAAATACATGTAAACTCTCGGCATGGGAGTAGCCTTTATCATTATCCTCCTTGATGGAAAGAAGAGTGTTTTTGTTGTAAATAGCTACAGAACAGTTTGTTGTACTTGTTTCTATGCAAATAATTTTTGCCATAATGTATTAATTGATCGACAAAGGTACTATCTTTAGTAGAAATAAATCAATCAAAAATATATGAGAATTATTAGACAATTAGTGTTTTTTTCTGTCGCAATAAGTATTGTAGGTTGTTCAGGGAAAAAGGAAAAAAATATTGCAGTAAAAGCTCCTACTGTGAAATCAGAACCAGCAAAAATATCTAATGCTTGGCGCAGTTTTAATGTCAGTACCTTAAAGGTAGATTCTAATGGTATAGGGAAATTTAATATTGGGCATGTTTTTCCAAGCCAATTTGCACCATTAAAGCGACAAGAAAGAAAAATTGTTAAGAATACAGAAGGAGGAACAGAGTCAGCGGTAGTAGATGTAATAACCTCTGAAGGCAAAACATTGTTCATGGTAAATAAGAATGCTACAAAAAGTATTGAAGAGATTACAGTTTATTCACCCGAAATTAAGACCTCTTCGGGCATTGGGGTTGGTAGTACGATTTCGCAACTTTTAGCAACATACCCCGATGCAAAAGTTTGGTATACTAATGTTAGTGATCAAGTTGTATTAGAATCTCCTTCGCTAAGTAATATTCAGTTTGTGTTAGATAAAAAAGGCTATAAAACAGAATCGATAAGTTATAGCTCAGACATCGAACATTTAAATACAAGCGACTTTAAAACAGATACTTCAATTAAAAGTATTCGAGTTTTTTAATAGCATGATGTAATTTTAAAAAGAAACGGCTGCCTTAAGCAATTTAAGACAGCCGTTTTTTATGTATAAGAGAAAAATAGTTTAAGCAAAAGCTGCTTTCACTTGATCTACAAAGTCTAATTTTTCCCAAGTAAATAATTCAACTTCTTTAGTGATTGAATTTCCATCAGGTTGCGTAAATGTTTTAGAAACAATTTCATTTTTACGTCCCATATGTCCATATGCAGCAGTTTCACTATAAATAGGATTTCTAAGCTTTAAACGCTCTTCAATAGCAAAAGGCCTCATGTCAAAGATCTCTGAAACCTTAGCCGCGATTTCGCCATCATTTAAGTCTACTTTAGCAGTTCCGTATGTATTCACATAGATTCCCATGGGTTCTACTACACCAATAGCATAAGAAACCTGTACCAAAATCTCATCAGCAATACCAGCAGCAACTAAGTTTTTGGCAATATGACGCGTAGCATAAGCAGCAGATCGATCTACTTTACTAGGATCTTTTCCCGAAAAAGCTCCACCACCGTGTGCTCCTTTTCCACCGTACGTATCTACAATGATCTTACGGCCAGTTAAACCAGCATCTCCGTGAGGCCCACCGATAACAAACTTTCCAGTAGGATTAATATGATATTTGATATTGTCATTAAACAAAGAAGCAATAGCTTCTGGTAATAATGCTTGTACACGAGGAATGAGGATTGCTACAATATCCTTACGAATTTTTGCAAGCATTGCATCGTCTGTATCAAAATCATCATGTTGAGTAGAAACTACAATAGCATCAATACGTTGAGGCACATTATCATCACTATATTCTATAGTTACCTGTGCTTTAGCATCGGGTCTCAAATAAGTGATGTCTTTAGATTCGCGACGCAAATTTCCAAGTTCAATTAAGATCTTATGAGAAAGGTCCAACGCCAATGGCATATAATTTTCAGTCTCTTTAGTCGCATAACCAAACATCATTCCTTGGTCACCAGCACCTTGCTCTTCTTTTGTTCCTCTATCAACCCCTTGATTGATATCTTCACTTTGTTCGTGTATTGCAGATAGCACTCCACACGAATTTCCGTCGAACATGTATTCCCCTTTTGTATATCCAATTTTATTGATCGTATCACGAGCAATTTTTTGAACATCAAGATATGTTTTCGATTTTACCTCTCCTGCCAAAACTACTTGACCTGTAGTCACCAACGTTTCGCAAGCTACTTTAGATTCAGCATCAAAAGCTAAAAAGTTATCTATTAAAGCATCACTAATTTGATCTGCAATTTTATCTGGGTGTCCTTCCGAAACACTTTCTGAAGTAAATAAATATGACATCTAAATATATTTTAGTCGGGAAGTAAGACGCAACTAGCTTCAGAAGTTTACACTGCTTTAGCATTATTTATTCTGAAGAAATCAGAAAAGGGTTGCAATCAGTCAAATCTTTCCCTAAAAATGAGTTACAAAAGTAATCCAAAATATCAGATTAACCATATCCATTATAAATAGATTTCTTAAATAAAAGATAAATTTTAGGAGCTTGATCCCGCTTTACGTTCATACGCTTCGCCCCATGCCATTTATGGCAGCATGGGGCTGCAGGGTAACCACTTCAATCGGGGCTAGGAGTATGGTGCTAGCTATAAGGTTATCGTAGAAAAACACCGTATCTTTATTGTTTAGTAGGTAAAATAATTGCTATTTGCAGTTTCTAAGAGGATTTTAATATAGACTATGGAAAAGACATTGAATATACCCGATACAGAGAAATCAAGAGTTGTCATTGTAGGAGGAGGATTTGGAGGAGTATCGATTGCTAAGGAATTAGTTGAACGAAAAGATTTTCAAATCGTTTTATTAGATCGTCAAAATTACCATACATTCCAACCATTGTTATATCAAGTATCTACCTCGTCTCTTGAGCCAGAATCTATAGCTTATCCTTTGCGTAAAATCGTAAAAAAGGGAAAGAATACCTTTTTTAGAATGGCCAATGTACTTAATGTAGATACCACTAAGAAAGCAGTCACAACGAATATAGGAACAATTACATATGATTATTTGATAATCGCTACAGGGGCACGTACTAACTTCTTTGGTAATCAAACCATTCAAGAGAATGCGATGCGCATGAAGAGTGTGCCTCAAGCATTGAAATTACGTAGTTTGATGTTAGAAAACCTAGAGCAAGCTGTCATAACACCCGATCCAGAATTACGAAAAGAGTTGTTGAATTTTGTGATTGTAGGGGGAGGTCCTACAGGGGTAGAGCTAGCAGGTGGACTGGCCGAACTTAGAGCAAGTGTTTTGCCAAGAGACTACCCCGATATGGATTTTTCGGAAATGAAAATTCACTTAATAGAAAGTGCAGATCGTATATTACCTCCGATGAGTCCAAAGGCAAGTAAGAACGCAGAGAAATTCTTAAAAAAATTAGGAGTAGAAATTCACCTAAATACTCTTGTAACTAACTATGAGAATCATCTAGTTTCTACCAATGGAGATTTAGAATTAAAGTCAGCAACTTTTGTTTGGTCTGCAGGAGTTACAGGCTCTCCTTTGCCAGGATTAAAAGAGGAAGCCATTGTTCCACGAGCAAATCGTTACAAAGTCAATGAATTTAATCAAGTGGAAGGTTTTGAAGATGTTTTTGCAATTGGAGACATTGCATTAATGAAAACTTCTGATTACGAAAGAGGTCACCCTATGGTCGCTCAACCTGCAATACAGCAAGGGAAACATTTAGCAAAAAACCTATTGGCGATTCATAAAGGAAAAGAAATGAAACCTTTTAAATATTTTGATAAAGGTTCTATGGCTACAATAGGTCGTAATAAAGCTGTAGTTGATTTAGGAAAATTGCGTTTTGGAGGTTTCTTCGCATGGTTTATTTGGATGTTCATTCACTTGATATTCCTAGTTGGATTTAGAAATAAAATCATCACGCTTTTTAATTGGGTGTATAGCTACATTAACTTCGATAAAGCTTCTCGTTTGATAATTACGCCATTTAAAGCGAAGGAGTATAAGAATGTGGTGTAGGCTATTTAGAAATATATAGAGTTTTTACTAAGCTCTTTTTTGTTTCTATCTAAAACAGCTTAAGAAAGATCTTTATTCAATTGCTCAATTAAAGCTTTTGGAGTTTTGTAAGGAACAAATTCGCCATTATTGATATAAGAAATTTGTCCAGTTTCTTCACTTACAATTAATGCCAATGCATCTGTTTTTTGGGTAATGCTAATGGCTGCTCTGTGTCTTAATCCAAAGCGGGCGGGGATATTGATGTCTCCCGAAACAGGAATGATTACACGTGTGGCTATAATTTGATTTTCTTCAATAATTAAAGCTCCATCATGTAGAGGACTATTTTTGTAGAAGATGCTTTCTAAGATAGGCACATTGATTTCTACATTCATGTGATCTCCCGAGTTTTTCACAAAATCTAGGGAAGTATTTCTTTTGATAATAATTAGAGCTCCGGTTAGGGAAATACTCATGTTTTCACAAGCTTTAATTATTGCAGCTACATTAGTTGCTATTTCGGCCTCATTGTCTCTTAAAAACTTTAGTTGCGATAGGAAACGTTTTCGAGACTTAATGTTAGTAGAACCTACCATTAGTAAGAATTTTCTAATTTCCTGTTGGAAAACGACAATCAAAGCGAACATCCCTACTCCAATAAATTCTCCAAGAATGGTGCTTAACATTAACATGTCAAGTGCTTTGGTCAATTGCCAGACTCCATAGATCATGACGATCCCTATAAAAATATTGATAGCGGCAGTTCCTCGTATCAGCTTATAGATATAATAAAGTAGGGTGGCGACAAGGAGAATGTCGATAATATCTAAAAAACGTAACTGGATGAAATTAAAAAACAAAGGCATTATTTGTTTTGAAATTTACGAAGTTTTTTGAATAGTTGGATACATTCTTTGGCAGGCTTGACATCATGGACTCTTAAGATAGAAGCTCCTTTTTGTAAGGCTATCATATGCAAAGCTGTAGTTCCGTTTAAAGCATCAGCTGCAGAAGTGTTTAATGTTTTGTAAATCATAGACTTCCTTGAGATGCCAGCAAGCAAAGGGACATCCAGAAATTGTAATATTTCTAGATTGTTAAGCAACTCGTAGTTTTGATCAATGCTTTTTGCAAATCCAAACCCAGGATCAATAATGATATCATTAATGCCTAAAGCTCGGGCTTGGGATAACTTTTCCGAAAAATAATAGTTGACCTCTTTTGTAATGTTATTGTATTGGCACAATTGCTTCATCGTTTGTGGAGTTCCTTTCATATGCATTATGATGTAAGGTACTTGATATTTTGCCACAGTGTACATCATTTGTGTGTCAAGATTACTGGCAGAGATATCATTTACCATAGAAACCCCTTCGTCTAAAGCAGCTTTAGCAACCTCACTACGAAATGTGTCTATAGATATTAAAATATTGGGAATCTCTTTTTTTAATAATTTAATGACAGGAATTACCCTGCTTTTTTCTTCCTCAATAGAAATGTCCGTTGCATCTGGACGAGAAGAATATCCTCCTATATCAATAAAATCGGCTCCTTCTTCGGTCATTTTGTTAACCCTCGCCAAGATATCAGCTTCATTTTTAAGAGTGCCTCCGTCAAAAAAAGAATCAGGAGTAACATTAAGAATGCCTAATATTTTGGGTTGCGTTAAATCAATTAAGTTACCCTGACAATTAATGGTCATGTTAAAGGTTTTGATGGGAGTTTGCAAAGATATGTTTACCTTGCTTTTTTAAAATTATTATAAGCCAAATTACGATTTTATGTCGAATACCTCCGAACAATACGATGCAGTAATTACGATTTGTAGAGATCTATTCAAAAAGAAAACAAAAGACTATGGTACGGCTTGGCGTATTTTAAGATTACCCTCTTTAACAGATCAAATTTTTATAAAGGCACAGCGTATTAGAGGCCTGCAAGAAAATACCGAACATAAAATAGATGAAGGGCAAGAGTCTGAATTTATAGGGATTATCAACTATTGTATTATGGCATTGGTGCAAATAGATAAGGGCATTGCAACTCAACCAGATTTAAATGCAGAAGAAGCTTTAGAACTTTACAATTACTATATAGAGAATACGAAAGCGCTTATGGAAGCCAAAAACCATGATTATGGTGAGGCGTGGAGAGATATGCGTGTTAGCTCGTTAACAGATTTAATTCTTCAAAAATTATTGAGAGTAAAGCAAATTGAAGATAATCAAGGTAAAACTATAGTAAGTGAGGGTATTGATGCGAATTATCAAGATATGATCAATTATGCCATTTTTGCCATGATTCATTTATCAGAAAAATAATTTTAAGTTTATTTTAGAATCCATTAAGATTTTAATTTATACTTTCAAGCTAATATTGAATTTATAATAAAATATAACTAATGAGAATACTTGTTGGGGTTACCCGAATCTTTGTAGGAATCTTTTTTATTATTTCAGGATTTATAAAACTGAATGACCCACTAGGGTTTTCGTACAAATTGCAAGAGTATTTTTCGGAAGGGGTATTAAATCTTGAGTTTTTACAACCCTATGCATTACTACTTTCCGTAGTTGTTGTTGTAACCGAAGTAATCTTGGGAGTAATGCTTATTATAGGTTATCAAAGAAAACTAACATTGTATTCTTTGTTAGGAATGATTGTCTTCTTTACATTCTTAACTTTTTATTCTGCCTATTTTAATAAAGTAACAGATTGTGGATGTTTTGGAGATGCGATGCCAATGAATCCATGGCAGTCCTTTGGGAAAGATGTAGTATTGCTTATTTTGATAATTATATTATTCATAGGAAAACGATTTTTAACGCCTTTCTTTTCGAAATTCAATACTATAATAATTACTTTTTTAGTGCTAATCGCTAGTCTATGGTATAGTTATCATGTGTTAATGCATTTGCCAGGAATAGATTTTAGAGCGTATAAAAAAGGAGTCAATATTACAGCGGGAATGAATGTTCCTGAAGGGGCTCCCGTAGCAAAATTCGAATATCAGTGGAAGTTTGAAGAGAACGGAAAAGAAAAGGTAATTGCTACTTCGGGAAGTTACCCTAAAACTTCGGGGAAATTTATTGGAGTAGAGACAGTAGAGATAGAAGAAGGGTATGAGCCTCCGATTCATGATTTTGCTATAGAAAAAGATGGCGAAGATTATACAGAAGAATACCTTACGGCAGATAAAGTCTTAACGATTATTTGTTATAATTTAAGTAAATCGGAAGCTGGAGGTCTTGGGGAATTGAAAGATTTGGCTGAAAAAGCCAAGCAAAAAGGGTATAAGGTCATTGCGTTATCTGCTTCTTCTGAAGAAGATAAAAAAATGATTAAAGAAAAGTATCAACTTCCATTCGAATTCTTTACAACAGATGAAACAGCATTGAAGACGATGGTGCGATCTAATCCAGGGGCAGTACAGCTAAATAAAGGAACTATTGTAGATAAAGTACATTGGAATGATTTTGAAGACTTAAAATTTTAGATCGTTGCTTTCATTTATTTTAAATAGAATTGTTGTTGGGATTGCTTCTTTGTTTGGGGTATTAAGCCTTGTCTTCCTTTTGTTTAATTTATTGCCTGGAGATCCTGCGCAAATGATGCTAGGACAAAACCAAAATGAAGAACAATTAGCTTTAGTTCGTAAAAAGTATGGTTTTGATCGTCCATTTGTAGAACAATATTTTTTGTTTTTGAATGATGTATCTCCAATATCTATCCATAGTAGATCACCTGAAGATTACACGTTTTTTCAGGAAAAATATTCAGGAATAAAGATGTCATTAGGGAAATACGGACTTGCATTAAAAAAACCATATCTAAGAGAGTCTTTTCAGAAAACAGGTAAAAAAGTAGGTGAAGTTATTGCAGAGACCTTTCCTAATACGTTGGTTTTAGCTTTAGTTGCCATTTTTATTGCCATTGTAATCGGTTGTTTTTTGGGGATTATTGCAGCGATAAATAAAGGAAACATATGGGATACCATAATTCAATTTGTAAGTACTATTGGGGTAAGTGTTCCTTCATTTTTTAGCGCGATAATTATAGCTTGGTTGTTTGGTTTTGTATGGTATCAATATACAGGGCTTAATATGTCAGGGAACCTTTACGAATTAGATGATTTTGGAGAAGGAAGTGTATTGCAGTTGAAGAATTTAATACTTCCAGCCTTAGTATTAGGGATACGACCTTTGGCGGTTATAAGTCAATTGATGCGGAATTCTTTGTTAGAAGTTTTTGATCAAGAATACATAAGAACCGCAAGGGCAAAAGGGTTAAATCAATTTCAGGTAGTATGGCGTCATGCCTTGAAAAATGCGTTGAATCCTGTTGTAACAGCAGTTTCTGGCTGGTTTGCTTCGATGCTTGCAGGGGCTGTTTTTGTAGAATATATTTTTGGATGGAATGGAATAGGGAAAGAGTTGGTAAATGCACTTAATGTATCAGATTTGCCAATTGTAATGGGGATTGTATTGTTGATAGCCTTAATCTTTATTGTAATCAATATATTTGTAGACATTTTGTATTTAATACTAGATCCAAAATTGAAATTATTAAAAATATAATTACTTCATAAAATGAGACAAAAAATTGTAGCAGGAAACTGGAAAATGAACAAAAACCTTGCGGAGACTAAAGCATTAATTAGTGATTTAAAAGCGGAGGAAAATACTTCGGGTGCACGTGTGATTATCACTCCATCATTTGTAAACTTGGCTTTAGCTGTTAGTGAAACTGAAGGTACTGCGATTGAAGTAGCTGCTCAAAACATGAGTCAGTATAATGCTGGTGCATATACAGGAGAAGTTTCGGCTGCGATGTTGAAGAGTGCTGGAGTAAATGTTGTGATTTTAGGTCATAGTGAGCGTCGTGCTTATTATGGTGAAACAGATAGTCTTTTAGCTGAAAAGGTAGATAAAGCACTTGCAGAAGGAATGGAAGTGATCTTTTGTTTTGGAGAAGAGTTAGAAGAGCGTAAAGCAGACAAACATTATGATGTTGTGGCTTCTCAGATCTCAAATGCTTTATACCATTTAGGTGAAGATGCTTTTAAAAATATCATTTTAGCATACGAGCCAGTTTGGGCTATTGGTACAGGAGAGACTGCAACAGCAGAACAAGCACAAGAAATGCACTTTTTTATCCGTAAAACGTTAGCAGATAAGTATAGTGCAGCATTAGCAGAGTCTGTTTCAATTTTATACGGAGGAAGTTGTAAGCCTTCAAATGCAGAAGAAATTTTTTCAAAAGAAGATGTAGATGGAGGGCTAATTGGAGGTGCTTCTTTAAAAGCTGCGGATTTCTTTGGAGTAGTTAATGCTAATAAATAATTTGTAAAGTTTTTTTAAACGTTATATAATATAGAGGAAACTGAATCTCATGTTCAGTTTCCTCTCTTTGTTTTACAAAAAAGCTATCTTTATTTTCTATGAAATGGATTTTAATCTTCATTTTGAATATTTTCATCTGTACTGCCTTTGCTCAATCAATAAGTGTGAAAGCAGTAGAAAGCTTTGTTTTTAAAAAAGAAAGCTATAAATCATTTGTAGGTGTAGATACTCAGTCTAATCTATATTTTACAAGAGGTCAAGAGATGATAAAGGTGTCGGGAGATCAAGAGTGGTCTTATACTAGTTTCGAATTAGGTTTTCCTTCTCATGTTTCATTATTAAATCCTTTGGAAGTATTAGTGTTTTATGAACAAGCAAATACTTTTGTTTTATTAGATCGTTTCTTAAGTGAGACAAATCGAATAAGATTGAATGACCTAAATACTCCCCAAAGTGCTCAGTTATTAACTAATGCTAAGAATGACGAAATATGGCTGGTAGATAATTTTGATAACAAACTAAAGTTTATCAATTATATAAATGATTTGCGATCGGCAGTCTCGATTAATCTTCCAGAGCCAGTTTTAGATTTACAAGCAAACTTTAATATTGCTTATTTAATGAGTGAGAATACTTTGTATCAATACGATACTTACGGGACTTTGCTACATGAAATAGAAATAGAGGTAGATTCAAAACTTATTTTAGGAAATCGTTTCTTAGTATTGAAAGACAATAAAGGATATCATTTGTATGATACAGAATTAACAAAAAAAGGAACTTTTTCAGTTCGAGAAAATAATACATTAGACTCTTACCTAAAGGACGAAAAATTTTATATTTTCGAAAATGATATTGTAACCATCTACCAATTAGAAATCATTAAAAAATAAGCTTTATGCACATTGCAGTTGCCGGAAATATAGGTGCAGGAAAAACCAGTCTTACTCAATTGCTTGCTAAGCATTACAAGTGGAAACCATTGTACGAAGATGTGTTGGAGAATCCTTATCTAGAAGATTTCTATAATTCGATGGAACGTTGGTCTTTTAACCTTCAGGTATATTTTTTGAATAGTCGTTTTCGTCAAATTATAGATATTCAAGCTTCGGGGAAACCGACGATCCAAGATAGAAGTATATATGAAGACGCATATATTTTTGCACCTAACTTGCATTCTATGGGATTGATGACAAATCGCGATTTTGAAAATTATCGTTCGTTATTCGATCTAATGGAAGAAGTGGTAAAGGGACCAGATTTATTAATTTATCTTAAAAGTAGTATTCCGAACTTAGTAGGACAGATTCATAAGCGTGGCCGTGATTATGAAAGTGGAATTTCAATTGATTATTTAAGTAAACTAAATGATCGTTATGAGGAGTGGATTGCAGGTTATAACAAGGGAAAGTTACTAGTCATTGATGTTGATGATCTTAACTTTGTAGATAATCCAGAAGATTTAGGGGTAATTATCACTCGAATTGATGCAGAATTGAACGGGCTTTTTTAATAAGTTATTGTTACTATATATAAAAAGCCATGCTCTTTGATATCAAAGAGCATGGCCAAATCAATATTAAAAATGCTACGGCGGTTTATTGTTAGTATTTAACAATTTTTAAATTACCTATAGAGGTAGCAATAATGTAAATCCCGTCATTCAATCCAGCTAAAGAGATTACAGTACCTTCTCCTTCAGCAACTGTACTTCCAGCAAGGTTGTAAACAGAGTATTCTGCTGAAGATTCTAGAGTTACTTCATCCGTACTTTCGTTATAGGAGTAACTAGACAATTCGTTTGTTGAAAATGAATCTACTGATAATGCTGCATCTCGAGTAGCTTCATCTATAAAAACATCAACTCCAACTTGATTGTCATTTTGTGCGATTGCATTTATAAAAACAATAAGATCAGAAGAAACACTATCTTCTCCAGCAGTTACGAAACCTGTAGGAGTTGTGTAAGATATAGTAACAGATCCGTCAGGTGTTATACCTCCTAGTGATTCGATAGTTGGTTGAATAAAGTCTTGAAAAGGGGGAGCCCATCCAACTTGTATTGTGCTTTGATTATCGGTAACACCTACATAAGATACCTCAAATGTAATCTCTTGTCCTTGGTAAAAACCAGCATCAATAAGATCAGAAATATTGTTGATAGTTACTGAGGGAGGTGTAGGTGGAGTCCCTGGATTTATAATTTCTGCATCAAAATTACCATTAACTATAACTGAAAATGAGGCATTGTGAGCAAAAGCAAGCACTTCTTTTTTCTCATCAGCAGCATTAGAATCGCTTGGTATATCATTGGTAACCTGTAAGGTAACCATGATGGAACCTGTAGGGGGTGTGATTGGAACTTGTACAACATTTAATTGTACATCATTCGGATTTAAAGCAACTAACAATGTAGATGCTTCTGCTGGGACATCTTCATAATCAACGTTCAATACGATGTCAATAGGACCTTCATTAGTATCCGGATTCGGAGTAGTAATGGTCGCAAAGTCAGCTGCATTTGTTACAGTGACTGTTTGAGCAAAAATTGCTATTGAAGCAAAAAATGCTGTAATTAAAAGAATACTTTTTTTCATAAGTTTTTATTTTAAGGTTTATGATTAACCCTAAGTTACTTTTTTTGTTTTAAGTTTTTGTTTAATTTATTTCAATACTATATCGTTTTCGATAATAAACAAAAAAAAGCGCTTAATTGCACTTTTTTTTAAGAAGTTATTAGGATAAGTATTATTAATATGGTTTTTTTAATACCTATATTTTGTTAAATTGTTACTTTTTAAGTCTGTTTTATGATGTTTGAATAATGTTGGTGTGGGTTACGTGATTTGTATAAAATTGTACATTGAATAATGCTGTTGTTTTTTGATATGAAGGTAAGTTTCTAATTTAGAGTTTTTTTGATATGATTTTTGCTGTTATATACTCTGTTGCACCAGTATTATCATTTATAAAATTGGATGTGATTTTAGATATTGAATTCCTTTTTTCAGGATTGTTAATTAACGCTTCTATCGTAGTTCGAAAAGATTCAGAATCACTAATTTTTATTAAGCCTCCTTTAGTTTCTAAATTTTGTGCCTCTGGGAACTTCTCTGTGTTTTTACCTGTAATAATCGGCATTCCGAATACAGCAGCTTCTAAAATATTGTGAAGACCTGTTGTGCCAACTGCACCGCCGATATAAGCGATATCAGCATAACTGTAGATTTTGGTGAGAAAACCGATAGCATCTACAATCAATACTCTGTCATTATTATTAATAGCTTTAGAATAGATAGAGGTAGGAACTGATAATTTAGAAGCTAATGCTTCAATCTTTTCAAGTTTAATCTCGTGTGGAGCAATGATAAAGCAAATATTGTCTTTAGAGTTATTAATGGTTTCGATAAAAGCCGTTTCGCAATCAGGCCAAGTACTTCCTAATACTATTGCTAAACGATCTTTTTTGAAGTTAGCAATAAAGTCCAATTCATTATTCATAGACAGTTGCCTGTGTACTCGGTCAAATCTAGTGTCGCCACTAATAGTAATGTTTGTAAAGCCATGTTGCTTTAATAATTGAGCTGAAATTTCATTTTGGACAAAAAAATGAGAGACAAAATTCAATGTTTTTTTGAGAAATCCTCCATACCATTTAAACAGCGCTTGGTTCTGCCTAAAAGAAGCGGATACCATATATATGGATATATTGTTTTTGTTTAGTTGTGAGAAGTAGTTTCTCCAAAATTCGTATTTGATAAATAAAGCTGCTTTGGGTTGTATGTGCTGGACAACAAATCGAGCATTTTTAGGGGTGTCAATGGGTAAGTAAAAAGCACAGTCAATAAGGTGATGTTTTTTCTTTTGTTCATACCCTGAAGGAGAAAAAAAGCTAACAGCGATTTTGTATTGTTGTTTCAGTTTTTCGATAACAGGTACAGCTTGTTCGTATTCACCTAAAGAAGCACAGTGAAACCATAACCATTCATCTTTAGAAAAGTCTATATTCTTTAAGATTTTGTTTGTTTGTTTTCTTCCTTCTACAAAGAGTTTCATTTTAGGAGAAACTAGCTTTAATAAAGGGAATAACAATTCAAAAAAATATGAAAGTATGTTGTATAAGAATGCTTGCATGTTAATGTGTAATCTTTTAGAAGCAAGTAAGAAGTTCAAAATGATTCTCTTTTCTAGTTACGAAAATACCTAGAATCTTCAATAACTCCATTCAACTTTTTGTACTTTTGAACACTATCGATTTTCTTAGGATTGATAGGCTTCAAATTACAAATACGCATTACATGAAAAAAATTCAAATGGTTGACCTTCAGGGGCAGTACCAAGGGATTAAAGAAATAGTAGATACTTCCATATCAGAGATTTTAGAAAGTGCAGCTTTTATCAATGGTCCTTATGTTCATAAATTTCAAGAAGCATTAGAAAATTATCTAGGTGTAAAACATGTGATTCCATGTGCTAATGGTACCGATGCTTTGCAAATCGCAATGATGGGGTTAGGGTTGCAACCAGGAGATGAAGTAATAACTGCTGATTTTACATTTGCCGCTACGGTAGAAGTTATTGGTTTACTTAGATTAACTCCTGTACTTGTAGATGTCGAGCCAGATACATTTAATATTGATCCAAAAGCAATAGAAAAAGCAATTACTCTTAAAACTAAGGCAATAGTGCCTGTTCATTTATTTGGTCAAGCAGCAAATATGGATGCTATTCTAGAAATAGCTCAAAAGCATAATTTGTATGTGATTGAAGATAATGCTCAGGGTATTGGAGCCACTTATACTTTTAAGAATGGAGAGAAAAAGAAAACAGGAAACTTAGGACATATAGCCTCTACTTCTTTTTTTCCTTCTAAAAATTTAGGTTGCTATGGAGATGGAGGAGCTATTTTTACAAATGATGATGATTTAGCACATACCATTCGCGGTATTGTAAACCATGGAATGTATAAACGTTATCATCATGATGTGGTAGGAGTTAATTCCCGTTTAGATTCGATACAGGCAGCGGTTTTATTGGCTAAATTGCCAAAATTAGATAGCTATAACACTGCTCGAAGAAACGCTGCGAGAAAGTACAATGAGGCTTTTAAAGAGGTCTCATCGATTATTACTCCGGTTACGAATAAAACATGTAACGATATTTGTGATACTTGTGATTGTCACGTATTTCATCAATATACTTTAAAGGTGAATGGTGTAGATCGCAATGATTTGGTAGCACATTTACAAAGCAAAGGGATTCCTTGTGGAGTGTATTATCCTATTCCATTACACTTACAAAAAGCATATGTAGATGAACGTTATAATGAAGAAGATTTCCCTGTAACGAATCAATTAATAAAAGAGGTTATTTCACTGCCAATGCATACCGAACTTACAGACGATCAAATTGATTTTATAACAGCTTCTGTTATTGAGTTTGTTAATAAATAAATTATAATTAATGATCCCTGTAAAAAAGGTAGGAGTAGCACTTGGAGGTGGAGCTGTATTAGGAGCAGCGCATATCGGGGTGCTTAGAGCTCTGGAAGAATTTGATGTAGAGATCAGTTATATTACAGGTACTAGTATTGGATCTCTAATTGCTTCTTTATATGCATTTGGAATTGAAGTTGATAAGATTGAAGAAATTGCTAAGAACTTGAGTTGGCTGGATATTACGAAAATATCATTGTCAAAATATGGTTTGTTGTCCAATAGAAAGTTAAAAAACTTGTTGGACAAGCATATTGGTAAGAAGCGTATAGAGGAATCGAACATTCCTTTAGCGATGATTGCTACAGATATTTCCAGTGGAGAAAAAGTAGTGCTTGATTCAGGATTTGTTGCTGATGCTGTAATGGCGAGTACTTGTATTCCAGGTGTTTTTAAGCCTGTAGAAATAAATGATAGAATGCTTGTGGATGGAGGGATTGTTGAAAATGTTCCTGTAAAGTCACTAAAAGAGATCGGCGCTGAATTTATAATAGGGGTTGATCTGAATCCAATTCATTCTTCGGGAAAACCTAATAATATTATAGACGTTATTCTCAATAGTTTTCATTATAGTATCAAGCAAACAGTAAATCTTCAAATTAATACTTCGGATATTTTAATTAAACCAGACTTATCAAGTTTTAATTTATCCAATACCAATCAAATCGAAAAATTGATCGAACAGGGATATCAAGATGCTAAGAAGGCGTTAAAAGTGTTGGTGTAGTTGGTTTTTAGTAGCAATTGACTTGGGTTGTGAACAGAGCAATTTCATTTAAAATAAATTACTTTTATTAAAAAAGATCTTTAAAATTTCGTCATGCTGAATTTATTTCAGCATCTCAAGAGTTTTTTCTTATTGCAGGGGGGGGGGCTGAAATAAATTCAGCATGACGCCCAAAAAAAGATATGATTTCTTTAAGAAAAAGTTAAATGGAATTACACTGTTAGAGTTATGATTCGTGTAAACTAAATGGTTTTGAAATTATAACTATCTTGAGAAGAGTATATAGAATAACCTAGATTATGAAACCTATGACTTTTATTATTATTCTAGCTGTAGCAATTGCTGTTGTATTCTTTGTAAAAACCAATAATAAAGATAATGCAGTGAGAAAAGATGCGAAGCCAGTAGAAGCAATAGTGTCAAAATTAAGATGCGAACAACGTTTAAAAGGAGATAAGAGTCTTGTTGTTATAGAATATAAAGGAAAGTCATATTCTGTTTTTACTTCAGAGAAAAAATGCTATCAATTTCAATTGAATCAGCAAATAGAAGTTTTCTATTCTAAAAAGTATGATAAGTTGTTTTTGGAATTATAATAAAAAAACAAAAGAAGATTATTAAATAACCCTCTTTTGTTTTTTTGTAGTTTCTTAAATAGCAGCTCCAGCAACCTCTGTTGCACGATTGATCTTTTTAATTAACCCTTGTAAAACCTTTCCAGGCCCAACCTCTGTAAACAAAGTAGCACCATCGGCTAGCATTTGCTGTACGCTTTGTGTCCATTTTACAGGAGCGGTTAATTGCGCGATCAAATTCTTTTTGATTTCTTCTGCATCCGTAACAGCCGTTGTAGGGACATTTTGATATATTGGGCAAGTAGGTGTGCTAAATGTAGTTGCTTCAATAGCGGCAGCTAATTCTTCCCCTGCAGGTGCCATAAATGGTGAGTGAAACCCTCCACTTACAGGTAATACTAATGCTCTACGCGCTCCTTTTTCTTTAGCAATTTCACATGCTTTTTCGATAGCTTCTACACTTCCTGAAATTACTAATTGTCCTGGGCAGTTATAGTTTGCAGGAACTACATCTTCACCAACTTCTTCGCATATAGCTTCAACAGCAGCATCTTCTAATCCTAGAACGGCAGCCATAGTCGATTTAGATAGTTCGCAAGCTTTTTGCATAGCCAATGCACGCTTAGAAACTAAAGTTAATCCATCTTCAAAAGATAAAACATCATTAGCAACTAATGCAGAGAACTCTCCCAATGAATGACCTGCTACCATTTCTGGTTTAAAATCATCACCTAATACTTTGCTTAAGATTACAGAATGTAAAAAGATAGCAGGTTGGGTAACCTTGGTTTCTTTTAGTTGTTCTGCTGTTCCTTCGAACATGATATCTGTAATTGAAAAGCCTAATATTTCATTGGCTTTATCAAATAAGTCTTTTGCTATTTCTGAAGTTTCGTAAAGGTCTTTACCCATGCCCACAAACTGAGCACCTTGACCAGGAAAAACATATGCTTTCATAGTATTACTAATTTGGAAGGCAAATGTAAAGAAAAGGTTATCTCGCTTCAAAGCGAAGTATATTAATTTAATTATGCATGCCTAGTAATTCGATTATTCACTTACTTTTATTCCGAATTTTACATTAGACTTTTGTTATGAAAGATCAACTTCAACGAGATGTAATTTTAAAAGCACCTCCCAAGCGTATTATTTCGTTGGTTCCTAGCCAAACAGAGTTATTAGTAGACTTAGGGCTTGAAAATTATATTGTTGGTGTAACCAAATTTTGTGTGCACCCTATAGGTTTTAAGAATTCTAAACAGATCGTTGGAGGGACTAAGAATATTGATCTAGAGATTATAAGAGGTCTAAATCCTGATATTATATTATGCAATAAAGAAGAAAATACAAAGGAAATAGTGGGAGCCTGCGAAAAAATAGCACCAACGCATGTATCCAATATCTTCACTATTAATGACAGTAAACAATTAATTAAACAATACGGTATTCTATTTTCTTCTGAAGAAAAAGCTGCTCTTTTAAATAAATCGATTGACCACAAATATTTAGAATTTAAAACAGAAGTATCTAACATGTCGATTAAAAAGGTAGCTTATTTTATTTGGAGAAAACCGTGGATGGTTGCTGCAAACAATACATTCATTCATCATCTATTGGAAATAAGTAATTTCAAAAATAATTATGCTAATCAAGAAAGATATCCCGAAATTGAATTGAAGACTCTTAAAGAGTCAATAGATCTAGATTATATCTTTTTATCATCAGAACCCTTTCCTTTTGGAGAAAAGCATAAACAAGAAATATTAACGGAGATTCCTAATGTACGTGTGGTTTTAGTAGATGGAGAAATGTTTTCATGGTATGGAAGTCGTCTTTTAAAGGCTTTTGATTATTTCAAAAAATTACATAATAGTCTTAACTAGTGTAGAAAAACGAACCAATTGTAAAATAATGAATGATCTATTGTGTAACATTATTCATTCAAAGCCCAGTCATATTCAGCAAAACTCACATTAGCATCTTTAGATATTGAAGTGTTCGAGTATTTATTTAAAAAAGAAATAAGATCACCGAAATCTTTACTGTACCATTCAAATATTTTAGAAATCCTAATTTCAGATGGAGTAATGGTATTTTCTTTTCCGTTGACAAATCTTTTGGTTTGCTTTTCTAAAAGACGATTTAAAGTATTCGCTTCGTAGGCAAAATTACCAATTTTGGGACACGAGTTTGCAGCACAGTTTACGGCAAAATGGATACGAGGTTCGTTAAATTGAGGTCTGATAATTTCATTCTCGATTTGATTTAGAGAGTAAATATTTCCATTAAGTTTTATCCATTTCTTATCCCAAGGCTTGCCGTTTGCGATATTGGTGATGCTTTTTACAGGGTAATTGTCTAAAATCAATTTAATTGTAAATGCATTGTATACATTAATCCAGTAAGCTAATTTTTTATTTCGAGACCAATGCTTTTGAAGTGGATTGCTGTTTAATGTTGTGATATAATCGTCCAGTTTCGATTCGTTCGACTTCATGCCTTTGTAATTAACAATTCCTGTTGGAGAAACATAGGCTTTTAAAAATGTATCAAATTGTTGGTGCGTGAATACCGTTTCTTTTATCGTTTTCTCTTCTGTTTTTTGGGGAATATTGTTGTTGTTTTCTTCGGAATCAATTACTTCTTTTTTTATAGATGTTACTTGCTTTGAATTCTTGTCAGAATTTTTAACAACTGAAATTTCCTCTTTCTTGAAGGTTTGTTTTGCTTCCTTATTTTGTCCTTTTTTTGAAGCCGCTACTACCGTGCTTTCCTTTTTGTTATTTACTTCCTTTTCTATGTCTAATTCTTTAATCGCTGGTTTTTCAATATTAATTTCTTCGGTATTAGTGTTTGAAATTTCTATAGAAGTTTCTTTAACTTCTTTTTGGTTATTGGAAATAGGAGTAGACTTTGAAGGCTGACTGCAAGAAGCCAACAAGGAGAGCAATAAGAATGTAAAAAAAGTATTAAAGCTATTCATGATAGAGTTATTAAAGTATTCCATTGAATGTTCTATAGTCGACACTTAAGGTAAAATATTACTTTTTTCTGTGATAATGAATAAGATGATTATGGGTATTCGGTTAACCTTTTAGTTTTTCCTGTGGTAGTGTCGTAAATTCTTCAATCTTAATAGTATTTAGTTGCTCTTTGATGAATAAGGGAACTCCGTATTGAGGATATGTAAAATCGTTATTCTCGTAATCCCATTGTATGAAGTCCATGAGTTTTTGTAATTCTTCACAATTTCTCTCGGTTTCATCTCCTTTAAAGGATAAATGAATGGAGTTACTGTATTTGTAATTAGCAGCAATACTGTCATTAAATTCCTTATTGTAAAAGAAGGTTTCGTTGTTAGTAGTAACAATTTGGATATGAAACCCTTTTTCATCGGTATTGAATAATACATGATCAATTTCATGACACAACTTTTTTATGGACTTAAAAACAGGGGTAAGGAAATCAGGTTTTTTGTAGTTGATTACTTCCCTGTTAGCGCTTAGGAAAACAATATTGGTAATATTTTCTTTGATTTCTTTTTTCAATTTCTGGATATCTGTTTGCTTTCGATTCGTTTCGATTTCTTGACAAGTGATCAATAATAATGCAGTAAAAACTATTGTGCTGTAATTCCTGATACATATGAATTTCATTCATTCATGTATTATTGAAAATTAAAGAGTGTTATGACTTGAATACTCGGGAGGGAGAATGCCTTTCATTTTTAAATAAATAATAGCCTGTGCTCTATGATGAGACGTGTGGCTTTCTCCACGTAAAATGAGGTCTAGGTGAGTGTGACCTTTCAAATACCAAGGTTTTTCCTTCTCTAGACCTAGGATTAAATCATGATCCGTTAAATTTTCTAAGCTAGAAATCACAAAGTCATAAGTTTTAATCACATAATCTCTTACTAGTTTTTTGTTTGTTGTAGGTGTTCTTTTCTTTAAGCTATCAGGTTCAAAAAGATGAACGGGGTCTGGGCGATTGATGAAAAAATCGGCATCTCTCAATGCTTCAAAGTCAGGATACGTTTTAGGGTCTATTAATACTCCTATAAATGAATTGTTGATATAACCTATATGTATAAAATGCTGAGCGAAACTCATTTGATTGGGGAGAGGCCTGTATTCCAATTGATCAGTTGGAATAGCATCGAAAACAGCTAAGGTATATTCTTTAGATTTCTCCCACCTTCTAATAAGTAGGTTTACAATTTGTTTTTCGGAAGTGTGAGTTGTTTCGTTATTAATTGAATTTTTGGAATCATTAGGTGTAGAAGAAGATTCGTTAGGTGATTGCCCAAAGAGTGTAACACTATAAAATAATAGACACAGTTTTAGTAAAGTTTTCATGTGATTTTAAAAATTATATTTCTGCTAATAACTTTTAAAAATCAATGTTTAAACGAAAAAGGAAGTGTGATTTAAGTACTAGTACCCGTACTATTTTGGTATTTAGCTAGTAGTTCTCGGCGATTGCTTACGGAAAGCTTGTGGTATATGTTTGTGATATGCGTTTTTACGGTATTGACACTTACAAAAAGAGCTTCTGCAATTTCTTTGTTGGTTTTTCCTTCAAGAATATGATGTTTAACTTTTAATTCTTGTTGGCTTAAAATAGGAGTAGAGGTAATTTTAGGTTTTTTCTTCTTGTAGAAAAGTAAAAAAATCAAACTTATAATTATTGCAAAAAATAAGTAGTTGAAACTTTTACTAAGAAGAAGCTTATGTTCGGTTGTGGCAATTTGGTAAGCCATCAATTGATACTCGAGAAAAGAATATTCTTTGACATCAATATCACTTTCTTTAAGTTCATCGAGTAAATCAAGATAATATTTGGGGTTTAATGAAATATCTGTTGCTAGCAAATTGTTTTCAGATAGCTGTTGAATGCTGTAAAGTTTTACGGCAAGAATCCTTAGAGAATCTTTAGAATATTGTCTTATTTCGTTGAGGTATAATTTTCCATCAACCTTGTTTTGTTTCAACTGTAGCTTGAAACTCTCTAATTTTTTAAGCTCTTGCGTCTTCGCAATTTTATTGGGCTCTTTTAAATCAAATACACGCTTTTGTAGTGCCCAAGAGGATATTGAGCTCAAAAATAATACTAGTAAAACAATATACTTTTTCAAAAGATTGAATTCTAATTAGTACTTCTTTTATAGGTTTCAAAAGTGAAATCGAATTTATGCTTTTCATCTTTTAGATGTTTGTCTTCACTTTCTAATTTCCAGTTTTTAAGGTCGATTTCAGGGAAAAACGTATCGGCTTCTTCAAATGCTTCGTGTACTCGAGTAATTTCAATACAATCAGCCACTTCCATAGCTTGTTTGTAAATTTCTCCTCCACCAATAATGAAAGGTTGTGTGTCCGAAGAAGTGTAGGTAATAGCTTCTTCTAGTGAGTTGACTACGATACAATTCTCTTGAATATAGTCTTTTTGTCTGGTGATGATTACATGCGTTCGATTGGGAAGCATGCCCGGTAAAGATTCAAAAGTTTTACGCCCCATGATGATATGGTGTCCTGTGGTTAGTTTCTTGAATCGTTTAAAATCTATAGGTAAGTGCCATAAAAGGTCATTGTCTTTTCCGATGGCATTATTTTCTGCAGCAGCTACGATGATGGTAAGCATAGTTTATTGTAAGGTTTCAGGGTCAGAATCTTCTGGTTCTGGGGTTGTTTTGTCTAGTAAAATATTCTTTTCAGAAATCATTTCTTTTGGAAGTTGTAAATCTAACTTCTCTTGCATTTTATCAATTTTTTCTTTCTGTTTTGTGACAAGATACTCCAATTGCTCAGCTTCCCAAATTTTGCCCATGAATTTACTAAAGACTAATACTTTCAGTGCATGAACGATTAAGAAAAAACTCCATATCAATATACCGTAAACGTACCAGTCTAAATTAAAAAACTTCCATTCCAAACCGATTTTGAATACAAGATTTAGAAGGAGCATAAAAAGACATCCTACCAAATAGAAAATGAAATGATTGTAGAGGCCTTTTTTTTCTTTAATTCTAATTTGGGCATGCTCGAATAACGCCTTTTGTTGAGGGTCAATACTTGTATCTGTTTTCTTTTTTCCAAACATAAATTAACATTTAAGCTCATCCTATCTTTAATTGTTAACACTTAACTAATCTTCATTCAACGTGATCACTTTATATTTAATCGTTAAACTTGATCAGTATGAGCATTCAAAAGAAATTTTTTAAGGATAAGGACATATGTAAAGTTACTTTTTTAGTTACATCTAAAAAAGTAGAAAAAGTTGAAGTCTTCGGAAGTTTTAACCATTGGAAAGGAATTCGCCTTAAAAAACGACCATTTGGGGTGTTTAAAAAGAATTTAAAACTACCAATGGATCAATCTTTTGAATTTAAATACAAGATTGATGATGCTTTATGGGTGAACGACCGTGAAGCTGACGATTATGTCATTAATGACTTTGGAAGGAAAAATTGTGTATTGACAACTTTTGAAGTTTGATCAATATACCATGTTCTTATACAGAAACTTTTCCTTTGATATGAGGATGATGATCGTAGTCAATCAATTCAAAGTCTTCAAAAGTAAATTCGAACAAGTCTTTAATATTCGGATTTATTTTAATTTTAGGAAGCTTTTTAGGTTCACGAGTTAATTGAAGTTCTAACTGTTCTGTATGGTTGTTATAAATATGAGCATCACCGAAAGTATGAATGAATTCTCCAGCTTCATATCCACAAACTTGAGCCATCATTTCTGTCAATAAAGCATATGAGGCAATGTTGAAAGGAACTCCTAAAAAGATATCTGCACTACGTTGGTATAATTGGCAAGACAGTTTGTTGTCTGCAACATAAAACTGAAAAAATGCATGGCATGGAGGTAGTGCCGCTTTCCCATTAGCTACATTTTCAGAAAAAGAAACAGAGGTGTCTGGTAATACAGAAGGATTCCATGCAGAAACAAGCATACGACGACTATTCGGATTCGTTTTTAGTGTTTCAACGATTTCTTTAATTTGATCAATCTCTTCACTATTCCAATTACGCCATTGGTGACCGTAAACAGGGCCAAGATTACCGTTTTCATCAGCCCACTCATTCCAAATACGCACTCCGTTTTCGGTTAGGTATTCAGTATTCGTGTCTCCTTTTAAAAACCATAACAATTCATATACTACAGACTTAAAATGTACTTTTTTAGTGGTTACCATTGGAAAACCTTCAGAAAGATCAAATCGCATTTGATAACCAAATACGCTTTTAGTTCCTGTTCCTGTGCGATCCCCTTTTTCGGCGCCGCTTTCCATTACATGTTTTACTAAGTCTAAGTATTGTTTCATTGTTTGCTTCACAAAGGCTATCAGCTACTAGCTATCAGCTATCAGCAAAATTTGCTGGGTGCTTGAGGCTTGAAGCTCAAAGCCAAGTTTATTTTCTGTTCGAAATTTCGTCTCTTATTTTAGCCGCTTTTTCGTAGTCTTCGGCTTGTACAGCTTTCTTTAATTCGTCATTCAATTCGGGTAAAGTCATCTTCTTGTAAGTAGAATCGGAAGTTATTCCTTCGTTTTCTACATGTACATTCTCCAGTTCCTCGTCGGTATCATCCCCTTGATTAAGAATCTCTGTTTCGGTTTGTTGAAGATGAACCCCTGCCTGATCTAGTATGTTGCGGTAGGTAAAGATCGGGGCTTTAAAACGTAAAGCCAAAGCAATAGCATCGCTCGTTCGAGCATCTATTATTTCTTCTATGCGATCTCTTTCGCAAATAATACTGGAATAAAAAACACCATCAACAAGTTTATGAATAATTACTTGCTTTACTATGATTTCAAATCGTTCAGCAAAATTTTTAAATAAATCATGTGTCAGCGGTCTAGGAGGCTTAATCTCTCTTTCCAAAGCAATAGCAATGGATTGTGCCTCAAATGCTCCAATGACAATGGGTAATTTTCTTTCTCCTTCTACTTCACTTAATATTAGTGCATACGCGCCATTTTGTGTCTGACTGTAGGAAATACCTCTAATATTTAAACGTACCAAGCTCATACTCAAAACTCTCTTTGCGGCTAAATTCGTTATATTTTTTCGATTCCTAAATAAATTAACCACATAAAAACTAAGATTTTTATGTGGTTATTAACAATTAGGGCTGGGTTCTTTAGTTACTTGTTAGTTAATAACTGCTAGTTGATAGTCTATTTTTATCATTCTTTAGAATTATAAACTATGAACTAAAAAACTGTTAAGCATTCGAAGCTTTAAAAGCTTTTAATTTTTCTATCAATTCGGGCACTACCTCAAAAGCATCACCAACAACTCCATAATCAGCTGCTTTAAAAAATGGAGCTTCGGGATCTGTATTGATCACAACTTTTACCTTGCTGGCGTTGATTCCTGCTAAATGCTGAATGGCTCCAGAGATACCAATAGCAATATATAGGTTAGAGGCTACTGGTTTTCCAGTTTGTCCAACATGCTCATCATGAGGTCTCCATCCCATATCACTTACAGGTTTAGAACAAGCTGTAGCTGCACCTAGGACATCTGCTAGATCTTCGATTAAATTCCAATTTTCAGGTCCTTTAAGTCCTCTTCCTCCAGAAACAACAACTTCGGCATCAGCAATACTTACTTTGTCTGTAGCTTTGTCAATGTTTGTAATTTCGATGCTATCGTCAGCGGGAGAAACACTAAAGTCAACAACTTCAGCAGTAACTTCATTTTCGATAATGCCATAAGCATTACTCGAAACAGAAATGATTTTGATATCTGTATTTAAAACGGTTTGTTGAAATGCTTTGTTTGTAAAAGCTGTGCGTTCCACCGTTAAGGGAGAAGTACTAACTGGTAATTTAACTACGTTTGAAGCAATAGCTGCCTTCAATTGTCCTGCTAATAATCCACTTATATATTTTGAATTTGCAGAAGAAGATAATATGACAACATCACTATTTTCTTGCTTAGCTGCTTCAGTAATTATTGTTGTATAGGTTTTAGCTTTGAAGCTGTTTAGAGACTCATTAGAGATATTCAATACCTTTTGTACTCCATATTTACCTAGTTCACTAGCGTCATTGGCATTGACTGATACAGCAACGACATTCGTTCCCAAAGCATCGGCGACACCTTTTGCGTAAGAAGCCACTTCAAATGCTGCCTTCTTAAAAATTCCATTTTCTGTTTCTGCGTATAATAAAACTGACATTTTTCTTTCTTTTTAATGAGACAATCGGTGACTAGATTACTTTAGCTTCTTTGTGTAATAAATCTACAAGTTGATCTATGTTGCTAGCATCTACAAGAGTTACGCTGCCTTTAGGTTCGGGTTTAGAAAAGCTTCCAGCAGTAGTGTGAGTTTCATTTCCTGTAGGTTCTACAACGTTTAACGGCTTTTTACGAGCCATCATAATCCCTCTCATATTGGGAATACGAAGGTCACTTTCTTCAACCAATCCTTTTTGGCCACCAATTACTAGTGGAAGACTTGTTTTTAAAGTTTCTTTTCCGCCATCGATTTCGCGTATAGCAGTAGCAGTAGTTCCTTCAACTTCTAGTCCTACGCAAGTATTAACAAAATTAGCACCTAGTAATTCAGCTAGAATTCCTTGTACCACACCACCATTGTAATCGATAGACTCTCTACCAGCGATGATTAAATCATAGTTTCCGCTTTTCGCTACTTCGGCTATTTGTGAAGCTACGAAGAAAGAATCTGTAGGAGTGGCATTCACTCGAATAGCATTGTCTGCTCCGATTGCTAAACATTTACGAAGTGTAGGTTCTGTAGTAGCATCACCGACATTAATAACATCTACACTCGCACCTTGTTTTTCTTTGAACCACATAGCTCTAGTCAATCCAAATTCATCATTAGGATTAATAATAAATGAAACCCCGTTGGTGTCAAACTGAGTGTCATTTTCTACGAAGTTGATCTTCGAAGTAGTATCTGGAACATGACTTATACAAACTAATATCTTCATGTATCTTAATATTTATTGAGTGAATAAAATTTTATTTCTAATCAAATTGCAAAATTAAATAGCTGCAACCGTTTACGCTTTCAAAAGTATTAAAAAGAACTTCTATTTAAAATACGTCTAAATAATAATTTTAAGAATCAAAACGATTTTTAAATAACTACTTAAATTCTTAATGAGTTGTCAACCCTTTAAAATTCTGCCATTATTTTTATTAAAATCGAAATTACAAATTTAAATGCTAAAAAGCTATGCATGCATAACATTTTTTTAAAGTTTTTACGCTCCATTAAAAAGGTATTAATTACTTATTTTTGTTAGCTGTAAATTAATTACAAGAGCAAAAGCGAATTTTATCATATGAAAACAATACAATTTAGAGAAGCGGTTTGCGAAGCGATGTCTGAAGAAATGCGTCGTGATGAGTCTATCTACCTAATGGGTGAGGAAGTTGCTGAATATAATGGAGCTTACAAAGCCAGTAAAGGGATGTTAGATGAGTTTGGTCCAGATCGTGTACTAGATACTCCAATTGCCGAGCTTGGTTTTGCTGGTATTGCAGTAGGTAGTGCTATGAATGGCAACCGTCCTATTGTAGAGTATATGACATTTAATTTCTGTTTGGTTGGTATCGATCAAATTATTAATAATGCAGCTAAGATTCGTCAAATGTCTGGTGGACAATTTCCTTGTCCTATCGTTTTTCGTGGCCCAACTGCATCTGCAGGTCAATTAGGAGCTACGCACTCCCAGGCTTTCGAAAACTGGTTTGCAAATACACCAGGACTTAAAGTAATTGTTCCTTCAAATCCTTACGATGCAAAAGGATTATTGAAAGCAGCTATCCGTGATAATGATCCAGTTATTTTCATGGAAAGTGAGCAAATGTATGGAGATAAAGGAGAAGTGCCAGAAGGAGAATATGTATTGCCAATTGGTGTTGCAGATTTAAAAAGAGAAGGTAGTGATGTAACTATTGTTTCTTTTGGTAAGATTATCAAGGAAGCTTACAAAGCCGCTGATATCTTAGCTAAGGATGGAATTTCTTGTGAGATTATTGACTTACGTACGGTACGCCCTCTAGATTTAGAAGCAATCTACAAGTCTGTTAAAAAGACAAATCGTTTGATTATTTTAGAAGAAGCTTGGCCTTTGGCAAATATTGCTTCAGAAATCACATATCAAGTGCAAAATAATTGTTTCGATTATTTAGATGCACCAATTATTAAAATTAACACGGCAGATACACCTGCACCATATTCACCAACCTTATTAAAAGAATGGTTGCCGAATAATGAAGATGTAATTAAGGCGGTTAAAAAAGTAATGCTTTAAATACTACTTGTTAACAATATCATAAAACCCCTTCTTTTACCTAGAGAAGGGGTTTTTGTTTACTAGGTGTTTGTATAATAAGGTTTACATTTATCGAAGTTTTGTCGTCACTTGATAAGATATCAGAAGTTTAAATAATATGATTTGCTGATAAGAATTTCGTATTAATATGCTGAATTATTTTTTACTAGTCTAAGGCAAAAAAATCAAGCGTAGCCTAAGTTACGGTTGCTTTTTTTAACGAAAGAATAGTGAAAAAGAAACGGCAGATATGCGAAATTTTTGTTAGTAAATCGTATAACTTAGTGACAACATTTCTTTAATCCACTTTATGTATTAGATTTTGTTATGGGGCTTTGATGTACAAGAAATACTGTTAACGATCGTATTTGCACTAGATCACAGACAGAATGGATTTTCTAATGCATAAAACAGGTTTAATCACAACCACTTTTTTATTTGTTGTTGAGGTATTTATTTATGAAGAAGTATTTTGTAGTATTATTTTTTTTATTAGGAATGCAACTTGTAGTTGCTCAAGTAAAAGTAAGTGGAATACTAGTCGATGAAACAAATGAGCCTATTCCTTTTGCTAATGTTACATTTCCGAGGACTATTATAGGAACCATTTCAGATGAAAATGGGCGATTTTATTTGGAAGACAAAGTATCTCATCCCGAAGTTCAGGTAAGTTTTATCGGTTTTGAAACCAAGACTGTGCCTCTGAAAAAGGGAGCTAATTATAAATTAGTCATTGAGTTAAAAGAAGAAAGCAGTTCGCTTAGTCAAGTAGTTATTGTTAAAGGGAAACAGCCTAAAAAAAATAACCCGGCTATTGAGATCCTTCGTAAGATTTGGAAGAATAAACGAAAAAATGGAGTCAAGCAATTTAGCCAATATCAGTATAAGAAATACGAGAAGTTAGAATTCGATCTTAATAATATCGATAGTACACTGAAGAAAAGCCGATTGTTTAAGGGAATGGAATTCATTTTTGATTACGCAGATACGTCAAGAATTTCAGGGAAAACATATTTACCAATTTTTATTAATGAATCGGTTTCAAAGGTATACGGCGACAATAAAATTAACCGAAAGAAAACAGAATTACTGGGAAACAAAAATTCTGGATTTAGTAATAACCAAGCTTTAATTGCCTTCGTTAAAGACCTGTATACAGATTACAATATTTATGATAATTACATAAAACTTTATGACAAAAGTTTTACTAGCCCGTTATCTAAAACAGGAATCAATGTATATAATTATGTGTTAGCAGATAGTGCCTATGTAGATAAGAAATGGTGTTACAATATTATCTACTATCCAAGGAGATCAAACGAGCTTACTTTTAAAGGAGACTTTTGGGTAAATGATACTACTTGGGCTGTTAAGGATATTAATATGGAGGCTTCCAAGAGCGCAAATATAAATTGGGTAAAGGAACTGTATATAGAGCAAGAATACGAAGTGTTAAATGACTCTTTATTTTTGATTACTAGAGATTTCTTTCAAACAGACTTTACTTTAAGAAAAAAAGAATCCTCTCGAGGAATGTATGGGAAGCGCACCTCGCTCTATGATAATTATAAATTTGACATTCCTAAAGACGATAAATTTTATAAGAAGGAAGTAAATCCGACAACTTTTGATGCTTATCATCGAAACGATAACTTTTGGGATAATAACCGCTTAGAAAGTCTTAATAAAGACGAGAAGAAAGTCTATGCGATGTTAGATACTCTTAAGAATGTAAAAGCATTTAAAAATATCTATTCACTGACCCAAATTTTAGCTTCTGGGTATATTCATTGGGGAAAAATCGATTATGGACCAGTATTGTCATCCATAGGCTTTAATGATATTGAAGGATTCCGACTTAGAGCTGGAGCTAGAACTTATTTTGGGCCTAATGATTTATGGCGTTTACAAGGGTATGGGGCTTATGGCTTTGGAGATGACAAGTTTAAATATAGTATTGTATCTAAAGTATTGTTGGATAAGAGAAATCGTCTGAAGTTAACATTAGGGAATCGTAGAGATATAGAACAATTGGGAGCGAGTTTAACCAATACAAATGATGTGCAGGGAAGGAGTTTTGCGTCTAATACCTTATTTACCGTTGGTGATAACCGCTCATTAACTAGCATTAACCTAACGTCCTTAGCGCTATCCGTCGAGCCGATAAAGAATTTAAAGTTTGGCTTAAATTCTTCGTATAGAACTTTAGAGCCTGCCGATCCATCACAGTTTAGTCTTTCGTATTTCGACCCTAAAACAGGAGAAAACGTAGATAAAATTAAACAGCTTGAAGTGGGGGGAAGTGTCACTTTTACGCCCGGAAGAAAAGTAACAGGTTTTGGTGTAGATCGTTTTGGGATTAATAAGAACAGGCACCCTATAATTTCATTATCATATTACACAGGGATAGAAGGAGTGGCAGATAGTGATTTTGATTACCAACGAATACAAATGTTTTATCGCCAACCTTTTAATATAGGAGGCATAGGTAAACTGCGTTCTACCCTAGAGGTAGGGAAAACTTTTGGGGAAGTGCCATTGGGGTTATTAAGTGTAGTACCTGCGAACCAGTCATTCTTTTCAATTTTTAATACGTTTCCTCAATTAAATTTCTACGAATTCGTTACAGATAGTTACGCTTCATTGCATTTAGAACACAATTTTGGAGGGCGTTTATTTCAGCGGATTCCTTTGTTGAAAAAATTAAACCTTAGAGAGTTAGTAACATTTAGAACCGTGGTAGGATCGTTATCTGAAAAGAATATAGCAATCGATAATTCGGGAAGAAATTTAATAGCACCATCTAGTACTCCATATTACGAATATAGTGTTGGAGTGGGTAATATATTTAAGGTAATGCGTTTAGACTTTAACTTTAGGGGGAATTATCTTAACAATCCAGGAGATATTCGTAAGTGGGGTGCGACCATCAATTTTGGCTTCTTCTTTTAGTATATACTGAAAAGGCCTAAAAAAGTATTCAAATATACTTTAATCTTGAATAAACATTATCCATTCAGCTGTAACGAGGCCCTGTAGTGTAATTTGAAGGGTAAAAAATTAGGCTGAATTCAAATTAATCGAATTCAGCCTAACTAAATAATTTAAAAAGTTATTACTTACCCTAAAGCAGGAATAATCTGTTTTTTACGAGAAACAATGCCTGGTAAAACCACTAAATCAGAAGTCGGTGTTATATTAAAAGAAGTCGAAGAAATTCCCTTTACAGTATCATTAGGTACAAATAAAGTAGCTTCTTCATTTAAGATATCAATAACAAATAGTAATACTTCATCTAACTCTTCATCCGCTTTTACAGACGCTATAGTGTTTAGGATACTATCTTTACGATCTAAAACAATATTAGGAGCGGTAGTTTCTAACACCGATATGCGGTATTTTTTCCCTCCCACTTCATATTTCTTACTATCCATTTTAATTAATTCTTCATCGGAAAAATGAGATACATCCGATTTTGCCTCAAACATTTTTACAGCATAGGCATTCATATCAATCTCTAATTGATCAGCCAATAATGCAGCAATTTCTTTGTCCTTTTCTGTAGTTGTAGGGCTACGGAATTCTAAGGTGTCAGAAAGAATACATGATAACATTAATCCTTTTATATTGGTTGGCATTGCCGAAATATCATTTTCAGACATCATCGTGTACATAACCGATGCACAAGAAGCTAATGGTTTAATGCATATTTCAATTGGGGCAGGTGTTTCGATGCCTCCAACTAGCTTGTGGTGATCTATTATTTGAACAATCTGTGCTTCGTTGATATTATCAAAAAGCTCAGCAGGATTATTGGTGTCTACAATAACTACTTTGTCATCAGCCGAAACAGAATTCAATACTTCAGGAACTTCAAAACCCCAATGATCTAAAACAAAAAGCGTTTCCGTATTTGGTGTTCCCAAAACATAGGCTTTTGCTGAGGTTTCTTTTTCATTCATATACCATGCCCATACTAATGCAGATGCTGTAGCATCGGTATCTGGAGACTTATGTCCGAAAATTTTTACTGACATTCTTTTTTAATTAAGATTTTGAGCGCAAATCTATGAAACCTTTTTTCTTTTTAAAGAAGAAAGATGTCTTAAGTGTAGAATTCAAGCAACATTATAAAAAAAAGAGGTTGCCTGATTAATCCTTTTTTAAAAAGAAGAGTCTAAGTATTCGTAACCTTTAAATAAGTGACTTATGAATACTTTTATAAAAACACTATTAGCAGTACTAATGATTGTAGGATTTTCGTTTTCAGGGTTTTCTCAGCGTAAAGTTTCTAGAACAGTAGTTGTAAAGAAGCCAACAAAAAGAGTTGTAGTGGTTAAGAAAGGGCCTCGTGAAAAAGTGATGAAAGTAAAAAGGCTACCTAAATCTCGTGTAGTAATCAAGCACAAGGGGCGAAAAGTATACATTGCCAATAATAGATATTATGTACGTAAAAATGGAGCTTATATAGTTACACGACCATCTCTAGGATTACGAGTGAAAGCATTGCCTTTGGGATATAGGAAAGTAGTTGTGGATCGAAATACATTTTTTGTGTATGATGGAGTGTATTACAGACGATCAGGAAATGCTTATACCGTAGCTCGTTTAGGATAGTCGATTGATAAATTCTGTTAGTTGTTAGGGTGTTTGTTGTCTTTTTGGGCAATAAATGCCCTTTTTTTGATTTTTATAACTATTGAATTCGTTAAGGACTGTACCTTTGCAGAAAATTCATTTTGCATGAAGAAATTTCTTGTTTTAGGAATATTGTTTTTATTACCACTAGTTGCATATTTGTTCTTTGCGTCTGGGGTAAATCACTTTTCGAAACTTCCTGTGTTGCAAACTAATATAGGGACCCTTGAAGGTTTGGAAACGCCAAATGACAGTCTGCAGCTAAAAAATAAGATTAGTGTTGTTGCCTTTATGGGGACAGATTTGAAAACGACACAGGGTAATATTTTTAACCTAAATCAAAAAATATATAATTATTTCTACCAGTTCGATGATTTTCAATTTTTAGTGATATTGCCAAAGGAAACAGAAAAATTAGCTGATGAAGTTAGGGTGAAATTAGACGAGCTTACAGATACCAAAAACCTACATTTCATATATGGGGATGGTAATGGGATTAGATCATTTCATAGAAGCTTAAAAACGCCTTACCAATTAGATTCAAAATTATATAGTCCTTATGTTTTTATTATCGATAGAGAAGGAAATCTTCGAGGAAGAGATGATGATGACGAAGTGGGAGAGTTGTATGGTTATGATTCGTCTTCTGTGGCAGAGATCAATGGTAAGATGAAAGATGATGTTAAAGTGATTCTAGCAGAATATCGTTTAGCACTCAAAAAATACAATAAACTTAAGACGAAAATCTCTGAGTAATTTTCTGGTTTTTTAAGTAGAATTTAAATATCAATGAAAAAATATTCTTACATAGGAATTTCATTTATAGTGCTGTTATTCGGAATTATATTTATTCCTAGAATCGTAAACCGTATTAAGAATACCAATATCGTTTCTAATACACGTATGAGTGGGGAAAACCCAATCACGAACGAAAAATTAGCGTTCTTAAAATTAGATGGAGTTAAAAAACAATTTCCCGAGTTTCTTTTTTTAGATCAGGATAGTTTATTGGTAACCCATTTGGACTATAAAGGAAAAGTGACAATAGTCGATTTTTTCTTTGTCAATTGCCCAACGATTTGTCCTAAAATGACCAGTAACTTGTCGTACTTAGAAAAGCAATTCCAAGGGAAAGAAGTTGCTTTTGCTTCATTTACAATTAACCCAGTTTATGATACTCCTACGAGATTGAAAAAATATGCCGAAGCACATGAGGTTACAAATCCCGATTGGCATTTTATGACTGGAGATCGAGAAAAAATTTACGATTTAGCGAGAAATCATTTTAATCTTTTTGCTGAAGAAAATCCCGATGTGCCTGGAGGTTTCGAGCATTCTGGATATTTTGCATTGGTAGACAAGAATGGTTATTTGAGATCTAGATATGATCAATTTGGAAACCCAATTGTGTATTATAGAGGTACAGTCAGTTTAGACGAAAAAATTGCTGATAACGGCGAAGAAGAGCAAGTCAGTATTTTGGAAGAAGACATTCAAAAGTTATTGAACGAGTAAACAAAACAACAATGAGTACATTAGAATCAGAGAGAAACCAAAATATATTAATCATCATATTATCTGTAGTTATTCCTTTAGCTGTAGCGGCTTTATTTGGAATTCGAATAGAAAGTTTACCTCGTTTAGGTTTTTTACCTCCTATCTATGCAACAATTAATGGATTGACAGCAGTATTGTTAGTTTTAGCGGTCATTCAGATAAAGAAAGGAAATAGAAACTTACATGAAAAACTAATCAAAACGGCAATGATTTTTTCAGTACTGTTCTTATTAATGTATGTGGCGTACCATGCCTCTTCTGATGCTACTAAATTTGGAGACACCAATTTCGATGGTATTGTTTCGGAAGCAGAAAAGCTAGTTGTTGGTAATAGTAGAGTGGCTTACTTTGTTATTTTAATAACACATATTGTATTATCCATTGTCGTAATTCCATTTGTGTTGTTTACCTATGTTAGGGCAGCAAGAGGGAAGTTCGAGTTACATAAAAAGCTAGCAAAGTATACATTTCCTCTTTGGTTATATGTCGCAATTACAGGAGTAGTCGTATATGTAATGATTTCACCATATTATCCAAGCTAGGTTATTGTTAATGGATCGAAGATTAAATGAACCTGATAAGTGTATAGCATAAAGCTAGATTCTGATTTTGTTCAGTCTTCGTTAGTCTTTATTTTAAGTGTATTTAAATGAAACTTATTCAAACAGTCATATTGTTACTAATTGCTAATATCGCTTACTCTCAATGTGCGATGTGTCGAGCAGTACTTGAAAGTGAAGAAGGTGTAAGTCAAGCGAAAGGAATTAACAACGGAATAACCTACCTTATGGTAATCCCTTACATATTAGTTGCTTTTATAGGTTATATGGTATATCGAAATCGCAAATAATCTTCAACATTTCTTTTTAAGAGACTACTTTTCTAACTTGAAAAATCCGTACAAATAGACCAAGTTGGGACTGTTAGGGGAGATATTCATAAAGTAACGTTATACTTTTATTATTAAATTCATAAAATCCTCTTAAAACTGTCAATTTCCTTGACACATTCTATAGCTAGAATAGTTATATGAATATCTTTAAACAAAATTTTAAGAGAATGATTGAAATTACCGACTTGCATAAATCTTATCCAGTAGGAAATAGGAACCTTCACGTACTTAAAGGGATCAATTTCACTGCGCAAGAAGGAGAGTTAATTTCAATCATGGGTTCTTCGGGATCTGGAAAATCTACTTTTTTAAATATCTTAGGAATTTTAGATGAAGGCGATCAAGGAAGTTATACTCTTGATGGGACACAGATAAAAAACCTTAGTGAAAAAGTAGCAGCGAATTATCGTAATCAATTTTTAGGATTTATTTTTCAGTCATTTAATCTTATTGGATATAAAACGGCATTGGATAACGTTGCTTTGCCATTGTACTATCAAGGTGTTGGAAGAAAAGAACGTTTAGAAAAATCATTATTTTATTTAGAAAAAGTAGGTTTAGCTGATTGGTCAGATCATTTACCTAACGAATTGTCTGGAGGTCAAAAACAAAGGGTAGCTATAGCACGTGCATTAGCTTCAGAGCCAAAGGTCTTATTAGCAGATGAACCCACAGGAGCTTTAGATACTAAAACTTCTTATGAAGTAATGGATTTGATTCAAAAGATCAACGAGGAAGGAAAGACTATTCTTATCGTTACTCATGAGCTTGACATAGCAAAAATGACAAAGCGCATCGTTCATCTTAAAGATGGGGTTATCATAAATGATGAACGTATTGAACCCATAAAAGCATTAGCTCATGTTTAATATTGAGCGTTGGCAAGAAATTTTCGAAGCAATCTCAAAAAACAAGCTTCGAACTTTCCTTACTGGATTTTCAGTAAGCTCGGGTATTTTTATTTTAATCATTTTATTAGGAATTGCAGAGGGGCTTAGAAAAGGCACCAAGAAGCAATTTGAAAGAGATATCCCAACGAAAATTTCTTTCTTTGGAGGTAGAACCAGCAAGAGTTACGAAGGTTTGAATCCTAATCGACAAATAGATTTCACACCTAAAGATTACCAGGCAATTATAGATAAATTTGAAGGAGAAATACAATACGAATCCCCATTGCTAAAGCGCTATGGAGCAATTACTACCTACAAGGAAAATAACGGAGCTTACATATTATTTGGGGTAAAACCAGATAGTCAATTTCTAAATAATGCATATCTAGTTTCTGGGCGATTTTTAAGTCAGCGGGATTATGATATTAAGTCAAAAGTAGTGGTCTTGGGGCCTCGACCTATTCAAGATCTTTTTGGAGGCGATTACAAAGGAGCAGTAGGCAAAACAGTAGTTATCAATGATACGAGTTACAAAGTAGTTGGTGTTTATGAAGACGAAGGAGGGGAGCGACAGGATACATTTGTATACATACCTCATTCAACATTTAGTAGTTTGTATAATAGCCAAAACAAAATTGGTAGAATGGAGTTTACTCTTAATCCAAGTGATAGCTACGATGAAGGGTTGAACCGTTTAGAGAATTTTGGATGGCAAATAAAGAAGTATTTACATAAAGTACATAAAGTACATCCTGATGACAATAGAGGAATTGTTTTTAGAAATATGTTTACTCAAGGTAAAAATATTTACATGATGAATGTGGGGATGAAATTTTTCTTTTGGGGTATTGGAGTTTTAACCCTGTTGTCAGGAATTGTAGGTGTCAGCAATATTATGTTGATCATAGTAAAGGAGCGTACTAAGGAAATAGGAATTCGAAAAGCTTTAGGAGCTCAACCGAAATCTATAATAAATATGATATTACATGAAGCGATTTTTATTACTACAATTTCTGGGTTTTTAGGATTGTTTTCAGGATTAGGTATCCTTCAATTTGCTAGTCCTTTTATAGAGACAGACGTTATTTTGAATCCAAGTGTGCCTTTTAGTGTTGCTGTTGTTACCGTTTTTTTATTAATTATTGCAGGAGCAATTGCTGGTTATGTTCCCGCAAGACACGCTGCTAAAATTAAACCAATAGTTGCTTTAAGAGATGAATAGTATTTTTAATAGAGATTTATGGAAAGAGATACTAGAATCTATTAATTCTAATGGTTTTAGAACTCTTATTACAGCATTTGGGGTGTTCTGGGGTATTTTTATTTTAGTCCTCTTGTTATCTGCTAGTAATGGATTTCAGAATGGGGTACAAAGACAGTTTGATGGAATGTCTACAAACACTGTTTTTGTTTGGTCTCAAACGATTACTAAAGCATATAAAGGAAACCCTAAAAATAGAAGGTATTCATTCAATGTAGGAGATGCAGAAGCGATTAGAAGAAATATCAAAGGATTAAAAACAGTTTCTCCAAGAAATCGATTAGGAGGATGGGGCGGATCTACTATAATCACTCATGAAATGAATACAGGATCCTATTTGGTAGAAGCGGATTATCCTGAAATTTTAACTCAACGTTCTTTGAAGATAAAGGAAGGTAGGTTTATCAACCAATCAGACATAGAAAAGAAACGAAAAATAGCCGTATTGGGTTGGGCAATAATTAGTGAATTATATGAGCCAGGAGAAGAGGTAATAGGAAGTTATATAAAAATTCAAGGGGTTTCTTTTAAGGTTGTTGGTGTATATAAGGATGTCTCGATCAATGGAAGGAAAAATATAGATGAACAAAAAAATATACACGTACCTTTTACTACATTTTCTCAAGTGTTTAATAGAGGAGATAAGGTTGGCTTTTTTATGATAACAGGTGTTGACGATATCCCTATTACGGATGTAAAAGAAGATATTTTGGCATTGATTAGGAAACGACACGATATTCATCCAGAGGACGACCGTGCTGTAGGGAACTGGGATTTTAATAAGTTTTTACAAAAATTCAATCAGCTTTTCATTGCACTTAAAGCAGTTTCTTACTTTGTCGGCATTATGATTCTTGGATCGGGAGTAATAGGGATTAGTAATATAATGCTTATCGTAATAAAAGAACGTACCAAAGAAATAGGAGTGCGAAGAGCATTAGGTGCAAAACCAAGTAGTATTCGTCGTCAAATATTATTAGAATCTCTTTTTCTAACATTATTTGCAGGTATGGCAGGAGTCTCTTTTGCTGCCTTTGTAACCTTTTTAGTAAATCTTTTTATAGATAGTAAATATCCCGAAGGAGATGCTATGTTATATAACGCTAGTATCGATTTGCCTACTGTAGGTATTTCCTTAGTAATATTAGTTATTTGTGGTTTGATTGCAGGTTTTATTCCTGCGCAAACTGCTATTAAAATTAAACCAATTGAAGCTTTAAGAACAGATTAACATGAAGCAAAACACTACAAGAATCATTTTATTAGCTATTATGTTAGCTTTTGGAGTAGCCTTATTCTACTTCTGGAAAAGAAATAAGAAAGAAGACGTAGTCTATAAGACTAAACAACCATATGTTACAGATATCAGCCTTTCGAGTATTGCTACTGGGAAAATTATACCAGATGAAGAAGTGTCGATACGCCCCAATATCAATGGGATAGTAAGTAAGGTATATGTAGAAGCTGGAGACCCGATAAAGGTAGGTGATAAGATCGCTGAAATTAAGGTCATTCCTAGCATATCCAATTTACAGTCCTCAAAAAACTCGGTGTCGCAAGCCAAAATCGATTTTGATAACCAAAAGAAAATTTTCGAGCGTCAAGAGAAATTATATAAAAAAGGAGTGATTTCTATTAACGATTTTGATAATTCTAAAGCTGACTTCGATCAAGCTAAACAGCGTCTTTCATCAGCTAATGAAAATTATCAAATTGTGAAAACGGGAACAGCGAAAGGATTTAATTCAGTAGCAAATACAACCGTTAAGGCTACAATTGGAGGGATTATTTTAGATGTACCTATTAAAAAAGGGAATCAGGTGATTCAAAATAATAATTTTAATGAAGGTACCGAAATCGCTTTAATTGCTGATATCCAAAAGATGATCTTCGAGGGGACTATTGATGAAGGAGAGGTTGGTCGTATCAAAGAAGGGATGCCTATCAAAGTTACGGTTGGTGCTTATCCAGATAAAAGTTATGATGCGGTATTAAATTATATAGCCCCTAAAGGAGTAGAAAAAAATGGAGCTGTAGAATTTGAAATAGAAGCCAAACTAAATCTTCAAGAAGGAGACTACTTACGTGCTGGTTTGAGTGCCAATGCAAATATCATTTTAGATGAGGTTAAAGATGTTTTAGCCATAGATGAAGGTTTATTGCAATACGATAAAGAAACGAAAAAACCTTATGTTGAAGTAGCTGTTGGAGAGCAACAATTTGAAAGGCGTGATGTAGAAATAGGTCTTAGCGATGGTATTAAGGCAGAAGTTAAATCTGGATTGACTAAAGAGGACAACATAAAAGAATGGAATGCTATAGGACTTCCTGAAGCTGAAAAGAAGAAATAAGCGCAAATCATGAAAAAAATATATTATTTATTCGCGTGCTTATTATTAAGCACTGGATTTTTACATGCTCAAGATAAAAAAGTGTGGTCATTACAAGAGTGTATAGATTATGCTATTAAGAATAATATTCAAGTAAAACAACAAGAGTTAAGCATTGAGGATGCTGATTTGAATATTAAAGATGCCAAAGGAGCATTTTTACCAGATTTAAACGCAAATGCTTCAAATAATTGGAATAGAGGGTTCTCTGATAATGGGAGTGGGGGATTGATTGAAGCTAATAGTAGAGGTTCTCGTTATGGTGCAGTGTCTAATATAACACTATTCAATGGGTTTAAAAATTACAGGGTGTCCGAAAGGGCGAGAATTCAAAAATTAATAGCAGAGTATGGTGTTGAGAGTTTAAAAGATGACATAAGTTTAAATTTAGCAAATGCATATTTACAAGTACTGTTAAACAAAGAAAACTTATCGATATTAAAAGCTCAGAATGAGCTGACAAAAGAGCAAATTGATAGAACAAATGAATTGATAGAAGCGGGGGTTGTACCTAGAGGAGATGTTTTAGAGTTAAAAGCTAATTATGCAAACGAAAACCAGCAAATTATAGATGTGGAAAATAGTGTAAGCCTTTCCATTTTATCGATAAAGCAGTTGCTCAATTATCCTTTTGAGAAAGAATTTGAATTAGAAAACTCAAGTGAAGCAATTTTGGATGAAGGTTTTCTTGATGTACCATTTGAGACTCTTTTGGAAGGAGCAATTTCTAAAAGGAATGAAATAAAACGAGTAGAGGAGAATTTAAATTTAGCATCAAAAGATATCGAGATTGTAAAATCTGATTTGCTACCTGTGTTAACAGGTTCCGCTTCTTATGGAACTTCTGAGATTAGACAAGAGGAAGATCCCGTATTTCGTGATCCTGAAAGTGGAGAAGATGTAGTAATAAATCAAGACTCATTTTTTGATCAGTTGAATCAGCGTAAAAACTTAACATTTGGAGCTCAATTACAGATACCTATTTTTAATAGAAATCGAGTAAGAAATTCTATAAGTAGAGCTAAAGTTGCTAAGATGCGTTCGGAATTCGAATTAGAACAGGCTAAACAGCGTTTAACTCAACAAGTATATCAAGCATATTTAGATGCTAAGACTAGTCAGAAGAGTTATGAGTCTGCTCAGGTTGCTAAAAGTGCTCAGCAAACAGCATTTGAGTATGCTAAAAATAGATTTGAGGCAGGTGTGAGTAATTCTTTTGAATTTAATCAAGTAAAATTAAGACTTCAAAATAGCGAGATAGATTTGGTAAGAACTAAATATGATTTCCTTTTCCGTTTAAAACTACTAGAATTGTATTACACAGGAAAGATTTCTGAATAAGATTTAGTTGATAAGAGTTGTAAGCTTTTGTCTTATAATATACTGTTAATCCATACAAGACTACCTTATTTTAGGATAGTCTTTTTTGTTTGCTAAAAGTTGGATTTAAAAAAATGCCTTATCATTGATTTATTTTAAAGGCTCATTATATTTTCTTCTTAATAGTGGTGATTGAAAAGGGATTTATGGGTCTCAATAATAGTTAAAACTATGTGCTTTAATACATCTTACTTTTAGTTTCTAAAAATTTTGCTTAAAGCAATGAGTTAGAAAACAGGAAAAGACTTTCAGTTGTAACCGAAACTATCGATCTTCCAGTCAATAGTGGTTTATTTAACCTATTTTAATAGATTCATAATTAGCATAAGCTTTATTTATTGTCATTTTTATGGCGCTAGAGTAATAGGGAGATTGCTTCTATTGTTATAAATCATAAGCTTAAAATAGAACTACCTTTTAGAGGTGATTTTGTAGTCAATTTAGTATAAGTGAGCTTGTGTATCTTATTAGAATATTGATAGCTATTGGAAAACAGGTTGCCACTAATATTTAATTGGTATAACTAATGATTATGGTTTATAGAGATAAAAAACTATAAGCATAAAAAAAGCCTCACCGAAGTGAAGCTTTTTTATCTTATGTAAACCAAAGTGATCTAGTCGTTGTTAAATTCTTCTTCAGAAATATCATCTGTAGATAAATTGTTGTTCCCAGTGTGCTCTACATCCAAAGTAAGTTCGTAGTTAGGGATTTCAGTACCATTAGAACTTTTTACAGGGTAAAAATCTACGATATCTCCACCTTTTTCGTATTGTGGGTTAACAGTAAATTTACCTGTACAATTTCCGTCTAAGCTTGTTTCTTTCCATTCTTGACCGTAAGCAATCTTAAGGTAATACTTACCTGCCGGAATGTTATTCATAGTATGGATGTCGCCTGCTTTAATAAAAGCAATACGATATGTTATTTCTTCTGTGTTTTGATTGTCAATCTTTATAAGTTTAACTACAGCTTCAGTATCAGAACCATCATTCTTGATCTTTAGGAAGTTGTCCATATTGTAGTCAAATTCAGGAACAATATTCAAACATTCTGGAGTTTCACCAGTTTCATATTCAGTTGTGTCCCAATCTTCATACTTATCTTCTTTTGAGCTTCCTCCATCATCATAATCTTCATCATCATCGTAATCATCATCATTACTTACTGCAACAGTAGGGGCTACAATAGCAATTAAATCATCTCTTCTAATGAATCCATTCATTGTTTTGTATTGTACTGTCCAATAGTCACCAAACTCGTCACTTATTACGGTTACTTGCATTGATTTAGACAATTCAGCTACAACAATATAATTAGGTCCTGGACCAGCTCTTAAAAATGCTGTTTCTGATGACACGAAATATAATTCGTTTTGTGCTGTTACTTGGAGTAATCCCAAGAATAAAAAGATAGAGGCTAAAATTGTTTTCATAAGATTTGGTTTTGCTAGGCTTAATTCAATAAGCATGCCAAAAAATTATTCACTTATTGTAAATACTAAATTAAGGAAAATATCGATAAAAAACACTTTTTACGGTTGATATTATTGTTTTGTTGTTTTTTAATGTTAAAAAATGCAAATATATAAATAATTAATCATTTGTTAATCAGTCATTTAAGTTGTTTGTAAAGTTCCTCTTTTTTTATGTTAATATATTCTCCAACAGGACAATTTAAACGGATATTCATGATTCTAACTCGCTTTAAACGAGTTACTTCATACCCTAAATACTCACACATGCGTCTAATTTGTCTATTTAATCCTTGTGTTAAAATTATTCTAAAAGTGAACTTGTTGACCATTTCTACACTACATTTCTTAGTAACGGTATCTAAAATAGGTACACCATTAGACATTCTTGAAATAAAGTCGTTGTTAATGATTTTGTTTACAGTTACAATATATTCTTTTTCGTGATCGTATTCTGTGCGGAGGATTTTATTTACAATGTCACCATCACTTGTAAGAAGTATTAGGCCTTCACTTGGTTTGTCTAGCCTTCCAATAGGAAAAACACGTTGAGGGTAATTAATAAAATCTATAATATTATCCTTTTCTCGGACATCTGTAGTACATACAATTCCAATAGGTTTATTAAATGCTAGATATACGTGCTCTTTTTTAGGATCTTGTATTTTTTCGCCATCAATCTCTATAAGGTCTTCTTTAGAAACCTTTAATCCCATTTCAACTAATTTGCCATTTACATAAACCCTTTCTTCGTCAATTAATTTGTCTGCTGCCCTTCTTGAGCAATACCCAATTTCACTTAGATATTTATTAAGTCTTGTTAATTCTCCCACTACATTTTAGTCTTTAATACAAAAATAAACATTTAAGAAAGTTCAGCATTCAAGTACTCTAAGATTCTATTATCGATATCAGGGTGCTTTAAAGAATGTCCAACTCCTTCTACGGCTATCAATTCTCCATTTTGCCATTTATCTGCAATACGTTTCGAAAGCTGGTAGGGTGCTAAAGGGTCTTTTTTCTCTAAAATTAATAAGCCTGGCACTTTAATTTTTTTTGCAAATCGAGCAATTGAAAACTCCTTAGGGTAAAAGCCGAATTTTTGAAATAAATACTCTTCAAGCCCTTTCATAAATCGTTTTGAAAGTCCCAAAGTGTCTTTAAAGCCTTTGAAAAATAAATATAATTCAGAAGGAGGCCCTAAAGCGATAATAGGAGTATTTATTAATTGCTGATACTTCTTCTCAAAATAAATGGCAGTCATTGCTCCTATAGAATGCGCAATGATGGCATCTACTTTATATGATTTTAGAAAGTCATTTAAGCATTCTGTGTATAGGGGAACGTTTAAGATTTCTCCATTCGATTGTCCATGTGCTGGTGCATCTATAGCAATAATATGGTAGTTATTTTTATGAAGTAATTCGATCATTGGTTTCCAACGAAAACTATTACTATCCCACCCATGAAGTAGAAGTATTGTCCCTGCGGTACCTTGCCATTCATACATTTTTATATCATGGCCAGCAAGTTGAAGGTTTTTTTGGTTCGCAGTATTTAAGAATTCTGCTTCGTAAGGTTTCGTTTTTCCTTTTCTTGGAGTGCAAAAGAGATCGAAAGCAGTAGTAATGGCTTTTTCTTTGGAAAAAAGATATTGAATCCTAAGCTTGAGACCGAAAAGTAATGGAAGTAATTTTTTCATAAAAGAATAAACTCCATAAAAGGAATTCGTTATGTTTTAAAGTTTAGGATGTTACCAGTACAACCAAAAATATTTGATTTTAGCAGTATCGGGAATCTGAGAAGCTTCAATTTTAGCTTCACTATCATAACGCAACTCGCTAGGTAAGTCTTTTTTGCTAATACTAACAAAAGCATTAATTTCTTTAATATCAATGACTACGTTACTGAATGTGTTTGAAATTTTAGAAATAGTATAGTTGTCTTTAATGTCTTTGAAAGTACTGTTGATATTAAGTCCTTTAGTAGTCTTAAAGCGAGGATCGATAACTTGTATAGAGCTAACAGTAGCTGTGCTATCGAACTCCTCTTTAGCTTCAAGGATTAAAAGGTGCTTACCTCCTTTTTCATAAACATTAATTTCATTACTTGTACCAATGAATTCGTCTCCAGCGATGCGCTTTACAACAGAGTCATTAGCAAAGGCTAGATCTACCTCACTAACTTTAGAAGTTGCTTTTAAATTACCGATATAGTCTTTCCCAATTTCAAAAGGATCTGTTTTTTTAGTGCATCCAATAGCAAAAAATAGTAATAAAATTCCTGAAGTAGTAAGGGCAATCTTTTTCATACAGTTATTTATAAGCCGAAGGCTATTTAAATTTTAAAAGTAATTGTTACAAATATTTTTAGTTGGCAAATATGCTAATATTCTATAGTATTAACGAAGCATTTTGTTCAATATTCCTAAAGCGCCACGAATAAAGGTGGCACTGGTTAATACTTTTACTATAGCTTTTTGCGTAGGGTTCGTGGTATTTCTTCTAGAAGAAGAGCGTCTGTTCAATTTTTTACGATCATTTTCTGCCGCAGTTTTGGCCTCATCTGCTTTCGCTTTTTTGATCTTATCATTTAGAATTTCAAAAGCACTTTCTTTATCGATGGTCTCATTATACTTTTTCGAAAGACTAGACGAAGAAGTTAACTCCTTAAGCTCTTTAGAGGTTAATACATCCATACGGCTCATAGGTGCACGTAACATCGTATGTGCTAATGGTGTGGGGCGCCCTTTCTCATCTAATACAGACACTAAGGCTTCTCCAATCCCAAGAGAAGTTAAAACTTCGGAGGTATTGTAAAAATCGGAAAGCGGATAATTTTCGGCTGTTAATTTAATCGCTTTTCGATCTTTAGCCGTAAATGCTCTTAAGGCATGCTGTACTTTCAAACCTAATTGACTTAATACTCCGTCTGGAACATCAGTTGGGTTTTGAGTAACAAAATATATCCCTACTCCTTTAGAACGAATTAACTTAACAATATTTTCAATTTGATCTAGTAGGGCATCGGAAGCTTGTTTGAATATTAAGTGTGCTTCATCTATAAATAACACCAATTCTGGGCGATCACTATCACCTTGTTCGGGCAAAGTACTATAGATTTCTGCTAGAAGACTTAACATGAAAGTAGAGAACAGCTTTGGTTTATCTTGAATATCTGTAAGTCGAATGATATTGATATAGCCACGGCCTTCATCATCATGTCGCATTAAGTCATCAATTTCAAAAGAACGTTCTCCAAAGAAAAGATCTCCTCCCTGTTGTTCTATTTCGATAATTTTTCGAATGATCGAGCCTGTCGAAGTTTTGGATATGCTTCCATATTCTTCTTGTATTTCAGTACGCCCTTCCCCTGTGGCATATTGCAATACCTTTTTAAGGTCAGGAAGATCCACCAGCGGAAGGTCATTGTCGTCACAGTACTTAAAAATAATTGCTAGAATTCCTGCCTGTGTTTCAGTAACATTTAAAATCCTTGAAAGTAGTACAGGGCCAAATTCGCTCACCGTAGCCCGAAGTCGAGTTCCATCTTGTTCGGATAAAGTCAATATTTCTACAGGGAAACTACTCGCTTCAAATGGAATTTTTATTTTTTCGTGTCGTTCATCAATTTTTGGATGTCCAGGACTTGGTTGTGCTAACCCACTAAGATCCCCTTTAAGATCCATTAACAGCACAGGAACACCTTTGTTACTTAAATTCTCAGCAAGAATTTGTAACGTCTTTGTTTTACCTGTACCTGTGGCACCAGCAATCAAACCGTGACGGTTTAAGGTTTTTAAAGGGATTTTTACAGAGGCATCTCCATATACTTCTTCTCCAAGCATTGCACCCCCCAACGAAATAAAGTCACCTTTACAGGTATAGCCTTCATTAATATGATCTATAAAATTATCTTGTGTACTCATAACTTTAGATTAAGCGAGATAAAAATATAAATAATAGGGGGAACTGGCAGGAAATGTAGAATCCGATTCTATTAAAAATTCATTTCACCCTTTTGGGAATATGAAAAATCTATGTATTCGATTGAAGATTGAATGCATAAATAGGGTTGAACGAATGGTTTTTAGTAGTCTAATTCACTCCTAGGCTATTAAATAATTTAGCTTTTGTTGCATTTAATTTAAACGTAACGCTATTTTGTTTTAATTGAGCATCTATTAATTTTTGTTCACGCGAATTAATCAAAAATAGAGAGCTTTCTCCAACGCCAAATTTTCGTTCTTCAGCTTTTAATAGTGTTTGATAATTCACAACAGCATCTTCAATTAACTGTAATTGTTCTTTATAGATTCGAACATTGTTGACCAATGCATTCAATTTGTTATTTATTTGTAATGTAGTGGCTTGTGTTTCAAAACCTATAGATTCTTGTTTGAGACTATTTAATTTTAGCGCAGCTCGCTCCTTTCTTAGAAATAACGGATAAGAAAATGTGAATCCAGCCTTGAATTCATCGGTATTGTATCGTTCAAAATCATCCGCATCTGGGCTGATAAAATTATATTTCACCTTAAATTTTGGTAACAATTCTCTTACTTTTAGTCTTCGTTCGATGGTTAATGATCTAGACTTCCTGTCAAGCAAAGCTAATTTTGGATGATTGTCAATAAATTGCTGTAATTGAATATTAGATGAAGGTAATTGAAATACGTTATTGGTACTCGTTCTTAACGTATTTTCGGGCACTACCTGATCTTGAGTTTGCAAGGGAACTTCGTCTTCTGTCCATAGATAAGTTTCCATATCAAGCCTTGCTTTCATGTAATCAATTTCTGCTTGTTTGAAAGCAATAAGTCTATTTTGAACAGCAATTTTAGCTTCGATACTATCAATGGGAGCTTTGTCACCAGCGCTTACAGAAGACTTTACACCATTGAATCGGATTTTAGCAGTCTCTGTAAAATTCTCATATAATTGGCGATTGTCATAAGCGTTTTTCCATGTGAAATAAGCATTGGCGGCGTCAAAAATAACCTCATTTAACAGCAATTGGTATTCAAAGCCTCTTTGCTCTCTAACAATTTTAGCCTTCTTTAGGGTAGTGATACGTTTATTAATCCATAATCCAAAAACATCTACTGTTGCCCCAGCGTTGAAAAGACCTTCATCGGGAACATTACGCTCTCTGTTTAGGAATTGGCCACTATTTTTTTCGAACCCTGCGGTCAAATCGATACCAAACCATGTTGGTATTTTTAGTTTGATATCAAGAATATCGTAATAATCGATTTTCTTAAAGTCCTTTTCCTGATAAGCACTTTCTAGCTTGGGGTCAAAAGCACCTCGAGCTTTACGAACTTCGGCTTTTCCTTGTTCAATTTTTAGTTGTGCTTGTTTAGCAAGAGGGTGAAATTCTTTTACATATCCAATATACTCATCAAAAGAAAGTATAGTGTCATTTTGCCCCAAAAGCCATTGAGAACTTAATAATAGAAAACAAAATATATACTTCATTTATTTGACTTTAATTTTGAATTTTGATTTCTCTAATTTGTTGACTTTTCTGGTTTCAGGAGTGTAATAGTTAGGAGGGAATCCATTTAGTTGTCTCCATATTTCAAACCAGATAGGAACATCATTTAATAAAGCAAATGCGTTGGCACCAGCACCAGCTCTAAGGTTTTTAGGCCAAATATGTTCACTGTCTTTATCTGGAGCTATTAACACTCTAAATTTCCCGTTTTTATTGACACTTCGTTCGACGGCAACAATTTCCCCTCCGAAGGTTCCATAAGCCGCATTTGGCCAACCACTAAAGAAGATTGCAGGCCATCCATCAAACTGTAACCGTATTTTTTCACCAACATGCATCAATGGTAAATCCATAGGGTTGATAAAAGTTTCTACTGCTAAATCATTCTCAGTCGGCATGATAGTCATTAACTTTTCTCCTTCTTTAAAAGTGGCTCCTATACCTTCAATTAGGGCTTGATTAACATATCCACTTTGCGGAGCGGTAATGTAATGCAACCCCGTACGGATTTGATAATTCGATAAGGTGTTTTCTAGTTTGGAAACTTGCGCTACTCCTTCAAATCGGCTAGATTCGGCTGTAGAGCGGTCACTAGTTGCCTTAGCAATCTTGTTATTGTATTCTGTAAGGGTTCTAGAGATCTCTATGTTAGCATTGATGACTTTGTTTTTGCTAGATAATAGTTTATTCTTCTTGCTGATCAATTTAGCTTGAGTTTCCTGTAGTTTAAGTCGTTTAATTTCCAAATCAGTTAAAGATTTCAACCCCTCTTGTTGTAAGCTTTCAATACGATTTAATTGTCTTTCAGCAATTGTAAAATTGGTTTTGGCTGCTTCCAATTCAATACTGTCGCTTTTGACTTGAAGTTGAGACTGTTCAAGCTTATTTTTAGCTTGACTGAGCTTTAAGCCTTGTTCTCTTTTTAACGCAGTTACTTGATTGTTTAAAGCATCAATTTTTTGCTGATAGGCTATAACAGAACTGCTTTTAGCATTTCGCTGTTCTGTAACACGTTCTATTAGATTGGGATCTTGATAGTTGTTTTTTATTTCAGAAATAAACATTAACGTATCTCCTTTTTCTACAAAATCTCCCTCACGTATGTACCATTTTTCTATACGCCCAGGAATGGCAGATTGTATGTTTTGTGGTCTACTCGTTGGACTTAATGTTGTAACATAACCTTTACCCGTAACATTTTGCGTCCACGGCAAGAATAATGCTATCAGCCCAATAATTGAGAAGATTTTCAAAAATAAGTTGAACTTCGGATAATTTTCCGATTGTTTCAATTTTTCGTAGGCCTTATATCCGCTTAGGTCTACTTTTTTATTTAATTTTTCTGTAGATATATTTAGCATAGCCAGTTATTTTTTAATCAATGTTCCGTTTTCCATGGCATATTCTATAAAGCCATTACTACGCCATAAATTATTCTTACTAATAATGATGACACTCCAATCATGTTTCGGATCTGTCAAATATTTTACAACCTGTTGCGCACAAGAGGCATCAAAATATTCGATAGGATGGTTTAGTAATAGTAATTTTGGTTCATGAATTAATGCTCTCGCCAATAAGATTTTTTTGGTAATACTGTAGGGAATCGATAAGTCTTCTGGATAAATACAGGTATTGATTCCTTGAGGTTGTTTCTTAATGAAGTTTAACAAAGACAAATTAATCAATACTTCATGAAGGCGCTCTTGACTAATATCTTTTCTGCCTAAAGTAATGTTTTCAAGTATCGTTCCTTCAAATGGAGTTTGCGTTGGTAAAACGAGCCCTATAGAAGATCGATAATCGTTTAACGAAACGGTAGGTAATGAGATATCATTAGCATAAATAATTCCTTTTGTAGGAGTTTCTACACCAGCAATAAGCTTTAAAAAAGTAGTTTTACCCGCACCAGAAGCCCCATCAATTAATATTCTAGTTCCTTGTGGAATGTTTAAAGAAATACCTTTAAGTAAAGGAGAACCTTCGTCCGAATCTATTTCGATTTCATCGACTTCAATATTTAACTTTTCTTCTACATCGTAAAGTGCCGTGCCGTCTCTAGGTTCAAGTTGTTTATCTACAACTTGTCCAATTTTTTCTAATGAAGTAAGAGCATCATAAAAGGATTCTAACCCAGAAATTAGTTTTTCTACAGAACTAATAACCGTAAGGATAATAATTTCGGAAGCAACAAACTGACCAATGTTGATCTGTTGTCTAATTACAAGCATTCCTCCAATTACCAATAGACCTAGTGTTACCAGAACTTTAAACCCAATTAATTGTATAAATTGACTTTTTAATACTCCAAAATGACTTTCTCTAGCATCAAGATATTTAGAAGTTAATTCATCATTACGATCCAGTCCTAAACTTGTCTTTCCAGAAATTTTGAAGCCTATTTGTGATCTAGCAATTTGTTGAATCCAGTGTGCAACTTGATATTTCATTTTGGATTCTTTCAAGCTGGTATCTAAACCTTTTTTTGCAGTGTACTTGTACACGATATATATCAACAGAATTAATAGTACCCCATATAGTATAAAGAAAGGATGATAGAATGATAATAAGATCAATCCAAATACGATTTGTAAAAATGCAGTTGGGAAATCGATAATCAGCTTAGGTAATACTTTTTGAACCGTTAATGTATCGAAAAACCGATTTGCCAATTCGGGCGCATAATCATTTCTTAATTCACTTAATTTAATTTTAGGGAAACGATAAGCAAATTCAAAAGAAGCTCTAAAAAATATTTTTTGTTGAATATTTTCTATAATTCTTATTTGCATGAATTGTAAGATTCCCTGAAAAGCTACTCCAAGCGAAACAATAGCAACAAGGATAATCCAAGAAGTCGATACCTGTGCACTTTGTATCAAGTTAATGATTGCTTGAATTCCTAAAGGTAATGTTAGAGAAACAAAACCAGCAAAAATCGAGTAGTAGATAATCTGCTTGATATCCTTTTTTTCGAGACTTAAAAGGTTGACAAACCGAGCCCAAGGATGTAATTTTTTTTCACTCATCTATTTCAATGTTTAGACTATTTAAAACTAAGGATTCGAAAAAAGTAACGATGCAGTCTTCATTATCATCTAGGTTACTTAAAGCCGGAATATGTTCCTGAAAATAACGCTGTTTACGAGTCCCTTCAATTACTGTTGAAACTAACATATTTGGATATTTGAATGTTGGGTTAACATCAAGAACCATATTGCTGATGCGTTTTACAAGACGTTTATAAGGTTTAAAAAAACCTAATTCATTTTCTTTGTCGACTGCTTTGGTATAATAAGCCTTAGACCCTTCATCTATGATGATTCGAAATAATTTAACCTCATTAATGTATGTAAAAGCATGATCTTCTTCTACTTTTTGAGAGATCATTCGTATAGCTATACGTAATTGCTCTTCTGGATCTTTAATATTTGAAGTAGAAAAAGCCAAACGATATTCTAGCCAAGACCAATACCATGAAATTAAATACAGTAACACCATGTGTTTACTTTCAAAATATCGATAGATAGAACTTTCATTCGAACCAATACGTTGCCCTAACTTTTTAAAGGTAAAAGCTTCAAACCCCAATTCATGAATCAACTCGATACTGTTAGTAACGATACGTTGTCCAAGGTCAGAACTCTCGGGGTTTTTGAGGTATAGGTTCGATCCAATAGTAATTTTTAAGGGTAGATCTTGCATGTATACATAGTTTCAGCAGCAAATTTAATAGTATTACTATTATTAAAAAGTGTTTAACTTTTATTTATGATAGAATAGCTATTTATAAATTTTATGACAGGTATTAGTAAATGTTATGTAGCTAATTAGTAAAGCGAAGACGAACTGTAGTAATAAGATGATACTAATTTTTAGTTTCCTGCTCATCGAGAAAATTCATAAAAACTTTATCAGATGTAGTAAAAAATATTAAATGGGAATTAAAAGGGAACTACATTGTACGACTCCCATACAGTAGAGGTCTTATATATTTAGGCAATAAGGGAAAGATATTTGTTTAAAACCTAATGTTAAGGGATATTATTTTTTTTCAAAAATAACTGATTGGCTTTCATTAGCATAAAAAGATGATTCGATAGAACCATATAAATCAAGATACTGTTCGGTTACTTTATCGTACAGCATACTAATCTCGTTAGTAAATTGAATGATTTTTTTATAACTAAGCGGTTTGTTAAAATTATTGGCTACATAATAATCGAGATTATCAAAAGCTACAGTAATGAGATTGATGTTTTGTTCGATCATATCGTTGTTAGCACTATTGAAGATTAAAAACTCTACATCTTGTTTTTGTAATGCTCGTATTTCTTCAATTTTATTACAAAGGGCTATGTTTTTAGAACGTAACTCGCAAGCTAAGAAATAAACAGCAAGTTGTTGAGAAAGCATAGACTGCCTGCTCGCAATTTGTATAGTGTATTCTTGGTCTTCTTTTAAAATCGAAGCGTTATGATCCTCAGCGAATAGTAAAGAAGCCTTTTTAATATGATCTGTCAAAGACGTACACTCTCGAATCAATTGTTCGGTATAGTCTAAGATTTTTAAAGGAGAATTACTTTTTAATTGTAGTTGCTTATACAGGGTCCATTGCTTTTGAACTTGCCTTAAAGAAAATCGAATCTTTGTAGTCGTTTTTTCAGAGTTATTTTTTAGAGTAAATAAATTAGTCTCAAATTTAGATTGGCTGAGGTCGAATTCAGTTTTTGTATCATATGGATCAGGACTTTTTTGCTTCAATAAGAGGATTTTTGTCATGCGCTGTATTAGAACACATTGTTGACTAGATATATAAACAGCTTCTCCATAAGATATAGACCCAAATGCTTCGGCAAAGCAGTTTTGAGAAAAACATAGTAATACAATAATGATCTTAAAAATCTTCATGATTTTAAGTGTAAAAATCTGTTAATCAGTATTTTAGAATGTTAAAGATACTAAATTGTAAGATTTTTTGAATCAAAAATGTTTTGTTATGGTGTCATTTCGGTTAAAGTGGCTATTTTTTTAGTTGAAATGAGTGTTTTGTAGGACTATTTTAAGGCGTATTTAAGTAAAGTGTCCATACTAGTATAATCCAAGGCACTTTCATCTGTAGCTTCTAAAAAGATCAATGGGGCTTTCCCTTCTTTTTCTGCTTCTAACCATCGAGAGATGCAAAGGCACCACTTATCACCAGCTTTCAAACCAGGGAAATTATATTGAGGAATCGGAGTGCAAAGATCATTTCCACAATGTTTAGTGTACTCTAGAAATTCTTCGGTCATAACAGCACAAACGACATGAGTACCACGATCCATTTCGTCAGTTCGGCATAACCCATCTCGAAAGAAACCTGTTACAGGTTCATAACAGCACGGGATTAGAGGTTGACCAAAAATATTTTTAGAAGTGCTGTTTTGTGATGACATTTTAAAGAAAAAAAGAAAAAAAGGATCAATAATTTCACCCTCAAAGATAAGTATTGATCCTAAAAATTGCTAAGAAACAATAAATTGAAACTTACAAAGCAATAATAAATTTATGTTAAGCGATTATTTGTTAGTTGAAGTCAAAGATGAAAAGTCTTTTTTCCTATTAGTATTTATGTCCTCGTAGAGCTTCGTGTAATTGTGTGTTATCTCATCATAAATATTAGAAATACGATCACAAAAGCTAACTATTTTTAATAATGACATATTCGAATGCATACTTCTATATTTATCCAATAGTTCAAATAATAATGTGATTTCTATGAACTGATCTTCAATAGCTTGGTCGTTAAGGCTGTTGAAAATCAGAAATGATAAATCATCGCGTTGCTCTTGTCGTAAATTATTTAATTCCGTTTCAAAAACCTCCTGCATTCCATACAATTCAGCAGCTAAGAAATTAACACTAAACTTTTGTGATAACATACGTTGCTTCCCAGAAGTATTGATGGTAGAAGTTTGAAGAATTAAATCTTCTGTAGCTCCATATTCCGAAAAAGTGAAATTGGCCTCAGCTTCAAGTTCTAAAACAATTTTATGACAAGCATTTAATAAATCATTAGACTTAGCTAAGAGTGAAATCATTTGACCACCATCAAATTCATTGATGCTTTTCATGAATTCTTTCCAAGTAGATTCTTCTTTATCTAACAAATAAATAAACTTCTGATGGGTCTTTTTTGCATTATGATAAAGGATATTATGATTAGCTTCGAATAAAGTAACACTTGCTCGTAAGTCCATATCTAAACTTTCACTCCCAAGCTGATTTGCCTTTAATAAAGCAGTCTTGGTGATACGTTGAGAAAGCATTCGTTGTTTACTAGCAAGATTTATAGCATAGCCAAAGCTAATATTGCCAAAGTCTGCAGCCATTACTGTAGAATAGCATAATAGACAGATTAATGTAAAGTAAAAATTTCTCATAACGAGATTATTTGAGTGTTATTGTTTGTTGGTCAATACAAATCTAACACTGTAGTGCAACAAAAAAGAAATTAATTGTCTAATCGTATCGAAAAATCGATTAAATAGCCTGAAAATATGAGTGAATGGATTTTCGTCTTACAGAAAATACTTTTTTGAGAAGTTCCTTGTAATCCATACGAATTTGAAGCGCTTGTAAGTCTATTTTAATTGTCTCTATAAACACCTTTTGCGAGTTTTATTTTCATGCATTATTATTATCTTGTGACAAATTAAATATTTGATAATGTATAGCTCAAGAATTTCAGGATTAGGAATGTACGTGCCCGAAAATGTGGTGACTAATGACGATTTGTCAAAAATCATGGATACAAATGATGCATGGATTCAGGAAAGAACTGGAATCAAAGAACGCAGACATATCAAAAAAGGAGATGGAAATTCTACGGCCATAATGGGGGTGAAGGCGGCTAAGGTGGCTTTGGAGAGATCTGGAGTCGATAAAGACGAGATCGAACTTATTGTATTTGCGACCTTAAGTCCCGATTATTATTTCCCTGGCTGTGGAGTACAAGTGCAAGAATTATTAGAAATGCCAACAGTTCCAGCGATTGATGTTCGTAATCAATGTAGTGGTTTTGTGTATGCATTATCTATAGCAGATCAATATATAAAAACAGGGATGTATAAAAATGTATTGGTAATTGGAAGTGAAAATCATAGCGGGGGATTAGATATGACCACCAGAGGTCGATCGGTATCTGTGATTTTCGGAGATGGTGCTGGTGCTGCAGTAATAAGTAGGAGCGAAGACGAATCGGCAATTCTATCAACACATATGCATAGTGAAGGGAAGCATGCGAAAGAGTTAGCAATGATTGGTCCAAGTACTGGACATTGGGTTCCTGAGATTATCGCAGAAAGTGAAACTGCTAAAGATGAGGATATCACTTATTACCCGTATATGAATGGGCAATTCGTATTTAAAAATGCTGTTACTCGTTTTTCAGAAGTAATTATGGAAGGATTACAGACAAATGAGCTGACTCCAGAAAATATCGATATGCTAATCCCGCATCAGGCAAATCTTCGTATTGCTCAATATATACAGAAGAAATTTAAACTAAATGACGATCAGGTCTTTAATAACATTCAAAAATACGGAAATACAACAGCTGCATCTATCCCTATAGCCTTAACGGAAGCATGGGAAGAGGGTAAAATTAAGAAAGGAGATACCGTAGTATTAGCAGCATTTGGTAGTGGATTTACATGGGCTAGTGCTATTATTAAGTGGTAATAAGTAGTATGCACTATTCTTCTTATAGGGTTATTTTAGTGTTCTCAGGAATAGTTGAAACTATATACTTTAGTGCATCTCACTTTAAGTTTCTAAAAAATTGTCAATGGCTATATGCATTAAGCAGTAGGTCTTATGTAGCTTATGGCTTAAAGCCTATAGCTTACAGCAAAAGCTAGAAAAAAGAAAAAGACTTTCAGTTGTAACTGAAATTAAGAATCTTCCAGTCCATAGCATCTCTTTTTTAAAACTAAAAATACCCATTAATGGGTATTTTTTCTTTTGATAATACTTCTTTTATTTACACCAGTTATAGTCTGGAAGAGGTGTTATCGAAAAAAGATAAAAACACACCTCTTATTATATTCTCTTATTATGAAAGTAAGATAAGAGAATCCCCTTTATACCTAGAGAATGTGGTAATTCTCTAGGTTTTTTTTAGGTATAAATCGAAGGAAAAAGAGAGTGATTATTCGGCATTCTTATTAAAGAAAAATATTAGTGTACATCCACCAATCACTAGATTGTGAAATTCCTAATTTTCTAATAATGTTTTTTCGATGCTTATTGACAGTTTCTAAAGAAATAAACATCAATGAAGCGATTTCTTTAGATTGTAAGCTTTTTGAAATAAGATTAAAAACTTCTAACTCTCTATTAGTAAGAGAAGCAAAGTTAGATTCATTTGCTTTTTTAAATTCTAATACTTTTTTAAATTTTACTAAGTGTTTAATCGTATAATCCAGATCTTCTTTTTGAACGGATAATTCTATAGAAGAATTTGTTTTAGAAATACTTTTAATATAAGTCTCTTCTGAATGTTCAAGGTTAATTTTATTTTGAACTTTTTCTTCATACCGTTCATGATCAATAAGAGCTTCATGTAAAGAAGTATAGTAAGAGGGGCGTATAATAGAATTTACATTGTTAAAGGAGTTTAATAAAGCTATTTGAACGTCTAATTTTTTAGGGATTGTAAATAATATGTTTTTTAAACCAGCCTTTACATTGGGCACTATAGTTTTTTCTTCAATCCAAAATTGCAAATCTAAAGAGAGATCGATCGATAAATTTTCTTGGAGCCAAATTAAACTGGGACAAGCTATTTTGTCGTACAATGATCTAAAATTTTGAATTTCATTTTGAAAAGTATCTACTCCAAGATTTTTAGGTTTCCATTCTTGGATAAGTACATTTCCTCTTTTGTGAGAAGTTAGATAATCAGATTCGTAAATAAGCATAAGCTGACTAGTTAGCATTTTAAACTTAATAAAAAAATCATCACAAAGGAAATATTTACGTCAAGATCTGTGTAGCCTATGCAATAAAAGGCATAGTTCACTGCAAAAAAACATTTGTTCTAGGATAAAACGATTATGTGATATCCGAAAACGTTGTAATTGGTGAGCTTTGCAATATAACTTATTGATTTATTATGAAAAGAATAATACTAATGCTTGCTTTAGTTACTGGTTTGGTCAGTTCTGGGCAAACAGTAATGCAAACATCTGTCCCGACTGTAATTGATTCGGATGCTATTGGTACAGGAAGTGCTCCAACTCAAATAACTCCAGACTTAGATTTTATCGTAACAGTTTCAGATTTAGAAGTGGGTACCTCTTACAGATTATTTAATCAATTAAGAAATGCTTCTGCAAGTCAATTTGCAGGTTTTGCAGCAAACCCATTTACAGCAACTACCGAAACAATGACTTTTAATATTTCGGAACTCGGTTGGGCGTTTTTTGGAGGTGGAGTATTGGTCGATGAAGAAACGATAACATGGTTTACTCAATTAGATACAGGAACTACACCAGCTACTAGACTAGGCGAAGTGCAATCAAGTATTTTAGTAGATGATCCAGATACAATGCCAGGGGGAGGAGATTTAGGGATTTTACCATCGGTACAAGAAGTAGCTGTTTTATCACCTATAGCTGTTGATTACACCGTTTCAGGAACTCTTTCAAAAATTGTAACATTAGATGTAGATACAGATAATGGTTATGCAAATATTGGTCTTTCGGTAGGAAATACAATACTTATTGATAATGTAGACATTACTTCGAGTGCACCACAAACGTTAAATTTCCTTGTAAACTTTCCTGCTACAGGAGATGTTGTCTTAGATATTTTTGCGAGAAGTGCCGATGTTACTTTGTCAGGATTAAGGATTGAAGACGCTTCTGCTATAGACTTTCCGAATTTTACAGATGTAACCGATGCCATAGGATTAGGGAACGAACCAAACAGCATAAAATATGGAGGGCCAACAGTTGCTGATTTAGATAATGATGGAGATTATGATTTTATTTTAAATAACCATAATGCTCATGAATTTGCTCCTAACGTTATTTATTTAAATAATGGTGATGGAACAGTAACAAGAAGTCAAGAACTTTCAAGGTTTAGATTACAAGATTTACATGGTTCGGCAGCAGCGGATTACGATAATGATGGAGATTTAGACATCGCTTTAACCAATGGTGGCGGTAACGGAGCAAATCCAACCCCGCCAATTATATATACAAATGATAATGGGACTTTCATTCAAGAGAGCCCAGATCAAATAGGAATCCCTTTCGGAGGAAGAGGGCGCTCTCCAAGGTGGGTCGATTTCGATTTAGATGGAGATTTAGATATTGCGTTTATAAATGCTGTCCCTATTGACCCTTCCGAAAGTCAACATGTATTTTACGTGAATAATGGAGATGGAGTAAGTCCGAGATTTTCTCGTATTGCTGTGCCAGGTTTAGAAGATGCTAGATCAGAAAGAGTACTGATAACAGATCTTAATAACGATCATATTGATGATATTTTAATGATAGCACCATTATCAGTTTGGAAAGGGAATGGAGATTTTTCTTTTACAGATATGTCCGAAGAATGGTTGCCTGCTTCTAGTCCTTTTGTAGGAGCTATTAGAAATAGATTTTTCAACCTAGCCGCTTCTCATATCGATATTGATAATGATGGTGATTTGGATGTATATGTTACAGGTGGACAGGGTGTTTTTGCAATTGCAGATAATAATGCTATTGATCACGATCCCGTTTCAAAAAGATTTGACGCAAGGCTTTCTGGAAGTAATGGAACTTTTCAGATTGATTTTAAATCGGCAGGAGATTTACGATTATTCGAGTTAGACTTACTAGGCCGAGGTGGTTTTGATGATGAATACCCTATTTTCTTAGGAAGTGCTAAGTCGCGAAATATTGTTTTGTCTCTTGAAAACAATGTGTTTGATGAAGGTAATCCAGAAAGAGAATTGAATATTACACAAGCTAACGCTGCAGGATTTCCAACAGCTGGAGAAAGAACTGAAAACGGGATCTACATTGGTTACCTAGGTAGTGACGAGTGGAGAATTGAAACGGTTAGAAATGGGAATATCTTCTTTAATATTACTTTTTCTTTAGATGGTGTAGATGAATTTGTGTCGACAACTCCAGCAGCAGGAAACAGAAATATTCAAGATGTTTTATTAAGAAACGATATTTCATCAGGTGGAGGTTTTGTAGATGTTTCGGAAGCATGGAATATCCCTAGAGGAGGTACGCACCCAGGAGTTGTAACAGCAGACTTTAACAATGATGGGCTTCAGGATATGATGGTACACCGCTATGCTTTTGTAAGAAACAGAAGATCCGATTACATATTAATGAATACAGGGACTAGTTTTGAAGTTTCAACTTCGCATGGAGCACACAACCGTAGTTCGATCAGTCACGGAGATATGGGACAACCTTTCGATTATGATAATGACGGGGATATAGATATATTTAATGGAGACGATGAATTTGGAGCATGGTATATTTATCAAAATACAAATGGTACAACTAATGGTAATTATGCAACAGTAAAAGTAGGATATTCACCAATTTCAAATATTGATCCTATTTCTGCAGAAGTAACTATTACTACTTCAAATGGAGAACAATTTAAAAGAGTAGCTTCTGCTGGAGCTGTTTTTTCTCAAAGTTTATTAAACATTGTACATTTTGGAATAGGAAGTGCTGCTACGATAGATAACATCACCGTACGTTGGAGAAATGGAGAAGAAGCTGAGTTTAACGATGAAGCTGCAAACCAATTATTTGATACAGATGCTTTAGATCCTACAAGTTTAGCTATTAATCCAGATCCTATAGAAGTACGTGTAGGGACGACAACTGAAGTTGAATTGGTAGTTGATCCTGTATTTGCAAATCGAGATGTTGTTTGGGCTTCTGCAGATGAAACTATTGCTACAGTAGATCAAGAAGGTAATGTAACAGGGGTTTTAGAAGGAGGTTCGACTACGATTACTGCAACAAGTGTTGGAGATAACTCGGTTGTAGGTACAGCAACAGTAAATGTAGTTGCCTTTTTCCCAATAGCAGCAGCTTCTATCACCTTAGATGTAGAGTCTTTTAATATAGTTGAAGGTAATACTAGGCTGATAAATGCAGAAGTACTACCAGCAGATGCCGATGATAAAGATGTAACATGGAGGAGTAGTGATGAAAGTGTTGCAACGGTAAACTCTAATGGTTTAATTACAGCTGTTGCAGACGGAACGGCAATAATAACAGCAGAATTAACATCGAATACTTCTATTAGCGATCAAGTAACTGTAACTGTTACGAGATTTTTTGCTCCAAGTTTAAGCTTTGTTGATATTGAAAGTATTAGAGATACAGAGTTTCCGATAGGAGGGACGATTGAAGTTGCTACAAATTATCACGCAGGATCAGGAAACACAATTGTTTCGGGAGTAGATGGAGGAATTAGATATTTCTTAAGACATTTGACTTCTGGTTTTGATGTCATTAGAGATTTTGATATTGTAAGTGATGCTTCTGTTATCGATACAGAATCGGGAACATCAACCGTAACACTGAATATCAATTTAGATGATTTACCTCCAAATTCAGATCCAATTTTACCAAGTGCCGATTTAGAAAACGAAGAGTTTTATTTCTTATTTGCGCAATTTAGCAATAGTGAAGGAGACAGGTTTGATCTTACACTTTCAAATATAAATATTGTCGAGGCTAATTTGTCAGTTGATGGTTTTGAGGATTTTGAAGAAGATATAGTAATGTTTCCTAATCCTTCATCTAATATAATTTCTTTTACGAATATGCAGAGTGGAATTCATAAGGTATCTGTAAAAAATATATTAGGGCAAAGTTTAATTGATGAAGAAATAGAAAAAGGAGGTAGTATTTCGGTGACTTCTCTTAGTAGTGGTTTCTATATAGTAACCTTGCAAAAAGAAGGCAAGAAGAGAGCCTTTAATTTGATTAAAGAATAATATTGAGTTTGATTTAGTTGTTGTAGAAAAGGCTTCTCGTTTTAGAGAAGCCTTTTCTTTTTTATACCATTTGTCCCGCTCTAAAATAGTGTTACACTCAAATGTTATTTATGGAATCAAATTATGTAAAATGTACACAAAAGTCTCATCAAGCAATTTTTTATATCAGAAAAATTAATGAGATTATACTTCAAGTTAATTATTAAGCCATTCTTTAAACCCTTTTACACGTTCACGACTTACAATAATTTGATCATCAAAAGCTTTTTTTAATTTAATCTCTAATCGAGAATTTGTGTAAGCGATAATATCATCAATAGCATTAATGTTTACAAAAGCTTTTCTATTTACCCTATGAAATAAATTAGGATCAAGATCATCTCCTATTTTTTCAAGAGAATGTTCTAAAAGATAATTTCTGTTATCAGTAGTATTAATATAAGTTCCTTTATTTTCACTGTAAATACATTGAATATCAGAAATGGAAACCACTTTTAAGTGTTGACCTACTTTAAATGAAAACCGTTCTTTGTATGTGTTTTGATGATTTGAAACCAATAAGTTTTTTAGATCTTGAAGGTTTACAGATGGTTGAGGTTGTTCAAAGTGAGACCTGTATTTATCGATAGCGTCTTCCAGGTCATCTGGATCGATAGGTTTTAATAAATAATCAACACTCTTTAGTTTAAATGCTTGCAAGGCATACTGATCATAAGCCGTTGTAAAAATAATGGCACTATCAGTCGATATTTCATCAAAAATATCAAATGAAATACCATCGCTTAATTGAATATCAAGAAATATAATATCGGGATGCGTATTCTGAGAAAACCATTCTATAGCTTCTTTTACAGAATGAAGCATTGTAATTACTTCCAAATTAATACCCTCAACCATTCGTCTTAACAAACGTGCAGCGGGTTTTTCATCTTCTATAATTATAGTTGTTATTGTAGACATTATTGATGTTTATTTTGTTTGTCAAGAATTTTTTGAATCTCCTTAGCTTCCCAATCTGCACCAAAAACCAATGAGTTTTTAAAAGTATATATGGCATGACTTAATAATCCAAGTCCCCAACCAATTAAAGGGAAAAGAAACCAAGTAGTTTGCCAACCATCCTGAATGTAATTAATCAACATCAACCCAGGGTTGACAAGTAAATAATTGACGAGGTGATTGTAAAACTCCTTCTGTTTAATAATATATTGATTTGCGATTTGATGTTTCTTCCCGAGGTCTTTTTCCAGACCAAAAATCTTATTCTCATCAAATAACTGTTGCAACTTTCTTTTTTCCCATGCCGAAGAAATAAAAGGATTCTTTTTAAATGCGATTAATGCCTGCGCGATCACCCCAATACCCCAACCAATAGCAGGATAAATAATCCACAAATAATCAGGAGAATATTTTAAATTGAAAAAAAGTAATACGATCATTCCTATTGCATAAGCTGCTAGATTAAAATAAAATTCTTTTCTTTTTTTTACGCGAGACTGTGCTTTATCGTATTCCACTATATAATTACTGTCCATAATTTCGGTGTTAATAACAGTAGTGTCTTTATTTAGAATAGGAAGTTTAGCAATAAAGGCATTATTAGTCTTTTGGACTTCAAATGTTTTTGTTCTCAACATTTCGTATCTAGTTTTGATGTTGGTCAAACCAACACCAGTAGAAAATTGCATTACTGTTTTGGGTTGTAAATTGTTTTCAATGTGTAAAAAACCATCTTTTTCAAAAATGGTAATCGTCAGCGGTTTATCTGTAGTGACGACATTATGCTTCACAGCATTTTCTAATAATAACTGAAGGGAAAGCGGAATGATTTTCCCTTCAGGATTTTCAAGTTTATTAGGGAAGTGTACGATCAAACAATCTTCAAATCGCTTTTGAAGTAATGAAATGTAGGTTTTTCCAAATTTAATTTCATCTTTTAACGGAACTACATCTTTCGTTTTTTGTTCTAAAATATAGCGATATACTTTTGCTAAATCTGTGGTGAATCTTCGTGCAGCCTTGGCATCTTCATCAATTAAAGCCGTCAATACATTAAGACTATTGAATAAAAAATGAGGATCTAATTGATTGCGAAGTGCATCGAATTTGGCAGTAGCTGTATTCGCAATTATTTTTTGTTCTTTAACTTTTTTCTCTTGAATGGCTTTGATAAAGCCCCAAGCCATAAAGAAAAGGGTAATCCCAGCACCAATAAGTGCCGAAAAAACATAACTGTTTTTTTGATTTGGTAAGTCTGCTATAAATTCCTGATGGGTTAGTTCTTTAGAGATAATTACATAATGAGAATATTTTAAAAGAATTATTGTTATTAAAAGCAGCACAATACTACCCAAAAGGCCTGAGAAAAACTTCTGGACACCTTGTTTGTCCCAGCTTAACTTCTTCTCGATAAAATCAAAAAAAGGCAATAATACTAGTAAAATAACAGTATTGTAGACCAAATTAATAAATGCAGCTCTTGGACTTAAAAAATACCCCCAGAAACTAAAGCTGTATTGTGTTAATGAGTTTACAACATGTAAAAACAAAGCAACCCCCAGTATTATTTTTAAATATTTTTTAAATGTTCCCATTATAAAGACAATTAATGTAAGATTAGTTAAAAAAAATTACCCTGTCAAAGTTTATTTGTGCGCTGCACTTTATTGGTCTCAATAACAGTTAAAACGATGTGCTTTAGTACATTTCATTTTTGGTTTCTAAAAATTTTGTCTGCAGCTATAGGCATTAAGCTTTAAGCAGTAGGCCTTATGTATATTAATGTAGCCTACAGCTTACAGCAATAAGTTAGCAAATAGAAAAAGACTTTCAGTTGTAATCGAAACTATGGATCTTCCTGTCCATAGTGGTTCATTTGGTATTACTACATTCATTCAGCACAGACAAAACACGATCCTTTCCCCAAGTAGGTCCAAAAGTTTCTTTAGGAGCATCGTTTTCAAATAAAGCTAATGCTTTTTCAAAAGCTTGGCAATAAGGAGTGGTATCACGACCAAACCACTTAGCTTCTCCCATTTTCCAATCAGCTAAACCAGCTACTGCCCTTGGATTTTTTGGAGCTATAGTTACAGCTTCCATATATAACTTTTCAATTTTCGGAGCTAAGGTTTGAGACTTATTCTGGGGATCGAGCATCATTTCACCAAGAAGGATCATTGCCTGTAAAACTTTTACTTCTACGGTATTGTCCGTAAAAATCTCTGCTTCGTTCAAATGATTCTGTGCCTTTTTTAAATTGATAGCTACTTGCTTCTTGTCAGGATTATCAAAACTATTAGTAGCATACACTAATGCAGTATAATAATAAGGTAACCAGTTTTCCTTTTCCTTTATGGCAATACGTTCAAACAATCCAGCAGCTTCGCTTATCTTGTTTTGTTTCCAAAGGTTTAAAGCCTCTTGCATTTTCGTTGAATAGGGATCTTCCTTAGAATAATAGTTTTTATTTATTTCTATTAAAGACGAACCACAAGCGTGCAATTGAAAAGTAACCGCTAGAAGAATACAGAAATTGATAAGAGTTTTCATAAGATTGATTTTTAAGAATTAATATATAATTACAGTTCAAATATCGATTGGTATTAAAGGTTTTAATAAAATGAAATACCGAGTTGTTGTTTTTTAAGGATGAGTTGTTTTAATGTTCTTGTAGTTTTTAGGAATTAGAGTAGGCAAAGGAGGTATAGTAGATAAAGAATAAAAGAATAAAAGAATAAAAGTGTAAGGCGTAATAATTTGAAGTGCATCAGCCATCTCTTATTCATTAATCCTTTTATTCTAGAAAAGATCTATTAGCGAAGCGGTCTAAATTCTAATATCTAACAGCGTAGCAATCTAGTTTAAAGCTGCTCCAAGATATTCTTCGACTTATCCTCACTAAATGTCCAGAAGAAACCAACAAGAAAGAATTGACCAGCAGGAGGGCGTATAGCTTCACGTTGAAAAACCCCAGTTGGATCAGGAGAGTTAGCATAGCGATATCCAAAAACATCATTACCCCCCAAAACATTACTCGCAGAGACAAACAGAATTTTTTGAGGAGAAATGAGATAAGCCAGGTTTAGGTTAAGCGCATTGGTCCAGTTTGTTTTATCATTCAAAAAGCCAGATTCATTTGGATTCGTAAATGTTCTTCCAGAAGATGCCCCCCATGAAGTTCCTATTTGAGTCTTCCATTTTTCTACCCATAGCTTCGTAACTAAAGAGAAATTATGTTTAGCTCCAAAAGAAGGAGTCGCCTCACTTGTGAAGTTTTCACTAAAGCGTTTATTCTCCAAAAAAGAGTAAGTCACCCAATACTCAAGATTTTTAATAGACTTTTTGTCCCTCCAAAATAATTCGGCACCACTAGTCTTCCCAAAACCATCACTAGTAAAGTTCGAGCTATCCAAAGCAGACATCCCATCAAAACGAATCAAATCATCATATTTTTTGCGAAAAATTTCCGTTCTCAACATACGGTCATTCTTTTTGAAAGTATAATTAGCAACATAATGCGTTGCTTTTTCAGAAGAAATATCAAGAGATTCCAACGAGCGATTCGCATTAAAAAGTTGAGCAAATTCTCCATAAGCCAAAGAAAATTGCGAAGACTTAGAAGCCTTTATAGCCAAAGAAGCACGAGGTTGAATAGCATGCTCATTAACTGCATCAAAATATCCATAGCGAAGTCCCAGCTTAATCGCAAAATGATTTCCAAATCTAAAAGTACCATCAGACCAAGCAGCAGAAATAGCACTAGAATGGTCACTAGAACTTAAAAATTGCTCAGCTCCCATATTCCATTGAATATAATTCGAAACACGTTTGTTCAAATTTACCTTCAAATGACCATCAGTAATATCGACATTATTTCGAAAAGTATTAAAACGAAAACGAGACTTATCATACGAGATAGCAGCTCCCGTTCTTATTTTCCATCCCTTGCCCAGTTTCCCCTTGTAAGTAGTATTCAAATAAACATTAGCATTTTTATTCTCAATAGTTTCTCCTTCACGAGTGACAGCAGTCTTACTAAAAAGTCCCAGATCAGAAAAAGTTCCTCCAATATAAGTCTTCAATAATCCTTTTTTAAATTGATTTCGGTAAATAACTTCTCCAGAGAACAATTCAAAAGGCTTTGTGAAATCAATACGCTGAGAAATAACCTCATTATAAGGAGCAAGATTCAAGTATTGCGAATTAAAAGTCAAAGAACTCTTTTTCCAAGCTTTTGTACCTGCAAGACCTCCACCAACAGACATTACCGAAACATTCAGCTCATCCTTTTCGGCAACATCATTACTATTTAGGTTAACAATTGCAGAAAGTGCCTGACCAAATTCAACATCATACCCTCCAGTAGAAAAATTCACCCCTTTAAATAAGAAAGGAGAATACCTACCACGAGTAGGAGTATTCCCAGCAGTAGATAAGAACGGTTGAAATACACGTTGCCCATCAATAAAGATTTGAGACTCCCTCGCTTGGCCTCCCCTAACAAACAAGCGTCCATCCGAAGTATTTTGAGAAGTACCAGGCAAACGTTGCAAAGCCCCAAAGACATCACCAACAGCTCCAGCCGTTGTTACAATATCCATAGGAGTAAGGACAGCAGTTTTATTATTCGAACTCGCATTCATATTTCCAGCAGTAATCTCAACACTACTCAAATTATTAAAAGAAGGTTTCATCGCAATTGTAACAACATCGTTTTTCGAAACATCAATCGATGAATAAGTAGTCTCATAACCAACAAACGAAACCACTAATAACTGCTGTCCATCAAGACGAGTCTCAAAAGAAAATTCACCTTTAGTACCGCTAATACAGCCATCATACGAATTGTCGATCATAACATTGGCTCCAGCGATGGGTTTACCTTTACTATTAGTAACCGTACCAGAAACCGTATGGCCAACACATATAATAGAATGTATAAATATGAGAAAGTAGAATAATTGTTTCATGACATTTAATTTTCATTAAAACTCATCAAATCGTATCTCGAAGAAAAACAAACTATACCCAGTTGTCATATATATAGTATGAATTGAAAAAGGACATTATATAATGTATTTATGGCGTGTCCTCTCCTTAGGGTCGAGGTCGGGCTATCCGCTATATCTTTTATTGGCTTGTCGCCTTGAGCGTAGTCGAAGTCATGCATTTTATATTGGCTTGTCACCCTGAGCGCAGTCGAAGGATAACAAGCCAATAAAAGGATGCCGCTCCTATCCCTCACGCATTTCGGTTATTTGATAGTTTTAGTTGAAGGTTGAAGGTTGAAGGTTGAAGTCGTGTCCTTTCTTTGGGGGCGAAGTAGGTTTATCCACTATATCTTTCCTTGGTTTGTCGTCCTGAGCACAATCGAAGTCATATATTTTATATTGGTTTGTTGCCCTGAGCACAATCGAAGTCATACATTTTCATGTTGGTTTGTCGCCTTGAGCGCAGTCAAAGTCATGCATTTTCATGTTGGCTTGTCGCCTTGAGCGTAGTCGAAGTCATGCATTTTCATGTTGACTTGTCGCCCTGAGCGCAGTCGAAGGGCAACAAGCTAACTAGAGATTATGGTATCCTGAGTCATTCTGACGCAGGTCAGAATCTCCTCCCTAGAAGAAATACCTTCAGTCTAGCATTTATGAATTCCTTCTCTTATTATATAAGTATTTCATGATATTTCCTTTTAGCGCTATTGCTTTTTCTGGATAAAAGAGCGTGGAGAGTTCTAAGAATAAATAACCAAAAACTGCGAGTCATAAATAAAGAACTCTCAATCGAAATTATTTTGGCTTATAGGTTGTTCATTTCAAGGGGTTAGCGATTTTTTCAAAAAATAATTAAAAAAAGATAGTTGTTAAATGAAAAAGAGGTTGTAGTTTTGCCGCCCCGTTGGAACGACAGTTACTTGGTAAACGAGTAAAAATAAGGAGTAGATGGGTTCATTGAGAGTTAAAGAAATGTTTTTAGAGGTTGAGAAAAAAAGTAAATTTTATTCTTGTTAAGAAATAAAAAAGATATACTTTTGCAGCCCGCAAAACGCTTGAGTAATTAAGTGTGGAGCAGGGTTTAAGTTCCTTGAATGATTTTGAAAAACGGCAGAAAAATATTTTAAAATTTTTCTTGTTTTAAAAGAAAAAAACATTGTATCTTTGCAGCCCGCTAAGCACTAACAATAGTAAGGGTTTAGGGAGTTAAAAAGTTCTTTAGTAAGGTTGAAAATTAAGAAAAAATAAATTTAAATTTTTTCTTGTTTGTAAGGAAAAAAATAACGTATCTTTGCAGCCGCTTTCAGCGAGAATAAAAAAAGAAATAATCATTTGCGAGAGTGTTTATTTATCGAGTAAAAGTTCATTGAAATATTGATTGACAGAAAAAGGTTCTAAGTTTAGACTTAGAAAAAAAGAATTAAGACTAGTAAGTTTTGAGAACCGAATTCAATTCTAGTTGTTGAGATTTTAGATAATTTATAAAAATATTTAAGAATTAACGATGAA
>CANMML010000002.1 GCA_947499005.1 uncultured Aquimarina sp.
CATTCAATTGGCTTTACTTCTTTTCCCCTTATAATAGGTCTGATGTAGTTTTTAGCAATACTTACAATACGGTTAGTGGGTTTTATGCCTTCATAAAACCAAAGGTACTGTTGTTCATAAAGTTTGCTTATGGTAGCAACACGTTTAAAGTATCCTTCTATAAAAGAGAGCTGAGCATAGTTCTTTCGTAATGCTTCTTCAATGGCTATAAACTTCTTTAGCAATCGCATCCAGATCGCTCGGAAATAAGTAATAAAAAACAAAGGTGATAGAGCGGATTTGTAATCCGTTCCTACCTAGTTGATAAAACACAGCTACTTGGTTGATAAATTGAGTAGCTTTTTTGTTACTACGAAAATATGACAGGGAAGAAATACTTTCCGACTTTGCGCTTTTTTTATCAAAAGTGAAATCTTCAATTTAAAAAAAAATCATCAAAAAAAAGCTTTAGTTTTAATACCTTGTAGACACTCAAAGACAGGAGTCTTTGCGGAGCTAGTGAAAGAAGGAGATAAGGTTACGACTAAGCAGAAAATTGGTAACGTTCATACCAATGCCAATACGGGGCAAACAGTAATGAAATTCTTGATTTTTGAAAATTCTAAGTTTGTTAATCCTCAGAAGTGGATATATAGGATGTAACGGCTTAATTTGTTTGATTTACTAGATAAACGCATTAGAGTACAGTATCCATTCGCCTCGTGTTTTTATATCTAATTTTCTATTTATATTTCTTCTATGAGTAGTAACAGTTGCTTTAGAAATATGAATTCTAATGGCAATTTCCTCATTTGAGAAACCAGCACATATGAGAAAGAAAATTTCTCGTTCCCTAGAGGTAAGAAGGTTAAACTTTTTTTGATGATTTTTTTTAAATTGAAATTGATCCTTAAATTTTCCTAGGTATTTTATAGCTTGAGAAAGGTTTTGAGGTTCTATATTGATCTTGATAGAGGCGTTTTTGATATTATCTTCTATTTCAATATCATTAAATGGAGAATGTATTTCTTTTTGAGTCGACTTGTTCTTTTTACAAAAATCAAAAGCGGTTTCTTCTGTAAGAAAATAGTTAGGATAAATTAACTGATTAGGTTTATTGAAGAAATTAACCACACTCAAATTTACATATTGATCTTCAGGAATTGTAAAAGCTAACTTTCTTAAGCCCCAGTCGAATTGGGGGTTAATAATATTTTCAGTTACCCATTCATGTAGTTCCACAGGAACCCTTATGGGTAGCTTTTCTTGTAGCCATAAATTGGATGTTGGTTTTACTTTTTCAGATATCGAGAAGTACTTTTTTAATTCTTCTTGAAATACATTAGTCGTTAATGATTCTCCAGTCCATTCGGAAATAAGAACGTCTTTTCTTTTGTCAATCGTGAGGTATTTTGAGCGATAAATATTCATTGTTGGTTGGTTATACTCAATATTACATAAAAAACAAAGAGGGAATACAATAATATAGTGTTTTTTGTAGTGCTCTTTTGGATTCTTTGGGAAGAATAAATGGGAAGTATCTCCCCTTATGGTTCTAGTGTGTCAGGTTTTGTAAAGTTTTTTTACAATTTTTGGTCATTTTCTTTTAGAGCTAATTTTTCGATTATTTTGTGATCAAATTTAATTCTCGAAGAGAAGAATTGATTTTTTTTAGCCTTTAAATCGAAACAGCTTTATACATGAAAACTATTAAATACTCCTTGTTAGCACCACTTTGGCTCATTTTATCATGTGGTGGGAATAACACAAAAAAAATGGCAGTTAATGAAGAATTGACTCCAGCGAAAGACGAGAAGTTTGGCTTTAAAAATTTTGATGCTACTAAACCCTCATTTGTATCTATAGATGATAAAGCTCCAGAGGGTATGAAGTGGGTGAAGGTTGAAAAGCTATCAGATGAGTTTAACGGGACATTTGATACAGATAAGTGGGTGAAAACTTTTTGGAATTATGGGAATACCCCAGTTTTCATGCAAGAAGAGAATTCAGGAGTATCAAACGGTAACCTTTGGATCAAAGCAACACTCAATGAAGAAAGAGGAGATCAATGGTTTGAAACGAGTAGAGTACGGTCAAAGAATGCAATTAGATTTCCAATGTATACGGAGTGTAGTGTAAAGGCTGCTAATATCTCAGCTTTTACAACATTTTGGTTAAATAATGGAAATAGTGTTACTCGAGATGAAATTGATATTATTGAAAACAATCCAAAGCCAAGTATAAAAGAAAATGTAGGGGAGTTTACAATATTGGATTATCCGTGGCAGATGAATTCTCAGTTTTTTATAGTTAAAGATAGTGACGAAGAAAGAAATAAAGGGAATTTCGATAATAGACGTTTATCGGATAAGAATCCATTGAAAGGTGTCAAGTGGAATGAAGCTTATCACATTGTTGGTGCTTGGTGGAAAGATGAGAATACGGTGCAGTTTTATTTGGATGGAGAACCAGCAGGAAAAGTGACAGCCAAAGAAAAGAAATTTACCCTTAAACAGTTTATTATCTGGGATCTTTGGACCCAGGATACTCCCTGGGTAGGAGGAGAAGCTATTAAATCAGATTTATTGGATAATTCAATGAACACGATGAAAGTAGATTGGGTACGAACTTGGAAATTGAAAAAAGAGTAATCAAAGCTGATCTGTACTTTTAATATGAGTTTGTGAGATGAGTTTCATTATGCATCTCATATTGTATGCTAGTTTTAAGGTGTTTTATTACTAGAGTTTCTCTTAGAAGCTTTAGTAATAAATTGCTTTAGTTATGACTTATTGTAGTGTAAAAGTTATCTTTTCGATGATTTGATTTTGATCAATACTAGCAGCAGCCACTTCGTAACCTTCAGGAAATTTGTTTCCATAAATAGAAGTAGGAATTAATGGAAATTGTTCAAGATCGGGAATTAAGGAATTCTCTAAAGATTGCCCAAATGGCATGAATCCAGTATACGGATGGGTAACCCCCCATATGGTAATTACAGAAATACCAAAAAGAGCTGCAAGGTGACCATTTCCGCTATCCATAGAAAGCATAAGATCTAGGTTAGAAATGAGTGCTAATTCTTCTGAAAAAGAAACTTGACCAGCAATGTTGGTTACATTAGAAAAGGCATTAGCTGTTTTTTTTAAGATGCTTACCTCTTTTTTACCTCCTCCGAATAAAAAAATATCATATTCATTAGTGCTATCTAGTTGCTCTATGATAGCTTCTATTTTTTTATAAGGATACATTTTTCCTTGATGTTGAGCGAATGGAGCAATACCGATCCATTTTTTCGTGTTTTGACTAATGAATTCTTGAGTATCAGTAGAGAGTTTCTTTTTAGGTAAAACATCATCCGCTTGAAGTTCCACTTTAAAGCTAAGAGTAGTTAATACGTCTATATAACGTTGGTGACTACTTTTAAGAGGTTTGAAAATTTTATTCTTACTTCGAGTAAGTGCTTTTTTTTCTGTACGGCCTTTATCGATTTGTGCAAAAGGTATGTTAGAAAAGCGAAGTAAATTCTTTAGGATATTAGTGCGAAGTACTCCGTGAAAATCAGCAATTGCATCTATGCCCAAGCTTTTAATTTCATTAGAAAGCTTTTTTAGACCCAAAAAGCCTTTATGTTTCCCTTTTTTATCTAAGCTTATTACTGTAACATTAGGAATGGTTTCAAAAAAAGGAGAAAAAAAAGAATTGGTTAATACGGTGACTTTTAAATCTGGATAAGCATTAGTTAATGCAATAATAGGATGAACAGCCATTGCAACATCACCCATTGCGGAGGAACGAATGATTAATAGGTGTTTGATTGTTGTAGATTTTTCCAAAATGACAGCATCTAAGTTACCGTCATTCTGAACTTGTTTCAGAATCTCCTCACTAGTCAGGAAGCTTATGATGAGACCTTGAAACAAGTTCAGGGTGACGTAATTTTGTTAGTGTAAAATTACTTTTGCGCCCTTAATACAGGATTCAATTCATCGTCATTATACATTTTCATCTGCTTATATACTTTCATGTATTTATCACCAGTTTCGATATCTCCCAATAATTGTTCAATTGCAGTAGATAAGTCAACACGCTGTTCTAATAAAACATCCAGTTTTTTCTGGCATGCAGCTCTATGAGTGTCCGAAGCATCGGTTCGAGTAGCTTCTTCATTCATATGATAAATCTTCAATGCTAAAATAGAAAGGCGGTCAAAAGCCCAAGCAGGACTTTCCGAATTAATAGTAGCAGTTTCATTAGGAGTTACTGTTTTAAATTTCTCTAAAAAATAACCATCTAAATATTCTACCATATCAGTACGCTCTTGGTTAGAAGCATCAATTTTACGTTTTAAAGTCAATGCTGCTACAGGATCAATTTGAGGATCACGTATGATATCTTCAAAGTGCCATTGTACGGTATCAATCCAACATTTTTTGTAAAGTAAGTGATTCCAAAGGTCGGTATCACTAGAATATGGGTTTTCAAAAGACTGATCGACGCTATCGATAACGTGATATTTTTTAATAACCTCTTGAAATAATGTATTTGCGTTTTCAGTAATCATGATCGAAATAAAATAGTTATTAAGTTTGGTTACTCTGTTTTTGGAAAGGCTTTATATTCCAATAACAAATAACCAATAACAATACTTCGCAAATATAACTTTTTTGCAAGCATCCTTAAATTCTACATAATAAATCATCATTAAGACTTGCTTAGGCAAAAGTTGTGAATTACTTTTGCATCATAATTAAGAAGATTATGGCTTTAAAAGATATTTGGAACGGTATTGCGTATGTAGTTGAAGAGATTGCATTTTTACCATTAAATTTTTTAAGAGATTTAGAATTAGAAAGCTGGTTTGCTGCTAACTTCTTAAACTGGTTCTTTATGCTAATTGGTTTTGTAGCTTTTGTATATTGGATGAAGCAGTTGAAATCGTTTAATGACAATAACGAAGAAAATAGAAAAGTAGTTTCACATTCGTTCTTAGCGGAAAACGTACAGGGAGATAAGTAATCACTTTTCAATCATAATATTTTAAAACCTTCACTTGCTAAGTGGAGGTTTTTTGTTTGTCCTCATTATAAGTAAGTAGTAAATCACATTTGTTGTTATATTAAATTATTTTAAACGCATAAAATATTCATTTTAAGTCAATTAGAAATTTAATGTTTTCTTAATTTTGTATGTGAATGTAATATTTAATTTATGAAACAATTTTACTTTTCTATATTCTGGAGCTTATTATGTGTTTCTATTACTGCTCAAACAGTCTTATACGTCAATCCAAATATAGCTGATGCTACTAATGCGGATGGTAGTTTAGGTAATCCCTATAATGATATTGCCGTAGCGGTAGAATTAGCTGCAGCAAATGGAGGAGGCGAGGTTGTAGTTATTGATGGAGAATATGATATGACCAATAAGGCAGTCTCAATTTCAACATCCGCAACGGTTTTAACACCAGTTATTATAAAACCTCAGACTAAAGCAGGAGTAATATTAAATTTTAATGGACGATTTGGATTTGAGTTCCAGAATGATTCAAGATATATCACCCTTGAAGGATTTGAATTAAATGGTCAAACAGATAACATAGATTATTGGCCAATCGTTTCAAAAGCTTTTTGGGGAGATACTTCGATTCCAAGAAATGGAGGACTTGCAGTAATATTAGATGGTCAACATATCACCATAAAGGATAATTACATACATGATTGGTATCAAAAAGGAGTTGAAATTAGAGATGCACGTTATGTTGTAGTAGAGGGTAATATAATTGAAAATATAGCAATAACTTCTCTAACAGGTGGGCATGGTATAATGCGACAACAAAAAGGGCAAGAATTTTTTGATGATGATTTAATGAATGTATACAGATGGGACATTAAAGAAAATTTAGTTTTTAATGTGCAGCAAACGATTTATTCTTGGGTGCCTAATAAAGGGTTTATTGAGATGGTTATTGATGAGGGTAAATCAATTCTTATAGATGATCCCAAAGATACCGATGGTACACAGGAACATATGAGTGCTAGAATTAAAAACAACATTATTGCTTTTGGAAGTGTAGATCATATACGATTAAAAAGTACTCCTAATTTAGAAGTAAGTCATAATAGTATCTATACTGAAGGCATCAATGCAGATGGTATTAGTGATAAGCAAGGAGATACCGATACAGCTCAATTTATTAATTTTAAGTGCCATAATAATGCTTCACAAACGGTAACCACAGTTTCAGCCATAGAAATTGATAAAGCAGTAGAGCAAACGATTAATGGAGGTGGAATACCAGAGGTTAGTGGAAACTATGCTATGGATGGTAGAATTAAGCCTAACAATCAATCTGGTCTAACAAAGCTTACCAACTCACAGTTATTTATTAACCCGAACTCTGGAAACTTTAGAATTAATCCATCATTGAATCTTCCCGCTTTAACAGGTGTCGAAACTTTTGTTTTAGATAATTTAGATCAAAAAATAATAGATTTTAATGTGCTAGTTGCACCTTCTGTAAGGAAAGTTGATCATTTGAGGTTAACACAAACGATCTTAGATAATATTCCAGGGCTTAATGATGGAATTGTGAATAATGAAAGTGTTTTTACGGATTATGGAATGATGTCAACGAACCATCATACGATAACTTTTAATGTTGTAGATGGTGCTTGGAAAACAGACACAAATTCACCTGCACAACAGAATTTTGAACTCAATCCTGTATATTATGAATGGTATGATCAAGTGGCTACGAATTACCTAAATAATATGGGGGCAGAATATGAACGCATTCGTTGGGGGAATAGTGAAGTCATGCAAAATCAAAATTTTGATGAAGACTGGCTAACGGTTAGTCAGATTACGAGTGATTCAAATACTGTGATTAATGGTTACGATAATGATTTTGTATTAGATGGTGATATTTTAATAGATTTTGAGAACTATATCCCAGAAATTGGAGATGAATTTGATTTGATTTTTGCAAAGACTATTACTTCTGCTAATAATACAGGAGATTTATTTGACAGAGTGCTTTTTAAAGGCTTTACACCTGAAAATTATATGTTAGACATCGTAAATAAAGATGAAGGGCAGGCAGTAAGGCTAACTATAAATGCTACTTTATCTAATACATCAGGATTTGATAAAAACGATGACATCCAAATTATACCTAATCCAGCAAGTGAAAATTTTAAGATTCATACAGATAAGCGTTTAGATAGTATTAAGCTATATGATTTATTAGGAAGGGAAATAAATATTCAATCAAAAGTAACACGATTCAATCAAGGTTATATAGTGAATATAGCTTCCTTTGACCCTGGGGTCTATTTTGTGAAAATCAAGAATGAAGTTATAAGACTTATCGTTAATTAAATTTTTTAAGAGAATTAGAAAGCTGGTTCGCGGCGAATTTCTTAAACTGGTTTTTTATGCTAATCGGTTTTGTTGCTTTTGTATATTGGATGAAGCAGTTAAAGTCTTTTAATGATAATAACGAAGAAAATAGAAAAGTAGTTTCGCATTCTTTCTTGGCAGAAAACGTACAAGGAGATAAGTAATTACTTTTTGATATCACTATATTTTAGAACCTTCACTTATGATTAAGTGAAGGTTTTTTTATTTTTTATACAAGACGTTGTTTTTAGTATTTTCGAGAAACATAAAAAGTGTTATGAAAAAATTAAGATTACTATTTATTATAATTTCAGGATGCTTAATCGTGAGTTGTAAAAATGAAAGTTTGATTACTACTGGAACTGGAGGGGCGGAATTTTTAGTTGGTAATTGGAAGTTGATAAACTATAGGGCTGATGAAGGGGATGGAATTAAGGTGTTTATAGATGATTGTGAGCAAGAAAGTACATTGCATATTACGTTAGATAATTACAAACTAGTTCCATTCTTTGAAGGAGGCGATTATGGAGCTTGTACTGAGGGGTTGATAAATAAAGGGGAACATACTGTATTGGATAATCGTATAAGCTTTAATGGGAAGTTTACTTTGTTTAGTTTTACTGAGAATGTAACTTTTACAGCAAATGAAAACAGCCTTGTTTTAGTTTCAGTTCATAATACTTCTTCAAAAAATGCAGTAGCGGCTGAGAGTTCAATATTTATAGAAGAATATACCTTTACTAGAGTTAAATAATTCCTTACATAAGGGATTTACTTTTAGCAGTTGTTTTTTTCATGCTGTATTTTCTTCTAATTAACGAACTAATTAATACTAAAGAGATCCCGATCATCTAAGAAAGGAAATCGATCTCTAGTTTGAGTAACTTCTTTTTTAAATAAAGTAGCTTTCAATAGTGCTTCTTTTTCTGAAATTTCTGTCAAAGAGTTTCCTAAAGGATCAATAGTAATAGAGTGTCCAATGTAGGTAAGTTGATTTTCATCTTTCCCAACTCTATTAACACCTATAACATAACATTGATTTTCAATCGCTCTAGCCTTCAGTAACGTGTCCCATGCACTTACTCTTTTATCAGGCCAATTGGCTACACAAACCAGTAAATCGTAGTCTTCTACATTTCTTATGGCAACAGGAAAACGTAAATCATAACAGATGATAGGTTTTATTTTCCAGCCATTTATATCAAAAATCTTAATTTCATTTCCCGAAGTAAAGCAACGATTTTCGCCACCATAAGCGAATAAATGCTTTTTGTCATAGTATTGAATAGTTCCATTAGAGCTTACTAAAAGCATTCGGTTGTAAACGTTAGTATCTTCTTTGATCATGATGCTGCCCATTAAGTGAGTACCTGTTTGAGCTGCCATTTTTTCCATCCATTTTACCGTAGGTCCAGTCATGGTTTCGGCTAAGTGCGTGTCAAAACAAAATCCTGTAGAAAATAACTCTGGTAAGACAATTAAATCAACGTTTTTAGTGTCAGCTATTTTTGATGCAATGCGCACTAAATTTTGATCAGGTTGTTGCCATAACAGATCTATCTGTAGCAATAAGCAAGAGAGTGTTTCAGAGACATTTTTCATGAATATTGTTTAGGAATAATTAAGTTACATAAATTCAGGCACTGCTTATGATTGAAGGGCAAAGATTTTTTAAAAAATGCCTATTTTCGCACATTGAAAGTAAATTACTTTGAGGCAAGCCCTTGAGGTGTTTACAAGAGACAAAATTTTGATTTCAAGGTAAGCCTAGGTATTAAACCCTATGGCAGTGCCAATAAAGCCATTACACATGAGCACTAAGTTTGCAAGTTACAAGGGGTTAGATTTACCTAAAGTAGCAGAGGATATATTAGATTTTTGGAAAGCGGAGCAAATTTTTGAAAAAAGTATAGAAACTCGTGAAGGGCACGAACCTTTTGTGTTTTTCGAAGGCCCACCTTCTGCAAACGGAATGCCTGGTATTCACCACGTAATGGCACGTGCTATTAAAGATATTTTTTGTCGTTATAAAACCCAAAAAGGATTCCAAGTAAAGCGTAAAGCGGGTTGGGATACTCATGGATTACCGGTAGAATTAGGTGTTGAGAAACAACTTGGGATCACGAAAGAGGATATTGGTAAGAAAATTACCATTGAAGAATACAACCAAGCATGTCGCGAAGCGGTAATGAAATATACCGATGTTTGGAACGATCTTACTGAAAAGATAGGGTATTGGGTAGATATGGAAGACCCATATATTACATACAAGCCTAAATACATGGAGTCGGTTTGGTGGTTGCTAAGTGAGTTGTATAAAAAAGACTTGATCTATAAAGGATATACGATCCAGCCTTATTCTCCAAAAGCAGGGACAGGATTAAGTTCTCATGAATTGAATCAACCAGGAACGTATCAAGATGTTACCGATACTACAATTGTAGCCCAGTTTAAAGCTGTTGCCGATTCGCTTCCTGCATTTTTAAATGGATTTGGAACGATTCATTTCTTGGCTTGGACGACTACTCCTTGGACACTTCCAAGTAATACGGCGTTGACTGTTGGCCCAAAGATTGATTATGTATTAGTCGATACTTACAATCAATATACTTTCGAGCCAATAAAAGTAATTTTGGCTAAAAACTTAGTAGGAAAACAATTCGCTGGGAAAAAATTCCAACAAGTTGAAGAAGCATCAGCAGTAGAAGCATACAAAGAAGGCGATAAGGTAATTCCTTATTTGATTTTGACAGAATGTAAAGGAACTGATTTAGCTGGAATAAGATATGAGCAGTTATTAGATTATACCTTACCAGCTAATAATCCTGAAAATGCATTCAGAGTTATTTTAGGAGATTTCGTTACTACGGAAGATGGAACAGGTATTGTGCATACCGCGCCTACTTTTGGGGCAGATGATGCTTTGGTAGCGAAACAAGCTACACCAGAAGTGCCACCGATGTTGGTGAAAGATGCCAATGATAACTTAGTGCCATTAGTAGATCTTCAAGGGAAGTTTACTTCTCATATGGGAGAATTTGCTGGTAAGTATGTGAAAAATGCATACTACAATGAAGGAGAGGCTCCTGATAAATCTGTAGATGTAGAAATCGCTATTAAGCTTAAGATAGAAAATAAAGCATTTAAGGTAGAGAAGTATGTGCACAGTTATCCAAACTGCTGGCGTACTGATAAGCCTATTTTGTATTACCCATTAGATTCATGGTTTATAAAAGTGACGGATGTTAAAAACCGTATGCATGAATTGAATTTAGGAATCAATTGGAAGCCAAAAGCGACTGGGGAAGGACGTTTTGGAAATTGGTTAGCCAATGCTAATGACTGGAACTTATCACGTTCTCGTTATTGGGGAATTCCATTACCGATTTGGCGTACTGAAGACAAAACCGAGGAAATTTGTATTGGTTCTGTGGCTGAATTAAAGGCAGAAATTACAAAAGCATTAGCTGCTGGGGTAATGTCTACAGATCCTTTTGCTGATTTTGAGGCAGGAGATATGTCTGAAGACAACTATGCGAAGATCGATTTACATAAAAATATTGTAGATGAAATAACATTAGTTTCGTCTTCAGGTCAACCCATGAAACGTGAAAGTGATTTGATCGATGTGTGGTTCGATAGTGGTTCGATGCCTGTAGCACAATGGCATTATCCTTTTGAAAATAAAGAGAAAGTTGAAGCAGGTGATCGCAAAGCAGATTTTATTGCAGAGGGAGTAGATCAAACGCGTGGATGGTTTTATACCCTTCATGCCATAGCGACTATGATTTTTGATGATGTAGCCTACAAAAACGTAGTGTCTAATGGATTGGTTTTAGATAAGAATGGCCAGAAAATGTCTAAGCGTTTAGGAAATGCTGTAGATCCATTTTCGACTTTAGATAAATTTGGGCCCGATGCTACGCGTTGGTATATGATTAGCAATGCAAATCCTTGGGATAATTTGAAATTTGATCTAGAAGGTATTGCAGAAGTGCGTCGTAAGTTCTTTGGAACGCTTTACAATACGTATTCATTCTTTTCATTATATGCTAATATTGATGGCTTCAATTATAGTGAAGCTGAAATTCCTTTAGAAGAGCGTCCAGAAATTGATCAGTGGATTTTAAGTGAATTAAATACATTGATTTCTAAAGTTGATGTTTTTTATTCAGAATACGAGCCAACGAAAGCAACTCGTGCTATTTCAGATTTTGTACAAGAAAATTTGAGTAACTGGTACGTGCGTTTATGTCGTCGCCGTTTTTGGAAAGGAGAATATGCTCAAGATAAAATTTCTGCATATCAAACCTTATATACCTGTATGTTAACGGTTGCGAAATTAGGAGCTCCTGTAGCACCATTTTATATGGATCGTTTGTACAAAGATTTAGTAGCTACAACAGGAATTGAAAGTTTCGAAAGTGTGCATTTGGCTGAATTCCCAAAAGCAAATTCAGCTTATGTGAATGAAAGCTTAGAGCAAAAAATGCAGAAGGCACAATTGGTATCTTCATTGGTGCTTTCATTACGTCAAAAGGAGAAAATCAAAGTGCGTCAGCCATTGCAACGTATTATGATTCCGGTACTAAATGAAAGAGAAAGACAAGAAATTGAAGCGGTAGCAGATTTAATAAAAAGTGAGGTAAACGTTAAAGATATTGAACTTTTAGATGATGCTTCTGGTATTTTAGTGAAGCAAATTAAGCCAAACTTTAAGGCATTAGGCCCTCGATTTGGGAAGGATATGAAATTGATTGCGAATGAAATACAAAAGTTCGATCAAGATCAGATTAATGCTTTAGAACGAAGCGGAGAATACCCTTTAGAAATTAACGAGAAAAGTATTACATTGCAGCTGAGCGATGTAGTGATTTCGTCTCAAGATATAGAAGGCTGGTTGGTAGCTAATGCTAGTGGAATGACGGTAGCACTTGATGTGACGTTAACACCAGTATTGAAAAATGAAGGTGTTGCAAGAGAGCTTGTAAATCGTATCCAAAACATCCGTAAGGATAGTGATTTTGAAGTAACAGATAATATTAAAGTTACTTTCGAAAACAACACAGAAGTAGAATTAGCCGTAGCAGAAAATGCGGACTATATCAAAGCGGAGACGTTGGCAACTAGCATCGGTTTTGAAGGAGAATTAAATGAAGGAATTGAAATAGAATTTGATGAAGTAAAAACTAGAATTAACATTCAAAAAATATAAAATATTATGGCGCAAAAAGACATGAAGGTTCGTTTTTCAGATGAACACCTAGAGGAGTTTAAACAAATCATTTTAGGTAAAATTGAGCAAGCTAAGCGAGATTTAGAAATGTTAAAGAGTGCCTATTTGAATGATAAAAATAATGGTACCGATGATACCTCTCCAACATTTAAAGCGTTTGAAGAGGGTAGTGAAACTATGTCAAAAGAAGCTAATGCACAATTAGCAATCCGTCAAGAAAAATTTATCCGTGATTTGAAAAATGCCTTAAATCGCATCGAGAATAAGACTTACGGGATTTGTCGTGTTACAGGAGAATTAATTAATCCTGAACGTTTAAAGCTTGTGCCTCATGCTACACTTAGCATTAAGGCAAAGAACATGCAAAAAAAATAACATATTTTTTTGATCACGTATTTAATTCTTTTGCAAAATTCAAAGGGATTGTAATGGTATGATCGGAATAACGCCAAGCAAATATAGGCTCGAGGTAGTAATTTTTACGATCTCGAGTCTTTTTTGTATAAAGCCTTCTATGGTCGAATTGCAAATTTGTAGAATATAGTATGAACCTGAGTTTAAGTTGAGGTACATTGAAAAAACAGGAGAATTTATTAATCTACAATTTGCCGTCACACCCGAGAAATCAGGTGTCCCCCAAAAGAAAAGTAAGTTTCCAGTTTTACTTGATCGATTTGCAGTTCTAGTGATGTAATCCTATTGTTATTGCGGCTAGCCTTTGTGTTTGTTGGTTATAGAGTAAGGTATAAAGTAGCTTTTACAGAATGTAAGAATACACGGTTAAGATACTCCTATATTGCTTTTTTTCTGTAATTATCTATTTCTATTAGCGTATTTCAAACAGCTCATTGAGGTAATTTCCTTTTGCGTGTTTGGATATCTTCTTTTGAGAGTTATATTTGAAGTTAAATAAATGAAGTAGCGCCTAATGACATTAAAGAAATCGGTATTCCTAATTTTAATAGTGCTTATTATTGATCAGTGGTCAAAAATTTACATTAAAACTCATTTCCAATTAGGTCAATCTATTGAAGTTTTCGAATGGTTTAAGATTCATTTCATCGAGAATGAAGGTATGGCTTGGGGTAAAAAAATACCTGGTAGTTATGGGAAATTATTTCTTAGTTTATTTCGTTTAGTTGCTATCGCTGGTATAGGTTACTGGCTGTGGGATAGTATTAGGAAAAATGCTTCTTCGATCCTTATTGTCAGTATTTCGTTAATCTTTGCAGGAGCTGTAGGTAATATTCTAGATTCTGTATTCTATGGTTTATTTTTTGATCATAGTGTTGGGCAAGTAGCTGGTTTTTTACCAGAATCTGGAGGCTATGCATCTATTTTTTATGGGAAGGTGGTAGATATGCTTTATTTTCCAATTTGGGAGGGTGTTTTGCCGAGTTGGATACCGTTTTATGGAGGAAAGCATTTTCTGTTTTTTAATGCTATTTTCAACGTAGCAGATTCTGCGATCTCAATTGCAGTGATGTTGCTGATTCTATTTAATAAGAGAGTCTTTCCTAAAGAGGCATCAAATTAATTTTGTTTAAAGAAAAAGTTTGAATGCTTGTTTATGTTAAGTGAGTAAATAGTATTGATAATATGTACTTAAAAAGCATTCAACCATCATATTGGATCAATAACAATAGCTATTGGGTTTAGTTCTAGAATTTATTAGTGTACAGTGTGATGGATCATGTTTTGTATGATCTAAATTTAACTTTTTAGCGCTTTTGTTAAAAAGAGTGTTTTGTAAATTAGTTTATTGCTAGCAAGCCGTATTAAAGATTTGGTCGAAAGTACTCATAGAGACAGGTTTAGATAAATAACCGTCTACGAGCTCTATATCGTTTGCTTTCTTGAAATCCATAGGGTCTATAGATGAACTTACGACGTATAGTGACAATTTGTTTTCAATATCTTCTCGAATATCTTTAAACTCATTTAAAAATTCCCAGCCATTCATGATAGGCATATTAATGTCTAGAAAAATAAGTTCAGGGATATTTTTTCTTTTCTCTGTAGGAGATAAATTTTGAAAATATTCTATCGCTTCTTTTCCGTTTTTGAAAACAAGGATATTGGTACAGAGCTTTTTCAGTCTGAGCAGTTTTATTAAAAGTTTTGTGTATATCGTGTCATCATCGATTATACATGTCAACTTGGGAGTGGGGGTCATCTAGTAAGATTGCATGTTGTTACTATTGCATAGAAACGAAAAATACACCTAAGATTGAAATTAAATAGATGAAATACATCTAAACTCGAAGAAAAACACACTTGAAGGATGGTACTTTTAAGACGACATACAATTTAGCACCTATCTAACGTTTATTTCTGTCGGCATCCATCTTAAGAAAGACAAATAATAGAATGGTAAAAGCCCATAAACTAGATCCTCCATAACTTAAAAATGGGAGCGGAATACCAACGGTAGGTAAAAGCCCAATTACCATTCCGATATTGATTAAGAAATGAAAAAACAAGATAGATACAACACCATAGCCATAGACTCTACTAAATTGACTTTTTTGTCTTTCGGCAAGATGTAATACACGAAGACATAGCCCTAGAAAAGCAATTATGAAAGCAAGACTTCCGATAAATCCCCATTCTTCTCCTGCGGCACTGAAAATATAATCTGTATGTTGTTCTGGGACAAAATTCCCTTGAGTTTGAGAGCCTTCAGTCCATCCTTTTCCAAACCATCGACCATTACCAATAGCGATTTCACTTTGATTAGTATTGTACCCTATACCCCTAGTGTCTTTCGTTTTTCCTAAAACAATATTGAATCGATCTCTATGATGTTGTTTGAAAACATTGTGAAATACAAAATCTACAGAATAGCAATAAGCCGACATAGCTGCAAATCCCCCCAAAAGGAATAAAAGGATTCCTCGTTGTTTTTTAAGGAAGTAATAAATGATGATACCCAGGATAAAAAGACTACCAACAACCCAGTTAACACCAAAGAGTAATGTTAGGATAAAGAGTGATGCAATTGTAAAAAGAATGAAAAGAATATAGCCTGTTAATCCTTCTCTATGCAATGGAAATAGAAAAGCAGCAAAAATCATAGCACTTCCAGCATCAGGTTGGGCAAGAATAAGTAAAGCAGGAATGGCAATGATAAGGGCTATATAGCCTAGGGATTTTAAGTTTTTTAAATCAGTTTGTATGTCGCTGATGTATTTCGATAAAGCGAGAGCGGTGCCAATCTTAGCAAATTCGGAAGGTTGTAATGTAAATGATCCGATACTATACCAAGAAGTGGCTCCTGAGATTGTTTTTCCAAATGGAAATAAGCCAACTAAAAGTAATAGTGAAGCCAAATAAATAATACTAGAAAAGCGTTCAAAGAATCTAGTGTCAGTACTTATAATTACTATAATAAGCGCCAAGCTTGCCCCAATCCATAAAAACTGTTTTCCAGAATATTGAGCTAAGTCAAAGAAGGCAGGGGTATCTGGATTATAGGTGGTCGAATAGATGTTTACCCAGCCAAAAGCAAGTAAAAACAAAAAGAAAAGAATACTTAGCCAATCGATGGCGCCAATACTCGATTTTGACATACATTAATTATTAATAGTAAAAGGAAGCCCGCTTAAGGGTTTAGCATATTCTTCCTCTAAGCTATGGTTTAATACCCAATTTTCTAAATGGGTTGCTGTAATGGAGCGGCGAATATATTTTTCGATCATCAAACTTGCTATTCGTCCAGCATATCGAGCTCCCCAATATCCGTTTTCAACGAAAACAGCCAAAGCAATTTGAGGATCATCTTTAGGGGCAAAAGCTATAAAAATAGAATGGTCGGTCAATTGAGTGCGTTTTCCATCAATTTTAGTAAAGTTTTCAGCGGTTCCCGTTTTACCACAAATAGGTATTCCAGGAATCTGTAAGAAAGCAGCTGTACCTTGAGTGAAAACTTTTCGCATTCCATTGATTACAGGTTCAAAGTGAATAGAATCGATAGTGGTTTGTTTTCGTTGCGTATATCTTGGGTTTTTGTTGTATTCGTTGTCAATGCCTTTTACTACGTGTGGAGTGTAGAAATATCCTCTATTGGCAATAGCAGCAGTCATATTAGCCAATTGTATAGGAGTACACAATACTTCTCCTTGTCCAATGGCATTGGATAGCGTAGTAATTCCTTTCCATCGTTTGCTAGGATATATAGCATCGTAGTATTTAGAGGTCGGGATCTTTCCAGGTCTTCCAATGGGTAAGTCGTATCCTAAAAAGCCGCCAAGCCCAAAGCTTCTTAAGTGTCTTCTCCAATTATCTATTCCGTCTTGAGGAGTCGCTTCTTTTTCTACAATTTTACGATAAGTTTGCGCAAAGTACGAATTGCAAGATACTGCAGTGGCGTATTCAAGGCTTAAGGGACTTGCATGAGGGTGACACCCCATTTTTCGACCTCTAACTCCATAGTAATATCCATTAGAACAAGAAAAACGTTGTTTGGTATTAATAACGCCTTCTTGTAGTGCAATTAATGCGTTTAGTGTTTTAAATGGAGATCCAGGAGGGTACTCTGCTAATAACCCACGATCGTACATTGGGTTATTAATAGAATCGTAATGCATTTTAGTGAAATTAGCAGATCGTTTTCTTCCTACTAATAATTCTGGGGCATATGAAGGGGCGGTCACTAGAGCTAAGACTTCTCCTGTTTTAGGTTCTAAAGCTATTATCCCACCGCGTTTGCCTATCATTAATTCTTCGCCATATTCTTGAAGTTCAATGTCGATACTTAGCTTTATGTCTTTTCCTTTTACGGCAAGGGTATCCAGTTTTCCTTCACGGTAAGGGCCAATTTCTCTGTTAAATCGATCTTTTTGGTAATATCGAACCCCTTTACTACCTCTTAGTTCTTTTTCATATTGTTCTTCGACTCCTTGTTTTCCTATTAAGTCACCAGAATGATAATAATCATCTTTTCTTAAGATTCGGTTATTGACTTCTGTGATGAATCCTAGTACATTGGCCGCACATTTCGTTTTATAGCTTCTAAGGGAACGTTTTTGAATGTAAAACCCTTCGTATTTGTGCATTTTCTCTTGAAGAAAAGCATATTCTTCTTTGCTTAATTGAGGCACAACAACGTATTGTAATCTTGTGGAATAATTTCTTGCCCTTTTTAACTGCTTTTTTAATTTCTCTTTGGTGATTCCAAGTAAAGAACAAAACTCTAAGGTGTCAAAAGGTTTTAATTCTCTTGGGATGACCATTACATCGTAAGAAGGCTGATTAGATACCAATAATTTGCCATTTCTATCGAAAATATTACCTCGCTGTGGGTATTCAAAAACTGTTTTGACGGCGTTATTTCTAGAAAGGTTGGTGTAAGATGTGTCGTATATCTGAAGATAAAATAATCTTCCTAAGTAGATAAGACCTACAAGAATAATAATGATATGTAAAAGGTACCTGCGCATTTATCAAGCATAACGAGGTTGATTCCTAAATATGGCAATACAAAGGATTAAAATGATAAAGGTAAACAAGCTATTCCATAAAGTGTATTCGAGGATTGATTTCCAAAAAGAAATATCATAAAACTCTAGAGAGAATAGTACGATATGGTGGCAGAAAATCAAACAAATTAAAACGGCAATTAGTAAAAAAGGCTTTTCTTTAGTAAGATAAAGATCTCTTACAGCTTCATCACTTTGGTAGAATAATTTGATAAAAAAGGGTTTTAGGTAGATAGCGACTATGCAAGCAGCAGCATGGGCTCCACCCGAATTTTCAAAAAAGTCTATCGTTAATCCCAGTAAAAAACAAGCTAAAATTTGAATCCATTTTTCCAAAGCTACAGGAAGTGAAATGATGAAAAATAATGCAATGTATGGTGTTATAATATCCCAGAGTAATATTCGATTTGCTACAAGCACTTGTAGTAAAACCAGTACGATAAACTGAAAGCAATAAGTCAAAATACTATTTCTCATTAGAATGCTCTTTTTCTAATTCTTGGATCTCGTTTGCATTTTGGTTTTCTATTATTTGTACAAAACCAATATCAGTCATATCATTAAATAATGTAATGTCAATATCAAAAAAGTTAGCATTATCATCTAAGGTGTAATTAGTGATGCTGCCAATCGGTATTCCTTTTGGGAAAATGGTAGATCTTCCTCCTGTAATAATAGTATCATTGATGGCAATCGGTGCAAACCTAGGAACATCGTGAAGTTGCATGATATTAGGGTACTTGCCATCCCATTTTAAGGAGCCAAAATGATTTGTTTTCTTTAATTGAGCGTTGATGCTAGATCTATGGTTTAAGATAGAAATAACAGTTGCATAATTAGAAGAGGTTTTTTCTACAACTCCTACAATTCCTTTATCGGTTATCACTCCCATATCTGCATGAATGCTGTCATTAATTCCAGCATCTATAGTTAGATAATTGTTGGTTTTGTGATAGGTGTTATTGATCACCGAGGCAGGGTAGTATTTGAAGTTTAAAATTTTATCAGAAGTAATGCTATCTGTTTGGAAATTTGATATCCGTGTTTTTAGTAATGCGTTTTCTTCTAGTAGTCGTTGGTTGTAGCTTTTTAATTTGAAATAATTGCTAATATCTGTTTGGTATTTAAAAAGGCCACCAGTGATTGCTCCTGTCGAATTGATAAATTTACTACGATGATAGCTATGAGACTGTACTGTTAGAGCGTAAGATATTATCATCAGTAACAAGAACAGCAAAGGATTTCTTTTGCGGATAAGAAAATCTAAAATTTGCTGCATGACGAGTTATGCTTACTTGCTTAATACGGTTTTGTATCTTTCTAAACTTTTAAGTGCTATACCGGTACCACGTACTACAGCACGTAATGGATCTTCGGCAATATATACAGGTAGATCCGTCTTTTGAGAAAGTCTTTTGTCTAAACCTCTTAACATCGATCCACCTCCAGCTAAATAAATACCGGTATTGTAGATATCTGCCGCTAATTCGGGAGGTGTTTGAGATAAGGTTTCCATAACAGCATCTTCAATACGAAGGATAGACTTGTCTAAAGCCTTTGCAATTTCACGGAATGAAATTTGAACCTGCTTTGGTTTTCCAGTTAACAAGTCACGTCCTTGAACGCTCATGTCTTCAGGAGGAGTTTCCAAATCTTCTGTTGCAGCTCCTATTTGAATTTTTATTTTTTCAGCAGTGCGTTCACCAACATGTAAGTTGTGTTGTGTACGCATGTAATAGATAATATCGTTGGTAAATACATCCCCTGCAATTTTAACAGACTTGTCACAAACAATACCACCTAAAGCGATAACTGCGATTTCTGTTGTACCACCTCCTATATCTACGATCATGTTTCCTTTAGGTTGCATGATGTCTACCCCGATACCAATAGCTGCTGCCATAGGTTCATGGATTAAATAGACTTCTTTACCATTAACACGTTGTGCGCTTTCGCGTACCGCTCGTGTTTCCACTTCTGTAATTCCCGAGGGAATACAGATAACCATACGAAGTGCGGGAGTAATTAATTTCTTTTTTAAAGCTGGAATTTCTCGAATAAAACGATTGATCATTTCTTCACTAGCAGCAAAATCAGCAATAACACCATCTTTTAAAGGACGAATCGTCTTTATATTTTCGTGTGTTTTTCCTTGCATCATTGCAGCCTCTTTACCGACGGCAACGATTTTTCCAGTAGTACGATCACGGGCGACGATAGAAGGACTGTCTACCACAACTTTGTCATTGTGAATAATCAAAGTATTAGCAGTACCTAAATCGATAGCGATTTCTTCGGTAAGGAAATCAAAAAATCCCATGGATGATCAAGTGTTATATATTGTTGTTGTTATTCGAACTGCCGAAATAAGAAAGTATTAAATCGACAACTATAAAAATATTAGAATTTAAACAAAAATAAAGGTTCTAAGTGACACTTTTTTCGATAAAATGTATTCGAAAACAAGATAACGTTACTTAGAACCTTTTATTGTGCTTTGTATGAGGTTTTTACCACGTAAAAACCAAATGATTATTTTTAGTGTTTGAAATGACGAGTGCCTGTCATTACCATTGCCACGCCGTTTTCATTGCAATAATCAATACTCAATTGGTCTTTGATAGAGCCTCCTGGTTGAATTACAGCAGTGATTCCTGCTTTATCAGCTAACTCTACACAGTCAGGAAATGGGAAAAAGGCATCACTTGCCATTACAGCTCCTTTCAAGTCAAAGTTAAATGCGGCAGCTTTTTCAATAGAGTGTTTCAAAGCATCTACACGAGAAGTTTGACCACAACCACTAGCTAATAATTGTCCGTCCTTAGCAAAAACAATAGTATTTGATTTTGTATGCTTACAGATTTTAGAAGCAAATAATAAGTCTTTTATCTCTTGAGCTGTTGGAGCTTTCTCCGTAGCAACTTTTAAATCACCTTCAGCATCTGTAATAAAGTCTTTGTCTTGTACCAATAAGCCATTTAAACAAGTACGTACTTGCTCAGAAGGTAATGCAACGTCATTTTGTACTAAAATGATACGATTTTTCTTCCCTTTTAAAATTTCTAAGGCATCAGCATCAAATGCAGGAGCAATAACTACTTCACAGAATAATTTGTGAATTTCTTCAGCAGTAGCAGCATCGATTGTAGTGTTGCTAATTAAAACACCACCAAATGCAGAAATAGGGTCACCAGCTAAGGCATCTAAGTATGCTTGTTTTACGGTGTCGCGTTGTGCAAAACCACAGGCATTATTATGTTTAAGGATGGCAAATGTTGGTGCTTCCCCTTTAAATTCTCCAATTAAGTTTACAGCAGCGTCAACATCTAATAAGTTGTTGTACGAAAGCTCTTTTCCGTGAAGCTTGTCAAACATTCCTTCAAAATCACCAAAGAAAGTCCCTTTTTGGTGAGGGTTTTCTCCGTAACGTAATGTTTTACCTTCTGTAATACTTGTTTTGAATACAACCTCTTCTTTTTCTTCAGCATTAAAATAGTTAAAGATTGCAGTATCGTAATGCGAAGAAACATTGAAAGACTTTGCAGCAAAACGCTTGCGATCTTTTAATGAAATTTCTCCATTATTGGCAGAGATAATATCTAAAAATTCAGCGTAATCATTTACTGAAGATACACAGGTAACATCAGCGAAATTCTTAGCTGCTGCACGAATTAGAGAAATTCCTCCGATATCAATTTTCTCGATAATGTCTTGTTCACTAGCACCAGAAGCTACTGTTTTTTCAAAAGGATATAAGTCTACAATTACGACATCAATTTGAGGGATTTCGTATTGTTCGATTTCCGCCTTGTCGCTTTCAACATTTTGACGATTCAAAATTCCTCCAAAAACTTTTGGGTGTAATGTTTTTACACGACCTCCAAGAATAGAAGGATAACTTGTAACATCTTCTACAGGAACTACATTGATACCTAAGTCCTTAATAAACTTTTCGGTACCTCCTGTTGAATAAATTGTTACTCCTAATTCGTTCATTTTCTCTACGATAGGAGCTAGACCATCTTTACTAAAAACAGAAATTAAAGCCGATTGAATTTTTTTTGAATCGCTCATAAATTGGGTGCTAGAATTTAAAAATGCAAAATTACATATTTGATCTTTAACATTGCATTAATAATTTTTTAATATTGAATTCGTCTGGACTTATTCGATGAAAGTTTTTAAAAATAATTGATAAGATTAGTCTAAATTAGAGAGTATTCTAAAAACGAATAAATATTTTAGCGGAACACATATATTATTATGAAAAAGATATTGATATTACTAACTGTGGGAATGTTTGTATTTAGTTGCAAAAATGAACCTAAACATAAAGTAGCTCCTGCTCAGGAGCATAATAAAGATTTAAATGTAACTAAGAAAACAGCTGCTGCTAATTTTTCTAGTCCAGAAGCAACTCAATTATATCAAGATTACTTAGCCGTGAAAGCCGCTTTAGTGAATACAAATATGGCTTCAACAAAAAAAGCAGCACGTAAGCTAGCTAAAAACCTTGAGGGAAAAGAAGCTTATAAAAATGTACGTATGGTTGCTACCTTGATTGTAGATGCCAAGGATGTTGAAAAACAGCGCGAATTTTTTGTAGGCCTTAATGAGCAAACAACTGCAGTGTTGAAAGATGCTTTAGATTCAGGGAAAATATACCAACAGTATTGTCCAATGGCTTTTGATGGAAAAGGAGGGTATTGGTTATCGAATAGTGATGAGGTTCGCAATCCCTATTTTGGTGATGTAATGTTAGTTTGTGGAGAGGTTACTAAGGAGATTAACTAGTTCGTGGATTATGAAAAAAATACTTGTTGTATTCTTGTTTTTGGTTTATGGAGTGATATTTAGCCAAGAGACTAACTCAATTTATCAAGAAAGTAAAGAGATTGTTTTAGCATATTTTAAGAAAGAAACAATTGGAGGTAAGCTCGATTTTGCTAAAAACATGAAAGATGATAAATCTCCATTTTACTTATTAGAGAAAACACTTTATAACAGAAAAGATTTTTCTGTTTTATTGTGGGCTCAAGCTATAAAGAAGACAGGAAAGTTTCAAAAGAAAGAAGCTATGTTTTTATGGGAACAGATAAAAAACAGAAACCTGACAAAGTCTGAAAAAAAAGCGTTTACCAAAGGATATAAGATGTCATTAGATTAAATTTTTCAATATGTTTTAGCTAATGAATAAAGAAATTCGTGAAAAAATAGTAACCGTTTGCGACGAAAAAATAAGTAAGAAAGGTGAAAATGTAGGATTATCGTTCTATGCCTTTTTTGCAAATAAGAATAATAACCCTACATTATTAATGGAAGTTGCAACTTGGTGGATTATGACCCATAAATTGGATCATTTTGAGAAGGCAACAAAAATTAAAAAGATGATTTTGGAAGGGGTGTGATACCAATTCCATCATAAAATGTAGAAAATCGTACCATTGATTACATTTTATAGTCGATTAGGTACAAGAGTCAATTTAAATTTTAAAAAACAACGAATCATGTCAGAATCAGGATACACAAAAATATTTACAGGTAATTTTATCATGGCTCAAAAGATTGTGAGTTTATTGAAAGATCAGGATATTCAGGTAATCATAAAAGATGAAAGTGAGTCTGCTCGTTTAGCAGGTTTTGGAGCATCTATTGAAGGATTGCAAGACGTTTATGTAGAGCATACAGTTGCTGAAAAAGCAAAAGAAATAATAGGAGATTTAATTTAGGAAGTATTTATAATTCATGCATCAACCTCCATTTCTTAAAGCTGGGGATACGGTAGCGATTCTTTCTACAGCGAGAAAAATAGAAAAGAGCGCACTTACTTTAGTTAAAGAGTCCCTAGAGACACAAGGATATAAGGTCATTTTTGGAAATAGTATCGGCCAAGAATATCATCAATTTGCAGGGACTGATATGCAGCGAGCTCAAGATTTTCAAGAAGCCTTAGACGATCATAATATAAAGGCAATTTGGTGTGCTAGGGGAGGTTACGGAACAGTTAGAATTATAGATCATATTGATTTTAGTGTTTTACAGAACAACCCTAAATGGATTATAGGATATTCCGATATTACAGTTTTACATGCTGCTTTACATCGTTTAGGAGTCAACTCGATACACGGGCCGATGGCTTTTGATATTAATAAGTGTACTGCGGAGGTGCAACATAATTTCTACGATCTTCTAAAAGGGAATTTACCATTCTTAACATTTCAAACAACTCATCATAATAAATTAGGAGTAGCCAAAGGGGAAGCAATCGGGGGTAATCTATCCGTAATTTATAGCCTTTGTGGTTCGCCCGAAGCCATGGATGCAAAAGGGAAAATACTTTTTCTGGAAGACCTAGATGAGTATTTGTATCATATTGATCGAATGGTGCAAAACCTAAAACGCAACGGTTACCTAGAGCATCTAGCAGGATTGGTGGTAGGAGGAATGACGCATATGCACGATAACAATATTCCCTTCGGATATACGGCAGAAGAAATTATCCTTGAAGCCACAAAAGACTATGATTATCCAGTAGTCTTTAACGCTCCATTTGGTCATATAAAAGAAAATCAACCTGTAGTTTTGGGACAAACTTATTGTATAGACGTTACCGAAGAAAAAGTAATAATAAAAGCTGATAACCAATAGCTGACAGCTGATACCCTAAAATATGGCTCAACACAATCAATTAGGAAAAGAAGGAGAAAAAGCCGCTTGCGATTATTTAATCCAGAAAGGATATACCATTTTAGAACGCAATTATCGCTTTCATCGAAACGAAGTTGATATCATAGCTACTTTTAATGATGAATTGATTGCCGTAGAAGTAAAATCTAGAAGTAGTGCTTTTTTTGGAAGCCCAGAAGAGTTTATAAAGTCTACACAAATTCAAACTATTGTAAAAGCAGTAGATGCTTATATTCAACAACGTGATTTGGATATGGAAGTGCGTTTTGATGTGATTAGTGTTACTAAAAACAATGAAAATTTAGAGATTAATCACATAGAAGATGCTTTTTATAGCTTTTAATCTATAAGAATTGCCATTGATAGATTTTTTGGTCTTAAAAAAAAGTGCAATTGTTGTAGTGGCTGAAAAAATTTCATTTTTGTCACCGTTGTTAAGAAAATAACACGGGTTAGTAATAGTTAGTACAGAAAAATATTGAGGCAGTTTTTTTCATAGTTTACTGCTTCATGGTTTTGGGGCTTGTCTAAAAGAGTTAAGTGTTAACTTAGCTCTTTTTGCATTTATAAGTATAAAAAATAACAGTAACTTTATTTTATAATATAAACCTAAATTATCATGAGAAAATTAGTAATATTTTGCTTTTCAGTTCTTTGCGCTTTGTTTTTGAGCTGTGGGGATAAGAAAAAGAAAGAGGCAGATCAGGTAGTAGAGAAGACACAAATAGAAGTAGAAAAGATCGAAGAGTCTTTAGAAAAGATAGCAAAAGAAGTTGAAATGAAGTCAAAGGAGCTTGATAGTGCTCTTGATGCTTTGGATGACTTATAAAGGTAAAGTCTAATTTAAATTCTTTTTATAATCTTAAAAAATATATCATGAAAAATATCATTCTATCCATAGCGCTTTTTATCGGGTTTTCTACTGTAGCTACAGCTCAAGGAAAATCAGCAGAAGCGAAATTAAAAAAAGAACAAAAGGCAATAGAGCGTGAAGCTAAAAAAGCCGAAAAGCATCTTGATAAAAAAGAGCATAAAATAAAAGAAAAGGCTCTAGAGAAGAAAGGTGAAGTAGAAAAAAATGTTAAAGAGAAAAAGGATAAAGCTTTAGAGAAAGCTGAAAAAGCTAAAGAGAAATTAAACGACAAAGTTTCAAAAGGAAAAGATGTTGAAGATGGATTAAAAGAAGCAAAAGTAAAAGCTGAAAAGAAACAAGGATATGTAAAAGAAAGTGGTTTAACAGGGCGTGAATATGGTCAGCAAAGGGCTGAAGCAGCTAGAAATAAACTAAAGGAAGAAAAGAAAGTGCTTTCCGAAGAGGAAAATCATATTGCAAAAGGAAAAGATAAAATTAAGGCTGCGAAGGAACGCCTTGAAAAGATAAAATCTAAAAAAGGAAAGGATGCTCCATCAGTAGAAGAAATTAATAAAAAAGAAGAAGCGATCCGAAAAGCAGAAGAAAAATTAAATGAGCTTGATAAGACTATAAAGCAAGGAAAGGAGCGATTAAAGAAGAATGAAGAGAAATTGAAAGGGATCGGAATAGAATAAATTTAAATATAGAGGGTTTGGCTTTTTTAAGTTAAACGACACTATCCCGTAAAGTGTGTAAGTTTAAAATATAGAGGGTTTGACTTTTTTAAAGTTGAACCCTTTTTCATTTATAGGTGTCTCTAGTCCCGTAAATTTATTCATGAGCTGGGATCTATTTAAAAGATAGAGGATGGGGTGTGAACAAATCTTTGGTTTAAGGATTAAAAGGCGAAAAATCTTCAAACTGCCAATTCCCATAGTGTTGGTTTTCTGTTCGAATCCAAGTTTCAATTTCGAATGTCCAAAACCGTCCAGTATCACCAGATGCTTCTAGATCTTCTTCGCTGTCTTGATAAAAAAGTATAGAAGCTTTTCCATTCAGTTGTAGCGTGCTATTATTCTCAAAATCTATAAATAAAAGCCCTGCATTAGGGTGTTCGACAAAATTACCCAGTGTATTGTACATATTGTTTCCTGTATAATCAGGAATCTTTAATGTGTTACTATCTATGAATTTCACAAAACCACTATTCCCTCCTCGGTGAGAAGCATCGAGGTGATTGTTTTTATTTGAGCTTCCAACGAAAAAAGTATCAGCATTAATGATAATATTGCTTTCAACTGTTGTTAACTGTGAGCCTCTATATTCATTTACGTTACTTTTAGTTGAAACACCCTTAGTGCGATTTAATACTCTTCGTTGAATGTATTTAGGGCAATTACCGTAGGCTTGCCCCACAGCTATGGTTATCTGGTTTTCATTGTCCCAGCTTAATGTTCCATTTACTCTAAACCTTCTACGAGTTCCTAGCTCCATAAAAAGCATCCCGATATTTGGATTATGCTTGATATTATTAAAAAAGAGTGCATCTTTTGAGCTAATAATTGTAGAAGTATTCAAACGAATGGTAGCTGCATCAATAATTTCGACACAGCTACCCGAACACACTAACAATGAAATCCAAACGCTATTATTCTCATCAAGGCTACTGATGTATACCATTGATTGATTACGAATAAATTGTTGGGCAATAGGCATTAATTCATTAGAAATACCTCGCTCTAAACGATTGGCTAAATGATCGACACCAATCATTTTTTGAATGAATAATTCTCCTTGATGAAATGTTGTTTCCATGATTATAATATTGCGTAAGTATTTATCTGAAACCCCTTATTTGACAAGGAATCTTATTGCAGATTATATTCTTAGAAGGTCAGTTTGTGTTTTCAATAACACCCTTCGGCTTCGCTCAGGGTTCGATTTACTTTCGAACATCAAGTATTTCCTTCTGCATACTTAATTGGTATAAATTAAAGTATGGCTAATGAGCATTTAAAAAACAACAACTCCAAAGCCTTCTGACTGTAGTTGACCAATAGATGGCAAGCCAACTTCATTAGGTAGTGGATTTCCTTTTAAAAGGTCGACACCAGAAGGTTCTGCATTCCATAGATCGGAGCATGAAGCAGAGGCGCCAACAATGTTTTTTTCTACTTTTTTGTAAAGTTTATGTGCCATATGGTCTTCCTTTTCTAAAATAGAAGGCCATCGCGTTCCAGTTCCTTGAAAAATAATTTTCACTTGATTTCCTGCTTGGTCAGCATCATGGGCAGCAACTAATCCGTTTAAGGCTTTTCCGATAGATTCTTCATTACCCGACTTAGGGTCTGACATGATAATAATGGCTGTTTTACTCATAACGATATAATTTTTTAATGGTTTCTAAAGCATTTTGAAATGGAGTAGGCGTATCAGTAGCTCGACTGACGACAATACCTCCTTGGATTAAGATTAATGTTTGTTCGGAAGTGCTTTTGGCCTTCTCGTCAGTAAATCCAAAGTCTTTACCAAGGGTATGGAAAGCATCGAACCATAATTGAGTATTGGCTTTTAATCCTTCTTTAAACTTTGAGTGATTGGTGTCCAATGCGATGCTTCCTAAAAGACAGTTTTCTTCTCCATTTCTGTAAAAAAGAGAGAGGTTTTTCACTACTTGTGATAAACGTGCTTTGGGAGTAGCTTCAGGATTCGTTAAGACATTATAAATACTTTTTTTAGTTTGCTCATTCATAAAAGCAATGGTTGTTTGAGCAATTTGCTCTTTCCCTTGAGGAAAATGGTGATATAAAGATGCTTTCTTTAATCCTGCTGCTTCAGCCAAGTCATTTAAGCTTACTCCTGCATAGCCATTATTTCTAAAGGCTTGAAATAGCGGAAGTATTAACTCCTTTTTATAATGTTGTAATTCCATAAACTACCGAACGTTTGGTTGGTTTGACGTACAATACATTTTATGATTACAAGGAAGTGGTGTTTTTGTGAAAATTTTAAGAGTTAGCTTTAATAGAAAGGGTAATGCAAATTCTCCTTTTGAAGGGAATTAAAAGGATGTTTTTATGTCTGAATGATAGATGATGAGTCAATCTTTCGATACAACTTTATTCTAAGTTTTGATAATTGTTGTAATGATTCATAGAAAAAGCTCATATGATATCTAATATTCATTTAGTACCTTCCAACTATGAATTTATTACGATCCATTTTTTTATGTTTCTGTTGTTTTGGTTGTAAAAAAACACCGTTAAAGATAATTACGATGATCCCCAAAGAAATCGTAGAGTCTTCGGGAATTGCTTTTGATGCAGCGCGAAACCTTTTTTGGACGATTCAAGATTCTAATAATGGACCATTATTGTATGCTTTTGATGAAGAAGGGAAACTAACGCATAAGACTTTGGTCGAAAACATAAAAAACAAGGATTGGGAAGATGTGTTGATAGATGCTAAAGGAGACCTGTATATCGGTGATTTTGGAAATAATGATAAGAAGCGAGATCACTATAAAATTTATAAAGTTTCATCAGCAAATGTGCTATCCCCTAAAGCCACAGCAACGGTAATTTCATTTGAATTAGAAGGGAAAAAAGAGAAAGACTTTGAGGCCTTCATTCTAAAAGATGAGATGTTTTATTTGTTTTCGAAAGAAGAACATAAGACCGTGGTATATAAAATCCCCAATCAAGAAGGAAAGCATGAAGCGCAAAAAGTAACTACCTATAAATTTGATACCAATGGAGAGCACAGGATTACCTCTGCGGCTTTGAGCAAAGACCAAAAAACGATTGTTTTATTGAATCACTCAAAATTATGGAAGCTTTCCCGTTTCGAAGGAGATCAATTCTTTTCGGGGAATATAGATATCCAGGAATTTAAACATACTTCTCAAAAAGAAGGTATTTGTTTTAAAAATGAGCATAGTGTCTACATTACCGATGAAAATGAGGATAATCGAGGAGGTAAATTATACGAGTTAGAAATCGAACCCTAATCGAAAGGCTACTCGAATATCTTCTTGCCCTTTAAAAACAGATAAATTGGCTACGGCTAATTTGGCAGTATTGATAAATATTCCGCCTCCCACACTATTATTCCATTTGTTTTCATCGAGTTGATCTACCCAAACTCGTCCATAATCAAAGCCCGTAAAAAGGCCTAAACTCATAGGGATAATCCCTGTTCTAAATTGTTTGAATTGGAAGCGTAAATCTGTTGATTGGTAAAAAGCATGTGCTCCGGCGAAACGCTCGTTTCGATATCCGCGAAGTCCTGTTTTTGCACCAAGGTTTGCGGCTTGATAAAATTCAAAATTAGTATTGAAATTGTGTTGCGCTCCAAATGCTGTAGCCAATACAAGATCTCCACTAGGGATAAGTTTGTGATCAAAAGTTAGTTTCGTATTTAAATAAGGAACTCCTTGATTGTTTGATAAATTATGACGGTAACCCCCTTCTCCTTCAAAGGACATACCTAAAGTAGTAAAGGCCTTACGGTCTGCATTTTCAAAATGATACTTTATCGATGTGTTCAAAAAATCATTAGCACGTGCCGAAGGATTATTTTGAAGGATTAAAGTTGAAAATCTATTTGCTGTTTTTTGTATACGATAGTTTTCATATCCAATTCCTAGAGCAAGTTCACTGCCCAATTTTCCATACCTTACTAAATGAGTACTCGCAATAAATTGTTGAATACGTACCCGGTTAAAATCTAAACTAGTATCATTTTCATGATTAGGGTTTATCGTTTTATTTCCAAACCCAAAGAAGTTTCGACTATAATTGGGGCTTGTAAACAGTGTATTGAAGTCTAGATTCCATCCTTCGATGAAGTGGGCAAAGCTACCTTTGTACGAAACGTCAAATCCATTGGTAGCAAAATAATATCCCGCTTTTATTTGATGTCTACTGCTGTATGGATTGCGTTCAAAACCGTATTTAGTAAACGTATTGGTAACCCCAAGTAATAGTCCGTCATCGGGATTGACAGCCACTCTTGGAATTAACTGATTGATATTGTTTTTTAATTTTTTGTAGTCATAAGTATTCGTCTTGTAGTCGTCAGTAAGTTTTAATTTTCTTTTGACCCCTGTAAATGTATTCTTCTTGGTGGCAAAGTCATAAATAGAAACTCGCTTTTTATCCTGCAGCATAAACGTATCATTATTCTGCCCTCCAACAATTCGAACAGGAATACAGCCTGTACCATTTCCCTCAATCGTAAAATAATCATCACCGTCTAAGCCATAAACCCATATTTCTCGAGTAAATTCTTTTGTATATATTTTTGAAAAATAGGGGGACTTACTATCCTTGTTTTTATAGATGCTTACACAAGTATGGCCTTTTTGAGTACGATCGATCTTGATATAATCACTTTTATCCGTTGCTTTTACAACAGCATAAATGGATAAATGCTTATGGTAGCTATTCACAATTTCTTGTAAGTTGCTTAGCCTTGCGATCAATTTTTGTTTGATGATTGCAATCTTTTGTTGATCTATTTCAGAAGGAAAATTTTCAAAAGCGATATCGATAACCTCCTCGGTGATATTTTTCTGTAATGTAGCAACTTGTTTATCCCAAATATCTTTGCCAGAGCGATTTGCTAAAGCGATGTCTAAAGGATAAGGTGAAGTATTGAACCATTTGGGTTTCTTTAATGTTCCTTTGTAACTTCTTAATACTCGAGTAGTAGGTTCGATAGTGGTCGCAGCTTTTAGTAGCCACCCATCATCCATAATGGAGAATGCTTGATCTCTATCTCTAGGGATGGCTTTGTATATAGTTTTATGATCTTCCTTAAAAACACCCCAACGCCATTGATCTTCGTGTCGATCCCAATCGCCAATTAACATGTCAAAAATACGAGCTCTGATATAGGTTTCTTCATCAACCTGATGTTTGTGGCTTTTACGCAGTTTCATGAGCATATCATGAGTACTAATGATTTTATCGGTGTTTCCAAAAGAACTGACTTCCTCATGATTAGAAGATACTCGTTCTTCAATCATGTATAATTCATCTCCGAAATCAAGATTAAAGTCACCTAATGCCTTTTGCTTAGGTACATAATATAATGTTGGATTACTGTGATATACCTTTGCTACATCGGCTAATGGGCCAATAACAAAAGGAGCGTAAGGATGCGAACCCGTAAAACCGTCTTTTAGAACATTTTCGGCAAATGTATTTTTATATAAGCTATTTAAATATTGATCTTTAAAGGCCGTAGCTTGTAGAAATTGTAATGGATTTTTACGCAATGCACGCATGACATATTCTTTGCCTTCAGGGTTTTTCAATCGTAATGATTTGGACTGATTTCCACCTCCTTTTCGAACAGGACTTAAGCCTCCAAATAGTGTGTCGAGTAATATGGTAGGCGCTTTAACGGATACTCCATAATCTTTTCGATAACGCTCTCCCCAAATTTTAGTATATAACTTGCTTTTAGTGACTTCTTTTTGAGTGTAAATAGAAGCTTGAAAAGTATCGGGGAAAGAAAGGGCGTATTGAGGCAGTTGAGGTTGTTTTTGTTTTTCGAAAACCGAAGTTTGAAATACTATTTTGTTATTGTTTCCATCGTAATAGCGAACAAAAGAGGAGCCATCTTCGAAAATGTCTAATCTAGCGAAACCCGAAATTCCATAAGAAAATTGAGTATTGCCAATACATCGCGTAGGGCTTGTTTTGCTTCCAGATCCGCTTACGATTTGTGCGATATTATTATGCCTAGTGTATTGTAAACTATGCTCGTGCCCAGAAACAAAAATTACTTCATCTTCTTGTTTTGCAAGACTTATCAGTCTTCGTTGAAGTGCAATGTAACGCTTATGACTAAGGTCTGCATGAGAAATTCCACTAGTTTTTCTAATTAGGTTTTTGATAGATCCAATGATTGGTAGTGGTTTTAAGTAGTCAACAAAAGAATACTGTCCACCATGCGGCCCAACGGTAAAAAGAGGATGGTGCAGGGCAACAATTACTTTTTTTCCTTGAGATTTTTTTAATAGACTTTTAAATTCATCGAAAAACTGCTCTCTATTCGTAATGTCACAATCATCATTGATTGTTGGATGTTTGTCCCAATCGGTAATAAACCATTGCGAATCGATAGTAATTAATACCAGTTGATCATTAATTTTTACTCGATCGATTGGGCAACCGTTTTTAGGAAAAAAACTATCTTGACCTAACTGCTTTTCGATATATTTCTCTTGCCTACGCAAACCTTTCAATCCATGATACCAATCATGATTTCCTGGGATGAAAACACTAGTGCCCTTGAAATTTTTTGTGGTATTGATTTGGGTATCTAGTCGGTATTCTGCGGATGTATGATTTTTGTGATTTTTCTTGGGGAACCCTTTAGGATATATATTATCTCCTAAAAATACTGCAGTACTGCTTTGATCTGCATCTGTAAGTGCCTTTTGAAAGTTTTTTAACGTTAAAGGGACAGAATCTATGGGAGTATCACCCGCATCTCCAATAAGGAAAAAACTATGAGCGATTTTTTTATTATTGGGAAAATCGGTAACGAAACTTTCTTGTTTATATTGAGGTTTATAGGTCGCACAACCGCTTAAAAAAAGGATATTTAATAGGTAAAACAGTTTTAAGAGGAACCTCATAAGGAATATTTAATTAACTATTTTAGCAAAAATAATGCTTTTTCGTATGAATCATCTTTTAATTGAAGTAGAAGAATTTGTAGTACAATTATTCGAGAAAGAATTGAGTGCACAATTTCTATATCACAGTTTAGAACATACTCGTAATGTGGTTGCAGCAGTAAAAGAGATTGCTGATGCCTCGGAGATTGAAGAAAAAGCAAAGGAACTCTTGTTATTAGCAGCATGGTTTCATGATACAGGATATGTAAAGAGTATTGAAAACCATGAAGATGAAAGTATCCTAATTGCTGAAGGTTTTTTTAAGTCTAAAGGGGTTTCGAAGGAAGATATCGATACGATTTCCAAATTGATTTTAGCAACTCGAATGGAAGCTCGACCTGCTACTCCGTTAGAGAAAATTATCCGAGATGCAGATTGTGCTCATTTTGGTAGTAAAGATTATGAGCTTATCAGTGATTTACTTCGTGCCGAGTGGGAGTTGACGTTACATAAGAAATACACAGATTTAGAATGGGTAGAAGAGAACATTCAATTTTGTAATAATTTCCATCAATTTTACACGGAATATGCAAGGAAAGAATGGTCAAAGCGAAAATTGAAAAACTTAGGGAAGCTTGTTAAAAATGCTCAAGCTCTTCGACAAGAACAGCAAAATAATAAAGTTCCAAAGAAGAAAGGAAATTTGCCAGAGCGAGGCGTAGAAACCATGTTTCGCGTGACTTTGCGTAATCATATTACATTAAGCGATATTGCAGATACGAAAGCGAATATTTTACTCTCTGTAAATGCAATTATTGTTTCCTTGGTCTTATCCAATTTAATCCCCAAGTTGGATAATCCTTCTAATGGGTATCTAATTTATCCTACAGTAGTTTTTGTGTTATTTACAGTGGCTTCCATGATTCTTTCCGTGATTGCCACACGTCCCAATGTGACTAGTGGAGAGTTTACTAGAGAGGATGTCGCTAAAAAGAAAATCAACTTATTATTCTTTGGAAATTTTCATAAAATGCCCTTAGAAGATTTCGAATGGGGCATGAATGAAATGATGCAAGACAGAGATTATCTGTACAATTCGATGATTAAAGATTTGTACTTTTTGGGTAAAGTATTGCATCGAAAATATAGTATTCTTCGTTGGACCTATGCCATCTTCATTATCGGAATTGTAGTGAGTGTCATTTCATTTTCAATTGCTTTTCAGACGTTGTAGGTTGAAATAATCATTTAAAATAATAATATACAGGAGGCGTAGTAAAAATTATAATATTTACATTCGTTATTATTCAAAATGAAGTTTCTAAATGGCTAATAAGTATTTAAGTTTTATATCTGATGAGCATTTATTGTTTTGTATTGAAAATCTTCACAAATCATATTTGAGAGCTAAGGAAGATGTAAGCAAGAAGAAGTTTTATAAAAATAAAATAGATACTATTAAACTTACTTTTGATGCTAAGTTCAACGATTTAGACGAAGAAACACTCATAAAGACAGAAATAAATCGTTAAATAGATAAGTCGATTAATAATTCTATAGGAACTTTTCACGAACAGATTTTAGGAGGAATTAATGACTATGAGATTGGTAATTTAAGCGGCTTTGATATTAAAGCAACAGATAATACGTTGTTTGCAGATATTAAGAATAAGCATAATACGATGAATAGTAGTTCTTCTGAAAGTTTATTTCAAAAATTGGCAAAATATGCAGATACATACAAGCAAGCAAAATGCTATTGGGTACAGGTTTTAGCCAAAAGTAGCTTTAACGAAAAATGGTTTGGAGAAATTAATGGTAAAGAATATAGTCATAGTAGAGTTTACAAAATTTCGGGAGATCAATTTTATAAATTGCTATCGGGACGTGATAATGCTCTTTTCGAATTGTATGAAGTTTTACCTCGAGCCATTTCGGATTATTTAAGTAAGTATGAGAGTGCAGGTGTACAAAGTAACTCAGCACTTCAAGAGATTACTAATAGTGCATCACTATCTAAGAGAAGTATATTAGATGAAATTACTTTTGAGAATTATGGTTACTATTTGGGTTTTGATAAGTTAGAGTAATACTTATTTAAAAGCTCAATTACTGAATACCCTATTTCTTGACCTAAATTACACGGAACAGCATTTCCTATTTGTTTATAACGTTGAGAGATAGAACCCATAAATTTCCAGCTATCAGGAAAAGTCTGTATTCTAGCATATTCACGTACTGTAAAAGGTCTAGTTTCTTCAGGGTGGCATCTTTCAGTCTGTTTTTGAGCAGGGCTACAAGTAAGTGTTAGGCTAGGCTCATCCCAACCGATTCTTCGAGCAATACCTGTTTTTCCGCCGCCTAGATAAAAGCTTTTACCCATATATTCTTTTTGAATATCTAAAGGCAAATTTCTCCAATATCCTTTTTGAGGAACTAAATCCAAAACTAAGCGCTTATGGTCGGGGTATTTAGATCCTTCGGATATTGGAACATCGCAGTCATATAATTCACCCTTTTTGAGGGCGTCTATTAAATTGTAAATTTTGTTATGTGGTTTAGGGTACTGATATTGAAGATGAATATCTTTTCGTACTCCTACCAAAATGACACGTTCTCTTTTCTGAGGGACTTTATAATTAATGGCTTTCAAAACTTTTACAGGAACTACATTATAACCGATTTCATCTAATATTGAAATCATTCCTTGTATAGTCTTTCCCTTTTCGTGAGATAATAGTCCTTTCACATTTTCTCCAATACAAATAAGAGGGTTAACTTCTTTAACAACCCTAGCGAATTCGTAAAATAAAGTACCCCTAGCATCTTTAAAACCAAGTTTTTTGCCAGCATAACTAAAAGCTTGGCAAGGAAAGCCTCCAGTAACTATATCAACATTGTTATGGTATTTTTTAAAATCATATAATTTTATATCCCCTTCCAAAACATTCCAATGAGGTCTATTTTCTCTTAGGGTCTGGCAAGCCCATTTATCAATTTCATTTAGAGCCACACATTTTATTCCCGATTTTTCTAATCCAACTGCTAGCCCACCTGCACCAGCAAATAATTCAATAACCTTAAATTCTTTAATAGGTTTTACACTATTATCAATGCTGTCTTCGTAATCAATAGAAAGTTGCTCTAATAAAGTGTTTATTTGTTCTTTTTTGTATATTCTATACTGACTAATTGGTTCTCGAACCGCGGTAAGTTTACCATCTCTATCCCATCTTCTTAGCGTTTCTTTACTTTTTCCCAATATCTCAGAAGCCTCATTTAAAGAATAGTAATCTTTTGTAACCATATTATTCAACCTTATACAATGGTTACAAAAATACAATAATAGAGATAAGAAAAAAGAGAAGATTAAAAAAATTCTAGATTAGCCTTTCAAATATTAAATGAGACTTTAATTTACAAATAAATCACTCCCCCAACACCTGCATCAAATCATTATAAGTATATAGTTTGTCGGCATCCAAATGTTTTTGATAAAGGATCGGTACTCGAATGGCTTTTAGACCAGTAACAGCTTGCAAGTCTTCTAACTCTAAAATTTCAATATCTTGATCTAGATAATTTTTAGCCTGTAAAAAAGAGATGTAATTAAGATATTCCTTTTCATCTTGCTTTTGCGAATAGACGATTGTTAATTTCCCTTTCTGGGTAATTCGTTCATTAGTGCCTTTTATATGTGCTTTATCGACACGCTTTTTTACGATTTCGTAACGAGCATTATAAGTACCATCTACGTCAAATTGCTTTTCATCCATTCTAAAGCTTATGGTTAAAGGTGAATTGAATACCAAAACCATTGAAGCGACATCCAGACCAATTTCAAAACTAGGTTGCATTTGGTAGTAGGTGTTTTCCATTTCGCACATTACTTGAAGTTGCCAAAGCCTTAGATTGCTCAAATAGAGTGGGTCAAAAGGGCGGTTTTCAGCAATGGAAGCACCTATATACATATTATGTTCTACGCCATCTGTTTTAAAACGTTCAAAAAAATGAGGATACATGGCTTGGGCTTCTACTTGTTTTTTATCTAAAAGCCCAGCCATTTTTTTGTTGACTTGTGCAATTGTTTTGTCATAAGCCTTTCGATTTTCGTAAAGGATTTCCAATTTTGGATCAATTTTATCGAAATAGGTATTGACAATTTTTAAAAGACGAGGAGTGTTTTTTAAGTGTTCAAATAAAGGATGAATATTTTTTTTCAGAGAAGAAGTAATCACTTGTTCGCTATCTACCTGAAAGCTTTCTTCTATTTCCTTTAGACAGTTATCTAATTGAAATAAATGTTGCTCGTAAATAGGTAAAGGATTCAACGATTGTACCTCTAATAATACACCTTTTGCTGTTTCAATTTGTAAGGTCAAATCTTGTTTTGTAGCCCAGTTTCTAGCTTCGGAAGAACCTTTAATATCGATTTGCCCATATAAAGGATATACATTTTTAAAGGCGATCTTTCTAAAAACAGGATTTTCATTGAGGATCTGGCGACGTAAAAAACGTTTGGCTTCATTTTTAAATTTCCAGAATACACTAGGATGAATTGAAGTACACTCATGTTGAATGATAGCTTCGATTATATTTTCCTCTTCTTCCTGAGAACGTTCCACAGCCGAAACTATAAATGGCATTACATCATTAAGTTTGTTGGCATTGATGCTATTAAGCACTTTAGGAGTTTTCGAAACTAGTTCTAAAACGCCCAAGAAAGTGTCTGCATTGGCAATCGGAGCTAGAATACAGCTTTTTATACCTTGATTTTTTAAGCTATTTAATAAAGGAGACTTGCCTTTTGCTTGGTCGAAAGCTTGGTCTATATTAGCAAAAGAAACATAATTATTTTTATTGAAAATACGATCAAAAGACCACCCACAAAGACAATTCATGCAATCGTCATAATCTTTTTGATCTAGTAAAAAGCTTTTGATTTGTTGTCCATGAATCGTTTCAAGCTTATTACTGTCTTTATTAAAAACTGTAAAACCTACCTCGACATCGGCAATGTTTAATAAAGATCTAAAGACGTGATGAAAGTTTTCGACCATCGCTGTATCAGATGGTTTTTCTTTAGAAATCAAAGTCGATTTTAAATTCGAAATAGATTGACTGTCTGTGATGTCAAAAATGTTCGAGATGATAAAGCCTTTAAAAATATACGAATTAGGAGGGAATTTCTCTTTCCATAATTCTATATCGTCAAAATTATCTAGGAGTAAGTCTACATCAGCCGAGGTAATTTCAGGCGTATTTTCTTTTTTGTGAATCTCTACAAAATTTGCATTAAATAATACTTTGTAGTAACGAATGATTTTATTCTGATCGGGAATTTGATATAAAAATGGACGTTTAAAATTTACTTCATATCCGTAAAAGAAAGTCAATACGATGCTACACGCAATAATGTACCGTTCTTCATCTGACGAATACGCAATATAGGGTTGAAAATCATCCCCAGCATTTTTAATAATATTTTCAAACCGAGTAGAAGTATTAAAAATAAAATCATAAAAAGGTACAGATGCTGTTTTAATTTCATTTGTTGTTAATACATCACTAAACGCATCTTGAAGAATAAATTTTATTTCATCTTTATATGTATCTAAAAGATTAAGATCCGAAAAGCCATTTTTCAATTCGGGGTGCTTCTCAACTACAGCAAGAATTTCTTCTGCCTTAGAAACTTGAAATTTTGAATTACTATGAAGCATTTGTTCGTAGTTCTTCAAAAACTTGTCAAAGCCTACATATATTTCAAATGGAGCAAAAATGTCTGTTGAGTAATGTTTCTTCATGAGCCTTCATCTTTTATGGAATACAAAATTAACAATAGCTCTCTAATTGGTACTACTCCTTAACAAAGCCTTAAGTGGAATTCTAGAAAACGCGAACAACGTTAAACCCAAAGAAAATTTTCCCTTCGGCCCAATCTCCCTCGGCATTACTAATAAAACCAGGTTCGTTAGCAGATTGTGCATTCGTAAATAACAACTGAAATACGTGACCTCCAGTTTCAATATCTACACCAATAGTCAAAGGGTTAACAAAAGCCGAATTGCTAGCTCGATTGAAATGAGGTACGTAATCAATATTTAAAGAGAATCGTTTGCTTAATTTTAAACGCCCACCTATTCCCAATGCAAATTGATTATTGTCTTGAGCAGCTTCTAATACTGCATTTTGACGAACAAATGAAGGAGCAATTAGTAAAGAAAGACGCTCATTAATTCTTCGAGAAACTAATAATTGCGTTGCGTAGCTTAAGCGATCTTTGAATTCTAGCCCAGGAAATTGGACACCACTTACCTCGCTATTTCCATTAATCGTAGAATATAAAGCTAGATTAAAAGGGAAAGATTTGGATTGGTTGGTAAGACCATATTTTGCTGACAATGCATATGTTTTTCTAAGAGATTCTCGACTAGCGCCAATTTGAAGACGATCTGTAACTCCGTAAATCAATTGAATTTTGGTATTGGCATTATCCAAACCAAAGAACGTATCGAACCCTTCATCCAAAGAACCAAATCGATGCGAAAGATAGAGGTATAGCTCTTTCTTCTTGGCCAATTTTGTAGACTGAAGATTTCCAACTTTAAAAGCTTTAAAAGCAGGAGCCGAAAAAGTACTCTCTTCAGCTTTAGCTTCTAGTTCGTCTAATAATTCACTTTGCGACCAAATCAATGAAGTGAATGCTAAAAAAAATAGGGTGCTTAATAGTTTCATGAAGCTAGTTTTTTGGTTGTAAGCTATAGTTAAAAGAGACTGTGATTTCTTCTGCCATTTTGCGGCTTATAATTTTAGGAACTTTTATGTTGAAATCTTCTGAATGTATTTTAAATGTACCTAACAGATCGATTGTTTCATTTTTGAGAAATGTTATAGGCGTTTCGATGTTTTTAGAAATTCCTTTTATAGTTAATACTCCTTTTATTGTATTATGATCTATTATTCTTCCTTGGAAGAAAGCCTTTGGGTAACTTTCTGTTTCCATATAATTTTCATTAAAATGCTCTTGCATTAGAGGTATTTTAAATTCAAAATCAATAATATAAACTAAGATTGCGATTTCCTCTGTCGTTACATCAAAAATAACTTTCGACGCATTATTATTTGCCTTCACAGGAATCAGTGTAGGCAGAGAAGCTTCAAATTTGGTGGTACCCGTATTGGTGGAATAACGTTGTCCAAAAGCAGAAATGCTGAAGCAAAGCAATAGGTAAAAGAGAGTTCTCATAATTATTCGGTTTCTAAGAATCCATCTTCTTGCCACTTTAATACCAATTGAATTTCTTGTGGCGTAAGTCTAGGCTTTTGGGCGGGAGGCATGGTTCCATTTTCTATCCTTGTAATAGAAGTTCCATTTCTGTAAGAATTGAGTACCTGTTGAAAATTTGTTAGTAATAGCCCTCCATCTGGAGTATTACCCCTATGGCAAGCGATGCAATGTTTTTCATTGATCGCCATAATGTCCGATTCGAAAGTTACGGTTCGCATAATATCGGTTAAATTATCTTGTACTGCTTGGGGGTCAATATTAGTTTCCGAGCAACTTATACAAAAAATGAATATGGTAGTGGTAATAAAAAAATGTTTTATCATAATATAAAGTCCATTTAAGTCTTGTCGAAGATACCTTGCTAAACTTTCAATAGCTGTTAATTTTTTTTTATTAATTTATGTAATTGACGCTTTTTGAGAAGTCTATAATCGACAAATGTTAAATTTTTATAGATTTGGTGAATGCCAACTTGTCTATTTTTCCTGAAATATAGATTTTAAAAGTATCGCTATTGGTTGAAATCATTGTTAAAGTAAGGCTTTTGGATATAAACCCAGTTATGTAAGAATCTTCACACATAAAATTTTGAATTTAGCTGTGTAATAAAAAAACAAATTTTCTAAATTTCCATTAATCAATACTTTACCCCCTCCAAAGGTATTGACCCAAGTAACCAACTTAATACATCTAACCCTTGATATTTGAAACTTTACAAATCATAAGTGAAGAGGCAAATGCGTACCTTAAAAGTGTAGGAGGAACTCCAGATATCACTTTAAATAACGTAGCGACTCTAGACCAACCTGACAATGAAAATGGAGGTGGGGTCTCAAGTAACATTCTGTGTTCGCTTGTTAATATTCAAGAAGAATTTGCTTTAAAAAATAATATAAACCACCGTACGGTTAAAGACACGGTCGATTATAGAAACCCTAAAGTATTTCTCAATTTATATGCCTTGTACTCCTTTACACATACTACCTATACAGAAGCATTAAAGGGTTTAAACCGTATTGTGCAATTTTATCAAGGTAAGAGGGTTTTTACCCAATCGAATACGAGTTTTAAAAGAGAAGTAGAGCTTAGTAATATTAGCAGTTTTAGATTTGTAGTAGACCTGTATACTCCTTCTTTTGAAGAGCTTAACTACATATGGGGAACACTAGGAGGAAAACAATATCCTTCTGTAATGTATAAGATATCAGTACTAGAGATCGAAAGAGATCATAGTCTTAGTAAGAGTGGTACTGTCGTTGGTTTAACAAGTGATCTAAATAATAATTAGTCATGAGTTACAAGTCTCTTTTCGAAATACAGTTTTTTCATCACTACTTTCTTGATCATGGACAGGCTGTCTTTGATGCCCAAAATCCATTAGTAAATAATGTTGGGTACAATGTGAAGCAGTTTTTAGAAATTATACCATTACCGAAGACGCAACTGTTATTTAAAAATCATCGCTATTTATTTAAGAAAACCTCTCTTGGTATTTCTATACTTACAAAAACGATCGAAGAAACTGTTAATAGAAATGTAAGAGAAAAACCATTAATAACTCCTTCTTCAAAGGATAAAGCAGTTTTTGCAATTCGAGTAACAGATCCAATGTTTTATAATTATACGGATGTTACTGAGCTTAACGAATTACAGCTATATCACTTTTCGAATGATGCTTTAGGAGCAGAGGGCAATATTTTTGATAATTCGGGAGCCAATGATGTTGATAATAATTATTTGCTAAACGAATCTGATAGCCGCGATTTATTAGAAAATATAGCACCGCAAGAGACTGGGGCAAGTGCTTTTGATGTAGAGACAGCACTTGATTTATTATCGGAAGACACTTCAATTCCAGATTTAGCTGTAGCGAAGCATACTTTTTTAAGCGGTGAAGTAAAAAGAAGGAGAAGACAAGGCATTATTGGATATATCGTATTGAATTTTTCTAATAACCAAGTAGGTAATCGCATACTGGAATATGATAGTAAAGGACCTCGATACTTAACAGGGAATACACTATCATTTCAATTAACTTTTCAAAGCAAGAAAACATTTTGGCGTTATCAAATGCTTAAAAAAGGGAATACTTATGCTTTAGAGACGCAATCTCAAAAGCAATTTTCCTTGAATGGATACACAGATATTGATTCGGAAGTAGACTTAGATGCCTCTAACCAATTACCCCAAAATGATCCAGATGCACCAACGGCAAATGAGCTATCAACATTTGTTTTTCCTAGTCCCAATCCGAAAGTATTGAAATACGAAAACAATAAAATTTATTCAGAAATATATATAACCATTTAACTTAAAATCAAACTTTTAAACTATGGCATCATACAAAACACCAGGAGTTTACGTTGAGGAAATTGTAAAATTCCCTCCTTCGGTGGCGCAAGTTGAGACTGCGATACCAGCCTTTATTGGGTACACCGAAACGGCAAAAAAGAAAATCAAAGATGATCTAATCATGGAACCGGTTAGAATCACTTCTTTGTTAGAGTATGTGTCCTACTTTGGGCGTGCTCATCAAGAGACCACAATTAGTGTTGACATTTTAAATGCAGGTAAAGCAAGCGAAGAAATTATTGTTTCTCAGCCAAGTTCGCCGTCTCCATTTGGGATGTATTACCATTTGCAAATGTACTTTGCTAATGGTGGAGGGCCTTGTTTCATCGTTTCGACAGGAACTTACGAAACCGCTTTAGCAAACAACAGCAGCGATCCAGTAATATTACAGGAAGTTGGTGGTAATGGAGCAATGGGGCTTAATGATGGTTTAACAAAAATTAGAGCTGTAGATGAGGTGACATTAATTGTTTTTCCTGATGCGACTTCACTTCCAGCAGCAGGAGATTTTTATGGATTGTATAAAAATGCATTGATCCAATGTAAAGAATTACAAGACAGATTTACAATCATTGATACTTACGAAAACTCACAAGCAGGTGTTGATGTATTAAGGAATAGTATCGATTTAGGGAAAAATTTCTTGAAATATGGTGCTGCTTATTATCCATATGTAGATACTATTTTGGACTTCGCCTATGATGAAAGTACCGTAATCGTTAATGGTATTGATGGAGAAGACGTCGGAACCTTGGCTACAACAGTCAAAAATGGTATTGATGTAGATGTATTAGAAACGATCTTAACAGATGTCAAAACTTCAAAAGATGATATCGCGGGAGCAGCTAATAAAACTGCAGCAATAGCATTAAAAGGAACCGCTATTTTAAATGTAAATAAAGCTATTGATTATCTAAAAAATCAAGCAGCTGCACTAAACAATCTTATTGACAATGCGATAAAATTAAACGATACAGATACTACTGTAGCGGCTAATGCTTTATCGGCTTGGGTTGATACAGACATAGAAGCTAAGATTTCAGATTTATTAGGCTTGGTATTCAAATTAGATCAAGATGATACTAAAGCAAAGTTATCTGCTTCGATGACAGGTGTAGAAACCGCTTTAGGGTTAAATGCGACTATAACAGATTCAACGATTTATGTAAAATTGAATAAGTTAAAAACAGAACATGCAGATGAACCTCAACTGAAGGATTTAATTGCCGAATTGCCAGCAGGTTCAGCAAAACCTACGCTTGAAGATTTGAATGATGCTTCGCATTCTTCTTACCATAATGGACGTTATAACCAGATCAAAACAGAGATTGGTTTGATGCCTATAAAATTACCACCAAGTGCTACTATCGCCGGAGTATATGCTCGTGTCGATTCAGACCGAGGCGTTTGGAAAGCACCTGCAAATGTGGGCTTAAATTATGTAACAAAACCAACGATTCAAGTCACTCACGAAGAGCAGCAAAACTTTAATGTAGATACTGTTGCAGGAAAGTCGATAAATGTAATTCGCGCTTTTGTTGGAAAAGGAAACTTAGTTTGGGGAGCACGTACGTTAGCAGGAAACGATAACGAGTGGCGTTATGTATCGGTGCGTCGTTTCTTTAATATGGCAGAAGAATCAATTAAAAAAGCATCCGAGCAATTTGTTTTCGAACCTAATGACCGTAATACATGGGTACGTGTAAAAGCGATGATTGATAACTTTTTGACATTGCAATGGCGAGCAGGAGCATTGGCAGGTCCAACACCAGAAAGTGCATTCTATGTAAAAGTAGGATTGGGAGAAACCATGACTGCTCAAGATATTTTAGAGGGAAATATGATTTTAGAAATTGGGATGGCGGTAGTTCGCCCAGCAGAATTTATCATATTGAAGTTCTCTCATAAAATGCAGGAAGCATAATTTTTAGTTGTCAGTTATGAGTTGTCTGTTGTCAGTAGCTCAAAACTGATTTGCAATTAATTATCAATTTTAGATTAAAACTAAAAGGGTTGCAATTAGAAGTATATAGATTTCTGAAAACTGACAACCCTCAACTCAAAAAATAAGAAAATGTCAACATACGCATTACCAAAGTTTCACTTCCAAGTAATTTATGGGGGTGTCGAGTTCAATTGTACCGAAGTGTCAGGATTGGATTTTGAAACAGAGATTATAGAGTACCGTGCTGGTGCTGATAATGAGTACCACAAAACAAAACAACCAGGTCTTAAGAAATACAGTAACATCACTATCAAACGCGGAACATTTGCAGATAAAAGCAAACAGTTTTATGACGAGTGGGCAAAGACTGTATTTTTTCAAGAAGGAGGTGAAGAGTTTCGTGGAGATCTTACCATTAGCATGCTTGATGAAAGTCATGAAGCGATCATTACTTGGAAAGCTACAAATGCTTTTGTTTCTAAACTTCAGTCAACCGATTTTAAGGCTGACGGGAATGAAATTGCTATTGAAACAGCAGAGTTTGTTCATGAAAAACTAGTGATTCAAGACTAATAGGAAACTAAATAAGTACTAATGGGTAAAGGAGATGCCAATTATTACCCTCCAGTAGCTTTCCACTTTGCGGTGTATTTTAATACAGGTAGTGGAGAAGAGAGCAATAGCGAGCTGCATTTTCAATCGGTTTCTGGGTTGTCAGTCGATCTAGAAACCGAAGAAATTGCAGAAGGAGGGGAAAATAGATTTAAACATAAGATTCCAGTACGCACCAAGTATCCAAACTTGGTGCTAAAGAGAGGTATGGTAATGGATTCGAACATCATAGAGTGGTGTAAAGAAGCCATATTTAATGCCAATTACTCTCCTGTAGATCTTACGATTCATCTATTAGATATACCAAAACCAGACGACCCAGAGAATAAAAACTCACGAACACTTAGAAGTTGGAATGTTGTACATGCATATCCTGTAAAATGGTCGGTAGCCGACTTCAACGCAGAGGAGAGCAAAGTACTTATCGAAACCTTAGAATTGACCTATAACTATTTCACAGTAAGCTAATGCCGATAGAGATTAAAGAGCTTCATATTAAGATTAATGTCACAGAAAAAGCAGACAGTAATGCAGCGCCGCCTAATAAAAGAGAAACGGAGCAAAATACTACTGCCGATACGATAGAAGCTGTCATGAGTTTGTTAAATCAGAAAAAGGAGAGATGATTTGGCAACGAGTTCCCAGCTTCTAGCGACGAGCAATCAATCGTTGTGTAATAGAAATTACCAAAGGAGTGTTAGACGTAAATAAATAATCAGACTGCTTGCAGTCGTAAAAAGCTGATAGCTCGTGGCTGATAGCCCGAAGCTTTTGGCGAGGCCAAAAAATGAGTACCGAAAGTTTTCAAAAATTAGAAATACGCTGTTATAGCAAAGACACTTTTGCAGAATCCGATGAATTAAAGGATTTGAAGTATACCGCATTGCTAAATCCTGATAAGTATTCCCAAACATGGAAGACGGAATATATCACTAAAAAAGCAGCGGGAAGTAGTGGTGATGACCCAGGATTTAAAGCTTCAATTCCATCCGAATTGAGTTTAGAATTTCTATTCGATCGTACAGGAGTTATCCCGCATTTTGGGAAGGACAAGCATTATAATAAAATGAAGACTGAGGGAAAACTCAGTGATAAAAACAAAGCTAAAGGAGACAAATTCTACGCAGATATTGACGATAAAGGTATTGAAGAAGATCTTAAGAATTTCAAAGCAGCAGTTTTCGATTATGACGGACAATCGCATAAGCCCAATTATCTAAAAGTAATTTGGGGGCATTTGGTATTCGACGGAATTTTAACGGATTTGACGTTCGAGTATAAAATGTTCAAACCCAATGGAAGTCCATTGCGAGCAATCGCTAAAGTGAAGTTCATTTCTTATGTAGAAGCTGAAAAACGAGCTAAGGAAGAAGATAAAAAATCTCCAGATTTAACCCACTTAAGGACTGTTAAAGCAGGAGATACTTTAAGCCTAATGACACATAAGATTTACGGAGATCCTAAATATTATCTAGAAGTAGCGAAAGTCAACAACCTAACCAATTTTAGAAAACTAACTCCTGGGCAAGAATTGATTTTTCCGCCTTTGTCTAAGACGTAAGTCTTAGGCTACGAGCAGCGAGCTACCAGCTTCGAGCTCTTAAAATGACTCTGTGAGCCATTTTATTTCAGGTTTTCAGGTTTGAATGAATTAAAATAAGGCTGCTTGCAGCCACAAAAAAGCTGATAGCTGGAGGCTAGTTGCCCGAAGCTTTTGGCAAAGCCAAAAAAATGAGTAACAATTCTGGAGTAATAGAAACATCACAAAGTGCCGATTTGGTAACCTATAAAGTACTTTCCGAAGGAGAGGAACTTTCGGGGGTATATCAAATAAAAGGAATTAGTGTGCGCCAAGAGGCAAATCGTATTCCAACGGCAACAATCATTGTATCTGATGGTGATGTAGCTACGCAGGATTTTGGATTGAGTAATGAAGCTTTTTTTCAACCAGGCAAGGAGATAGAGATTACAGCAGGCTATCATTCGGATGAAGAAACCATATTTAAGGGAATTGTCATCAAACACAGTCTTAAGATTCGAAGCAACGCGTTGAATCTTATCGTAGAATGTAAAGACAAAGCCGTCAAAATGACCGTAGGTTGTAAAAGTAAATACTATTACGATAGTAAGGATAGTGACATTTTTGAAGAATTAATAGGAGCTGCAGGACTAGAAAAAGACGTAGAAGCTACTAATACAGAGCATCCGTCTTTGGTACAATACAATGCCACCGATTGGGATTTCATGTTATCAAGAGCTCAAGCCAATGGGAAATTGTGTTTTACCGAAAATGGCAAAGTCACTATTGCAGCTCCTAATTTAGATCAAGAAGAAGTAGAGACCATTGCTTTTGGGGCGACAATGTTAGATTTTGATGCAGAAATTGATGCACGCCATCAAGTATCAAAAGTATCGTCTTATTCCTGGAATGCAGCAGATCAAGAACTCTTAGAAATTGAAGGAAGCGATCCTTCGGTAAGTCTTAATGGAAATCTAAGTGCAGGAGACCTTAATAGTGTTATTGGCTTAGACAATATGGAATTACGTCATGGAGGTAATATCCCTGATAGTGTGTTACAGGATTGGGCCGATTCCAAATGGTTATTTCAACAATTAGCAAAAGTACGAGGTCGTGTCAAGTTTCAAGGAATTCCGGGAGTAAAACCCAATACAATTCTCAATCTAGAAGGAGTTGGAGATCGCTTTAATGGAAAAGTATATGTGTCGGCGGTTCAGCATTTATTAACCGAAGGTGCTTGGACATTAGATGTGCAATTTGGGATTAATCCAGAATGGTTTTCCGAAACTTTTGAGATTCATACTCCCGATGCATCGGGGTTACTACCTGCGATTAAAGGACTGCATATTGGTATTGTTTCTCAATTGGAAGAAGATCCAGATGGAGAAGATCGAATACTGGTACAAATACCAATCATCAATCACGAAGAACAAGGTATTTGGTGCCGAGTAGCTTCATTAGATGCTGGTGAGAATAGAGGTTTTTTCTTTAGACCAGAAATTGAAGATGAGGTTATTGTAGGATTTATTAATGATGATCCTAATGAAGCAGTAGTCTTGGGGATGTTGCACAGTAGTGCAAAACCTGCTCCGATTACAGCGGCTGATGACAACCACGAAAAAGGATTGGTTACTAGAAGCGAGATGAAAGTCTTATTCGATGATGATAAAAAAATAATGACGCTTTCTACCCCAGCAGGAAAACAAATTGTAATGGATGAAGATGCAGGAACCATAGTCATAGAAGATGAAAACTCAAATGTTGTGACGATGGATAGTAGTGGAATCGTTATGGAAAGCGCCGGAAATATAGAGATAAAAGCCAGTGGGGATGTAGCGATTGAGGGGACTAATATAGAGCTAAAAGCAAATGCTGAATTTAAAGCAGAAGGTTCGGCAGGAGCAGAAGTTTCTACCAGTGCTATAGCTGTATTGAAAGGTTCGTTGGTGCAGATTAATTAGCAAAGCTATGCTTTGCTGCTACCAGCCACCAGCCACGAGCTTTGGATAAAAATAATCACCCTTCGGCTTCGCTCAGGGTTCAATACCGTAGCTGAATCATGAGCGGAGCCGAAGGGTGTATTAAAGAATAATAAAAAATAATCAGGCTGCTTGCAGCCATAAAAAAAGCCGATAGCCCGTAGCTCGAAGCCCGAGGCTTTTGGCGCAGCCAAAAAATATGGGACAACCAGCCGCAAGAATAAATGATATGCATGTTTGCCCAATGCAAAACCCAGGGCCTGTACCTCATGTAGGAGGACCAATATTACCTGCTGGAGAGCCAACGGTATTAATTGGTGGAATGCCTGCTGCAAGAGTCGGTGATATGGCCGTATGTACAGGTCCACCAGATAGTATTGTTGCAGGATCAGGGACGGTATTAATTGGTGGAATGCCTGCCGCTCGCATGGGAGATAGTACGGCACATGGAGGTACCATTGTCGCTGGAGAACCAACAGTTTTAATAGGATAGATGTTTAAAGAAAAGTCATTTTTAGGAAGAGGTTGGGCTTTTCCTCCTGAATTTGTTAGGGGGCAAAAAGCAACTGTGATGGTGTCTGAGGAAGAAGATATCAAGCAAAGTCTACATATTTTACTGACTACTCGTCTAGGAGAACGAGTAATGTTACCTAATTATGGGTGCAACTTAGATGAATTACTTTTCGAAGATCTTTCTCGATCATTGATTAGTTATACGGTTGATTTATTGAAAACAGCCATCATCTATCACGAACCTAGAATTAAAGTGATTAGCATCGATATTAATGAAACTGATCCTTTAGAAGGAAAATTGATTATACGAATAGATTATTTCATAAAAACAACAAATTCAAGATCGAATGTAGTATTCCCTTTCTATAAAGAAGAAGGAACCGACATTAAATGAAGTGAACTATGAGTGGATGTAACGAAAAAGCAACCGTATTAATGCGTGGAGGAACCAATCAATCGGATCGGTTTACAAAAGCATTAGATCCTAGCTATTTCCAGTTAATGGATTTGGATATAGCAGATTGGATATTATTTGCCTATAATTTTGCCCAACACGTACATTTTTTTGATCAAAGCAATACCACTCCACAAGGAGATTGGCAGGACTTTTTTAATCTTTTTGGAATTCAAAATACAAGTATACCCCTTCGTAATTCTAGGGATTATACTAAGTTAAAAGAGCATATTGATTCGGTATTAGAAGAATTTAAGAATAGAGGAGAATTAACTTCTCATATGACGCTATTTATTAGTTTTTTAGAATTATTAGAAATTTCTAAAGAACGATTCAATAACCTAACACACCGTCATCTAGATTTTTACTACAACGAAATTCTTGGGGTACATAAAAAAGAAGCTCAGCCAGATAGTGTACATGTTGTTTTTGAATTGGCAAAGAAGGCTGTTAACGAAGCCATATTAGAAGGAACGGCATTGAATGGAAAAGTCGATGCCAATAATATTGCTAGGCATTATACCTTAGATAGCGAGTTAGTCATCAATCAATCTAAAGTTACCCAACTAAAGACCTTGATACATGATGCCAATGCTAAAGAATTAAAAATAAGTACGAATGCCAAAACGTTTGATGGTCTAGAAGCTCCTTTGCCAGAAGATCAACCTTTTTGGTTGCCTTTTGGGTATCCATCTACAGAAAAGAGTTTTACAGAGTTACCAGATGCTGAGGTCGGTTTTGCAATAGCTTCTCCGATGTTACATTTAGCTGAAGGGACTAGAGTAGTCACTTTAAAATTGAGCTTTCAACAAGATGCAGATGTCAAATTCCCATTAGATGAAAGCATACAAAAAGTATTTAGTGTTTATGCGACAGGAAAGGAAAGTTGGCTTGGACCTTTTGAGTTGAATTCAGTCAATGAAGTACAGGAAACAATTAATGAAGGAAGTTCAACCGAAACTACTTATGATGTATTAGAATTTAAGTTTACGATTAGCAAAGAAGAAAAAGCGATTTTACCTTTTGATTCTTCAATATTTCTAGAGCCTTTTCAAACGCAATTTCCAGTAGCACAATTAAAAATTGATGTTACTAAGTTAGAAGGAGAAAGCAAGATTGGATATGAAGTATACAATGCATTGCGCCAACGAAAACTAGCCAAAATTAAAGTGCATGTAGATGTCAAAGAGATTCGATCGGTATATGTTGAAAATGATAATGGAGTGTTAAAAGCAAGTAAACCCTTCTTTCCATTTACACCGCAACCCATAAAGGCTTCTAACTTTTTCGTGCAATATGATGAAGCTTTTGCTAAAAAATGGTCATCCATTAAAATCAATTTTGATTGGAAAGACACGCCAGATGATTTTGCTAAATGGTATAAAGCTTATGTAAAAGATATTGCAGTTACTCGAAAAGTAGATGCAGTGAATGAGGTGATATTAAATGCATCCTTTGGGAAAACAGCAGCAGAGTCATTAAAAAATGGTGTTACTGAAGCTCAAGTAGCAGCAGCTGTAGCAGCAGATGGGTTTGTCGATATTAATGGTGAAAAAATCAATAAGAATACGAATGCCATCGTACGAACAAACCGATATTTTACTTCACGCTTAGAAATGTTAGATTCGAAAAATTGGTTGCCAATCGAACAAGATCTAACACTATTTAATAGTAAAACGGGGGGTGGTTTTAGTTGTAATATGAACATTACTAGAAGTAACTTTGCTAGTATTAATAATCCTACAGGGCCCTTTAGATTAAGGTTAAACAATTCACTATTGCATGATGTGTTTCCGAGATTATATGCTGTAGCCTTATCGAGTACTTCGGGCACAGTAGAAATTCCGAATCCACCTTATACACCAATAGCAGAAAATATTTCTTTTGAATATATAGCCGAAGAAGAACGAGAAGTAACCAGTCAGATTTTTAATATAGAAACCCCTGAGATCAAATCTCAAAACACTCAAAAATCTTACCAAGAAGAGCGTATTCAGTTATTTCATCTAACAGGATTTGGAATAAGAGAAGAACATAATTATTTAAAAATAGCGGCACGTCAATTAGGGATAAAAACGGCTACAGAAACCATTGCAATAGATTCCTTTTTAGTATCCAAATATTGTATCGGTAGTGAATTGTATATCGGGTTGGAGCATACCCATCCAAAAGATATGGTTTCATTATTAATTCAGGTATTAGAAGGAACTGAGAATACAGAATTAGAAGGGTTTTTATTTGGTGAAGAAATTCAATGGGATGTACTGTGTAGTAATAGATGGAAAAGCGTTCAAGACCAAATTGTAGCAAACAATACAGACAATTTCTTGAAATCAGGGATTGTGCAATTTCCCATTCCAACCGAGGCAACCAACGACAATACAGCATTTCCGTCGGGCTTTATTTGGGTAAGAGCTTCGATGGGGAAAGCATACAATGTGGTTTGTAAAGCTATTGATATTCATGCGCAAGCTGGGATAGCAACCTTTACGGACCAGGGAAACGAATTATCTCATTTAGACAAAGGATTAGAAGCAAAAACGATAAAGAAATTAGTTACGCGAATTCCAAAAGTAAAAGGGGTAAGTCAACCTTATAATTCATTTGGAGGGTATCCGAAAGAATCTGACGATAAATTCTATAGAAGAATTAGTGAACGTATTCGCCACAAAAAAAGAGCAGTGACACTTTGGGATTATGAGCACTTGATTTTACAGCAATTCCCACAAGTATTCAAAGTAAAATGTTTGAATCACACTAAGATATCTATAGTAAATAATAGAGTAGTACCTAAGTATACAAGCGCTGGAGATGTTACGATTGTTGCTATTCCAGATATTATTAATAAAAATGTGTTTGATCGCTTCGAACCTCGGTTAAGTAAAGCGACGCTAAATACTATTGAGCGATATATTAATACGTTAAATAGTTACCATGTTACGGCAAAGGTCATTAATCCAGTATACGAACCCGTAACGATAAAGTTAGACGTATCCTTCTATGAAGGTTTAGATGCTAATTTTTATGAAAAGCAGCTGAATGACGACATCATTCGATTGTTATCACCTTGGGCGAATGATGAGACACAGGAAGTTGTATTCGGAATTGAATTGCATCGTAGTGTGTTGGTTGACTATATAGAGAAACTGTCTTATGTCGATTACATTCAAAATATCGTCATGACACAAGAGCTTACCGTATTGAAAGACCAAGAAAACTCGGAAGTACCTCTTGTAGAGAAGCAAACAAAAATAGAAGAAAGTCTCGTAAGTCCATCGACGCCGATTTCCATTTTGGTATCAGCAAAAGAGCATAGTATAAATCCAATATTAAATTCCTGTACGGAAACTAAAACCAAGCCGAATTTAGTATGTCAGTAGTCAATGAACATATCAGTATTTCAAAAGAGATTGCTACGAAAGACGATCTCGATTTTGCTTATTTAAGAGCAAGAGGAATTGAATATATAGAAGCTTTTGCAGGGAATCTTTGGACCGATTATAACTCACACGATCCGGGGATCACCATGTTGGAGGTGTTGTGTTATGCCATTTCCGATTTAGGAATGCGTATTTCTATGCCAATTGAAAATCTATTGGCCTCCCCAGAGTTAGGGAAAGGATTAACGGGTCAATTTTATAAACCAGAACAGGTTTTCCCAACAGAACCTGTAACCGCATTAGATTATAGAAGCCTTTTTATCGATATTAAAGGGGTTAGAAATTGTTGGTTAAGAACCTACGATCATACGGTTCATGTAGATTTTTTAAATGACCGCCTTTCGTATAATGAATTTGCTTTTACGAGTGTTCCTACCGAGCAGAAGGATGAATATTTATTTAAAGGCCTGTATAAACTACTAGTCGATTTTGAAGCCTTTGATGAAAATTATACCGACGAGCAAATCGCCAAAGCCAAAGAAGAGCTCATAGATAAAATATGGGAGAAATATCATGCGCATCGTAATTTATGCGAAGACCTTATTACCATAGAAGAAGTAAAGGCCGAATGCATATCGGTATGTACCAATATAGAAGTACATCCCGAAGCAGATGAAGAATGGGTAAAAGCGAAGATTATTAGAGAAATCAATCGTTACTTATCTACAGATATTAAACGCTACACGATAAAACAACTTCTAGATAGAGGATATACTACAGATGAAATTTTCGAAGGTCCTTTGTTAGAAAATGGATTTATTGATCCAGCAGAATTGATTGAAGCGGAACTTCGTAAAGAGGTGCGTCTTTCAGATATCATTCAGATAATAATGAACATTGAAGGAGTAAAACTCATTAAAGAGATTAGTATCAGTCAATGCAAGAAAACAAAAGATGGAAGTGACGAAAAGCAAACCCTAGTTTCTACAACAGAAGATTCTAAAAGCAATGCTTGGTTTATTTGTTTACCAGATGATTGCAAACCACAATTGTGTAAGAAAAGCGTCATGAATTTCTTTAAAGATGTGTTGCCCCTAAATATAAATGAAAAGAGAGTCGAGCGTTATTTAGATGAAATTAAAGAAGATGAAGAGCTTGCGGCAATCATAGATGATGAAGATAAGCAATTACCATATCCGAGAAGTCAATATGTTTCGCCTTCAGAATACACAACGATTCAAAATGATTTCCCCGATACCTATGGAATTGGAGTTCATGGATTGGTAACGAGAGTCACCGAAAAGCGTCGCATTCAGGCCAAACAATTGCAAGGATATTTATTGTTTTTCGATCAGATATTAGCGAGCTATTTTAAGCAATTGTCGAAAGTACGCGAGTTATTTGCTTTAGATACCAATTTATCAAAAACATACTTTACACAAGTAGTTGAAGATATTCGTAATGTCGATTTGCTATTTGATGATTATGAAGATCAGCCCGAAGAAGTTCTAACAGAATTGCTTTTCGAAGAATTAGATAATAATATCGATCGACGCAATGAAGTGTTGGATCATTTATTAGCACGTTTTGCAGAGCGCTTTTCAGAATACACGTTCTTAATGAAAGGCTTGTTTGGATCCGCTACGGAAGAGATCATTCTTCAGAATAAAGAACAGTTTTTAAAAGACTATGAGGAAGTTAGTAAAGAAAAAGGGAAGGCTTTTAATTACTATCAACAAGTTGATAAAAACAAAAAACCAATCAATCTCTGGGAAACGAAAAATGTATCGGGATTTCAGAAAAGAGCAGCACGCTTATTAGGAATAAAAGATTTCAAGCGTCGCTCTTTGAGCAGTTCATTTATTGATATTTATAATTATAAAAGCGATTCGGGACAGCAAGTATTCCGCTGGCGTATTAAAGATCATAATGGCAATATAGTACTTTCAAGTTCCGATGATTATGCTTCAATACATGCAGCTAGTGAAGAGTTGCATTTTGCTGTATTTCAAATCATTCAAACTTCAGAAAGAGATATAGAAATAGGCTTGGCTAAAAATGATTTTGAAGAAAAAATCATTGGCAACTTACGCATTCAAAAATCACCTACAGGTAAATTCTCCTTTGATGTAATTAATCCCGAAGCAAACCCAAACGGAGTAGATTATGTCGTTGCTATGCGTTTCAATTTTATTAGTGATATCGTAACCTTTAGAAAAATGGTGTTGCAAACGATTCAATTCATGAAATTTACGTTTAGCGAAGAAGGAATTTTCTTAGTAGAACATATGGTGTTGCGTCCCGACATAACCCAACCAAACAATGAGCCTTTCTTACCTATTTGTACGGATAAAGGAAAAGATTCGTGCAGTATCGATCCATATTCATTTAGAGTAAGTGTCATTATCCCAGGGTATACATATCGTTTTGCAAACCCCGATTTTCGAAATTATATGGAAGAGGTTATTCGAAGAGAATTACCAGCTCATATTTTACCTAAAATTTGTTGGGTAGGGCATCGAGATGGAAATCTAGAAAACGAAAATCAAGAGTTTATAATAAGGGCAGAAAGAGATAGAAACAAGGCCATTGAAACTTTAAAAACAGAATTAGAGGAATTAGATCCAACCGCATTTAATTCTGAAATAGAAGCAGAAATTGCGAGCGCTGAAATCTTTACCCAAATAGCCCAAGCTAAGTTAAATACAGAAAACACGATCGTTAGTTATTTAACAACGCTCGCCATTGAAGAGGTTGGTGTAAGCTCCGAAGATCAACAACAATTAGACAAGCTTGTTGACGAGCGTACGAGTATCGAGCAAGAGTTTATTGTGAAAGAGAAGGCTATTGCAACGGGAGATTTATCACCAGAGAAATTACAGCTCGAGTTATTGAAACTTCAAGAGAAATTCTACCTAAAAAGAACAGAGAAACAACAGGAGATTAAGGATTTCTTAAGCCCATTGGCTATAAAGAAAAATGATCTTAAGGAATTTGAAATTGCTTATAAAGCTTATTTAGAAGCTAAGACTCAAGAGACCTTAATGGGGCAACAACAACCCTCAGAAGCATTGCAGGCATTAATCGATGCGATGCAGCAATTGAATACGATTTATCCACAAGGGCGTTTACTGGATTGCGATGATGATTCGGATGCCTTAGATGGTAAAATAATACTAGGACGAACCAATATAGGAACCCTTTAAAAAACCAACTTAGATGAGCACAAAGTTAACCAATATTACTAACCAGTACAGCAAGTTTAGTGATAACCAAGTGCTAACAAAAGCACAGCTTAATCAGTTTTTAGATTATTTCGATGATCAAGATCGACTTTCGCGTATCGGACTTAGTGGTGTCGGTATCGTTTGTGGATTTGAAATTAAATGGGGCAATCCAAATGCCTCTAAAGACTTTATTACTTTTAGAAATGCAGAGGTCGTAACTAAAATAGACGCAGAAACAGACGGTTCTACAGAAGAGGTTTCTCTATTAAGGAAAAACCAAACGGGACAATATGTGGAAGTTAGTCAGGGTATTGCTGTTACTACTGATGGAGATTTGTTGAAATTTACGCGACCTATTTCGGATAATAGCGATTTTAGAGAATTATTGTCTAAGGGAGTTAAGAAGAAGTTTACACACTATAGAGAATATGATAATAACGATGCTAGTTACCCTCCTTTCTACAACAATAAGGTACAAGTTGACCTTCTAGAATTGGCGGAAGCTTCGGAGGTGGGTAATGATAATCGTTACAAACCGCTTTCGGAAATTGATATTTCTAAAAAAGTAGTTTTCTTGTATTTGGAGAGCTATACCAAAAAAGGAGATTTGTGTACTGCCTTGGATTGTGATAGTCAAGGACAAGCTCAAGTTCGACAATTGAAAATGCTTCTATTGGATAATGATATTGCCCAGAGTATTGCACAAAACGATATCATCTATAATAAGCATAATTGGTATCTGTTTTTAGCTTCTGTAGCTCCTTTGAAAGGCAAGCGTGATATTATTACTTTTTTAGATTCGCAAGCAACAGATCTAGACGAAATAAAAAGCATTTATCTAAAGCTGATTGCCGATGAAAACTTGAAAGATAAACTGCGATTAGGGATTAATAAGGTTTTTGAAAAGTTTGGAAAACTAGAAATAAGTGCGCAACTTTTTGCCAATCTTTGGCCTTCAGATATTACAAAAGTAAGTGGAGACTTCCAGTATCGTTATGATTTCCTTAAAGATGTTATAGCAACCTATACTGAGATTAGAGGTTTGTTATTAAAAATAAATGTAGAATGCTGCCCTTTGATCAATGCTTTTCCAAAGCATATTATGTTGGGTTATGTGACAGATGAAGTTTCTGATGTCGAATTACGTCATCGTTTTTATGCGTCACCCATAGTTGGTCAACAAGAAGTATTGCTGAAAGAGTTAAATAGTCTTATTGAGCGACTTTATGATCAATTAACCAATTACCAAGCATTGTCTTCAGATGCGGTTTTAAAAATTACTCCTTCTAAAACTCAAACAGCATTGGGTGAGAAGGCAATACCTGCCTATTATAAGGTGACCAATAATTCATTGATTGATCATTGGAATTATGAATTAACACAGCAGTTTGCTGCTAGTACAAATATTGGATATTATAATAATGATATTCCTAATAATACTTCTTTGGAATACTGTTTCGAAGAATATGATTTTTTACGCATTGAAGGAGTACAAGGTAAAGTCTATACAAGAGCTTTAGAGAGTTTACAAACGTTGAAAAGTCAATATGGACTCAATTTCGATATTAAAGTATTAAGCCTTGCGACTCAGGATACGGAAATCAATATCAATGACTATGATTGCGAATTTAGAGACCTCCGTATGCTATTGCAAGCTTGGCAGAGCGAACAAAATTGTGCTCTAAAAGCAGCTTCCGAATTATTGTCGGGGTTTACCACCAATACAGCAGGAGGTAACGTTTCGAGTACAGGAAATACAATTGCAGCCAATTCTGGAGCAACCTCTGCAACCTCTGCTACAGATAATCAACTTTCAGCAGAGGATGGTAGTAGCGACGTAGCTTCTTCAAATGATAATAATGCTCCTTTCGATAAAGAATTAGCCAATGCTTTTAATGTGTTGGAAAGAGCAGGATTGGTGCAATCTAAAGGAGATGGTTCAACGGTTTCAACTACGAAAGATGTTCCTAGTGATAGAGAAATTAAAAAAGCTCAAGAGGTAATAAAAGAAACATTAGGTGTAGAAGCCTTGGAAGGGGGTAATGTTAGTAAACTAGGGGCTTTAGCAGGACAAAAAGTTGCAGTCGACGTAGGAAAAGGAATACCCTTGGCAAAAGGAGGTTTTGGAGGGAAGGTTTCGATACCCGTTTTTTCTGGTAAGACAACTAAAGAGCAAGTAGAAGAGAGTATCGTAACGGAGGATAATACATTGGGGCAAATTTTGGATGAATTTATCCAAGTGAACCCAGTTGCTTCTCCTGTAGAAATTGCGGCAGGAGTTGATGCTCAATTACAGCCCATTTTTGCTACTCCGGCTTGGCAAGGAAAAGAAGATGTACGAGAAGTACTAGAGGTGTCGGTAGATATTCTTGCGAATATTTACGATTATACTCGAATCGTTCCAGAAACTTTATTGGAGTTAGATCCTATAAAACTTGCAGCGATCAATACCTCGTTAGAAAATGTATGCGGTCTTGTAGATACATTGAAAGAAAAATATGATACAGCTGATCTTCAACCTCAATTGAAAAATGATATTAGCATTTTGATCAATCAGCTTGCAGGAGTGTGTTGTTCGGGAGAGAAATTAGAATTACTGATCGCTGAAATTAATGGACGTAAGGCTAAAGTATTAGAGAATACGGTATTCAGAAATTTCGTAACCAAACATCCTGGAGTACGTCATCGAGCGGGGGTTCCTATTGGAGGAACATTTATTATGGTCTATCAATCAGAAAGTACTTTTGATGAAGACATTATAGAGCCAATTACGTTAAGAATTCCATTTAAAAGTATCCCTAGACATAAAGACCAAGCACAGTTAGTTTTTATTAATCCAAAATTAAGTTCGAGTATTACCTTTTTATCAGGAAAAATAGGAATCGATGATCGATTCGATGGATTATTTGGGAATTCGAAAATTCCGGTAGATGATAAGCGTACTATTTTAGATGGTTTTGCCATTGAAGATAAAGAAAAAGAGGCCTTCGAATTGGAAGCTATTGATCCAGGAAAAGCCAGATTTTTAGGTTTAGGAGAATCACCAAAATTTCTAGTAGAACAGCGTATAGATATTGTTGATGATTTAGAAGAAATGGTCGCGCAGATTGCTCGTTTATGGAATAACAACTGGGCTATAGCAGGAGCTTCAAAATTTTTAAATGCTATAGCTAAAGGCACAGATATTTTTATTCAAGTACAAGACATAGCTCTTGAAAAGAAAGCAAATTACTTCCAAGTGTCAAACCCTAATATTATAGGGTCAAAAACGGGTCGCATTGATTTTGATGTAAATAAAGTCATCCCAGCAAATCCAACACCAAGTAATACCGTAGTTGCAGATTTTGCACTCCCTTATATCTGTTGTTCAGACTGTGCGCCCGTTAATTTTGTATTACCAAGAGAAGAGGTAAGTTTAGCAGTCAATAAACCCCAAATTTGTTTGACTTTAGATGATGGGGTATTCCCAATCGCCAATTTTACAGTACAGCCAAAAAAGGGTGAAGTAAAAGCGCTAGTACCTGCTAATATAGTAGAACAAGGAGGTAGCGGAGTTGTCAAAAATGGAGAGGTGTATGAATTCGATACCGCTACGTTAGATCCTAGTTTATATGGTCGCCCAATTCGCTTTACGGTAAATGATCAGTCTACTTCGGCGAGTGTAACTGTTTACGAAGCGTTGGATGTGCAAGTATCGATTAAAGACCCTATAGATTATAATGATAAGAAAACAATAGCGCTAGTTACCTTCGAGGTGACAGGGAATTATAATGCCAATACTAAGTTTATTTGGAACTTTGGTAATGAAAAAGGAGAAGACAAACCCGTCAATAATATTGTAACTCAACGTTATGAATTGCAACCAAGAGAGGGGGATGAAAATCCAAATATCTTCCAACCAACATTACAAGTAGCTAATGGCCCGTGTGCTTATCCTGTAACCATACCCGAACTTATTTTAGATGAACCAATTCCAGAAGCAAGTTTAACGCTTGGTGCAGTACCGTGTGTTGATCCTAATGATGGCGAAGAAAAAGTGAGTGTTGAAATTGTTGAAGTACAACCACCAAATGCTACTATTGAGATAAGAACGGTCGATAAAGTAGTTCCTGTAGGGATTCATTTAGCAGGTGATAATTCTGAAATAGTGATTAATAAAGAATTATTTAGCCTTTATGATACCGATCTCTACTTCTGGGTTGATGGCACTTCATTGAATTCACCAGTATTGGTAATTCCTAATAAAAATAAAATAGCCGAATTTGTAGCGAGTAAGTCTATAATTCGCATTCTACCAGGACAACCTGTTTCTGTAGATTTCTTAATTACAAATCTAACTGGTAGGCAAAAAGCTAGTGGAGATTATAGTTTCCTATGGGATTTTGGAGATGGTAAAACAAGTGAAGAAGTTTTACTAAGTAAAAACTTCGATACCATCCATGATTATAATACAGAAAAATTAGAAGAAGGAGAACATTCATTTACGGTGTCTTTAATCGTAAAAGGAGGCCCTTGTGAAGAAGCAGTGTATACGGAAACAATTACCATTATTGTTCAACAGAAACCAGGCAAGCTTTTAGAATGTATTCCAGAGTCTCAAGCATTAATTCAGACGACTCATGACGAAATAAAAAAGAAAACGGAAGAGGGTGACGAAGTAAAGACTTTGGTTATAAATCCAACATTAGACCTTTACAAGAAATTAGATCAGCGAGATAATAAGAAAGATTACATCACTTATTTTGAAGGAGAACAGAATGGAGCAGTCTTATCGATTTTCTTAGGAGACGAGTTTTTAACTTCAAATAAAGAGGGCTTATTAGACATCACGTTTAATTTGATTATTGACAGGAATAAGGAAGGAAAACCTTTTGATGATCTTCGCAAATTTTACCTAGCTCAATTACAAGCTTTTTTCTTGGTGGTACGTTGCCAACGAGAGGATATATATGTAGAATTTGAAGAAATTATTTTACAAATTGTAGATAAAATAATAGCTCATTTAAAAGAATTCAACTTAAATGAAATTGCGATAGATGAAAAGCAGATTCTGAAAAAATTCTTTACAATTTATCTAAAATCGGATAGGCTTAACGCCACTTTGAAAAAGAAAATTGCCAACGAAATTATGACACTTTTTTCATAGGATAGATGATTGAAGCACCTGCACATATCATTCATAGTTTGAAATTGGATATCGATACACGATCCAATGAAATCGCCCATCGATTGAAGGGAGAGGTGAGTGATTTTGTGAATAATGAACTTCAAGAATATCTAGAATCACTATTTACCGATTTAACAAATGATGAGTATCAATCTGTAATTAAAATAGAACAATTAATAATACCCGTTGAAACCTCAATAGAAGAATTAAAGTCGGTATTAAAAGAGGAAATAGGCAAGGAAATCAAGAATTGCGTCGAGAGGCCTTCGGCAAATGGGGGTGTACATAAACAAACCCGTTCGCAAAGTGATGTAGCAGCTTTTTGGGAAGTGGTAGAAAAAGGGACATTGCCATGGTGGAAAGGCGCAAGTAATGGAATATCATTTTCTGAAGCGTCTTGGTTGAAGTTGATTTCCGAGCCAGCTTTTCAGATAGGTTTTAGTCAACGAATTGAAGATGCTTTTTTTAGAAAACAATTAGTACAGCAATGTACCAGTAGTGAGTTGCTGGATTTGGTAGATCAATTAGCCGTAATAAAAGCGCTTTTCAATTCACTATCAAGTGATATAAAACAACGAATCGAAAAGCTAAAAGGCATTGATAAAACGGTGTTTTGGTATTTTCTTTTAGAAGAATATATCCATAATAGGTTGGCGCAGTTTACTACAAATTATATGGGACTGGTATTTGCCATAAAATCTGAAATATCGATTCAGCATCCGTTATTTAACTTAGGCTTATTGATTGCAGAAGAGGTTATAGCCCATCGTCCCAAAGATATAACTGGTATTGAGCATTTGATTTTAGGACAGTTTTCAAAGACTGAATTATTTACAGCCAAAGAAATTCAAGATTTAAATACGGTAAATAATAAAGCTAGTTCTTGGTTACTTGAAATTCATGAAAAGTTTCATAGAGCACACCATAAAGCATCTTACAATACAATTCATAAAGCTTTTCAAGGAATATCTCAAGAAACATCTGAGGCGACATCTGAAAAAAGTAAAAATACGTTAGATCATGACTTAACAAAAGCAGCATCTTCAGTATCAGAAATGGACAAGTTGTTAGTATCTAAGCATAATGAAGGGACACCATTTGAAAATAAAGAAGTAGGAGAAACTTCCAATTCAACACCCTATTTTTTAGATAGTAAAGCCCAAGAACAATCTTCTAAAGAAGAAAGCCTATTGGGAAATAATGAATCTAAATCTACCGAAAGTGAAATCAATGTTACTAAAAGTGTTGAGGTTTTAGTTTCTGGAACGGCGATTGATGCAATATCTGAACAAGAGAAAGACGAAGCATCTTTAAAAAATGAAGTCAGTAAAAATGCTTCAATTACAGAAACAAGTTCATTGTCTAAGAAAGACAAGGAAAAATCCTCGAAATCAAAAGAAGTATTTGTAAAAGAATCGTTTAACTCTAGTGAGGCTGCAACTAATTCTGATGAAGATATTTCTAAATGGACCTCCAGCAAAAATATAGAAGCTGACAAAATAGCTGCAAAAGAAACTGAAGATAAAGCATCCTCAAATACAGTTAAAAAAACAGAAATCGGGGCTTTAGGTGATCAATCTAATGTGGCTACCGATCAAGTATTCAGTGAGCCTAAAGAAACGAAAGAGGATAACGAAAAGGAGTCAAAAGTTGACCAGGAAGCTATAGTAGCTCAAGAAACTATTGTGTTGCATAAGGGGGAAATTTCGGATCAGCACTTAGATGTAATTTCCAATAAAAATAAAGTAGCGAAAGACGAAATCGGATTCAAACAAGAAGTGGGTGAATCGAATGTTTCTGAAGACGGAAAAAACAAAGACAATCAAAAGAAGTCTTTACTTCAAAATACAAATGCTAGAGTTTCCCAAGAGCACGTCGAAGAGAATGATATAGCAAGACGTTATCGAGAGTATAAAAAACAACTTGCTGAAGGGTTTAGCAATATTGATCATCAAATTATAGAAACACCATTGAAAGAAGAAGATCAACAAGCTATTTTATCCAATGCAGGGTTAATATTGATTCATCCATACATAAAAATATTTTTTGATAATTGTGGTTTTTACGATAACGACTCGAAGGAAATTGTAGAAAAATCAAAAGCAGTACATGCGCTACATTACATCGCAACGAAGACTGACTGCGATTGGAATGCAAACGTATCATTTGAAAAATTTTTATGTGGAATTCCCTTAAATGTTTCAATCCCTAGAGAGGTCGAATTAGATGAAGAGGTAAAAAAACAGTCAGAAGAATTACTTAAGGCCGTTATAGAAAATTGGCCAGCACTTAAAAATTCATCTACGGATCTTTTAAGGCATGAATTTTTGCAACGCCCAGGGAAATTAGACCTCACAGGAAAGACCCCGAGAATTACGATAGAGAGAAAGACCCAAGATATTTTATTAGATAAGATTTCATGGAATTTAAGTATTGCAAAATTACCGTGGATTGATGCATTAATCTATACCGATTGGTAGTAAAAGAAAGACTATGTTTTTAAGAAAGCAAGAAAAAAAATCGAATCATAATAAATCAGAAGCCCCTTTTTTTAAAGCTGTACAGCCAAAATTAAAGGTAGGTCAACCTGGGGATAAATATGAAAAAGAAGCAGATAGCGTTGCCGAAAAAGTTGTCAATTCAAATAATGATTCAGCAAGTGTCCAAAAAATGGGTGCAGAAGAAGAGGTGCAATCTAAGCCTTTGGTAGAAACGATATCGACGGGTATCCAAAAAATGGAAGAAGAACCCATTCAACAAATGAATGAAGAGGAGGGTCTACAAAAAATGGAAGAGGAAGAACCCGTACAGAAAATGAATGAAGAGGAGGGTCTGCAAAAAATGGAAGAGGAAGAGCCCGTGCAGAAAATGAGTGAAGAGGAGGGTCTACAAAAAATGGAAGAGGAAGAGCCCGTGCAGAAAATGAGTGAAGAGGAGGGTCTGCAAAAAATGGAAGAGGAAGAACCTATACAAAAGAAAGATGAAGAAGAGGTTCAAGCCAAGACAATAGAACATTCAAGTCATGACCATCATGTTCAGAAATCTTGTAATTGTCCTGCTTGCAAAGGAAAAGCGGTTCAAAAAAAATCGAACAACCAAGATCATTCACATAAAAAAACACCTGCAAGGGGTTTTGAAAACAGCTTGAATAGCTCAAAAGGAAAAGGACAGCAATTAGATGGAGGTGTCCAAAGATCTATGGAAAACGCTATCGGGGCAGACTTTAGTGGAGTTCGAGTACACACAGATTCACAAGCGGTTCAAATGAATAAAGACATTGGAGCAAGAGCTTTTACTCATGGTAATGATGTGTATTTTAATAATAACCAGTATGATCCTAAGTCTAAAAGTGGAAAATTTTTATTAGCTCATGAGTTAACACATACAGTACAGCAAGGGGCAGCAGTTCAAAAAAAGCAAGATGTAAATCAAAAGACAGATACTAAAGTACAGGGGTCGTTTTGGGGCAGTTTGTGGAATGGTATTCAAAATATAGGTAGTGGTATTGCCGATACGGTAACTTCTACTTTAGCACCTGGTTGGGACAGGGCTTATAGCTTTTTTGGTGGTGGTTTAAAATGGGTTTTTGGAGGGTTAAGAGGCTTGGGTGAAGGTGCTGTAAATTGGTTTATTAATGCAGGCGAATCAGTATGGAATGCTATAGAATGGTTTGGTAGTGGAGCCTGGTCTATTATTCAAGAAGTTGGTTTTTTCTTATGGGAAAAGATATCGATTATAGGGATTAATATATGGTCTTTCCTTTCAAATATTCCATACCGTTTTTGGAATATTTTAGTCCATCTATGGGATGGTGTGGCTGGTATCTTTGGTTGGCTATGGGATGGTCTATCGAGTGCTGGGATCCATGTTTGGAATGCAGTTACAGGTATCTTCTCTTGGGTTGGAGAAGGAGCTATGGGATTGTTCAATTGGGTAAGTAGAGGGCTTATGGGAGGAATGCAATGGGCTATTGAATTTGCACAAAACCCTAGTTGGGCAGGCTTACAAGAAGCATTAATAGGTTCTATTAGTTGGTTAGGAGATGGCTTTATGGGACTAGTCGATTGGGGATGGAAAGGTATCTGGGGAGCATTAGTTTGGGCTTGGGAAGGCGTATCGGGTATTGTTAGTTGGGTTTGGGATGGTGTTACAGGAGGTCTTAGTTGGATGGGCGGACTATTTATGCGATTATTAGATATTATTGGTGTTGGTGAAGCCTTGCAAATTATATGGGGGATTGTTTTTAGAATGCGACCATTAACCAGTACAGAAATTGCGGCCTCTTCATTAGTACACCCAGCAGGAATGGTACCTTACTGGATGATTCGTGTAGATGAAGATTCTTGGATTAGTTATTTCGGAAATGCAGCAGTAACAACAATGCATATAATTCATGCTCCAAAATCGGGTATTTCTACATCGACTATGGTACACGAATTATCGCACGTAGCTCAATATGAGCATGTAGGTTCGGTATATATGCCTCAAGCAGTACATGCGCAGTTGACATTAGGTAGAGGAGGATCGGGATCGGCTTACGATTACGAACGTTTAGGAACTTTACAAACCCAAAGAGCTAATGGAACAACATTTAGTGACCTAAACAGAGAGTCTCAAGCTCAATTGATACAAGATTATTATGATATTGTTTCAACAAATCCAGCAAGCCCAGCATTAGCACCTTACGAACCATTTATGAATGATATGAGACGTGGAGAGTTTTAAATACTACATATCGATTTGTATACTATTGTTGTATGGTTGCGATACCACTTACAATACCGTAACACCTACCTTTAAAATAGAAAGTAGCCCTAATCCCAAGAGTGTTATTTATTTTAAAGGTGTTCGGTCTGCTTTTCCTAGTATTGTTGAGGTAGATTATAATCCGTCTACTATTGAAGATACTTTCTTGGTTTTAACTAGTGATACTTTAGAAATAAAAATTCCTAAAGAAAAGGATATCAGAAATTGGTTAGACAGTATATCGAACACTGATGCTAGAGTCATAGCACTGTCTCATGAAAAAGGAACTACAACGAAAAAAATGAATATTGATTGGGCATTAGTCCACCCCAATAATTATGTGTTTTGCGTATCTCGAAACAGAAAGAAAATAGAATTGAGTTTTGTATTACAGCGTATGCATAATCCCGAACCTATTGAGGTTCGTAAAATAAATTTTAGATAATTTGAATATGAACCAAATACAAAACAATCTCCACCTCTACGAATTAGTACTTCTTATTTTAGGAAGTATTCTATTTGTTATGGTAAGCGGTGCTTTTATTTACTTAATCATAAAACAAAGAGACTTTAAGATATTATGGGCTTTTTTTGGGCTATCCTTAATTATGATTGGATTTCCTGCAGTTAAATCTTTCGAAATTGCAGGCTTTAAAGCAGATTTAGATCGATCTCAAAAAAGGTATGCCAAAAACCCTCTGGATTCAGTAGCAAAAAAAGAAGTAGAAGAACTTACCGAGAAATTAGAACCTAGGGCTAAAACAAATCAGGATAAAACGAGGATAGTCAGTTCCAAATTAATTCTGAATAAAACAGATGAAGCCATTAAGGAAGCAGACAACGTTATAGGGAATTCTAATGTAAACAAGATTGTAGAAAGCTTAAAATTGAAACCGACTGCGGTTAGCGAATCCAATAAAGCTATAGTTGAAGCTTATAAACTAAAAAAGGTTGCGGAAGCCCAACAAGAGGCTATTAAAAAGAAAGATACTGCTGGACTGAATAAAAAATTGAATGCTGTTCTTTCAGATAAAACAACGCTATTAAAATTACAACCAAAAGAATTGGTAAAAGTCAATACGACCCAACAAATTAAACTTAAGGATCCTAAGATTCTTTTTAGTAGGAAGCAATTAACACCTGTAAAATTGGTGCATCCAGATTCGTTGTTAAAAAATTCTAATCGATAAATAGTTTATGTCAGATAAAACTAAATTTTCAACTTCGATTGTAGCCATAACAGGATTAATTACAGCTGTAGGTGGGTTGATTACTATTTTATTTAATACAGGTTTTTTTGGAGATAAGAAAGGTGATGAAAAGAAGCAGCCCGAAAAAGAAGTCGTCTATATTCCTGAAGAGAAAAACGATGATGAACAAGTGATAAGGATAGATCCAGAACCCAAAAGTTTCGTAGACGAAGAGGTGATGCCAAAGCCCAAACCCAAACCCGAGCCTAAAGTGTATAACCTTACAGGAAATTGGTTCGATCCTAATTACCCAGGTGCTAAGTACTATTTCAATCATGAAAGTTCAGGAGCAATAAGCTTTACAGAATACTCATCGGTATTTGGGCAATGGGTGGTTACTTCTCAAGGTACAGGAACGATTTCGAGTAATAAACGTATAGAAATACCTTATAACACTTCTGTAGGTACTAATGGTCGGTTCGACGGAGTATTAAGTAATAATGGGAAAACTATTTCTGGAACAGCATCGGATTTTGTTTCAGGAGCTAGTTTGCCTTTTAATTTAAATAAGCAATAATTTATTAGTCAACGTGTTTAAAGGAAAATCAACAAAAAATACTACTTCTAATCCGCATCAAAACAATGCGTTTATTCAACCTAAATTGAAGGTAGGAAAAGTAGATGATCCTTATGAACAACAAGCCGATAAAGCTGCTGACCAAATAATCAAAAAAGGGAATAATCAAAAAGAGACTTTCTTTTCGGGTAGTCCATCAGTACAAGCGAAACAGGGCACTTCTTTTTTTCAAAAGCCTGTGGTTTCCAAGATTAGTCCAGGGGTGCAATTAAAAGAGGAATTGCCAAGCGAAGATGAAAGTACACTACAGAAATCTGAAAAAAGCAAAACCGAAGTTGAAGCACTTTCCAATACATCTCTTCAGACTAAAAACGAAAATAGTAAGGCTGTAACATCGGAAACAATTACTCATACACCTTCGAAAGTAGAAACTCAGCTTCAAAAAAAGGAGGATGAAGAAATCCAAAAAAGAGAAGATGAAGAGGCCGAGCAGTCTATTCAAAAATTGGCAGATTATGATACTGGGGATACTTCCAATTTAGAAAAAGACCTTTCCTCGAGTAAGGGAGGTGGTGATGTGCTTCCAACAGATACGCGATCGGAAATGGAGTCAGGTTTTGGTGCTGACTTTAGTGGCGTACGTGTACATAATGATAGTAATGCCGTGCAAATGAATCAAGGTTTGGGGTCTCAGGCATTTACTAATGGGAATGATATTTATTTTAATGAAGGGAAATATGATACGGGTAGCGATTCGGGGAAACATTTATTGGCTCATGAGTTAACACATACAATTCAGCAAGGAGCTTCTTCGAATTCGAATTCAGTACAACGAAAACCTCAGGATCATCAAAAGGGAAGTGATGGTGCGAATGTCAAGAGTCGTATGTACAGTAAAGCTAAAAGTGATTCGGAAGAAGATGTAGATTTTAGCAAGAGTAAGGCTAGTATGTCTGCTGAAGAAAAAGAAAAAGCAAATACGGTTGACTATTCAAAAAAGAATCAACAAAAAAGCGGAATTAGTTCTTCTGGACAAGCAAAACCAGATGTAAATCGCCCTAAAGAAGAATTACCAAAAGTAAAAGAAGCAAAAGAAGAAGGAAAGGAAAATCTGGAAGAAACACCTAAGCAAGAAGCAGAAAAGGATGCACCTAAAGAAAAAGGGAAGAAAAAATTAAGTGCTGATGAGCAAAAAGATCAGCAAGCTAAGATTGCTCAACAGAAAGCAAAAGCTATAAAAATGCCTTCGAAACCAGAGGTATTAGTAAGCCCTGAAATTAAAAAGCCTGTTGATAGTGCAGGTAAAGAAATTGCTTCCGATGCCAATAATGATAAAAACGTAAGAGCATTACATGAAATTGCAAAGCTATTTATGGAAAATGCTTTCAGTTTAGAAGAAGAAGCCTTTAATGATAAGAAGGAAAGCTTCAAGATGAAAGCTCAGTTAGAAGCTTCTTATGCTAAGGTAGAGCGTACTAAGACTGGTTCAAAAACCTTAAAGGATCATACGGATAGTAGAGAAGGCATAAATAATAAAGAAGAGGAAGCCTTAACTAAAGTTGAAGCAGATACGGCTATGGTGAAAGCCGAAGCGCCGAAGCTAAAATCGAAATCGGAAGAAGGAAAAGAAGAATCAGGTCCTATGGCAAGCGATGCTAATGCTTCCAAATCTGAGATGGATGCTAAAAAACCAGATGATCCAGATGCAGCAGCAGATGCGGCAAAGCAAGCTAAGGATACGGATAAAGTAGCTAATGATTCGGCCAGTATGGACGATGCTTTTGGGCAAACCGCTACAAGAGCTGAACAATATGCCGCTGATGCTGAATTAGGAGCAGAAAAAAACATCCAATCTCGTGCAACTATTGACGAAAACAAAACAATCGTTGAAAGTACCCGAGGAGAAATAACACGTATTGATGAAGAAAATAGTGCTGCTGAAGGGCAACTAGATACGTTGAATACGTACCCTGAAAAAGCACAAAAAGAAACAGCTCAACGTGCAAAATCAGCTAAAGAACTTTACACTACGGCTAAAGGAATGAATGAAGAGTTGACTTCTATTCAAAGGGACTATTATAGCGAGATGGCTACATTACCAAGTAAAGAAGTCGCTCAGAAGAAGAAGGACGAGGAAGATGCTAAAAAGCAAGAAGCTCCCGCACCTACTCCTTTATCTCCAGAAGAGGAAATGCTTGTAGGCTTAAGCTATATGGGTGAAGATCAAATAGAGGCTTCACTTGCTGGGATGGACGAAAAAGAATTGGCTAGTCTAGATCAAGCTTTGGGCGGAATGCAAACGGAAAAAGACAGCCCTAATAATCAATTAGTAGGGCCAGCAGATAAGCATACGGGTCAGGTGAAAGTCGATCTAATGAAGGCGTTTCAGTCTGATAGTGATCCTAAGACCAAACCAGATCCTAGACAAGAAGATATTACAAAGATTGAAAATAAGCGAACAGAACGTATAAGGGGAGTAAAAGAAACTGCTGATGTCAATTTTGTTTTTATCAGTCAAGAACAAAAGCAAATGCTAGCACAAAAGCTAGCCATGCAAAATGCGGTTTCGGGCTTATTCGATATCAAAATCCTAGATATGGGGAAAGCCATGCTTATGGGAATGTTGAATCCTGTAGAATCATTAAAGGGAGTTGTTGATGGGGCTAGTAAAATGCTTACAGGAGCAGCAAACTTATTTAATGCCGAAGCATGGAAAAAAGATCCATTAGGAAACCTGTTACAATCAGCGGCTGATATTGCTACAGGGCTTACCATGATTTTTATGTCTATTACTGGTTTGGCTACTGCGATCACCATTATTATGACAGCAATTACCATTGCTACCTTAGGATTTGCAGCTCCAATAACAGGACCTATTATTAGTTTTATGGCAGGTGTCATTACCACTGTTGGTGGATGGACGATTGTTACAGGTCTTATCGCATTAGCACTTAATTCTTTGACTTATATCAAAAATGTACATGATGCAGGAGTCGCACAGAATACAGATCAATTGTTAGCGGAAAGCGATGCCATTAAGCAAAACATGACCGATGGATTTACTTCAGCAATGGCTGTAGTTGGAGCTAAGGGAGATGTTGCTGGTGCTAAAGCCATGCAAAAGAGTATTATGAAGGCCGGTGGAGGAGAAGCTTTTGCAGCAGCAAAAGGTTTAGATTTCAAAGATGGACTAGGGAAAGCAGGAAAAGCGACTAAGAATTTTGTTGAAGGAGGTGTTGTTTCAGGCACCAAGAAAATGGCCGCTAATGGCGTAACAAAGGTAAAGGACGGAATTAAAAATGCTATAGGTAAGGCGAAGCAAGGAATTCAAGATGCCCCAACTAATGTTAAGAATAAATTTAAGAATGGTGTAGACAATCTTAAAGACAAATTTAGAAGTAAAAAGGCCAAAGGGGGTGTGGTTGAAACGCCACATGGTAAATTAAAAACACCAACCAAGGGTGATAGTTTAGGGAATTTTGAGGGTCAGAAAGTGAAGGCTGAAATGGAATTCCCTGACGGGCATAGAGCAAAAGCACTAGAAAATGGTCAATGTGCTGTTTGTAGTTATTGTCAAAAAATCCGTAGTAGATTTAGAAAAGAGGTGCAAGCAAATCCAAAATTAGCGGATGAGCTTAAAAATGTAGAACTTAAGTTAAAGAAAGATCCTACTAATGTAGAATTAATTGCAAAGCAAAAAGATCTTCATGATGAATTCTATAAACGAAGAATTGATAGGTTAGAAACAGAATTGCAAGTTAAAACTGGGAAAAAGGGACGTCAAGATTTACAAGATGAAATCAATACGCTTAAAGCAGAGAAAGTCCATGTAAGAAATGATCGAATAGATGTAAATCTCGATATGTACGATTCGCTTGTTAAAAAAGGACAATTTTCACGTAAAGGTAAAACAGCCCCTGAAAAACAAGCCATACGAGACCAATTAGATGATGCTTTTGATAAGGGAAAATCAATGAGCCCTAATAGTGGTCTTATGGTAAAAGGAAAAGTGCCAAAACCAAAGGGAGAAGCATTCGATGTAACGAAACATGTAGATTCATCAAAACACGGAGATTTTTTCCATGAGTTTGATGGTAAGGGGGTGCATAAAGGAGTAGATAGAGATTCTTGGAAAGCCTTTATGAGAGGGAAATATGATGGTATGTCGCCTGCTGATTTTAAAGCTGGTTTGAAAAAAGAGTTTGGTCTATCAACGAAACAGGCAGCTATATTTGACACTCCTCTATTTAAAGCAAAACTTGCGTCAAAAACTTTTGATAAATTCAACATTGTTAGGGCGCTTAAAAACACAAGTGATACTGCCAAAATGATAAATCATTTAGACAATATTGCAAAACTTCCAGCAAGTACAAAAGGAATAAAGCAATTAGTTGGAGATTTAGCAGCTGGAGGGAATAAATTAGATGGAGCTGTCTTTATGTTAGATTTTATATCATCTAAAAAAGGTATGTGGGGGAAGGTGAAAGGTTTTGAAATTAGTCCTAAAGGAACAACTAGGAAGTATGATTTAACTATTTCGAGCGGCAAAAAAATAAAAACCCTAGAATTCAAATCCACAAAAATCAATAGTTTTGGGTCAAGAGAATGGGGGGAAATGTTACTTGACGTTGATGATATTATAAGTAAAAAAATGCGTTGGGTATTTGATGGCAAAAAGATGCCTGCTGCAGATAGAACTAAGTTATTGAAGAAGATAAATGATTTAGCAGATAGAGATATCGTAGATCCTACCAAGTTGACTAACTTTAAAGCTATTATTAGTAAACAAATTGAATACTATCCATGATAAAACTTTCAAAAGTTAAACAAATAGATAATATTTCTGGAATTCCTTTATTAATTGGAGATCAACTGTTTTATGTTATACATTCAGATACCATCTGTTTGCATGATATTGTAGAGGATGAGGTATTATGGGAAATAACCACCCAAGAGAAGAATAAAGTAGGATTTGATAGACCTGTACTAGTTCCTTTTGATGAGGATTCCCTTTTTTACTGTGGGGTAAAGTTCATTGAAAAAATAAATAAGAAAACTGGAACACCTCAATTTGTTCTTGAGGATGTTTCATTGGGTAACAATCTTTATTTATCTGATAATACGGTGAAAGGAATATTATTTGATAAGGACCGTAGTTTTTCCCCGGCAATTATTGATTTAGAAGGAAAGACAATAAACAAAGTCAATACAGGTGCAAGTAAATTTAATTTTTATGGCATTGACAATGATACATTTATGCTATGGGGCGATACTGAAATTTCCATCTATAATTACCAAAATGAAGAATTGCTATTTAAAATTGAAACCCCGCCATTAGTAGATGAAGACGATCCAGAATTCGATGAAGATGATGTTGATATTGTTGGTGAGCCTTTGAAATATGGTAACGTCTTTATTTTTAGCTTGTATGGTACTGTTGTTTTTGCAGTAGATGCTTTGACAGGTAAAGTCATTTGGAAAATCGATACCGCTACGGGAAATAATGGAGGAATGATGAGTATCAACAATGGCATACTTCACATAGTAAATTATTGGGCATATTATGAGATTGATGTTCTGACAGGAGCAATAAAAAGAGAAGTCGATACCACTGAAATTTTAGATGTAATGGAGTTTAAATTATTATCTAAACATCTAATTACAAAGAAATATATTGTTGCACTTTTTGGAAGAGGAAATAACTCTTTAGTAGTTTTAGATAGAGGTGACCTGTCTGTAACACAAACCATTAATTTAAAAGGAAATGTTACTCCCAAGAATTTTATGGGAAATGAAGATCGAATAATTACAAGAAATAAAGAAGGTGTACTGGATATATTTTCTTTCAATGATTAATAAAAGAAGTTTTTGAGAGAGAGAATTAAAATGAAAGCTCAAATAAAGAGCAAGTTATTAGAACAAAAAAACAGCTTTTATATTCAGCTAGGACATCCTGTGGCTAATATTCCCGAGGAAGAAGTGTTTAGAGATATACGATCGGTATTTCCAGAAGTCTTTAGTGAAAATAGTGAGTCAGCTTATTTGTTTTGGCAACAAATTCCAATTCGTTTTCATTATACGTATGAGCTGTATTGGAATCTAGAGGCTTTAGTTGATTTATTTATTGCAATGCAAAGTGATAATTCGGGATCATACCACTTATTTATTCAAACGGAAATATTAATAGGCGAATGGAATGTTGATTGGCAAAATGATAGTGTAAAATTGAGAAGTAAGTGGACGGGAAAAGATATGTACAGCCCATTAGCAGAATTGCTAAACAAGAAAGCGCCACTATTGTTGCATAAACAAGTGTTTTTAGAAGAATGGAAAGGTATTTTACAGCAAAGTAGCAATGTTCTTGGGGCTATTAATTTTAAAGACCTTTCTGTAAGAAGCAGCTTTTTAGAAAAGTTACATTCGGTATTAAATAAAATAGATAATGTAGGTCAATTATATAAGCGATAATGAAAATGAATTGGGAACCATATCGCACTGTTGATGGAATAAAATTTCTTGATACAAGGGAAGCTGTCAGGGGACATTTTTCAGTTTATGAAGATGATTTACAAACCCATGCTAGAGCAGATGTAGGGATACCTTATGATACTTATGAGTCAAGAGGAATTCAAATATTATACGATAAATACAACCGCTTTGCGGCAATCGAAGTTTGGCAACCCAATCAAGTATTTCATTTAGGGTATAATTTGTTGGGTTTTTCTATTGGTGAGTTGAAGACTCTTTTTCATTGGGACGAATCGGTTATAGAAACAGAAAGAGAGATTACTTTTTTTAAAGTGGGGTTAAGTGTTATTATTCGTAATAGAAAAGAAAGTGAATTGCCTTCTCGAATAGTATTATTTACAAAAGACTTTTACAATCAAAAGATTGGGATACCGAGGCCTAATCACTTTTCGTCTTTTAGGATACAAGTGCCTTATATTGAAAAACCTATTGCATCTTCTGAAAAAGAGAATGATGAGGTGCTTTTTCAGGTAGCATTTCAGCATACAAAAGAAAAGGCAATTATTCTTTGGAATGGAATTCCTATACCCTTCGACTACAAAAACGATATGGCACAATGGTGGTCTTCGATTGTGTTTTTATTAGAGAAGATAACAAGTGAAGAAGAAGGTGTGTTAGATTTAGATTTGCAATGTGAAGCGTTTCAAGCACAATGGATTGTAAAATGGAATGATACGTTCGTATTAATCGATAGTCATTGGAAAACCCCAGCACAGATGGCTGTTTTTGAAGATAAAACCGTAAGGCAATTGACATTAATCAAAATAGATTTTCTTAATGAATGGAGGTTTATCGTAACACATATAAAAAGGGTATATGAAATTAATAACTTGATTGCTAAGGTTCAACAAATAGAACAATTAGAAGAGAAAATGTCGAGTTATGGCATGATGTATAAAGCGCTAGAATCTATCACAAAAAAGGCAATATAGTAGCATGACAAGAAAAAAGATAGATTTAAGTAAGAAGCCCAAATGGATACAATACATTATTGCACTTGTAATCGTGGCAATCATTTTTGTTATAGTTTATAGTTTAAAGAGTGAAGAAATAGCCAAAAACACCAAATTCGACTTATGGTTTTCATTAAAAACGATTGGTGTTGGATTGATATTTATATTGTTAAGAGTGTTACTATTTAGAAGAAAGAAATAAAATAATATAATGTATGGATACGCTATTATTAGAAGATAAGTCTACTACTTATTTCTACGAATATCTTAAAGCTGTAATAAAAGCAAGATTAATGGCTTATTTCGAACAAGAGGAATATAAAGCACCGGTTTTGCCTAATACAGAAATAAAAATGGATGCGTTATATTCATTTATAACATTTCAACAACTAGACGAGAAGGAGATTGTATTTTTGCTTCTTGCTTTAGTCCCAGATATACTGCCTAATTTTTTAAATCAAATAATAGAAGAACATTTACCGAATGGTGGGGATTTTCCAGAATTCGGTGGAGTCAAAGGAAAAAATCATCGGGGTATTATTCCAACAGGAGAAACGGCACTATATATTTTAGCTGGGAACGATGTTAATGAGCGTACCAGAGTCATTAATTTTATATTTCACGAGAGTAAGCTATTTCGCGAAAGTATAGTAGAGATCGAGGTAGTGCCCAAAGGAGAGCCAAGGATGAGTGGTAAATTAATGCTATCGGAAGAATACGTCCACTTATTTTTAACGGGTAAAGAATTAAAACCTTCGATGAGTGCCGAGTTTCCTGCTTCTCAAATTACAACTGATCTGGAATGGGATGATTTGGTACTGGATCCAAAAACAGATAATGAAGTCAAAGAAATCGAACATTGGCTAAAACATAATGATACGTTACTGAATGATTGGGGGATGAAGTCTAAGATAAAACCAGGGTATCGTGTCTTGTTTTGTGGCCCTCCGGGAACAGGAAAAACCTTAACCGCTGGTTTATTGGGGAAATACACCAAGAAAGATGTTTATCGTGTAGATCTATCCATGATCGTTTCCAAATATATAGGGGAAACAGAAAAGAACCTGTCCAAACTATTTGACAAAGCCATTAATAAAGATTGGATCTTGTTTTTTGATGAAGCAGATGCGATTTTTGGGAAAAGAACTAATGTTCGAGATGCTCATGATAAATATGCCAACCAAGAAGTTTCCTATTTATTACAACGAATCGAAGCACATCCTAGTTTGGTCATTTTAGCAACAAACTTTAAAAATAATATTGATAATGCATTTACCAGACGTTTTCAATCGATTATAGAATTTGATCTACCGAGTTACAATGAGCGAATACAACTATGGAAAAAAAGCTTACCCAAAGAAATTCAGCTTGCCGAAGATCTTGTTATTGATGAGGTAGCCAAAAAATTTGCCATCTCAGGAGCCAATATCATGAATGTAGTCCAATATGCTTGTTTAAAAACATTATCGAACCAGTCTACGATTCTCAATAAACAAGTACTTATAGAGGGAATCAAGAAAGAATATGCTAAAGAAGGGAAAACAATTTCGGTTTGAATTTGCCTTTTTTATTTGTTGTAATATGTATATGATTTTAACTCAGTTAATAGAGGTTTTTTAGTTTGAAAGGCAATATATCTGTAGTTAAATAGGTTATTAAATAATCAATAAAGTTCGATTACTCCTTTCATGGCTAGACTTTTATAAAGCTCAATATTAAAAGTCACGCTCAATAAGGCTTTTGAAAGAGGTAAATATCTAAACAATTAATCATTCAATATTATGAAACAATTATTTCAACCTATGTCAATGCTCTTTGAATCTTTCTTTTTGATTCGAGTATAGGGTAAATGGATCACCTGACACAGGTAATTTCTTTTAACCCGCATAATGCGGGTTTATACGATTTGCGGATAAGAATTTCGTATCAATAGATTGATTTATTTTTCGCTAGACTAAGGCGAAAAATCAAAGAATAGCATTTGCTATTGTTTTATTTTTTAACGCAAGAATAGTAGAAAAAGAAACAAGGTATATGCGAAATTTTTGTTCGCAAATCGTATAAGCACTTAATATAACTTGTCGTATTGCTAGAGCATCAATGATATGTATTTCTAGTGATTAGGTAGAGAATATCTAAAAAGTCATATTAAACGTACATTGAGGGATCTTGATAGCTATCGAGTTGAAATGTAACTTGATTATTATTAAGTTATCAGACTTCGACTATCGCTCAGTCTTCGTTTTTGATTTTTTTAGGAACTTCCCTTTAGTATCTCCGATAGTTATAGAGTCGAAAACTAGTTTTGACTCCTCTCTTCTGGCAAATATCTTATGTCAGATTTACCGTGTATCAAGTACATCTAAAACTTGATGGTCTATCACAATCATTAAGAGTCAACAAAAGGCGACTCTCAATACTAACTTTTTTTAAGATGAAATTTATATCATATCATACTATCTTAATAAGCATTATTATGCTTTTTTCAAGCTCTATATTATTATCTCAACCACAGGCTCCTTCAGGAAAGAAATGGCAATCTGTCCAAGAACTTTCTGATGAATTCAATAGCTTTAATAGTGGGAAATGGCAAAAAGGACACCCATATTGGAGCGGAAGATCTCCTAGTCAATTTAATAATAACAATGTCACTTATAGTGATGGTAAATTACGAATTAGAGCATCTGTTAGAAATGCTAATCGTACTGGAGATTGGATTTGGACGGGTTGTCTTACATCCAATAATAAAAGTTTTAAGAAAGGCATGTATGCTGAAGCCAGAGTAAAACATGCCGATTTAGCTATAGTGTCTTCTTTTTGGATGCAAGGAGATTATAGCGAAATTGATGTGATGGAAAATTGGGGAGAGGTTAAAAACTCTAATTGGTCACATTTGGACTATACCATGGAAATGAATACGCATTATTTTCCAAAGCCTTGTGGTTTTGATTGTGATCAAACAACGCAAAGACATCATCGAAATGCAGGCAATGTGAAAAATTCGGAGCAATATGCTAGATATGGAGTTTGGTGGAAAGATGCACAAACAGTCATATGGTATAGAAATGGGCAAGAAGTGGCAAGAGCTACTCCTGCAGGAGCATTTAATGAAGCAATGTATATGTTTTTTGATATGGAAGCTTTTACCTGGGGACCAGGATTACCAGAAGTCAGTGAATTAGGAAATTCAGGAAAAAGCACAGCCTATTACGATTGGGTACATACTTATGAATTAGTAAATGATAATAGTGGAGGTTCTAATGGAGGTAATACATCACAATCCCCATATAATGGAAATAGAGGAGCGATACCAGGTACGATTCAAGTAGAGAATTATGATCTAGGAGGAGAAGGAGTTGCCTATCACGATACCAGTAATGGGAACTCTGGTGGAAAATATAGAAATGACAATGTAGATATTGAATCTAGAGATGGAGGTAATACGATCGGTTGGACAGCTAGTGGAGAGTGGTTAGAATATACGGTAAATGCTACATCTGGTAGTTATAAGATAGAAGCAAGAGTAGCTGCAATAAGTGCAGGAAAAAAAATAAAAGTAATATTAGAAGGAGTTACATTAGGAACGATTACCGTACCAAATACTAATGGTTGGGGTAATTTTCAAACAGTATCTATCAATAATATAAATGTAAGTGGAGGAAATGGGAAAATCTTACGGTTAGAATTAGAAAATGGAGGTGTGAATATGAATTGGGTGAAATTTAGTAGCGCTAATAGTGGCGGAGGTTCAAATGGTGGAGGGAATCCCGCGAATTTTGTAATCGAAGCAGAGAGTTTTACCGATACAGGAGGTAGCGTTAATGATGCCCAATGGGGAGGCCCTGGACTTGGAGTTAATAAAGCAAGTTCAGTAATTAACTATGTAAATAATAATGATTGGACAGATTATCAGGTGAATGTACCTGCTACAGGAACTTATAATATTGTTTACCGTATAACAAGTCCATCGAATAATGCGCAGATTAGAGTAATTGCAGGAGGAGTCAATTCGACAACTAATGTGCCTAATAATGGTTCATGGGATAGTTATCAGAATGTAAATGGAGGTACGATTAATCTGACAGCAGGAAATCAAACGATTCGTGTTTTAGCTTCGGGGAGTGATACATGGCAATGGAACTTAGATAAAGTGACATTTAGTACGAGTAGTGGTTCAAAATTAATAGATGGGCAGGTATCAGATGAAAATGATATTGAAGTTTTCCCTAATCCTATTTCAGATCAGATGACAATATCAGGCTTAGAAGAAGGAGTATATAATGTTTCATTATACAATTTAGAAGGAAAAATAGTGCTCAATACTACTTCGAGTATTACGAATGGGGTAATTATACCCGTTTCAGGTATTGTTTCTGGATTATATATTTTAAGGGTTTCTGGAGAAAAAGGAAATTATATAAAGAAAGTAAGCGTACAATAATTAATACCTGAAATAGCAGAATCAGTATTATTAAAGATATAAGCCAAGAACTAATAGAAAATAGAGTTCTTGGCTTTTATAATTTACATTTACTCAAGAAAAGCATCCATTCACTAATTAAAATATTAGTTAACAGTTATTTATGGTTAATATTGATAAAGCTGAAAAGCTGTAACCAATTTTTAATTTTAAATCTTTTAACTATGGGATTAACTGTTTTGTACGGTGTAGGTATTAGAAAAGCAATAGCTTCTAATAGCCTAGAGGAAATGAAAGCAATTGCTGAACAAGCAAAAAAAACCATCAAAGAGCATGGTGACATTGCTTCAGCTTATGTAGAACTTCAAGAAGCAATTGACAAGCTAGAAGGGAAGTAACAAAGTAAAGAGAGTATTCAAAATGATTTTGAATACTCTCTTTTTTATTGGCGGCCAAAGGGTATGATCCTCCAAGGACTACCTTGAAATTAAGGTTTTATTGGTCTCAATAATAGTTAAAACTATCTGCTTTAGTACATCTCACTTTTAGTTTCTGAAAATTTTATCTACGGCTATAGGCATTAAGCTTACAGCAATAAGTTAGAAAACAGAAAAGACTTTCAGTTGTAACCAAAACTATGGATCTTCCAGTCTATAGTGGTTCATTTCTATTGTAGAATTTAGTTAAAGTATTAAATGTCATCCTGGCAAAACCACAATCGAGCTTACGCTTATTAAAAAAGATCATTATGGATTCTAAAGTTTCACAACGATATCGAATAGATGAAGATTATAGTCAAGCCATTCCAGTACATGTCGTATGGGAGATTACGTTGGCGTGTAATTTAAAATGCAGCCATTGTGGGTCTCGAGCAGGAAAGGTGCGTCCTGGCGAATTGACCACAGAGCAGTGCTTCGAAGTTATCGATAAACTGGCCGAACTGGGTACACGTGAGATCTCAATTATAGGAGGAGAAGCTTTTTTAAGAAAAGATTGGTTAGAAATTATAAGTCGAATTGATGGACATGGTATGGAATGCTCCATGCAATCAGGGGCATATAATCTTAATGAAAAAAGAATTGTAGCAGCAAAAGAGGCTGGGATTAAAAATATAGGGATTTCCATAGATGGATTGCCCGAAGTTCATAACGAAATAAGAGGTCGAAGTGCTTCTTATCAACACGCAATGAAAGCACTTTCATTACTCGATAAGCATAATATTACATCAAGTGTAAATACTGTAATTACCAAATTGAATCAGTTTCAACTGGATGAATTGCTGGATGATTTTATACAAAGGGGAGTCAAAAATTGGCAAATTCAATTGATGGTAGCAATGGGTAATGCTGTAGAAAATGACCATTTAATTATTCAACCTTATGAGCTTGTAGATTTATATGAGCGATTAATTAAAGTATACAGAAGGGCCTTAGAAAATGGAATTGTAGTACAAGCAGGTAATAACATAGGATATTATGGGCCTTATGAGCATATTTGGAGGCAAGGAAATGACGCTTATTGGTCGGGTTGTAATGCAGGGCATACGGCAATAGGAATTGAAGCAGACGGAGTTATTAAAGGATGTCCATCGTTGCCAACAACCGATTACACGGCAGGTAATATCAAGGATATGGACTTAAGAGATATCTGGAAGTATTCCGAGCAAATGCAATTTACTCGTTATCGAAATGAAGAAGAATTATGGGGTAATTGTAAGACATGTTATTATGCTAGTTCTTGTATGGCAGGATGTACATGGACCAGTCATTCATTATTTGGAAGAAGAGGAAATAACCCATATTGCCACCATCGCGCGTTGAATTTATTGAAGCAAGGAAAAAAAGAACGCATAAGAAAAATACAAGAAGCCGAAGGGAAACCATTCGATTGTGGATTATTTGAAATAGTAGTAGAAGATCTTAATGGAAAAGTGATAGAGGTGCATAATCCATTAGATTATCCAATGCCCGAAGTGCCTAAAAAGCCGCAAATTAGAAAACCTGTTAGTATGGAAATCTGTCATGGATGCCATCAACATGTATACTCTGGTACAGAAATTTGTCCGCATTGCGATGATAATATCGATGAGAAAAAGAACGAATACGAAAGCAAAATGAAGGATGCGGAAAGAGCTTATAAAAAATTACTTCAGTTATTAGAAGCATAGTATTATGGAGGATATAAATATAGACATCAATGCGATAGAAAGTAAACTAGATCTAGCACAAATTACGGTAAAGCATGGTTTACATTCTTTTAGATATGGGACTTCAGCTTTTTTGGATAAAGTGTTCGAATGCATATCGTTATCAGAAAAAGATGTCTTTTATGATTTGGGAAGTGGTTATGGTTTAGTCCTTGCATATGGAGCTCAAAAATTTCCACAAGCAACCTTTAAAGGGATCGAAATTTTAGAAGAGCGATATACGGTGAGTCAAGAACTAAAAGAAGAATATCAGTTGCAAAATGTAACCTTTATTCAGAAAGATATGTTTAGTTATGACTTTTCCGATGGTAGCGTTTTTTACATCAATAATCCACTGTTTGAAGATATGTACGATCGTCTTTTCGAGAAATTAAAAGACATCGCTAAAAGTAAAGAAATCACCATTATTGCAGAATCTAGAACAACGTGTTTTGATGATCAATCATGGCTTCAAAAGCAAGAATATTATGCAATCGATGTACAACGAGAAATTGCATTTTACAAGTCCATATCAAATTTATAAAGAGAATTAGGTTTCTAATTTCTAGTTGACTATTACAAATGATTCGGTTTTGTACCTCAAATCTCTAAATGCAGTGTTGTTTTAAAAAGGAAGACTTATCTTGTATGCTACCTAAATGATTGGCATTGAAAAACTACACTTCAGATACAATATTTTGGATCATTGTCTTTTTCAACTTTTTAGTAGTAAGCGCTCAAACCAATATCAAGTTTGAACATATTACTTCTGAAAATGGATTATCACAAAATGATGTAAATACGATCATTCAAGATGATCAAGGATTTATGTGGTTTGGAACCCATGATGGGTTAAATAAGTTTGATGGGTACAGCTTTAAAGTTTTTAGAAACGACGCAAATAACCCTAAAAGTATCCCAAATAACTTAGTAAGAAGTCTTCAGAAAGATAAAAACGGAAATCTTTGGATGATCAATACCAATGCTGGTATTACGAAGCTTGATCCTAAAACAGAAGAATTTACGACATATAGACACGAAAAAGGAGTACTGGATTCAGCTCCTAATAGTGAGGCTTCATCGATTTACATCGATTTGCATAATAGATTATGGGTGTGTTCTAAAGTTGGGATTAGTATTTTAGATTTAAATGAAGATATACTATCATTTTCTCATTATCCAATTATTAATAAGCAGACTAAAGAGGTAATCTCAGTAAACAGTGTATTTCAATGTGCTGACGAACAAATATGGGTAGGCACAGACAGTGGGCTTTTTAAAGCTTTTTTTAATGGAAAGACAAACATAACTTTTGTTGATGTCACCGAAGATTTAAGTTTAGATCATTTACCAAGTGTGCAAGCCTTTTTAGAAGATGATAATAGTAATTTTTTTGTTGGTACAGGAAATGCGGTATTTCAAAAGAGGAAAGGAGAGAATCAATTTAAGGAGATTTATAAAAGTACCGTATTTGGTTTAGCTACGGATGATTCGGGATCGTTATGGGTAGCGAGTGCTGCGGGGTTATATAAACTTCTTTTCGATAAAAGAAATAATTCATTTCAACATCAAGAAACTTTTAGATATGATATTGCCAAGCCCTTAGGTCTTAATCGTACTTCTATCAAAAGTTTGTATAGAGATCGTTCGGGTATTTTTTGGGCAGGAACTAAAGGAGGAGGAATCAATAAATTCTCTCCAGAAAAAAATCCTTTCATAACGATTAAAAAAACACTTGCCCCTACGAGTCTAAGCTATAATAATATTCGTACACTTTTTAAGGATAGTCAAGGGACACTATGGGTGGGTACCGAGGGGGGTAACCTCAATTACAGCAATAATGAAAATCTTCAAGAATTAAGTTTTAATGAAGTTCGTGAGACTAGGAATGTATTTACCTTAGAAGAAGTGAAAATAGGCGAGGATAATTTCCTATTTATTGGAAGACAGTCCGACAAATCTCTTTCTAGAATAAAGCTTAATAAAGAAAAAAGATATAAGGTTGATGATATAAAAGTTCTGCCTAGTATTAAAAGAAGTGTGTTTGCTTTAAAGCAAACACAAGACGGTTTTCTTTGGGTAGGTACCTATTCAAAAGGTCTCTATAAATTGGAATTAGACCATCAGTTAGACAAAGAAAAAATAACGCACTTTACCAAGAACAACAGTGGGCTTTCTAGTCAAATCATAAGGAGCTTTATGCAAGATAAAGCAGGAAACTTATGGATAGGTACCGCAGAAGGGCTTAATTTTTTAGCAAGGGATCAATTAGGACATTCCAATCCCAATTTTAAAGTGTTTAAGCATGACCCTAAAAACAGACAAACGTTATCCAATGATTATATATTAGACATATATCAGTCTAAAAATGGATCGATATGGATAGGTACTCTAGGAGGAGGGTTAAATCAATTGATATATGATGACGAAAATCAAATCGCATTTAAGCATTTCACGACAGAAGATGGTTTGTCTAACGACATCATCAAAGCAATAGAGGAAGATGAAGTAGGAAATTTATGGCTAAGTTCAAACAAAGGCTTGTCGAAATTAAAAGTGGATGATGGAAGTATTTTAAATTTCAGTACAAGTGATGGATTGCAAGGTGAAGAGTTTTTAGAATTATCAAGTTTGAAAGTGGAAGAAGGTTATTTGCTATTTGGAGGGACAAATGGTGTCAATATTTTTAAGCCATCCGAAGTTTCCGAGCAAAGTATTCTCAAAGAGCCATTATTTACAGATTTTTATCTTCTCAATAATAAAGTATCCATTGGAGAAGAAAAGAACGGAAGGGTATTATTAGACAAGGAAATAAATTACCAAGAAACAGTTAATTTAAAAGCTAAGGAAAATAGTTTTTCCGTAGAGTTTTCATCTACAAGTTATTTGTCTGCTAAGAAAAACAGATTTAAGTATCGCTTAGAAGGTTTCGACGAAGATTGGCAAGTAGTAGGAGCTCAAAAACGATTTGCAACATATACCAATATCCCTTCAGGGAGCTATAATTTTAAGTTAGAAACATCTAATGGAACTGGTGGGTGGAGTTCAACTGAGAAAGTATTAAATATCAATATAGAAACACCTTGGTGGAAAACACCAATTGCCTTTTTAATATATACCCTTGTACTTGCTTCAATGTTAATAGCTTTTCGAAGATTTACTATTGTTCGAGCAGAAGAAAAACATCAGTATGAAGTAAGTAAATTAGAGAAAAAACAGTCCGAAGAATTGCAACAAATGAAGCTTGAATTCTTTACCAATATATCACACGAATTTCGTACTCCCCTCACATTACTTAAAGGCCCTTTAGATGTTTTAGAAAAAAATAACGACACCTGGAGTCCAACACAACGCCAAAAGCAGTATGATTTAATGAAGAAAAACACCAATTACCTGTTGCGTTTGGTTAATCAACTACTCGATTTTAGAAGAATGGATCGAGAAAAAATGACCTTGCAAATAGTTAATTTGGATTTGATTTCATTTATAGAAGAAACCTCAGGGCCATTTACATTTTTAGCGACGAAAAAAAATATAGAATTTAATATCAAAACAGATAAGGATCACTTAGTAATTCCTTTTGATCCCGATGCATTAGAAAAGATCTTAAATAACCTATTATTCAACGCCTTTAAATTCACTCCAGAAGGCAATAGTATCACAGTAGATATCCATGATGGAAGTACATATAAAACCCCATCATTACTAGATAAAAAATTAAACGTTTCTAATTATATAGTACTTCAAATAAAAGATACAGGCAGAGGGATTTCAAGGGATAAATTGAATCATATTTTTGAGAGATTTTACACCGAGAAAGACAAAAACGTCCAAGGAGCAGGAATAGGATTGTCTTTTACTAAAGAATTAGTTGAATTACACGATGGGTTTATCGATGTTCAAAGTGAAGAAAATAAAGGAACAACATTTTTCATCTTATTACCTAAACATCAAAATGAGATTGTTGCTTCAAAACTTATTGAATTAGAAAAAGAAGTACTTGCAGAACAACCTATCAATTTAGCTCCAGATTTAAAAAGTTTGGAATTTGAATTGAAAGAAGGGCTTGCAAAATCACAAAAGACTGAAGATGCTGAAGGAAAAAGCCGATTGCTAATTCTTTTGGTTGAAGATAATTCGGATATACGTGATTTTATAAAAAATGGAGTTCAAGATGATTATCAAATCATAGAAGCAAGTAATGGAGAAGAGGGAATTAAATTAGCGAAAACACATAGACCCAATGTCATTATTAGTGATATTATGATGCCCGTTATGGATGGTTTTGAAATGATTTCAAAATTGATAGAGAGTGAAGCTACAAGTAATATTCCTATCATCATGTTAACCGCAAAATCTAGCAAAGAAACAGAAAAGCAAGCATTAAAATTAGGGGTAGTTGACTTTATTAGAAAGCCATTTGACCTAGATGTACTGTTATTGAAAGTAGATAACGTATTAGAAAAGCAAAGAAAATTAAGAGATCATTATCATGAAAAAATTTCACTAGAACCCAAAGAGATAGAAGTAGTTTCTACAGAACAACGATTTTTACAACAGGCTATGCAAATAGTAGAAGAGAACATGATGAATACAGAATTTAGTGTAGAAATGTTGGTTTCTCAAATGGGAATGAGTAGAAGTAACTTATATTTGAAGCTTAAAGAAGTTACAGGCCTTTCTTCAAGTGAATTTATTAGAAGTGTCCGTTTAAAGCGTGCAGTTCAATTATTGAAGAAAAGTGATTTGTCTGTAAAAGAAATCATGTACATGACAGGTTTCAATACAGCATCCTATTTCTCGAAGTGCTTTAAAAAGCAATATGGTGTTGTACCGAGTGAGTATATGAAAAAATTAAATAAAGAACAAAATACCTTAAAAGACTACTTATCATAATGATGAATATGTGTTTAAAATATGTAATTCTATTATTTATTGCAATAAATACAATCGGTTGTAATAAAAAAGAAACAGAAGAAAAACAGTCCCCAAATGTCATTTTTATAATGGCTGATGATCATACTACACAAGGTCTAGGTATATATGAAAGTAGACTGCAATCACTAAATCCTACACCGAATTTAGATAAGATTGCCAAAGAGGGGGTCATCTTCGATCGTTGTTATGTAACCAATGCTATCTGTGTACCTTCAAGAGCATCTATAATTTCGGGACAATATAGTCAAGCTAATGGGGTGTTGGATTTGCAAGGAGGCTTGCCAGAAAGCAAACAATATTTACCGCAAGAATTTAACAAACTAGGATACGAAACGGCTATTGTTGGAAAATGGCATTTACATGACGAACCAGCAGCGTTCGATTATTATTGTGTGTTTCCATCTCAAGGGAAGTATTTCGATCCAGAGTTTAGAGTACAAGGGCCAAAGCCATGGCCAGAAAATATCATCAAACGTAAAGGGCATTCTACAGATAATGTAGCAGATTTAACGATTGACTGGTTAAAAAATAAGAGAGATAAAAGCAAGCCCTTCTTTTTGATGCCCCAATTCAAGGCGCCACATGATGATTTTGAATATGCGCCAAGATATGAAGACTATCTAGCAGATACATGGATTCCCGAACCTGCAAGTATGTATGATAATAAAAAGAATGGTTCGGAAGCGACAAGAGGGAAAAACGATTCGTTAACTAGAATTATTGGATCATCCGTATCTAAAAGGAATTTAGTGCGTCATCAAGCATTGAATTTAGTTCATGATGAAAACTATAAAAAATATGGTGTTGCCCAAGAAATCCCGGCATCCGAACATAAGCCATTTGAATGGACAGATGAAGAAAAAAAGCATGCGAGTGATACTTACCAATTGTATTTGAAAAGTTATTTGCGTTGTGTAAAAGGGGTTGACGATAATTTCAAACGCATCATGGATTATCTAGAAAGCCAAGGACTACTAGAGAATACAATTATTATGTATACGGGGGATCAGGGCTTTATGTTAGGAGAGCATGATTATATCGATAAGCGTTGGATGTACGAAGAATCTATGCGTATGCCATTATTTGTTTGGGGGCCCAAATACATCAAACAAGGGAAACGAAGCGGAGCCTTAGTGAATAATACAGATTTTGCACCTACAATGCTCGATTTAGCAGGAGGCGTGCCTCCAACCCAAATGCAAGGAAATAGCTTCAAGGAGATTTTAACGAAAGGGCAAGAACCTAAAGATTGGAGAAAGGCAACCTACTACCGTTACTGGATGCATATGGCGCATAGACATGCAAATCCAGCACATTTTGGAATTCGTTCGAAAGATTATAAACTAATTTTCTTTTATGGACGTTATCATATGGATGTGGATGATCCAAATGTAAAATTACCATACAGTTGGGGGAACGATTTTACAAGGAAAACTCCAGTAGCTTGGGAATTCTATGACATGAAAAATGACCCCAAGGAAATGAATAATGCCTATAATGATCCAGAATATGCAGTGATCATCGCAGAAATGAAGCAAGAGCTAAAAAAAGTAAGAGCCGAATTGAATGAAGGTGATGAGAGTTACCCTCATATTCAAAAAGTAATTGATGAATATTGGGAGGATTGATGATGAGTTTTAGTACAACTTCGATTTGTTATCGCAATATAGAATTCATTCGAAAAGATAAAGATCGCAGTAGGATAAGCGATTAGAATAAATAATAAAAAAATAAATCACAATAAACAGCAAATGAATTTGAAAAGTAATCTGCTGATGGCTTTAGGAATAGCCACTGCAATAGTAGCCTGTAAGCCCAAAGAAGAAGCCAGGAAGCCGTTAGTTGAAAAGACAACGGTTGTTCAAAAGCCATTATACGAAGCCAATTGGGAGTCGATTAAAAAACATTATAAAGATCCAGCTTGGTTTAACGAGCAGAAGTTTGGGATTTTTATTCACTGGGGAGCTTATTCTGTACCTGCTTTTGGATCAGAATGGTACCCTCGAAATATGTATTTCGATTCTATCGTAATTGCACCGACCGGAGGAAGCTGGGGTAAAGGGCCTACCGATGTGTATTTGCATCACAAAAAGCATTATGGAGATCAAAAGACCTTTGGATACAAAGATTTCATTCCAATGTTTAAAGCAGAAAAATTTAATGCAGCCGAATGGATCGATTTATTTAAAAAAGCAGGGGCAAAATATGTTGTGCCCGTAGCCGATCATCATGATGGTTTTGCAATGTACGCGTCTAAAACCACTCGATGGAATTCTAAAGATATGGGGCCAAAACGTGATGTTTTGGGGGAGTTAATGAAAGAGGGGCGATCAAAAGGGCTAATTATGGGAGCCTCTTCACATTTTGCTTTTAACTGGTCTTTTTTCAACAAAAAAGATAAGTTCGATACAACCGATCCGCAATACGCAGATTTATATTCTTCAAAAGGTAAAGATTATAGCGAGCCGCCATCAGAGGCATTCAAAAAGCGCTGGTGGGATCGAACAAAAGATTTAATAGATAATTACCAACCAGATATTTTATGGTTTGATTTTATGTTAGATACACCAGACTGGGCAGCATATCGTCCTAAAATTGCAGCTTATTATTACAATAAAGGAATTGAATGGGGGAAAGAAGTGGTGTTGCAAGACAAAAATTTTGACCATGATGCTTTTCCAGAAGGAACAGTAATCTACGATTTGGAAAGAGGAAAGTTACCAGGAATAAGAAAATTGCCATGGCAAACGGATACGTCTATAGGAAAGAATTCTTGGTGCCATGTATCCAATTGGGAATCTAAAACGGCAAATCAGTTAGTAGATGATTTAGTAGATATCGTTTCTAAAAACGGGAATTTATTATTGAATGTTGGGCCAAAAGCAGATGGAACTATTCCGCAAGATCAAAAAGATATTTTGTTACAAATAGGAAGTTGGCTAGATGTAAATGGAGAAGCTATTTACAATACCAAATACTGGAAGACTTTCGGAGAAGGGCCTACAGAAGTAGGTAAAGGGCATCATTCTGAAGGAAAGAATAAAGACTTTACAGGTCAAGATATTCGCTTTACTCAAAAAGGGGGTAAATTGTATGCTATTATGATGGCTTGGCCAAAAGGAGGAAAAGTAACAATAAAGTCTTTAGCTACGACTAGCGAATATGGGAAAGATTTACAAGTGAAATCAGTTAAATTGTTAGGTAGTGATGCTAGTATCAATTTTAAACAAACGGAAAAAGGATTAGAAGTTTCTGGTTTGGGCAAAAAGAAAGGAGATTTTGCTCATGTACTTGAAATTTCTAAATAATTAATATCAATCAAGTTTTTGAGATTGTTTAAAAGGTGCCTTTAAGAGAAGATTGAGAGAAATTGAAATAGGGTAATTAGTTGAAATATAAATACATTTCTATTTCGCTCAATATACAAGTATTTGTTTGATCAATTTATAGGTACAATATACCTGCAAGGTTTCGATACCTTGTAGGTTTTTATTTTAAAATTATAGGATGATCGCTTTAAGCGTTCAGTCCCAAATCAAAGTATAAAGTTTTAAATAATGAAATACATAGTTTGCGAAGAGCCAGGTAAATTTTTATTGAAAGAAAAAGAGCAACCTGTAAGAAAAAATAATGAAGCTTTACTGAAAGTAAAGAAGGTAGGTATTTGTGGAACGGACTTACATGCTTATTCTGGAAATCAAGCTTTTTTCACCTATCCTAGAATTTTAGGACATGAGTTAGCATCGGAGGTTGTTGAGATAGGAGCAAACGACCGAGGTATAAAAGCAGGAGATAAAGTAGTTATAATGCCTTACGTAAGCTGTGGTACCTGTGTAGCCTGTAGACATGGAAAAACAAATTGTTGTACTAACATTAGTGTACTTGGAGTACATTCCGATGGCGGAATGCAAGAATACATAACTGTGCGTCAAGATTTATTATTACCAGCCAATAACCTTACACATGATCAAATGGCAATTGTTGAACCTTTGGCTATCGGTGCACACGCTATTAGACGCGCGCAAATTCAAAAGGATGAAATAGTTGTTGTAGTTGGTTGTGGTCCTATCGGAATCGGAATGATCAAACTAGCACAGATTGCAGGAGCGAAAGTGATTGCACTTGATGTTAATGACGGGCGATTGCAATATGCAAAAGAGGAAATAGGAGCCGATTACATTTTTAATGTAAATGATAACCCCGCAGAAAAGATAGCAGAGATTACCAAGGGTGATATGGCTACAGCTGTTTTTGATGCAACGGGATTCAAAGGGGCTTTAGAGTCAGGGCCAGATTATATGGCTCACGGAGGAAGGTATGTATTGGTAGGATTATCAAAAGGGGAATTAGTATTTACCCATCCAAAAATTCATGCCAAAGAGACTACAATTATGTGCAGTCGTAATGCAACAATTGAGGATTTTGAACATGTAATAAATGTATTAGAACAATTTCCAACAGCATCTTTTATCACCCATAATGTTCCTTTTACAGAAATGATAGATCATTTTGATAGTTGGACGAAGCCAGAAACAGGTGTTATTAAAGCTACAGTAGACTTCTAACAACCTTTTTTATACCAATTCTTTTAAGTAGCAAATTGTCGTTTGTTTAAAGCATAGGGCATATAGCTGTTATTACATTTTTTTTTCGGAAATTTGCCGCGTTTAAAATGTATCTACTTAAAGATATGTTAAAAGAGAAGAAAGCTAATATATTTCTTCTTGAACCAGTTTTGTGAATAGATCGAACATGCAAAAAATTATCACTTTTGGTGAAATTCTAGGAAGATTTTCGCCGCCTAATAATCTTCGTTTTAGTCAAGCTACTTCTTTTGAGGTAATTTATGGAGGAGGCGAATTCAACGTAGCAGCTTCATTAGCAAACTATGGATTAAATGTAGAATTTGTTACAGCACTTCCTGATAATGCAATTGCGCATTGTGCTATGAATACCATAAGAAGCTTTGGAGTAGGCTCTAAACACATCCTTCGTCAAGGAAAGCGTTTAGGCTTATATTTTTTAGAGAATGGAGCTTCTGGAAGAAATAGTACGGTAGTTTATGATCGTGATGATTCTTCTATGTCGCAAATCCAACCAGGAGATATTAACTGGGATGAGGTATTAGACGGGGCTACTTGGTTCCATTGGAGCGGAATTACCCCAGCGCTTTCTCAAAATGCAGCAGATGTATGTTTAGAAGGAATAAAAGCGGCAACAGCTAAAGGCCTTACAATTTCAACAGACCTTAACTACCGTAAGAAATTATGGAAATATGGAAAAGAGCCTAAGGATGTAATGCCCGAGTTATTGCACTATAGCAATGTAATCTTAGGAGATGTCGATACGGCGTTGTTTATGCTTGGAAAAGAGAAATTAGACCCAGATTATACTACAGATGTAGAGGCTAAAGAAGTTTTCAAAAAAGTATTTGATTTACTGCCAAATTTGGAAACACTTTCTATGACGTTCCGAAATTCTGTAAATGCTTCACACCAACGTATTGGTGGGTTGCTTTATAATAAAGGAACATTATACAGAGCACGTTTAAATGAGATTACACCAGTGGTAGATCGTGTAGGTACTGGCGATGCATTTATGGGAGGATTGATCTATGGTTTAACACAATATGCTGATGATTTGAAGAAAGCAGTAGCATTTGCTACAGGAGCTTGTGTGATAAAACATACCATTTTTGGAGACGTTAATAGAGCTTCAAAACAAGAAATCCTAAGCTTCATTGAAAGCGATGGTTCTGCAAAAGTAGACAGATAAATTCCTTTGGGAATTTGGCTGTCAGCTATCAGCTATCAGCCACGAGCAATTTTTATATTAATTTAGAATTAATAATGGTTTGTAGCGATTATAGTTGCTAACCTTTTAAATCCTAAAAGGATTTTTAAAAATATGTATAATGGCTGATAGCTGATAGCTGACAGCCGAAACCCTAAAAAAATGGCCCAATTTTCAAGAATAGAAGTAGCGCAAGTAATGAAGGAAACAGGAATGGTTCCTTTGTTTTATCATCCAAATATCGAATTAGGAAAAAAAGTCCTTAAGGCATGTTATGATGGTGGTGCTCGTTTGTTAGAATTTACAGCTCGTGGAGATTTTGCTCACGAAGTTTTTGCTGCGTTAACGAAGTATGCTATTGCTGAATTACCAGGAATGATAATGGGAGTTGGTTCTGTAACAGATGCGGCACAAGCTTCACTTTATATGTCATTAGGAGCCAATTTTATTGTAACTCCAGTATTAAGAGAAGATATTGCGATCGTTTGTAATCGTAAAAAAGTAGCTTGGAACCCAGGATGTGGTACGTTAACTGAGATCACTAGAGCAGAAGAGCTGGGTTGTGAAATAGTAAAATTATTCCCAGGTAACCTATACGGCCCTAATTTTGTTAAAGGGATTAAAGGACCACAGCCTTGGACTTCAATTATGCCAACAGGTGGAGTAACTACAGAAGAAAGTAATTTAAGAGGATGGTTTGATGCTGGAGTAACCTGTGTAGGTATGGGTTCTCAATTAATCAGTAAGCAAATTCTTGCCGATGAAGATTATGCTGGTTTAGAGAAAAAAGTAGCAGATGCAATCGCTTTGATCAAAAAAATTAGAGGATAATCTAACCATATTTAATTGTTATTTTACTGGTAAAACTTCATTAAGGAGTTTAGTTTTTTAAGAATATTTCGATTATTGTGTTTTAAAATTACAGTAGTCGAAATATTTTTTTAATATATGTACATAATTACTATTTTAGCCACCCGCTAAGAAATATGAAACTATACACCCAAATAGATTCTAAGGATAATATTATTGTGGCGTTACAATCGCTACCTGAAAAAACATGGATTGACGTCTCTGATTTTTCTTTCCCCTTAAGACAATCGATTGTACAAAAACATAAATTTGCATTATATGACTTATCTGTAGGAGACGAAGTCATTATGTATGGAGTATTAGTAGGTAAAGCCACAAAAGCCATTGCGCAAGGAGAGGCTATTACAACAGAAAATTTGAAACATGCTTCTGCTAGTTATAATGCTAATGCCATACAATACGATTGGTCAGTTCCTGATGTTTCTAAATTCAGGCATAAGACATTTAAGGGCTATTATCGAAAAGATGGAAGTGTAGGTACCCGTAATTATTGGTTAGTTATTCCTTTAACATTTTGCGAAAATCGAAATGTTGATGTCTTGGAAGGCGCTTTATTAGAACAACTGGGGTATCAAACAAAAAATGACTTTTCAGTAAATACACAAAGCCTAATAAAAGCTTACAAAGAAGGGGCTTCAGAAAAAGATCTATTAGCTAAGGATATCATTACAACGAAAGAAGAGATTCGTAAGCAACGAATTTTTCCAAATGTAGACGGAATTAAGTTTCTAAAACATGATGGAGGCTGTGGAGGAATCCGTCAAGATTCTCAAACTTTATGTCATCTATTGGCAGGATATATTGCTAATCCAAATGTAGCTGGTGCTACCATTTTTAGTTTGGGTTGTCAAAATGCTCAAATCGAAATGTTGCAAGAAGCTTTAGCAGCAAAAGACCCTAATGGTACAAAACCAGTTCATTATTTCGAACAACAACAAAGTAATAGTGAACGCGAATTGATCGCAGAAGCAGTTAAGAAAACATTTGTTGGTCTAGCTGAAGCAAATAATATAAAAAGAGAAGAAGCTCCACTGGATAAGCTTGTTTTAGGATTAGAATGTGGAGGTTCAGATGGTTTCTCAGGTATTTCGGCCAATCCAGCTTTAGGGTATACTTCCGATTTATTAACGGCTTTAGGTGGTGTGCCAGTGCTTTCCGAATTCCCAGAATTGAATGGAGTAGAGCAAGAAATTGTAAATCGTTGTACGTCCGAACAAGATGCTAAGAAGTTTACAAGTTTGATGAAAACCTATTCTGAAAGAGCTGTTGCTGTAGGTTCGGGGTTCGAAAATAATCCGTCACCAGGGAATATCAAGGATGGTTTAATTACCGATGCGATGAAATCTGCTGGCGCCGCGAAAAAGGGAGGAACTTCTCCTATTACAGCGGTATTAGATTATACAGAAAAAATAGAAAAACGAGGGTTAAACTTACTGTGCACTCCAGGGAATGATGTGGAAAGCACTACAGGATTAGCTGGTAGTGGATGTAATATGATAGTATTTACTACGGGGTTAGGAACACCAACAGGAAATCCAATTGCCCCAGTATTAAAGCTATCGAGTAATACACAACTATTCAATAGGATGCATGATATTATTGATATCGATGCAGGTACTATTATAAGTGGTGAAGATACAATTGCATCTAAAGGGTCAGCAATTTTAGAATATATCATAAAAGTTGCCAGTGGAGAAATAGAAGCCAAAGCTGAGCAAAAAGGACAAAATGATTTTATTCCTTGGAAAAGGGGGATATCATTATAAAAAAGGTGTCATTCCTGCGAAGGCGGGAATCTCCTCAAAATATTTAAAATATCAAATTGAAGTCATTAAACCGAACAACAACTAACAAGCCTATCAAGCACCCTGAGCGTATTTTACAGTTTGGAGGAGGGAATTTCTTACGTGCTTTTTGCGATTGGATGTTTCATGTATTGAATGAAGAAACCGATTTTAATTCGAGTATTGTTGTCGTGAAGCCAACAGAGAGAGGAGATTATCTCGAGCTAAAAGAGCAGGAAGGCTTATTTTATGTTGCTTTGGATGGAATTCGTAAGGAAAGTTTGCATTCAGAAGTTACTTTGGTAGAAAGCATAAGTAGAAGTATTCAACCTTATACCGAATGGGAAGCATACCTTAAAACGGCAGAACAGCCTGAAATGCGTTTTATAGTTTCTAATACTACAGAAGCCGGAATCAAGTTCTCAGAGAAAGATACACTAGAAGCGCAACCAGCTCATGAGTTTCCAGCAAAATTAACCCAGTGGTTGTTTCACCGATATCAGTTTTTTAATGGAGCAGCTGATAAGGGAATGATTTTTTTGCCTTGCGAATTGATAGAAAATAATGGATTAGCACTTCGCAAAGCTATTATGGAGTATGCAGAATTGTGGAAGTTAGAGGAGGCTTTTGTTGATTGGATTGTAGATCATAATCAATTTTGTAACACGTTAGTCGATAGAATAGTGTCGGGTTACCCGTCAAATAGAGCAAGTGAAATTTCTGAGCAAAAAGGGTTTGAAGATAAACTGCTTGTAGCAGGAGAATATTACCATAGTTGGGTTATCGATGCATCAAAAGAAGCTCAATTAGCATTGCCTTTCCATCAAACGAATCTTAACGTTCAATTTGTAGAAGATTTAGCTCCTTATCGAGAAATGAAAGTTCGAATTTTGAATGGAGCACATACTTCCTTAGTGCCAGTAGGTTATTTAGCTGGAATTCGTACTGTAAAAGAAAGTATGGATACAGGTGAGGTATTGAATCATGTGGAACGTGTTCTTTCCGAAGAAATTAAACCAACACTATCGGGTTTTGGTGCTCATGAAATAGATGTATTTATCAAAGCAGTTTTGGATCGTTTTAAAAACCCGACGTTAAAGCATAATCTGATTGATATCTCATTGAATAGTACTTCCAAATTTCAAGCTAGATTGTTGCCAGCCTTTTTAGATTATCTGGGGAATGAAGGAAGTTTCCCTAAGCGAATAGCCTTTTCATTAGCCTGTTTAATACGTTTTTATAAAGGAGAATTTGCAAATGAAACTATTGAACTGAAAGATAACATTGAAATATTGAATTTCTTTAAGGAAGAGTGGGAGAAAGTTACTTCAGGGCAACAGTCTCTTGAAGCATTAGTTCAGAATATATTTAGGAATGAATCCATTTTTGGATATGATCTAAATAAGATAAATGGTTTAGTACCATTTGTCGTTGCTCAAATAGAAAGCGTTCAGAAAATAGGGGTTGTGGAAAGCTTAAGAAAATTATATGAATATCGTAATCATTAAGATTATTAAAACCAATAGGATGAGATTCCTTGTCAAGCAAGGAATGACGAAACGTTATTACAATATTACTGATTGCGGATATTTATAGAAAATTATAATGGAATTTAATAGTGCTGATAGCTAGCCAATAGCTGACAGCCGATAGCTCAAAATATGAAAATAGACTCACATCAACATTTTTGGCACTATTGCGAGGTAAAGCATAGCTGGATCAATGATCAGATGTCAGCGATTAAGAAGAATTTTTTACCTCAAGATTTACAATTAGAGTTAGCATCTAAAGGGATTGATGGTTGTGTTGCTGTTCAAGCGGATCAGCATGAGAACGAGACTCAATTTTTAATAGAGCAAGCCAAAGAACATGATTTTATTAAAGGTGTTGTGGGCTGGGTAGATTTAAGAGCGGCTAACATAGATGAACGTCTAGCGTATTATAGTAAAGAACCGATAATAAAAGGATTTCGACATGTAGTACAAGATGAGCCAGATGTTAACTTTATGAAGCGCCCCGATTTTCAACATGGTATTAGTAAACTGGGGAAATATGGATTTACCTATGATATCTTAATTTTCCCTACTCAGTTGGAAGCGGCTTTGGATACCGTGAAGCGATTTCCTAATCAAAAATTTGTAATAGATCACATTGCAAAGCCTTATATAAAAGACGGGAAAATTGATACTTGGAAAAAAGGAATGCAGGAGATCGCAGCACATGAAAATGTTTGTTGTAAATTATCAGGAATGGTAACTGAAGCAGATTGGTTGAGTTGGAAACAATCAGATTTCACTCCTTATCTTGATGCGATTATAGAAATGTTTGGTGTAGATCGTGTAATGTATGGTTCCGATTGGCCTGTTAGTTTAATCGAATGGAGTTATGGTGAAGTTAAAGGAATCATAGATACGCATATTAAAGATTTTTCGGAGAAAGAAAAAGAAAAGATTTATGGTAAGAATGCGATTGAGTTTTATAACCTATAGATTTTAGAGAAGAGAGAAGAGAGAAGAGAGAAGAGAGAAGAGACGAAAACAAGATTTATAAATATAGTAATGCTTATGGTCTATAGCTAAGCCAAAAGCATTCAGTAAAATAAAAGCCTATAGCTTAAAGCTTAATGCTTAAAGCCATGAGGGGAAAGCCGAAATAATGGATTTAAAATTAAAAGATAAAATAGTAGTAGTAACAGGGGCCGCTGGAATTAAGGGAAGTATAGGAGAAACTATAGTTCAAGTCTTAGCGAATGAAGGTGCAATTCCTGTAATCGTAGATCGTAACGAACGTGGGTTCGAATATGCCGAAGCATTGCAACAAAAAGGGATAAATTCGATTTTCGTCCAGACAGACCTTTCTAAAGTAGATCAAATTGAAGCTGCGGCCAAAGTGATAAAAGATACTTACGGGAAAGTGGATGCGCTCATTAATAACGTAGGAGTCAATGATGGGGCTGGTTTAGATAGTTCGGTTGAGGATTTCATGAATTCTATCAAATTAAACATGGTAAGCTTCTTTGCAATGACAAAATACTTACTTCCTTTATTAAAAGAATCTAAAGGGAATATATTAAATATAGCTTCTAAAGTAGCATTAACAGGACAAGGTGGAACATCGGGTTATGCGGCTGCTAAAGGAGGTGTTTTAGGGCTCACAAGAGAATGGGCTGTAGATCTTATCAAATTTGGAATTCGATCAAATGCTATTATCATTGCAGAGAGTTGGACGCCTGCGTATAAAAATTGGATTGATACCTTGGAAAATGCAGAAGAGAAATTATCATCCATCGTCAAAAAGATTCCCTTAGAAAATAGAATGACCACACCCGAAGAAATTGCAAATCAATGTTTATTTACGATTTCTGAAGTATCATCACATACTACAGGGCAATTTATTACTGTTGATGGTGGTTATGTTCACCTAGATCGAGCTTTGTTAACAGAATAGATTTAGTGATTCTTGTGAAAGCTAGAATCTTATCATTTTTATATTAAATAAAATCTATCTTTAAAATCATCAACAAACTACTAACTCAATAAACTAAATAACTATGTCATCAAAAACTCCAATAGTTAGCAAACAATTATTTTTTCCTTTCATCATAATTACATCCCTTTTTGCTTTGTGGGGAATCGCTAATGATTTGACAAATCCAATGGTAAGCGCTTTTAAGAAAGTAATGCCCGAATTATCGAATACTCAGGCTTCTTTAGTTCAGTTTGCTTTTTATTTTGGATATTTTTGTTTGGCGCTACCTGCCGCATTATTTATTAGAAAATATAGCTACAAGTCAGGAATTATTTTGGGATTATCTCTCTATGCTATTGGTGCACTGATGTTTTATCCAGCAGCAAAGTTTGAGGAGTATACCTTCTTTTTAATTTCTTTGTATGTGATTACATCGGGTTTAGCTTTTTTAGAAACTACATCAAACCCACTGATTCTTTCATTGGGGGATCCAAAAACAGCTACACAACGATTAAATCTAGCACAGGCATTTAATCCTATTGGTTCATTAATGGGAATGATTGTAGCGCAACAATTCGTATTAAGCGCTTTGCGTTCCGATGATTTTACTAAAGAGGCCTATGATGCACTACCTGCTGTAGAACAAGCAGCCGTGCGTACCAATGATTTATCGATTATTAGTTTACCTTATATTGGCTTAGGAATTTTAGTATTAGCTATAATGGCCATTATTATTTTTACAAAAATGCCTAAAACGGCTCAAGAAGATAAAATAAGTCTATCCGATGCATTTAGTAGGTTAAGCAAGAATATAAATTACATTTTAGGAGTAGTAGCCCAAGCCTTCTATGTAGGAGCACAAATTATGTGTTGGACCTATATTTTTCAATACGTAGATTTTTTAAATGAAGGTTTAGATGAAGCATCTCAATTGACAGCTACACATTTTAATATTGCTGCAATGATTTCGTTTTTAATAGGAAGATGGATTGGTACAGCATTAATGAGAAAATATGCTCCGTCAAAAATGTTAATGATGTTTGGGATTTTGGGTAGCCTTTGTTGTGTTGGGGCAATATTACTTCCAGGAATGGTCGGTTTAATTTCTTTAGTAGCAATATCTGTTTTCATGTCAATTATGTTTCCAACTATTTACGGAATAGCTCTTAAGGATATGGGAGACGAAGCAAAGATTGGATCAGCAGGATTAGTGATGGCTATTGTTGGTGGAGCATTAATGCCAGTATTACAGGGGAGTATTCTTGATTGGGGAGGAAGTGGATTTGGAGATTTAAAGATTTTAGGTTTTATTCCAGAAGTTAAATTCTCTTTTATTTTACCATTAATTTGTTTGATTATGGTTACTCTTTATGGATATATATCATCCAATAAGAAAGCCTAAGTCTTAATATTGTGTACTTATTGAAATATGAAAACGAAAAGATTTTGCCTTACTTGTGATCTTAAAGATGATCCAACATTAATAGAAGAGTATAAAGAATATCACGCTGCAGGAAATGCTTGGCCAGAGATTACGGCGAGTATCAAAGATGCAGGAATTGTAGATATGCAAATTTACCTTTCAGGAAACCGTATGTTTATGATCATGGAATGCGATGAAACTTTTGATCCGAACAAAAAGGCGGAAATGGACGCCAATAACCCTAAAGTGCAAGAGTGGGAACAATTGATGTGGAAATATCAACAAGGGTTACCTTGGGCAAAAGATGGAGAAAAATGGATAGAGATGGAAAAAGTATTCCAGTTAGAATAGAAGAAAGTATACAGTATTAAGTTTTTCAATAAATATACCTGTCATTCTGTGCTTGACACAGAATCTCACTAAGAGAATACTTGAACTTCAAAAAGGTTTTTCATTAATTTGCGTCACTATAGTAAAGAAACACAATTAGATGTTTAGTTAGTCTTAATACTTTATACTAACTACTTAATACTAAAAAACTAAATGAAAAACCTCCACTTACCAGCATTTATCACTTTTTTACTAAAATGGTTACTAATCTCTTTAGTGGTAGGTATTGCTGTTGGGGCTGCATCTGCTTTATTCTTGATTAGTTTAAAGTGGTGTACTGATTATCGCGAATCAAATACCATCATTATATGGGCATTACCTGTAGCCGGTTTTTTGATAGGAGCGATGTATCACTATTGGGGGAAAAGTGTCGTACGAGGAAATAATCAGTTATTGGATGAGTTCCATAACCCAGAAAAGATAATTCCTTTTAAAATGGCGCCATGGGTGTTAATAGGAACCTTGGGGACACATCTTTTTGGTGGTTCAGCTGGGCGAGAAGGTACTGCGGTTCAGATTGGAGGAGCAATTGCAGATCAACTGTCTAGATTTGTTAAGATAGATTCTTTAGATCGTAAAATATTGTTGACGATGGGTATCAGTGCTGGTTTTTCAGCTGTGTTTGGTACACCATTAGCCGGAGCCATTTTTGCGTTGGAAGTATTGATTATTGGTCGAGCGAGATATGAAGCTATTGTGCCTAGTATTTTGGTAGCAGTTATAGCAGATATAGCATGTCAATATTTTGGGGGAACGCATACGCACTATGTTGTTGAGCAGGTGCCAAGCATGAGCTTACAAAATGTAGGTTGGATAGTATTGGCAAGTATACTATTTGGTTTAGTAGCACGTCTTTTCTCTTATGGTAATCATTTTTGGGGAGGGGTATTCAAAAAAATAAAATATCCACCATTACGCCCTGTACTTGGAGGGTTAGTATTAGCGATAATATTTGCAATAATCGGGACAAGATATTCGGGCTTAGGAGTACCTGTAATTGTTGAAGCCTTCGAGCACCAAATCCCCAAACAAGATTTTATTCTCAAATTATTATTTACGACTTTCACTTTAGGTGCTGGTTTTAAAGGAGGAGAGGTTACACCATTGTTTTTTATTGGAGCTACTTTAGGAAATGCATTAGTTTGGTTTATTCCATTGCCAATCGATGTGTTAGCAGCTATGGGGTTTGTAGCCGTATTTGCTGGAGCCACCAATACACCTATAGCATGTACCCTTATGGGAATCGAGTTATTTGGTAGTGATGTTGCTCAATATGTCGCTATAGCCTGTTTTGTTGCTTATTTATTTTCGGGGCATTCAAGTATTTATAGTTCGCAAATGATAGGCAGCGCTAAGCACCCCTTATTGTCTGGAAATCAGTCAAAATTCCTAAAAAATCTGTAACCTTATCATTTTAAGAATAATTTTTTTGTATTCGTAAGTATTTTCTGTCTTTGCAGTAGAATTAATTAGGATTCTCTAAATTTAGTATTAGACTTGTAACCAACTAATACACTGTTCGATGAAACGCTTCTTGGCATTATTGCTGATAGCTGCAATTATCATTGCTATTATTCTCTTTTTCACCAACCCACAACTTTTAGATGGAGTGTGGTTATGGCTAATTGGTTTTGCTGGTAGTATTATTGGGTTATTTAGGAACCTATGGGAAAGCGTAAAAGGAGCTTTTGATAAAGATGAAGAAGTCGTTCAGAAAGTAGCTCCAGAACCATTGGCAAAGGAGAATGTTGCTTTGGCTCAAACCCAAGTTCAATTAAAAGAAGCCGAATTAGAGCTTAAAAAAGTACAATCTCAAATAGCAATCAATAAAGCCGAATTAGAAGAAGTTGTTCCATTTGATGGGACTACGTTGAGTTTAATTCGTTTTAGATATGATCAAAATACAACATTAGGTTTATTGTATATACGGGATCAGTTTATTGCTTATACATTAGAAGATACTTACCGAGAGACTAAGATTAAAGGAAAGACTCGAATTCCTAGTGGGGTATATGAGATTAAGTTTAGAGAGGTAATGTCTGGACTAACAAAAAAGTACAGAGAGCGAAAAGCCTTGCAACCATTTTTTACATGGCATCTAGAACTTCAAAATGTTCCTAATTACGAATTTGTATATATCCATATTGGAAATACTCATGGCGATACAGATGGATGTATTTTAATAGCAGATGGTATTTATGATGACAGTATTAAGAAGTCAATAATGAATTCTGTTAAAGCATATACAAGATTTTATAAAAGAATTCAGGCCCTACTGGAAGGAGGGGAGAAAGTTAGGATAAAAGTTTACGATGAAAACTGGATTACTCAACTTCAACGAAAATCAACAATTTCAGAAGAAGTTGCTTAAGGAATAATAGAATATAACCAACATAATAATCTAAATACACGATTATGTCAGATAAAGAACATATCACACGCGAAGACCGACGAGCGTTGATTGATGATTTCGAAGATGTATTAGGAGGTAAAAGGTACCCTTCGGATAGTTACTATAAGAAGTTCTTTTTTAAACATGCTTCTTTGATTAGTACTATCCTGTTTACATTAGGACTTTTATCATCAATTATCATATTCATTACCACAGGAGATATCTTTAGAGCAGCTGCACTAATCTTTTTACTAGTTTGGTTGGTAGTGTTTCTTAGATACTTCTTATGGGCAGTGTACCATTACAATGTTAATCATGGGATTTCTATAAAAGAATGGGAAAAACTAGAAGATGCTAAAACACGCCTCAAGAAAGGAGAGAGAGTCCTTAAAAGTGAATTAATAGAGCCTAAAGTAAATCCTTATCGTAGTCAAACTTTTGGTGTGCCTCCAGGGACAGTTAGAGGAATGCTAGCATTTACGTTATTATTTGGGGCAATTGCTATTTTGATTGCCAGTATGGGAATGGAGCGTGTCGATTTGGAAAATTCCTTAATTCGAGATCAATTCGAGTTTTTTAAAACAGCCTTTTTAATGATGATGGCATTTTATTTTGGAGATAAATCGTTACGTTTCTTACAAAATAGATGGAAAGATCCAAATGCAACGACAAGAGTCGATCAGCCTACAACTAACTTGCCTAAGCAAGGAGGAGGAGGGGATGATGTTCAGTATCATCAGCATGACCCAAGGCCAAATAACCCACACTATGACCCTAATTTTCATAGTCAACAATTTGCGCAAAATCCAACAATAGTCAATGCGTCTTATCAACCGACACCATACAATGCCTTTGGGAATACTCAATTGCAAAGAGACGATGATTTTTTTATACAGGATGATGCTTTTTTTGCAGAAAAAGAAGGCTTAAGTATAGAAGCTAAAAATCATGGAGGTATAACAGAGTTGAAAAACCAAATGAACACTTTTGCGAATTTGGAAATGACACCAGAAATGATAGCTGAGCCCGAACCAAGTGAGGAGGAAGCAAATCTAGAAGACGGACAACGTTTTTGTGATTATCCTTGTACACCAATTATAGATGCAGGACATGGAGGAATTCTTAATGGGAAATATACTACAGGAGAAAAGAAACGATATTCCTTTACAGGAGAGGATCAAGAGCCAATAGAAATTCTAGAAGGAGATATTAATCGTAAAATAGCCAAAAAATTAATTGAGAAATTAAAAGCAAATGGCTTGCCTTACCATGATTTAAATTCAAGTGACCCAGTGGACGAACCGTTGTGGGATCGTGTAAATAGAGCAAATGCTATTTATAAAGAAGATCCTTCTGCCTTCTATCTTTCTATCCATAGTAATGCTTCGGCAAGTGGTATCGAAGGAAGAGGAGGAAGAGGACACGGATTTGAAGTGTTTAGTAGTGTAGGAGAAACTCCAAGTGATGTTTTAGCCAGAATTGCTGGTCAAGAATATAAACGTCACTTTAATGGAATGTTTCGTTTTAGAGGAGTTAAAGAAGCGAATTTTAGAGTGTTAAAATCTACCCGCTGTCCAGCTATTTTAGTAGAGAATTTATTTTTTGACAATTATTTCGAAGCAAAGTATTTGCTTTCAGATGAAGGTCAAGAGGCTATTGCAAATTGTTTGTTAGATATAGTTAGAAGCATACATTTTTACTATGAAGCAAATAGTTAAAATAAGTCTTTTATTACTCTTGATACTCTCTTTTACTTCGTGTAAAAAAGATAGAAGAGCTTTAGTCGTTGGGAAAATTCATGCTGCATCAAAATTAGCAACAACCGAATTCACCATCGACAAAATCGTGCATGGAACAAAGTCAAAAAAATTGTTTTGGCTAGTGAAATTAAATGAAGCTCGATTTTTAGCATATTCACAAGCTATAATAAAAGCAGGTATCGATCTCAATAAACTACAGCCAGATGATATTAAAATTGATAAAAAGAAAATAGAATTAAAGCTTCCTCAAGTAGAAATAATCAATTTTTCATACCCGCCTAACAAGTTTAGATTGGATGATGAGATTACTGAAAATAAGTTTCTGAACAGCATTTCTTTAGAAGATCAGGAAGAATATTTCCGTCAAGCGGAATTGGATATCAGGAATAATTTGGAATACATGGGCATTGTCGAAACGACACAACAGCATACTCGTAGTATGTTGACGGGTCTATTAAAGAGTTTAGGGTATAGTGAAATTTACATTAGTTTCTCCGATGATCCTTTAGTGATGGATCGTGTCCTAGTAACAGTTGAATAGTATGGTAATAAGACTATTATTAAAATATGCAAAACCATTAATAGACATTTTAATTGTCGGGGCGATTGTATTTGCTATCGTAATGGTCAATCCATTCAATATTTTTGGTGGTGGGTTAACATTGCAAAATACTACAAACAATGTTTCTGCTATTAGAGAGATTGGTCAACTAGTTACTGCCGAATATTACGGAGAAGCTATTGCTACTTACGATCAATCTAAGCTGCAATTAATATCAGAAGAAGATGTTAGCGATAAAGCAAATAGTGTCTTTAGAGACATGAAGCAATATTTGCTAAAAGCTCACTTAGAGAGTATCGAAGAAACAGAAGAAAAAGCAGAAAAGAAGAAAGGTTTTTTCTCTTTTAAGTGGTTGCCCTGGATTTCTTCTCCCAAGAAAGAATTTAAAGAACAATTGGATGGATTAGATCCTAAACAGTTTACTGATGATGAAACCTTGCCTAATGAGGTTTTGGCTTTTTATTTCAATAAATCTAAGGTAAAACCGCAAAGCAATAAGTTTAAAAATTTAATGTGGAAATTGCTTCAAGAAGTAAAATCGAAGAGTATGTCTCTCAATGATGTTGCTTTTAATGAATATATGCTTCTAGAGCTTCCGATAAAAGATGGGCAAATTTTCAGTGATTTCCATTATTCACAAAAGAAGAAAGATGTAGAAAATGATATCAAAACAGACCTTTCTATGATTGGTCGAGGTTGGGTAAAAGCAGGTATTGATTTTGGAACCATCACAGACGATAATTTGGTGTTTGATAAAGATCATGGTATCGTTCATTTGTATGGCGTATACCCCAAAATTTTAGCGAAAGACATCAATCCATGGTTTATTCCAGAGAAACAAATACCAGGTTTTCAGATTATAGAATCTCGAAATGCCAATTTTCATCATGCTGTTCGTGTAAAAGAGTATTGTATAAACAAGCTCGAACGCATGGCGAAAGATGCAGGGATTTTAGAACAAGCAGAAAAGCAAGCCAAAGAAAGTATTAAAAGTTTTATTGGTTTGGTAACGGAAACAGAAGTCAAAGAAGTACACTTTCATAACGACACCCTTACTCGTATTACTAACGATATCATGGAAGATAAGTTTGTTAGTATCGAAGAAGGAAAAGTGTTAGATACTTTGATTGAAAAACAAATTGAAGGCATCGAAAAAATAGATATTTCTTCGAAAAACTGGTTTGCCAAAGAAAAAGAGAAGACCTTAAAACAAGAGCGTTTAGAGCGAATTTTGACTCGCCTGAAAGCATGTGTGTATCTCAAAAGACCATACAAATACCAGCGAATGGCTTCGACTATAGCCAATATTACTCTTGATAGTATATTAACTCAGGAAGGATTAAAGGCTTTAGGAGATAAAAGATGGAGTGCCGCAAAACTTTTAGAGAATAGAGATAGCACCGATGTAGATTATCGATTAGAACATAGAATATGGTATGGAGATAGTACGTTGCAATTTATTGGAGAATATAATGAAGTCTTAAATCAATTGGAGAAGCGAACTCTATACAGGGTAAAGTCATTTGAAGATATAGAAATACCTATTAATGAAGGTTTACCCACGGCTGATTCCTTGACGGTGAAATATTTTTATGTGGCTACATATGATTCTATCATAAGGTACAAGAAACTGGAAGGCTATCAGACTGTAAACGAGACTTTCGATAGCCTGAGATATCAAATTAAATTACCTATTGATTGGAAAAAGAAAATGTATGTAAAGAAAGGTTACTTCGAGAGAAGTAAGATAAGTGGCTTAGAGCGTATAGATTCTTTAGATATTAAAAAATTGGCCAAAAAATTAAATGAGTATTTGCCAGAAGATGATAGTATCGATGCTACTTATATCTCCGTTATTAGAAATGAAGAAGGTAACTGGCAAGTCGAACCATCTCAAAGCATTTCAAAAGGAGATTTGAAAGAAGATACTAAGGCTGTAGTTAATCATGTTTTAAATTATTATTTGCAAGAAAGTGAGCGATTTGGTTGGTTTACAAAATCTAGTAAAAAAGCGAAAAGCCTTCTGACGAATGAAAATATACAGACCAAGGCAGATAATGTCAAGCAATGGTTGGATGAGAATATCAATTTATAAATAGTAAGGTTAACTAAGCAAAGTATTACTAAACTCAATAGAAGTGAAAACTTTAAAAAAGTGTAAAAATGATTTCAGTCATTAAAAAAGAATTTAAAGAGAAACAACAATCTGAATCTTAATAATAGTAGTGATGAAGAATAAAAAGATTAGAGGGCTTTTGGGATATTCACTCCATCTATTCAATTGGACGGGAGCTTATGTTGTTTGGGGATTAGTTGGAAAGTTTCTAGCATTTCACCCAGCGAAACGATTGCGCTGGGTTCGTTTATTGATTGGTGCTTTTCTCTGGGGCGCTGCCGTAAACTCGATATTAGCCTTGTTTAACTGTAGTAAATTCGACTTTCTGCAATACTTGATTGCTATTATTCTTTCGTGTGGAATAGCTGTATTCTTTGAGTGGATAAAAGATGAATTGCAAGAAGATTATTAGACTTTTATAATTTATTTGGCGTAATTAGTATATAATTTAACTGATTTATAATACAATTTAACATTCTGATGGGGTAAATTTGCATTAAACAACTAATTTATTCTTTTGTACACACTAGGTATTGACATCGGTAGTTCTTCAATAAAGGTTTCTTTACTGAATATTTCGAAAAATATAACAGTAGCTGGGACTCAAAGTCCAAAGGAAGAAATGTCTATTCATGTTCCTCAAAAAGATTGGGCAGAGCAAGATCCAGAAATTTGGATAACTCATTTACAAAAAGCATTACATACTTTATCCGAGCAAAATGATTTGTCATCTATCCAAGCTATAGGGATTAGTTATCAAATGCATGGATTGGTAATGCTAGATAAAAATGGCAAAGTATTAAGGCCAGCCATTATATGGTGTGATAGTCGAGCAGTATCTATAGGTGTTGAAGCATCTAAAGCTTTAGGACAAAAATATTGCTCAGAAAATTTACTAAATTCTCCAGGTAATTTTACGGCTTCAAAACTAAAATGGGTGCAGGAGCATGAGCCTGAGATTTATGGAAAGATTCATAAAATAATGTTGCCAGGAGATTATATTGTATATCGACTAACAGGTAATATTCAAACCACAATTTCAGGACTCTCCGAAGCCATTTTATGGGATTTTAAAGAGGACAAGATTTCAGCACCTCTCCTTGAACACTTTGGGATAAAAGAAGAATTATTACCAGAGATACTGCCAACTTTTTCAGTACAAGGAAAAGTAAATCAAAAAGCAGTAGAAGAGTTTGGCTTGCCGCTTCACGCAACAATTGCATACAGAGCGGGGGATCAACCTAATAATGCCTTTTCTTTGAAAGTGTTAGAGCCAGGAGAATTTGCAGCTACTGCAGGGACTTCTGGAGTAGTATACGGGGTGAATGATCAAGTGAAGTCAAATAATAATCGAGGCACAAATACATTTATTCATATAAACCACAACTCGAATCGAAAGCGTTTAGGAGAATTACTATGCATTAATGCTACAGGAATTGCCAATGCTTGGATTCGAAAAATGATTGCTCCAAATATATCGTATAATGAAATAAATACGGAAGCGAGTACAGTAGCTATCGGCTCTAACGAGTTATTGTTTTACCCTTTTGGGAACGGCGCAGAACGTATGCTGGGGAATCAAAATATAGGTGCTTCGCTTAAAAATCTTGATTTAAATAGACACCACCGAGCTCATTTATTAAGAGCGGTTCAAGAAGGGATTGCCTTTTCATTTGCTTATGGTATGGGATTAATGCAATCCAAATCTATAAAAGTGATACGTGTTGGTAATGCTAATTTATTTTTAAGTGAAATTTTTACAAATACACTAGCAGCTATTACCGGAGCTCGAATCGAATTTTATAACACAGATGGAGCAACAGGCGCAGCTCGTGGCGCAGCATATGGAGCAGGTTTGTATGCTACTATAGAAGAAACTTTTTCAGGATTAAAACAACTAAAAGAGGTTTCAATTGATGAATCCTCTAAAGAATTATACCTAAATGCTTACCAAAATTGGTTAACCAATTTTGACAAAACTCATTCCTAATGAAATATATCCAAATACTAGCGATTGCATTAGTATTCATTGCATGCAATCAAGAGAACACAAAACTAGAAGAAAAAAAGGCTGCAACACCAGAAATACCCATTGATAAAAAGGGGACTTTTTGGGATCACACATTAGATACGGAAAAGCGTCTTGATCTTGTGATTAATGAATTGACTTTAGAGGAAAAATGCAATCAATTATTGCATGATGCACCTGGTATCGACCGCCTAGGGATAAAACCATATAATTGGTGGAATGAAGCTTTACATGGGGTAGCGAGAATGGGGCGAGCTACAGTATTTCCCCAACCTATTGCAATGGCAGCTACTTTTGATCCCGAATTGATTGAAGAAGTAGCTACTGCGATCTCGGATGAGGGAAGAGCTAAATTTAATATTGCTCAGAAAAATGAAAATTACACTCAGTATGCAGGATTAACATATTGGTCTCCTAACGTCAATATTTTTAGAGATCCAAGATGGGGTCGTGGAATGGAGACTTGGGGAGAAGATCCTTTTTTAACCGGTAAAATGGGAGGAGCTTTTGTTAAAGGGCTACAAGGGAATCACCCAACGTATTTAAAAGCGGCTGCTTGTGCCAAACATTATGCGGTACACAATGGTCCCGAAGGAGATCGTCATCATTTTAATGCCAAGCCCTCTCGAAAAGATTTTGAAGAAACCTATTTACCAGCTTTCGAAACACTTGTAAAAGAAGCAAATGTAGAGGCTGTAATGTGTGCCTATAGTCGTACTTATGACGAACCTTGTTGTGGAAGTACCGAATTACTCGTAGATATTCTTAGGAAAAAATGGGGTTTTACGGGACATGTAATGAGTGATTGTGGGGCGATTACCAACTTTCATAAACATCATAAAGTTACAAAGACACCAGAAGAGTCGATTGCAATGGCATTAAAGACAGATGTTAACCTAAATTGTGGAAGTACATATAAAAAACTTCAAGATGCCATAAATGCAGGTCTGGTAACCGAAGCAGATGTTAATAGAAATTTAAAATCACTTTGGAGAACTCGATTTAAATTAGGAATGTTTGATCCATATGGAGATAATCCTTTTAATGCATTGGGAGAAGAAACGGTAAACAGTCCAGAGAAGGTAGCATTAGCTAGAAGAGCTGCTCAAAAATCAGTAGTGCTTTTAAAGAACGATGGTGTTTTGCCTCTAAAAACAGATATTAAAAATGTATTTGCTATTGGTCCTCTAGCAGCAGATGTCGATGTTATGTTGGGGAATTATAATGGTCAGTCGGGTAATGTTGTAACTGTTATAGAAGGAATTGCAAGTGCAATTAGCGCAGGAACTCGTTTTGAATATCGTCATGGATTTCAATTAGATGTTGCTAATAAAAACCCAATTGGTTGGGCAATTGGCGAAGCACAAATGGCAGAAGTTACGATAGCAGTTGTTGGGATAAACACATTATTAGAGGGAGAAGAAGGGGAAGCCATCGCTTCTGATTATAAAAGTGATCGTCCAAATATTCAATTACCAGGAAAACAACTTCATTATTTGAAAAAAATAAAAGAAGGTCGTGGAGATAAGCCATTAGTAGTTGTAGTTATGGGAGGAAGTCCAATAGCCTTAGAAGAAGTGCATGAACTGGCAGATGCTGTAGTGATGGCTTGGTATCCAGGAGAGCAAGGAGGGAATGCCATTGCAGATGTGATATTCGGTAAAGTATCTCCATCGGGAAAATTACCAGTTACTTTTCCTAAATCGATAGATCAATTACCTGCCTATGAAGATTACTCAATGAATGGTAGAACCTATAAGTATATGGATGAAGCCCCTCAATATCCCTTTGGATTTGGGTTAAGTTATGGGGAATTGAGTTATGCTCCAATTCAATTAAATAAAGAAGTTTTAGGTTTAGATGAAACTTTAGTAGCGAAAACAGTGTTAACCAATAAAAGTGATTGGTCAATTAACGAAACAGTACAGCTTTATGTAAAAACAAAGGAAGCTACTTTTTTAGTACCTAAATATGATTTAAAATCATTTAAGCAAGTTACTGTAAAGCCTAATAGTAATGTTGAGGTAACCTTCGAATTACCTGTTAAAGCATTTAAGAATTATAACGATAAGGGAGAGTTAGTTTATGTCAAAGGAGCATATGAGCTTTTTGTAGGAAGTACATTGCCAAGTAAGCGTTCATTAGAGCTGGGGGCTCCTAAAACTGTAAATACTGTTTTTAATATCAAATAATTCTTTGTCACCTCTGGCTTGACTAGAGGTATTATCTAGCGGATCTCATAATAATGATATTTTGCTTTTAAGTTAATAACGCCAGAAAAGAGAAAACAACATAATAAGTAGTCAATACAACAAATAACATGAGTAACTATTTTAAAAATATATCTAAAATTCCTTTTGAAGGAGTAGCGTCTAGAAACCCATTAGCGTTTCGTTACTATGAGCCACAACGAATCGTTGCGGGGAAAACCATGGAAGCGCATTTTAAATTTGCAGTAGCATATTGGCATACCTTCTGTGGAGAAGGGGGAGATCCTTTTGGTCCCGGGACAAAGATTTTCCCTTGGGCAAATGCTAAAGACCCTATGGATGTAGCGAAAATGAAGATGGATGCAGCTTTCGAATTTATTGATAAATTAGGGGTTCCCTATTATTGTTTTCATGATACCGATTTAGTTGGTGATGGTAGTGTTTTTGAAATTGAAAAGCGATTACATCAGTTGATACCATCATTACAACAGATGCAATCTCAGACGGGAAAGAAATTACTTTGGGGTACCGCAAATGTATTTTCGAATCCAAGATATATGAATGGAGCCGCAACTAATCCCGATTTTGAAGTTGTGGCACAAGCAGCGGTACAGATTAAGAACGCCATAGATACGACAATAGCTCTTGGAGGAGAAAATTATGTTTTCTGGGGCGGAAGAGAAGGGTATATGTCGTTGTTAAACACAGATATGAAGCGAGAAAAAGAGCATCTAGCAATGGTGCTGACTAAAGCTCGTGATTATGGAAGGCAACAAGGGTTTAAAGGAAGTTTTCTTATTGAACCTAAACCAATGGAACCGACAAAACATCAATACGATGTAGATGCTGAAACAGTAATAGGTTTTTTACGTCATTACAATTTAGAAGAAGATTTTAAGTTAAATTTAGAAGTAAATCATGCTACATTAGCACAGCATACTTTTGAACACGAATTGCAATGTGCTGCGGATGCAAATATGTTAGGGAGTATAGATGCCAATAGAGGTGATTATCAAAATGGTTGGGATACGGACGAATTTCCAACAGATATTTTAGAAATTACTAAAGCCATGATGGTTATTTTAGAAAATGGAGGTTTGCAAGGAGGTGGCATTAATTTTGATGCTAAAACGAGAAGAAACTCTACAGATCTAGAAGATATATTTATTGGTCATGTATCGGGAATGGACATCTTTGCTAGAGCGTTGTTGATAGCAGATGACGTTTTAAAGAATAGTAATTATAGTGTTTCGAAAAAAGAGCGCTATGCATCCTTCGATTCGGGATCAGGAAAAGACTTCGAATTAGGGAATCTGAGTTTAGAACAAATGTATACTGTTGCAAATAAAAATGAACCTTCGCAAAGAAGTGGAAAACAAGAGTGGTATGAGGCTCTAATCAATATGTATATTTAATAACTAAAAATATGGTAGTTCAAGCACTTGGGGAGCATTATTTTGAAGACACTAAGTTTCCTTTAAATATTTGCCGAGTCAATAGAGATGCGGCAATTACGCATGAGTATGATCTTACAGAAATAGAGCATACTCATGATTTTGTAGAACTAGCTTTTATAGTTAAAGGAAAAGGAGTACAGGTAATTGAAACGCAAGAGTATGAAGTTTCTACTGGGGACATTTTTGTGCTTCAGGGCAACCAGAAGCACTACTTTAAAAATGCTTCTAATTTGGAAATTATCAATGTGATGTTTTCTACAAAATTTAAGCAAGGATTTGTTTCTAGCGGAATTAAACAATTAGAAGGTTACCGAGCGTTGTTTTTATTAGAGTCCCGATTCCGAGCAGAACACCATTTCAAAAATAAATTACACCTAGATCGTAAAAGATTATTGGATTTAGAATATTTGTTAAATACAATGATGTCCGAACAATCAAATAAGAGAGACGGATATAAGATTATTTTGACCAATAAATTACAAGAACTTATTGTATTGCTTTCTAGGTACTATTCTTCATTAGATGCTACCGAAGCCCAAGCATTGATACGAATAAGCAAAGTGTTGGATCATTTAGAACAGACATTTCAAGATAAATTGTATTTAGATACTTTAGCGGATATCGCATGCATGAGTACTCGTAATTTTCAACGAGTATTTAGAAAAGCAGTAGGTGTTTCCCCGACGCAGTACATCATGCAAATTCGTTTAAAAGAAGCTAAGAAGCTTTTATTAATGACAAACCAATCGATTGCAGATATAGCTGTGGTAACAGGATTTAATGATGCGAATTATTTTATCAAGTGTTTTAAGAGTCATTATGAAATAACACCATTAAAATTTAGAATGCAGTCAAGTGAATATCGAGGTGTTTAGAGGGTTGAAAAACATGTAGTTATAATGTTTATTGATTTCTAAGGAATTTGAATCTTAATAAGAGAGTGGTTAAAATCACGAGATTGATTATTTTTGATTCCAAACATTTAGTATGCAGAAAGCTACTTTTGCGCAAAAGGAGATAGCCATAGAAATTCTTCACTCAGCTTTTGAGCCTATAAAAGAAGACAATCTTATCAATGAAGTAGTTATTGATGATAGTAGACGAAGTGAGCGTATTAAAATACTCATGGAGTTCTTAGTCGAAGATTGTTTGCGCTCAGGAGAAGTATTATTGTCTGATAGAAATTCGGCATGTATTTTAATGAAATACTCGGATAGTAATACGCTTGACTTTTGGAAGCTGAAATGGTATATAAAGATTGCACTTAAATGTACTGGATTAACAAAGGCTTTGGGAATCCTCAAGCGTCAATCTTCACTAAAAAAATACCACATAAAAGAGCGTTACATTCATCCAGTTATTATGGGAGCAAAAAATGAAGTAAACGGTCGTGGAGTAGGGATGCGATTGATAAAACAACTGATTGCTCACTATGAGGATAATACATTACCCGTAATTATCGAAACGACAACAGCTACAAATAAGCGTATTTATGAGCATTTTGGTTTTAAGACGTTTAAAACGATTCAAGATAAAGAGTTTCCTATTTATTTTTTAAGGATGAATTGAATTTCTTAATATGTCCAAAGGATATAAAATCCTAAGGCTTACCCTGAAGTTGAGATTTTGTATAAATATGATTTCGATATAAAATCTTAACCCGCTTTCTGCATTAGAACTTCGTTACGAGGCTGTGATATACAAAAAACACAGTTTACGATAGTATTTGCAGTAGATCACAGACGGAATAGATTTTCTAATGCATAAAGCGGGTTAATTATTATTTGAGTGTTTTTTGATGCAAATTTATATCGAAATCACATTATTTTAGGTGAAGAATAATAAGATTACCTTCTGCCGATAACTACAGCATTAAAAGGAGCACCAGGAACCGAAGGACAGTCGGGGCTGTATATTGCTGATATAATCCTATACCCATTAGGTATTGCTCCTAAATCGGAAAAACAAATAGTCATTGTCTGTGATGATGTTACTTCTTCTAGAGCAGCTTCTCCTCCTTTATGAAAGCTTAACAGAGCAAAAAATGTGATGAAAGCAATACTGGCTTTAACAATTTTCATAATAATAGAATTTTAGATTAATGTTTTGTTTAAAAATTGAATTTAAAAAGTACTCTCTTGAGACCCTTGTAGATTCAGTTTATTAAATTAGTAGTAATCTGAAAATCAATAGTTTGTTTTAACTGTAGTTTAACGAAATAAATCTAGTATGATCTGACTTTGGGCTGCTCATTTTCAATAAATAATGAAGTTTTCATGTGAAATAGGATATCATATATGGAAGTGAGCTGTGTTAGGGATTGCAGTGGTTACCCGTAGCCTGACGCTACGGCAAGTTTAGTGCAGATGAAAGAATTGCCAGGAGGATGAACGTAAAGCTCGTCCCTTGGGTAACGCCCAAAAAAATAAGATAAATGTTAATTGTTGTCTGACTGAGTGTAGTAGAAGTTCGGACAATATGCGAATCCTTACATTTCGACTGCGCTCAATGTGACTGCGCTCAATGTGACTGCGCTCAATGTGACTGCACTCAATGTGACTGCACTCAATGTGACTGCGCTCAATGTGACTGGAGTTGGTGTGGTGTGACTATGATCAATGTGAATTCGTTACATAGTAGGATGTATGAGGCAATTTTTTAAATAAGTATTTATAACATTTTCTGCTGTAATACAGTAAATTCATATCGCAAATAGCATAATTGAATTTACCAACTACCACCAGCACCCCCACCAGAGAAGCCTCCACCGCCGAATCCACCACCAAAACCTCCGCCAAAGCTACCGCCTCCACTACCGAAGCTACCTCCGCTGCTGTATCCTCCACGACCCATATTGCTTAAAATAATTACGTCGAGTGGACTAAGGTTTTTTCTTCGTTTACCACCTCTATTGTTGTGGTCGTTATCATCTTTTCGCTTTCTTGATAAAATGGCAAATAGTAGAATGGCTATAATTAGAACCAGAATAAAAGGAAATCCATCTTTTTCTCCTTCTAGTCTATTTCTTTGTGGGAAACCTTTAAAAGTGCCATTTAGCATTTGCATAATAGCTGAAGTACCTTTTTGAAGGCCTAAGTAATAACTCCCTTTTTTAAATTCAGGAATAATGATTTGCCTGATGATTTCTCCCGATTGACCAGCAGTTAAATACTGTTCGATACCATATCCAGGAGAGATCCAAATTTTTCGATCATTTTTGGAAAGTAATATAAAAACACCATTGTCTTTTTTGGCATCTCCAATACCCCATTCATGAGCCCATTTAGGAGTTAAAATACCGATATCTTCTCCTTTTAAGTCTTCGACTGTGGCAATAACGATTTGCGTACTTGTTGTATCGGAATATCGAATTAATTTATTCTCTAAAGCTTGTTTTTCCGAAATGCTTAAAAGATTAGCAAAGTCGTGTACGGCTACTTGTTTTGTGGCAGAACTTGGTTTCGCTGGAATTTGAAATTGTGCATTAGCTTGAATTAAGCTAAATAAAAGCAATCCCAATAATTGGATGTTAAACAGTAGTTTTGTCATTATCCTTTAGAGATTTCGTCTGGTAATTCGTTTGTATCGTTGTGTTGCCAAGGGAAGTATTCTTGTAATACACGACCAACTTCCGTGACCCCGTTTGAGAGTCCTTTGGCAAAATTCCCTTCCTTAAATTGTGCTTGAATGGCATCGCGAGTACTCTGCCAAAAAGTGTCTCCTACTTTTTCGTGGATTCCTTTATCTCCGTAAATTACAAACTGCTTTAGGTTTACAGCAACGTAGATAATAACTCCATTATGAGCTTCGGTATTGTCCATTTTTAAAAAGTGAAACACTTCTTTAGTACGGTCAAAAACTTGTTCAGGATGTTCATATTCTTCCAAATGGACCCTAATTTCACCAGAAGTCATCTTTTCAGCAACTCGAATCGCATCGACTACTTGAAGTTCTTCTTCTGCGTTAAGGAATGATTCTACAGTCATAATTTTAGATCGCTTCGCTGTTAGATATTAGAATTTAGATCGCTTCGCTATTAGATTGTAATAATATCTAATAGCGAAGTGGTCTCATATCTCAATACTAATTATCTATATTTTATTTAAAATCAAAATCCACTTCTACAGGTTTTTCAGCACCTGCTTCTGCGTCGAAATAAGGTTTGTCGTCAAAGTCGAACCAACCCGCGACAATATTATTTGGAAATGATTTTACGTAATTATTATAAGGCTTGATCGCTTCATTAAAGCGTGTACGAGCCGTTAAGATTTGGTTTTCAGTACTGGTCAATTCGTCCTGTAATTTCAAGAAATTTTGATTCGCTTTTAAATCAGGATAACGCTCCACAGTAACCAATAAACTCTTTAATGCACCAGATAAACCTCCTTGTACTTTATTGAACTGCGCTAACTGTTCAGGCGTAATGTTTGAAGGGTCAATATTTACTGAAGTTGCTTTTGCACGGGCATTGATTACTTCTACTAATGCACTTTTTTCATAATCAGCAGCACCTTTTACTGTTTTTACTAAGTTTCCAATAAGGTCATTACGACGTTGGTAAGCCGTTTGGACATTTCCCCAAGCTTCAGCCGTATCTTCATTTAATTTTACCATGTTATTGTACATGCTACATGAATTCATCGATAATGCCAATCCCAATAAAGCAATGATGCGTAAAAATTTCATAATTAAAAGTTTAGTGTTTGTGTTTTTAAAAGTTACATGCTGTTTTTCAGCTTAATAAGCTCTTCTTTGATATTTGTCAATTTACGAATTAAATCAAAATGTTCGGGCTTCTCATTTTTATAAGTCTTAAGGTGCGTTTTGGCGCCATCAATAGTATAACCACGTTCTTTAACCAAATGAAAAACGACTTCGATCGCTTTAATATCTTCTAAAGTAAAATAGCGTTGCCCGTTCGCATGTTTTTTAGGTTTTATGCTAGAAAATTCTTTTTCCCAAAATCGAATTAACGAAGCATTGACATCAAAAGCTTTGGAAACTTCTCCAATACCGTAGTATAATTTTTTAGGTAATTTGTCCAAGACACTCATTAATCCAGAGATTGATTAGCTTCTTTTGATTTGGCTAATAGGATAGCGAATTCTTCAGCAGATAAATTTCCATAATAGAAATTGATAGGGTTGATGCGAGTTCCATCTTTAAAAACTTCATAATGTAAATGCGGAGCTTGAGAACGCCCAGTACTACCTACAAAACCGATAACATCACCACGTTTTACCTTTTGTCCTTTACGCACATTGTATTTGTATAAATGCGCATATAATGTTTTATAACCATACCCATGATCAATACGAATATGTCTTCCATATCCAGAAGAACGATTATCTGCACGAACTACTTTACCATCACCCGAAGCATAAACAGGTGTACCTCTAGGTGCTGTAAAGTCCATCCCTTTGTGCATTTTTCGAACCTTAGTAAATGGATCACTTCGCCACCCATAACCCGAAGCCATACGCGTCAAATCTTCGTTTGTCACAGGTTGTATCGCGGGGATAGAAGCTAAAAGGCTTTCTTTTTCTTTTGCTAGATCGACGATTTCATCTAGTGAATTTGCTTGAATGGCTAATTGTTTTTCAATTTGCTCTATATGTTGGAAACTTTCTTTTATTAATTCTGAATTTTCATAACCATCGAACTGACTAAATCGATTGACACCGCCAAAACCAGCTTGTCGTTCTTCCTTAGAAATAGGAGCTGTTTCAAAATACAATCGATAAATATTATTGTCTCGTTCGGCTATTTCGCTCAATACTGTTTGTACACGATTCATCTTTTTGCCCATTTGTTTATAGGCCATTTCCATGTTTTCTAATTCGCGTCGGTATTTTTTCTCTTTAGGTGTTTCTATATTGGGTATACTGTAATACACCAATAACAGTAGTAATGATGAAAGAAAAATTCCTAAAGCTACTAATATTCCTACCCCAATTTTTTGGCTCTTTTTCTTTTCGATTTTTCGATAAGAAAGGGTTTCGCTATCGTAGTAGTATTTAACCTTTGACATATGCTAATTTGTAGTATTTTTGCTCGGTATTTTAGGCAAATGCCTATTTCTAAAAATACGCTTACGAAGATTCTCCGTTGCGTTTTTTTAGAATGAAATATCAAAGATACTAATTTGTAGAAAAGCCCTAACAGGGAAAAGACATAGATAATATCGGACTTATGACGTCACAAGAAATCCGCAAGCAGTTTTTAGCATTTTTTGAAAGCAAACAGCATCAGATTGTAGCATCGGCACCAATGGTTATTAAAAATGACCCTACGCTGATGTTTACCAATGCAGGTATGAATCAGTTTAAAGAATTTTTCTTAGGAAATGGTACGCCAAAAAGTAATCGTATCACTGATACTCAGAAATGTTTACGCGTTAGTGGAAAGCATAATGACCTAGAGGAAGTAGGTATGGATACCTACCACCATACAATGTTCGAAATGCTAGGGAACTGGAGTTTTGGGGATTATTTTAAAAAAGAAGCAATTCAATGGGCTTGGGAATTGTTAACCGAAGTATATGGAATCGATAAAGACATTTTATATGTAAGTGTTTTTGAAGGAGCAGAAGAAGATGGATTAGGATTAGATCAAGAAGCCTATGATTTATGGTCGGCGATTGTGCCAGAAGACCGTATTATCATGGGGAATAAAAAGGATAACTTCTGGGAAATGGGTGACCAAGGGCCTTGTGGACCTTGTTCGGAAATTCACGTAGATATCCGATCGGCAGAAGAAAAAGCACAAGTTTCGGGAAGAGATTTGGTAAATATGGATCACCCGCAAGTTGTTGAAATCTGGAATTTAGTTTTCATGCAATTCAATCGTAAAGCGAATGGATCGTTAGAAAAATTACCAGCACAGCACGTAGATACAGGTATGGGATTCGAGCGTTTGTGTATGGTACTTCAAGATCAAAAATCGAATTATGATACGGATGCTTTTAGTCCGTTGATTGACAAAATACAAGAAGTTACAGGGGGAAAGTATGATAAAACAACAACACCTGAAGAAGATAAAATAAGTGTTGCTATTCGTGTAATTGCCGATCACGTTCGTGCGGTATCGTTTTCTATTGCCGATGGACAATTACCAAGTAACAATGGAGCAGGGTACGTGATTCGTCGAATTTTACGTCGTGCTATTCGTTACGGATTTACGTTTTTAAATACACAAGAACCATTTATTCACAATTTAGTAGCGACGCTTTGTGATCAATTAGGAGAAGCATTTCCAGAATTAAAATCACAGCAAAACCTAATCACGAATGTAATTCGAGAAGAAGAGCAATCTTTCTTAAAAACATTAGATCAAGGATTATTGTTATTAGATGAAGTGATTGCTAAAACCGAAGGTAAAACGGTTGCTGGTAACAAGGCTTTTGAATTATATGATACCTATGGTTTTCCAATTGACCTAACAGCGCTAATCTTAAGTGAGAAAGGATACCAATTGGATGAGGCAGGTTTTGAAGCCGAATTACAAAAACAAAAAGAGCGTTCTAGAGCCGCAGCACAAATTTCTGCTGGGGATTGGCAAATATTAGATGCCAATGCTAAAGAAACGTTTATCGGATACGATAATACTACAGCCAAAGTTAAGATTACACGTTACCGTAAAGTAGAGAGTAAAAAAGATGGTGAATTATACCAGATTGTATTAGATCAAACACCATTCTATCCAGAAGGTGGAGGGCAAGTAGGAGATAAAGGAGTGTTGAAATCGGCTAATGAAGAAATAGCAGTTTTTAATACTAAGAAGGAGAATAATCTAATCATTCATTTTGCTAAGAAATTACCTTCGAATTTAGAAGGGACTTTTGAAGCTATAATCAATACAGATTTACAAAAACAATCTGCAAGTAACCATACAGCGACGCACTTGTTACATCAAGCTTTACGTCATGTATTAGGGACTCATGTAGAGCAAAAAGGATCTTTGGTACAGCCAAAGAGTCTTCGTTTCGATTTTTCGCATTTTGCTAAAGTGACTGCCGAAGAAATCGAACAGATAGAAGCTTTTGTAAATGAACGTATTTCGGAAAATCTTCCATTAGAAGAGAATAGAAACAATACCTACGATAATGCCATTACTGAAGGTGCGATTGCATTATTTGGAGAGAAATATGGCGATAGTGTACGTTCGATCCGTTTTGGAAGTTCCATGGAATTATGTGGGGGAATTCATGTATCCACTACGGCTGCCATTTGGAATTTTAAGATTGTAAATGAAAGTGCTGTAGCGGCAGGTATTCGTCGTATTGAAGCAATTACTAGTGATGCTGCAAAAGCCTTTTTTGCGGAACAAGCAGATACTTTAGGTCAAGTAAAAGCAGTGTTGAAGAATGCAAAAGAGCCTGTAAAAGCAATTACTTCGCTACAAGAAGAAAATGCTTCTTTAAAGAAGCAGATTGAACAATTATTAAAAGAGAAAGCGCTTAATCTTAAGGGAGAATTAGCCGCTAATTTTGAAGCGGTAAATGGGGTGCAATTACTTGCTCAAAAAGTAGATTTGGATGCTGCGGGAATCAAAGATCTTTGTTTTGAATTAGGAAAGGATAAGCAGGATACTTTCATTTTATTAGGAAGTGAAGCCAACGGGAAAGCATTGCTAAGCTGTTATATTTCTAAAGAATTGGTAGCAGCCAAAGACTTAAATGCAGGTAAGGTGGTTCGTGAATTAGGAAAACACATCCAAGGAGGTGGAGGAGGTCAAGCCTTTTTTGCAACCGCAGGAGGTAAGAATCCAGCAGGATTGGATGCTGCGCTTGAAGCGGTGAAGGAGTTGATTTAGAATTACTATAGATGTGTAATCATAAAAAAAGCGAGAGTGTACATTGACACTCTCGCTAACAATAAACTATTTGCTACTCATGAAAGTAAATAGTAAAATTAGACATTCCAGGCAGGCAATAAAAATAGTGGGATTGTCTTGTGGTTAAAAGCTTGATTTTCTTTGTAAAGAAACTTAGAATGCTATTTAAAGCAGCTTTATTTTTACTTTTAAATCAAATTTATCCTCTTTGCAAGGATTTTTTTTAAATCCTACTGCGGAAACGATTCTTTTGAGATCAGGTTAATATGAATATTTCATATTAATTTATAGTTGCACTTCGGTGAATTCGGCTTTAAATATGATATAAAATGAAAGATATTTAGTATCGTTGTAAAACAATCATAAAGAGAACTAATGGATAACACTTTGGATAGTGACTTATCACATTTAAAAGTTTTGGTAACAGGAGCTGCGGGTTTTATTGGCTCTAATTTATGTGAAGCCTTGCTTGAAAAAGCTTGTAAGGTCGTTGGTTTGGATAATTTTTCTACAGGAAGTAAGGATAACTTAATTAGCTTATCATATCAGGAAAACTTTCATTTTATAGAAGGAGATATTAGAAACCTACAAGATTGTCAAAAAGCAGTAAGAGGTGTAAATATTGTATTGCATCAAGCTGCTTTAGGATCTGTTCCTAGATCAATTAAAGATCCGATTACGACTAATGATGTAAATATTGGAGGCTTTTTAAATATGTTGGAAGCCTGTAAGCAAGAAGGTGTTGATCGTTTTATATATGCAGCAAGTTCCTCTACTTATGGGGATTCTAAGTCACTGCCAAAAATTGAAAATAATATTGGGAATCCATTATCTCCATATGCTATTACTAAGTATGTAAATGAGTTATATGCTGCGAATTATAAAAAAGTATACGATTTAGATACCATTGGGTTACGCTATTTTAATGTTTTTGGGAGAAAACAAACCCCTAATGGAGCCTATGCTGCCGTAATTCCAAAGTTTGTAATGCAGCTAATGAATCATGAATCGCCAAAAATCAATGGAGATGGTTCGTTTTCGAGAGATTTCACCTACATTGATAATGTGATTCAAATGAATCTGTTGGCGATGACCACAGAAAATCCAAAAGCGCTTAATCAAATTTATAATACAGCTTGTGGAGAGCGAACTTCCTTAAATGATCTAGTGTCGTATTTAAAAGAAGGATTAATTCCTTTTGATAAAACAGTTAAAGATGTTCAAATCGAGTACGGCCCCGAACGAAAAGGAGACGTTCCTCATTCATTGGCTTCTATTGAGAAAGCCGAAAAATATTTAGATTACAAACCTCAATATAACATCAAAGATGGCTTGAAAGAAGCTATAAAATGGTATTGGGTTAATTTACAATAAATGATAAACAAAGCATTTAAAATAGCCGTTATCGGGATGGGATATGTAGGATTGCCATTAGCACGTTTGTTTGCAACGAAATACCCTGTTGTTGGTTTTGATATTAATGAAAGTCGTATCGATAAGCTTAATAAAGGAATCGATGAGACTCATGAAATTGAAACCGCACTTTTAAATAAAGTGATTGTTACGAATCTTGAATATGGAAATGGACTTTTATGTAGTCACATTGAAGAAGATTTAAAGGATTGTAATGTTTATATTATAACCGTGCCAACTCCTGTTGATAAAAGTAATACTCCCGATTTTTCCTATTTACAAAGTGCTAGTGAAATTGTGGGTAAGGTGCTAAAGGAATCTGATATTGTAGTGTACGAATCTACAGTATATCCTGGAGCAACAGAGGAGATATGTGTACCTATTTTAGAAAAGAAAAGTGGATTTACGCTTAACCAAGAATTTTTTGTTGGGTATTCACCAGAACGTATAAATCCAGGAGATAAAGTACATACCGTAGAGAAGATTTTAAAAGTAACTTCGGGATCAAGTCCTGCTGCTGCAAAACAAATAGACCAGTTATATGCATCGGTAATCGAAGCGGGTACTTATTTAGCATCATCGATTAAGGTGGCTGAAGCGGCTAAGGTTATCGAAAACTCGCAACGAGATATCAATATTGCTTTTGTAAATGAATTGTCTAAGATTTTTAATCTTATGGGTATTGACACAAAAGAGGTGTTAAAAACAGCAGGGACAAAATGGAATTTTTTGCCTTTCACACCTGGTTTGGTAGGCGGGCATTGCATAGGAGTAGATCCGTATTATTTAGCACAAAGGGCTAAAGAATTTGGATATCACCCTGAAATTATTTTAGCAGGGAGACGCTTAAATGATAGTATGGGAGAATTTGTAGCATCGGAAGTTGTTAAACTGATGATACAGAAAAACATTCATATTAAAGAAGCCGAAGTTTTAGTGTTAGGAATCACTTTTAAAGAAAACTGCCCAGATGTTCGTAATACCAGGGTTGTTGATGTTATTGAGCAACTGAAAGAATTTCAAACAAGCGTTACGGTTTATGACCCAGTAGCTAATGCAGAAGGAATAGACCAAAATTCGCAAATAGAACTGACGCAACAATTACCTAATAAAAAGTACGATGCTGTAGTACTTGCAGTTGCACACACAGCATTTTTGGAATTAAACATACAAAGTTTGCTAAAAGATGGTGGTGTTATTTATGATGTGAAAGGTGTTTTAGATGCAAAAATCATAGACGGAAGACTATAAACGAAGAATGTGAGTCAGATAAAAAAAGGAGGCATATTACACTATTGTACTATTGCGAATTATTTTTTTATGTAGAAAAAATAATGATGCTACTTTTTGGGAAGAAATACGTTATTGGTTGTTTTAAATAATGACATTATTCCAAGTGCATTAGATGGAGTATGAACACTCATTATGGATTTCCGTAAGTGTTATAGATGATATGAGGTATAATTTAGTGGCAAAATTTAAATTATGAGTAAGCTAGTCTGGTTTTTTCTATTGTGTTTTATATCGGTTTGTAGTCAGGAATCCGAAATTAATTTTATTTCTTGGAATATTCAGGATTTTGGAAAAACAAAGGATGCTAAAGAAATTGAGAAAATAGCTAAAATTGTTAAGGACGCTGATATTATTGCTATTCAGGAAGTAGTAGGAGGTTTTGGGGGCCCTCAAGCTGTTGCGAGACTTTGGGATCAATTGAATCGAATGGGTTCAAGTTGGGATTATGCTGTAAGTGATAAAACGGATAGCCCCAAATATATGAATGAACGCTATGCCTTTCTTTGGAAGAAAAAAAATATCAAAATAAAAAATAGAGGTCATTTAATAACATTAGATACTATCGTATATAGAGAACCTTTTCTATTGGAATTCTACTGTAACAATAAAAAAGTTTCTATTCTAAATTATCATGCTCGTAGGCATAATCTTAACCCATCCGAAGAAATAGCTCCTGTTTTAGATTTTGTAAAAAATAAGGTTGAAAGCCCTATGATTTTGGCTGGAGATTTTAATGAGAAAAGTAATGCTTATGTTTTTCATCATTTTTTAATTAATGATAATTACGATGTCGCATTAATAAACGACAAGACCGTTTTAAAACGGTCTTGTAAAGAAGGTGAATATAAACATCATGCTATAGATAATATTTTCTATTCTAGCGATATTGAAGTGATAGAAACTAAAGTAATTGATTTTGTAAAGCTTTGTGATCGATTACAAATAGCGCGACAAATCTCTGATCATTTACCTGTTTTTATGAGGTTTAGATTAGACTAAGTTTTAACGGCATTCGCACCCTTCTCCAACAACCCATTTACAACAAGGATCATTTTGACATGGAGTTTTATTTTTTCCTGAACAGCCACAGTTAGCCGTTGTAGGACATGAAGTTGTTGGTCGAGGAGTTACGTTATTATCGGGCTCTTCACAAGCGACTCCGTCACCATCATGGTCCAGATTTTTTCTACATTCAGGGTCAAGATCAAAGGCAATTTGTGCTTCAGCTTGTGAATTGTAATTAGAACAGTTTGTTTTTTGGCAGTCATCAGATGTTAAGGAGTTATTTTCAATATCATTATTTGGTGATGTATCATCTGTTTCGCCGCTAGAGCACGAAATAATGACTGCAAATAGACTTGCAAATATTATTTTCACACTAAGATTTTTGATGTTCATTATCTGAGTTTTAATTGTTATCGTAGTATTCTATTACATTTAATAATTCACTTTCGTATTTGTAAATGTCATCAATACTATTAATCTTTTCTTTGTTCTCGTTTTTGTCTTGATCGAATAGACTGATGTATTTATTCCCTCCATCTAAATGAAGTCGGCAAATAGGCTTTCTGTTATTATCGTCTAATAGTATTCCAAAATAAGATTGAGTATCCCTGTAAACGATTCGTTCTTTGGAAGTTTTTCTGCGTAAGATTGCTAAGACTATTTGAAAGCCTTCTAACTCTTCTTCAGTTGTTATAATTTTACTTTTATTCACTTCTTCCTCTTCTACTTCGGAGTGAAGTATTTCTTCTTCTTTATGCAATGCAGAATTTAATCGATCACTCACTTTTTCACTTATGATTTGACCCAAAGCCTTTTTTACAATTTCTGCAAATTCTTCCATGACATTAGAAGTTAGTCTGCCATTGTAAGCTCGATTAGCAAAAAGTCGAATAAACTCTTGAGAAGGTTCTGTTATTTCTAGGTCAATTAGGCGTTTAATTTCTCTAGTATATTTAAGGTTGCTAGCATTGTCAACAATTAAAGAGATGTCAAATTTGGATTTATGAAATTTTTCAATTTCCTTGATCGTGTTTTCTTTAAGTTTTGAAATTTCAAATTCAAGAAAAGGCTTTTCATCCATTTTATTACTCTCTTCTAAGTCTGTATAAAAGCGATATTGAATTCCATTAGTTAGCAGTGCAAATCGAGTTTGCGTGACATGAAAATATCTAAATAATTGAGAGTTATGAATATCTAGATTTTGTTTCCAATGTTTGCATTCGATTATTAATATTGGGTTTTCATTTTGAAAAATAGCATAATCAACTTTCTCCCCTTTTTTTAATCCTAAATCAGCTGTAAATTCTGGAATAACTTCTAATGGGTTGAAAGTATCATAACCTAAAATATTTATAAAAGGTAATATGAAAGCGTGTTTAGTAGATTCTTCTGTTTCAATTTTGTCTTTTAGTTCATCTACTTTTTTAGCAAGTTCTTTAAGTTGGTTTAGTAGTTCCATTTCAATTAACAAGTTTTATGAGAGTACTTATGTTTTGTGTATTTATTAATAACCATTAAGCCTAGAGTCTTCTATTAAAAGTTCTTTTATCCTTTCTTCCAATTTTATATTGTTTAGCTTTCAATTTCGAGTCTTGTGAAAAAGTATTTAAGAGACCAGTACATCCAGTATGGTAGAGCGATTCCAAGAGTTATTATAGATAGTACAAAAAGACCTAACGATGTAACGAAGTATTCACCAAAACTTCCTGTGAATTTGATTCTTTTATTCATAGTTTGAAATATTTAAATGATTAATACTCCAAAGCTAAATACTATGTGTATCATTATTTTACGGAAATCCGTAGAAGGAGGATTATAAAACTAATCCTCCCAACCACATAGAGTTCGGCCAATGCTTTGTGCATAGGTTAGTGTAACTTTTTGCGTTGCTGTAGAACAGCTATTCAAACCTCTGCATTTTGAATGATAGTGATAACGTTTGCTACCTTTTCCTTTACAGATATAGACTTCAGTTTCAGTTTTTAGGGCGAATGCTGTGAGTGTAAGGGATAAAAGCCCGAGGCCAATAATTTTTTTCATAGTATTGAATATTTAAGTATTCTCAAAAGTAAAATTCAAACAAGTAAAGGTTTTATGGGAAACCACAAAGCATTTAGATTAAATGCAAATCTTTTACTATAGTGATAAGATGAGTTGTGTTTTTTGCATCAAAAGCATCACATAATTTTTGTAATCTTTTTTCAATAGAGCTCACACTCGAAGGGCTCATATCTTTTTGTTTAAGTATAGTAGAAACTTTATCTTTTGTATATCCATTAGATATATATGTAAGCACCATCTGATCATATAGTGCTAGAATAGACAAATTATCGTTTCTTAAACTTTGTTGTAGATCAAAAGGAAAGTAGCTACCTCCATTAGAGATTTCAGTAATGGCTTTTTTTAGTTCTTCTAAAGCCTTTCGGCCTTTAGAAATAAAACTATCAATAGGATAATCGGTTAATATTTGATTGATTTTAGAAGGACGATCCTCAATAGAAAAGACAATAATCTTTAATTCTGGCTGCTCTTTTTTTAGAGCTTCAATTAGCTGTAATCCCGAAGCTAGTTTTTGTGGTCTATAGTCTTCTTTAAAAGATAAATCAGTAATCAATAATTCGAAAGGGATATTGGATATCAATGCTTTTTTGGCTTTCAGAAAAGCATCATCGCAATATAAAGAGCTTACCACATTAGGGATGTTAAGATCTTCTTTTAATAGACTTGTAAGTCTTTGGTTATTTGTGTCGAAATCTTCGGCAATGAGCACCTTTTGGAACATAAATTTTTAGATTTTAGGATGGAAAAGAAATATGAACTTTTAATCCTTTATTAAGGTTGCTATCAAAAATAAAAGTTCCTTGTAGGCTATGAATACGGGATTCCATATTTTTAAAACCACTGCCATTTTTGAGCGCTTTATTTGAAAGCCCAACACCATCATCACTGTACTTGATGTTTATCTTGTTTTCGAGTTCAGTGAAGTTTACGACAACAAGTTCTGCGTGGCTATGCTTTTTCATGTTTACCATCAGTTCATTAAGTATTCGGTACAGAGTTTCTTTTTTTATCGCATCAATGTTTTTCCAGTTTATCGTATCGATTCCTGTAGCAATAATTTTAGTTAACGGATCTTGAAAATCAGAAAACATCTCTTTTAGTTCACCAACATAGCCTTCGTTGATATTTATTTCGCTGATTTGGTGAGAAATATTCCTTGCTTGTTTATACAAGCGGTCTAATTTATCCAAATTAGAATCTTCTGGAGGTTGTTTACTGGCTTGTTCACTGATCATTATTTGATATATCCCATTGGCAATTTCATCGTGTACTTTTTTCGAGATTTTATTTTCGGTTTTAAATACCTCTTGTAGTTTCTCTTTTTCGTGTTTTTGTTGCGTTAATTTCCTTTTTTGAAAGGAATAGTATATGTAGAATACAAAAAGGATGAAAGCGATTACAGCAAAAAAAGCATACACGAGCCTTTGGTGTTTATTTTTTTGTTTCAATCGATCATTTTCTTGTAGTGCTTCGACATTATCGTATTTAATTTTGGCATATTGATTACGAGTTTGCAAATGAGTACGATCTAGACTATCTATTAATTCAATGTAACGATTACGCGGAGAAAGATCATTAGGTGCAATTCGCATCATTATTTTTAACCCTTTTAATGCTGTTTTAGGTTGAATTAAATCTTTGGAGATGTTGATTAGTTTTTGGGTATAATTTAATGCTTCTTTGGGATGATTGCCCGCGTAATAATTAGCCAAACTTTTGTAGCTATCTGCTAATCCAGATTTGTCATTGTTAGATGTTCTAATCTCTAAAGCTTCTAGTAGTTGCGATTCTGCATTTAATAAAGGGTTTTGAAGCCATTGATAATAAGTAAGATTGTCTATGATTAATGCTTTGTCTTTAGGGCGTTCAAGAGCATTGATATTTATATTAGATAAAAGTTGTATGGCAGAAGAGTAATCGTGTATAGAATTATAAATTGAGGCTAAATTATTGATGTAAATTAATGAGTCTTTGGTCTGAAAAGCTATTGCTTTTTCTTGATTTATAATGGCATCATCATGTAGTTGCAAGTGTTGATAGTTGTTTGCAATAATATCATAGGCTATAGCTAATAGTGTTCTGCTTTTCGAGGAACTAAAATGCTTGATAGCTTGTAAAGCAGATGCGTTACTATCATGATATGCACCAGTTTCGTTCTCTTGTCCAGCAATACTCAAGTGCAGTTTTCCTATGGCCAAGCTATCGTTTATATTTTTAAAATATTTTAAAGCTTTATGGGCATAAAAATAGGCAGAGTCTTTTTTTGACTTTCCAATATCAAAATAATAACTTTTGATAAAATAGTGTTTTCCTATATATGAAGTATTGTGTTGCTTTGAAGATTCTTTTAAAAGAAGACTATTGTATCGAGGAATACTATCAAATTCATCTGCATCAATAAAATGATTTATTTTATTATAAAGAGTTTCAAGTGAGTCCCTCTCTTGGGTAAGTGTAAGGCTAGAGCCTATTAAATTAAACGTAGGAAAAAGAAATAGTAAAATTAAAACATAAAATTTCAACATGTCATTTTGATGTTAACATGTTGAAATATAGCATTATTTTAAAAAATGAGCCACTCTTTGGAATGGCTCATTTATCATAAAATTTAAGGTCTTGGTCTAATGTTTTTTCTTCTATCTATTACAGGTGAAAATTGTTCCACAGAATTAACATCAGTTTTTTCCTCCAAAGCTTCTTTGTCTGGCTCGCAAGCGATTAAAGAAGTTCCAAAAATTAAGGCTATTATTAAGGTTTTGAAAAAATTATTCATTTTAAAGTTTTTTTGAAAATTTGACATAAGAATGGCCGTCCGGATTCTGCGTCCAGATTGGGAAATGCCACGAAACATTTAGTTTCTTTTTGTAAGGGAAGTGGTTGGGAAAAGAGTAATGCAGTACAATTTGCTACTTCCCAAAGAGCGGTCTTGTAACTACATTACGGTTTTCCCTATCGACTAGTTTTGTACTTTAGTTATGTTAGCTTTACGTAACTAGAACTAGTGACAGGTCAAAGGTATAATGGGAGTATGCTTTTAAAAAGGACAAGGATTGGACTTGTGTTTGTCAATAGTTAGACATCAACAAATACAAGGTGTTCAGCGTGCCGGTGTCTAATGGATGACCAAAATTATATGAAGTAGAAAATTAGTATTTGATTGAATTTTGTAATTTTTAGGAAGAGTATTAATTATTTATTTTGAAAATGGATGATAAAATTATAAGTCATATTGTAAGGGAGATGTTCTTAAAGGCCAAAAGTGATTGTGCCTCTAGTTCTAAAAATGGTCTGTCCAAATATTTAGGTGATTTATTTGATGAGAGGAAAGAAAGAGTCAGTAAAAAAACTCTTTCTAGGGTTTACGAGAAATATGTTGAAGGAAAAGAAGGAGGGATGCCAATAGAGCAGACGGTTAACATTTTTTGTCATTATTTAGGGTATGAAAATTATGTTGATTTTGCTTCAAAAAGTAATTGGGTTCCTGAAGATGATGTAGAACCGCCAGTTAAGATTACACCAGAAGAAGAAGGGGTTATAGTTTCCTCTCCGAGAGGTTTTAACAAATTACTAATGATTAGTTTGGTTTGTGTAGTTTTAGCATTATTTTTTTTAGGGAGATATCTAAATGGTAAAGGCACAGCGCATACAAGTGGTGGCTGCATGGTGTGGAAAGAAATAGCTTTTGAAAAGGTGCCGTGCAATATTTCTTCAGAAAACAGTATAGTTTCTGTAGTAAAGCTAAATGAAGATCGGCTGAGAAATTTTAGGAAAATTGAAGTAAATGCTGTTTATCCTTTTTTTGACGAAATGGGGAAATCTCAAGTGTGGTATTCTAAATTAGGGAAAAGAAAGGTTGAATTTTTTTCGGGTCCAGGCATTCATCCAATAACAGGAAAAACATTAAAAGCTGTTACGCCATACATCATAGAAAAGTATGTGCCAATACATGATATCTCAGAAAAAAGTCTAGAGTCTTTAGTGAAGTAAATTTTGAAAAATTTTGAAAGAGTCCGAAGAAATCTAATACTTCCAAAAACCAAAAAAACCACTACATCTGTAGTGGTTTTTTGATGGTGGTGCCTCCAGTACCACTATAGGTAATCAGTGCTAAACAATAGTTATTATTGATGACTTAAAACCCTTTTGTTAATAGGTGTTTAGAGGAAATTGTGTGTAAGGTTGTATAATTTTGATTAAGTTTGATTAGATATTGTTGTACACTAAATTGTATACTTATTATGAGTAGAGCTGTAGTAAAAACATCTGTTTCGGTAAGTTTTATTTTAAAAGAACCTAAAATTCATTTAGATGAATCTACGAAAAGAAATGAATCTTTGATCCTGTTTCGGGTGTCTGCGGGGAGGGAAGTTCAAAAGAGATTTTCAACAGGATATAAAGTAAATCCTAAGTTCTGGGATTCAAAAAAACAAAAAGTACGAAATGTAGCTGCTGTTTCAAATAGTCTAGATATCAACAATTACTTGGAGGGCTTAAAAAATAGATTTAACAAGGATATAGCTCAAAAGGTAGCAAATGGTATCCCAGTAACAAAAACGCTTGTAAAGGAAGTGTATGATGCTATTTCAAGTAAAAACTTAGTGGGTGATGTACAAGAAAAAGAGACTTTTTTTAAATATTGTCATAAGTTCATAGAAAAGAAGAAGAAAACCCTTCTTGTCAAGAAAGGAAAAAAAAGTGATACTGTTAAAGCCTATGAACAAGCAATAGGTTTTGTTCGATCTTTTGAAAAGGATGAGGGTTACCCAGTAGATTTTGATACTATTGATCTTAATTTTTACTATGAGTTTATTGATTATATGCAAACAAAGAAAAAAGCAGATGGAGGGCTTTATTCAGCAAATACCATTGGGAAACATATAAAGACTCTTAAGACTATTTTAAATAGTGCGACGGCTGACGGTGTGAATACTAATCTAAAATATAAGCATACGGAATTTAAAATTATAAAAGAGTTAACAACGGCGGTATATTTAAGTGATAGTGAGCTTAAGAAGATATTTGAGTTGGATTTAAGTAACTATCCTAAACATGAAAAAGCGCGTGATTTATTCTTTTTGGGATGTGCTACAGGGCAGCGAGTTTCTGATTTTAACCGCTTTTCAGAATGTCAAATAGAAAAGTATGAAGGCAAGGATTTTATTGTCTTAAATCAGTTTAAAACAGGAAATAGAGTGTATTGTCCTATTACTCCAGCAATGCGTAAAGTAATGGATAATCGTTATGAAGGTAAATTTCCTACCCCAATGATTGAGCAAGAAATAAATGATTTAATAAAAGAAGTAGCACAAATGGCTGAAATCGACGAAATAGTCGTTTTTGAAAGAACAATTGGAGGGAAAAAGGTTTCTAAGAAAACCCCTAAGTATAAATTAATATCAACTCATACAGCCAGAAGAACCTATGCAACTAATAAATTTAAAGCAAAAATCCCTGTACACGATATTATGCTTATGACTGGACATAAAAGTGAAAGGGAGTTTTTCAAATACATTAGAGAGGATGGTAAAGATCAAGCTCATAGGGTGGCTTCTACAAAAGAGTTTGAAAGTACCTTTCTTAAAATTGTGTAATTAGTGTTTTTCTAGGTGTAAAGCTAATTTCTTTTATTCTTTTCATCGGAATTGCTCTGACCTTTTCTATGAAACCATCATAGACAAATAAATAATTAGAAGTATTTCCGATAAAAAAACGGCACAAATCATTTCGATTTTCTCTAAGTAAGTATAGATCGTCATTCAGAAGAATATCGAAATTCCGCTTTTTCTCTAATGTGTTTTTTGCTTGGTAATTCCCGATTACTATTGCTGAACATGACTGTAGTACAATCAAAGTATAAAAAATATATTTTGTGGAAAACCTGAGTATATAGCATGCAGCATTTAGTATTAGTAAGCAAATAGAGAGCCAGATTGCAATTTTATTTTGAAATTGAAATAACAAGTAGGTTTCTATGATTAAAAGTACAATAGATATGTAGTTTACACGAATCTTATTAGAGTTTATCAGGTATGTTATTATGAAAAGTAATAAAATCAACCCTAAATAAACGGACAAAATAAGTATGAGAATGCTTTGTTGGTAATAAACTTGTATGAGGTCAATAGGGTGAAAGTAGATGAAGTAATCTACAGTGAAGTTGTTGAAGAAAAAATATAAATAGACTAAGCTGAATATAGGGATAGAAGCTGTAAACAATTTAACTGCTTTTTCAAATGAAATATCCTTTTGAAAACCGTATTCGGTGTTCAAAAAAATAAAAAATCGTTCAAGAATAGATTCTTTTCTTAATCTTTCGAAACTCTTGGGAATTTTCATAACGAGTTGATTTTGATTTAATATATAAAAAAGCACCTTCTTAGAGGTGCTTTATGTTATTCAATTCTAGGGGAGTATGATGACATTTTATAATCGAGTTCTTTAATAAAATCAATTTTAGGTTTTGCAATTTTAGAGCTGTAGATACTTCTAGTTGTTTTACTCAAATAATAAGCTCTGTCTTTTGTTATATGACCTGCTTTTTTACTTGATTGTATAGTCTCATAGACAGTATCAAATCCTCCTGTTGATTCCATTCCTTTGAGCATGTAGTAGTTTTTGAAATCAGAAGTGCTAAAAGTTGAGTCTGGGGTACCAAAAACAATTGGATTTTGTCTTTGAATTTTCCAATAAAAGTCATGCCATTTTTGTACTATTATTCTAAAGAATTTCTCGTCACAGAGGTCTTCAATTGTCACTATTTTGCCAAAAATTCTACTGATTCTCTTTTTAAAACGTATTTCATATCTTAAAATATTTTTAAAGCTTTTGTATTTTTCAGGAATAGCCATGCCTTTATCCTTGTATTCTTTTATTTTATCATATAAGTTAAGTTCAATTTTTTGAGTTTTGAAATATAAATTACCATGATAGTTAACCTTTCTGAAACGAGATAACTTTTTTAAACAATTATTATATAAGCTTGGTTGATAGTCCATTATGAAATTCGTGGATACATCAATTCTACAGACTTGAGCTTTTCTAATATCAATCGATAAAATATTTGATATATAATCAATTGCTCTCCTGAATTCTTCCAACGTTAATGTTTCAAAGTTGTTGCCGTGAACAAACTTGCAAATAGAACTATTTTTTCCATTCATTTTAAGTATATACGGTGTAGCCATAAAACTTAGCTTTTGATAATTTCTACCGTAGATACTAAAGTAAACATATGGTATACCTTGATCTGTAATACCTCTTTTTTCTATTTTTAAGTCTTTACTATTTTCTGATAGGTGAGCTAATATGTTTTTATTTCCTATTGCGTCTTCTTCTAAATAGAAACTTATATTGTCGTACATAAATTTTCAATTTTGGGGTTCTTTTTTACTCTTAAGTCCAACTTATATATATGCATATATTAGTTTTTGTTTTTTAGAAATTCAATAACTTCACTTTTCAAATACCTCTTACTATTTCCAAATCTTTTAGGGGATAGTATACCTAGCTTATCGTAGTTGTATAACGTAGTCCTACTAACTCCTAAAAAAGTGGCAGTTTCTTTAATTTTCATAACCTCTTCTTGTTGAGGTACTGCTTCTACTTTAGCTATTACCTTAGCTATTTTCTCTTCAATTATTAATCCAATTTGGGTTAAAAAGTCCTGTGAGCATGTTTGCTCAATCAAAATCTTATTCATATTTTTTTTAATTTATCTTTTACGTTGAACCCGTTGCAACAAGGCATGGCAAATATACGACCCCTCATATGTGGTGGTAATATGATGTATGGTTATATAGTTGTATTTGAGCTTGTTATGGTTTTCTGTTGAATGAAAAAGTGGAAATAACTAAAGGGAAGATGGAAGTAAGTATGGAATTATTTAGCTTTTTGAATCCAGTTAAATTCGCTGTTAGGTATGACTATTTTTTTTCTTTGTTCATTCTGAAACTGTTTTGATATATTTATACCATATCTAGTCTCGAAAAAACGTTTTAATTTGAGTATTGCAGGAGTGTTGTTTATTTTGAATCGTGTTTTAAAATACCCTAATTGTTGGCAATGTAAAATGAAAGAAACTAGAGATGTAATTCTTCCTCTATCCTTTATCCAATTTCCAAACTCATCAAAGTAGCCCTCGTCAATAAGTTGTTTTTCAATTTGACTGAATTGGCTAATGTTGTCAGGTGTTAACTCTTCGTGAAGTTCATTCCTATTTTGGATGAAAGCAAAAACCTCATCTTTTTTGACTTTAATAGGTCTTAGTTCTTTGTTGTACGAATTATTTAGGTTGTTTAATACAAGATTGTTAGTGAAGAAAGAAATTATTTCTTGCAGTGAATTCTCAAATTCCTTTTCTGAGATGTTATTAGCTTTAGAAAAGTTTAAAAGGAGTAGGCTTAAACTGCTTTTTTGTTTAAAGTCATTAATGCTAATTGGTTCGATTAATATAAATTGACTATTATTAATTTTTAGTTCAAGTGAATTGTGAGTAGAAATTATATAATCGGATATGTCAGATTTTCGGGTTTTAAATACAGTCTTTTTAATTAATTTGTTGGTATGCTCAACATTATTTATGACCGTTGATCCTACCTTCTCTATAAGGTGTATAAAACTGATAAAGCTATAACAAAAGTTATTATTAATTATTTCAAGATACTCTTGAATGAATTGGTGGCTACTTCTAAGATTGGGAAAGTGTTTAATAAAATGTTTTTCTCCGAAAATGTAACTATTTAATTTTTCGTATTTGCTATTTGAAAATAAGGGGAGTAAATGCAGGGGTTCTAGGTAAGCATACTCGTTTCCCATAAGGCTATTTTTCTCACTTTTGATATTTAGTGTTTTGGTTATTTTCAAATCAAAACCTATTTCATCAAATATCCCTAGACTTTCTAGGTACTTAGAAATATCATCTTTTGTGTTGTTTGTAAATGCACCAGTAAAATTCTTCTTTGTGTAGTCTATAACGCTTTGAAGGTATTTGGTATCTCCCTGCCAAGTTATTCTAAGTATATGGATTTTATCATCTAGAGTTTTATCTAAATAATCCTTACAACTATTACTGTATTTTGCAGAATCAGAAAGAATCTGTAGGTTAAACAAGTGTTCAATGAAATCATCGTAATGCATAGCGGAAGATTATATATCAATTAACTTAAATAAGTCCATTAATTTTATTTCGCGTGCTTCACAGATTTTTTCTAAAGTAGAGATGGGCATATCATATCCATCTTTGTTTAATATTTTTCGAACAGTCTTCTCGTCTATATTATGATTAGTTGCAAAAGACCTATTAGATTTCGCTTTTGAAATCCATTCTTTAGAGATGAAATTACATAATATTTTACCCGAAGACGACGACATCACACAAATGAAGTGTATGTCTAAATAATTAATGCGGACTAAGGGACGCAATCGGTAAGGTTTAGTTATATTTGATAGATATTAAAAATCCAATAACTATGTTTTTGAGTGTCTTAGGTTCAATAATTAAAGTTGTAATTATATCTTTTATTTTGAGGGTTTTAATTATTCAAACAAATAATTTTATTGTTACCTCTTTTAAAAAACCATCACTCTGGATTCTAATAATGTTCTTAATTAGTTTTTTAGCTTTTGGGGTGAGTTCCTTTTTTTCAAATATGCTAGGGGTTATAGCAATAGCCACAATACTTGCATATATAATGACTTTAAAACCTGTTGATAGTAAAGTTGCAGATGATTTCTACAAGGGCTTAGGTGTTAAAAAGGGAAGAATAAAGCACAAAATTGCCTATTGGTTTTACATTTTAGGAGCAATTTTAGGTTGGTTTGTGTTTTTTGGTAGTTATTATACTGGTGGAAAAGAAGTTAAAATTATCAGCATAATATTTAAATAAATGTGTAATCAATACACTGTTGTAATCATGAGCTATCTGAGTGGTAAGTCTATATTAGAAAATATTTGGTTAGTATTAATATTACTATCTATAGTTTTAATAGTGCTTTCGCTGTTTTATATCCAAAAGAAACATAGGATAAACTTAATCCATGTTGTTTTTCAGTTGACAATACCTCCTTTAGTGGGGTATTTTAGCCTCTACTATTTCAAACAACCAAATGCTAAATTTCTAAAAGAGTTAATAGGGGCAAGTTCTAAGTGGAAAAGGGATTATTATGAGTTATATGTCAGGAAATCAGATGATTTTTTCAGTCTAGAGCATTTTGACTTAAATTGGATAGCGGGAGTTTTGACTTTTCTGTTTAGTGTTTTTGTGATATGGTTTATATTTAAAAAGGTGAGACGGAGCGAGTGAGAAAATACCCTGTGAAGGGATATTCTTTAATCATAGGTTTTATAGTAATTATGTTATGATTTATATCTCTTAGTTTACGAGAATACTTCACATGTTTAGCGACTAGAGTATGCTATTTTAGATATGTTGATAAGTTGCATAAACATCTATTTATAAATACTTTGAATCATTTTATATTAGGTGTTACGTATAAAGTAGCTTATGATTCAACTTTTACTTTGCAAGATATCTTCATTCTTTTCAAGAAAGAATAAAAAAACAACTAATCCTTCTTTAGAATCACTATCTCCAAAACCTTTGGAAATTGACAAAATAAAAGGGTATGCAGATGCTTTAAAGTATGGTATTAATGAAGACTCTATAACAAATATTGCACTTACTGGTGGATATGGATCAGGTAAGAGTAGCATTATTAGGTCTTTCAAAAATACTTATAGAAAGGATTATACTTTTTTAGAACTATCATTGTCATCTTTTACAAAGACAGATATCAAAGAAAAGGATATTGAATTAAGTCTTTTACAGCAAATTATATATCATGTAGACTCAAGAAAAATACCATTATCTAGATTCAAAAGAATACAGGATTTATCTAATAGAGATAAATTTTTATATCCATTTTTTTCGATTCTTTGGGTATGGTCTCTCTTATGTCTTTATAAGTTTGAATTTTACAAAAAGTTAAACCCTCTAAACTTTAACTTATCAAATCCTTTAGATTACAAGGCTCTTTTTGTTATCTCTATTTTTAGTTTGGGCTTGTTTTTTTGGGTTAATAAATTATACTATTTCCTAATCAATTCTAAAATAGCGAGAGTTAATCTAAAGGGAGAACTACAAATTGAAAAAAAAGAAAACACAGCACTTAATAGTCATATTGAAGAACTGATATATTTCTTTGATAGAAATAGTATTGATGTTGTAATTATTGAAGATTTAGACAGATTCGAAACTAGTGTCAGTCTTAAAGTTTTTACGAAATTAAGAGAACTGAATATTATGATTAATAATACTCAAAAAAGAGTAAATCATAAAAAGTTAGTTTTCTTATACGCTATCAAGGACGATATATTTGATAGTGAAACAGACAAAACAAAGTTCTTTGATTTAATTATTCCAGTAATACCTGTAATTAATTTTTCAAACTCATCAGAGAAGTTAAAAGACAGGATTAAAAGTATTGGAGAAAAAATTTCAAAGCCTTCAGATCTTTTTTTAGAAGATATATCTTCCTTTATTGATGATATGAGACTCTTAAATAACATATGTAATGAATATGTATTGTACTACGAAAATTTGAAACAGTCTTCAAATCTTAACCCAAATAAACTGTTTTCGATCATCACTTATAAAAACTTGCTACCCAAAGACTTTAATGCTCTTCATAAAGAACAAGGAGTTCTATTCAATATAATAAATAAACGAAAGGAAATTATTGTAGCTAAAAAAAATGAAATCGATAGTGAAATTACTCAATTAGAAGACCTAGTTTCTGAAGCAAATAATGAAATAATAGAATCGGAAAAAGAGCTTAAATTACTTTATTTAAGTAGATTAAAGTCAATGTTTTCTGACTTTGTTGATTTTGCAGATGATAATAATAGAAAGTACACTTTTTCACAACTAATTGAAGGAGATACATTTGATAAAGTGAAAACTTCATCAAATATTAGATACTATTATAGTTCTAATAATGTAAAATATACTGGTATGAAATTCTCTAATATAGAGGATTCTATAGGTCAGAGTTATGATTCTAGATTACGAATTGTGCATTTTAAAAAAAATGGAATTGATCAATCTACAAAGAAGATTATTGCACTGCAAAAGAGGAAGAAGAGCTTGTCAAAGATAAAATTGAAAGAGCTAATAGAGGTAGGTGAAATTTCAGGGATTTTAAATGAATTGGAAGTCTCCTCTAGTGACCATAAAAGAGTAAGTCGTATATGTAGTTTTTTTATAAAGAATGGATACATAGATGAGGATTATTATGATTACTCATCTCAATTTCACCCTATTAGTATTACAGAATCTGACAATGAATTTCTCTTAAATGTAAGAGGTTTTGTTGAATCGGATCATAATTACAGATTACAAAAGACTGCTAACATTTGTCGTAGAATCGATGATAAATATTTTTTTGAAAGATCAATTTTCAATTTTAATTTAATTGATTTCTTAATGAAACATCGAGAATATAACTCTCAGAAGGTTGAAAATCTACTATCGCAATTTTCTCAAAATGATATTTCTTGTTTAAAGTTTATTATTAAATATTTATTCAATCTTGGTCATTCAGGAGTTTTATTAAGTCTTATAATTGAAAAAGATTCTAGTTTTATTGAGAAATTTATTAGTAGTGAAGAGCTAAATAATTTTGAGAAAGACTATTTGGTTTGTAATATTATTAAGCATGTGAAGCCTTCAAAAGTAGGTTCACAATTAGATGAGTATCTTACCAATCATTACAAGCCTTTGAAATTACTATTTGAAATTCCTTTGAAAAATGTTGAAGCTTTCGCTTTAGAAAGGCAGCTTAAATTTGAGCATCTAGAAAAAGATATTGATTCTGAGAAAAAAGCTTTATTCGAATTTATTTATAATTCTAATAGCTATGTGCTAAATCAAGATAATATAGAAGTTATATTGTATCATTTTGATGAGTCATTTGATAGGGTAAGTCAAAGGCAGCAATATTATACAACAATTTTAAAGTCTGATTGCGATAAGTTGAAAGCCTATATCAATGAAGATATAAACACTTTTATGAAGGTGCTAGATGATATTGCAGATAATGATTCGGAATCAGAAAGCACTCTACGACTTATTTATAACAATAAAGATATAAGTTTTAATTATAAAAACACATTGATCCAATTTTCTAAAAACACCATATCAAATTTAGACGATATTAATGATTTAGAGATCAAAGAATTGTTGATCAAATATAAGGGAGTAAGTATTAGCTGGAATAACGTTATTAATTATTTCGCTAATTCTGAGAATGAGGAAAAAGATAATATTATCAAGGATTACTTTGATAATATCGATGTCGCTAACGTGTTATCAAAAGAGTCTCTAAGAAGTGTTTGTAAAAGAGATGATAGCTTGAGGATAAAATTATCTGTTTTGATTTTGTATGCAAGAGATTTGAGCCTTGATAATTATAAGAAGATGTTATTGTGTATTGGTAAAAGCTGGAAAGGTAAAGCAATAGCAAGTCTTCCAGAGGATAAGGTGTCTTATTTGATTGAACAACGTTATATACTTCCTTCAGAAGAGACTTTTGATATTGTTTTAGAGAATTTTTCTTTGGGTCTAATTGATAGGTTTATTGAAACAAGCTTCGGTGAATTTTTTGATGAAAATGAAGTTTTATTACCTCTTTTGACGGAAAAGAATGAAGTGAATATTTTGAAATCAAGTTTACTATCTCATGAAAATAAATTCTCATTTATAGAACTCCTTGATAAAGTTAATCTTTATAAAAGCAAGGAATTTGGTAGCTTGGTAGTAGATGTTCTTTCAGAAGAAAGTAATTATTCTAAGCTAAGTTATGATGTTTTGAGTGAATTGTTTTTGTGTAGTCATGATGATGAAAAAAGGATAAATCTTTTAAATTCTCATTTTAATAATTTGAATGAGAGCGAGATTAGGAATTTACTACATAGACTATCCTACGACTATAGAAAGTTAAATGAATCTAAAAAACGTACATTATTCAAAAATAATGAGGCTAATCGAGTTTTGTTATTTAATTTAAAGACTAGCGGACTTATTTCTTCGTTTAAAGAAAATAAAGTTGGATTATTGAAAGCCGTATCATCTACAGTTGTAAATTTTGCAGCCTAAGTATAGGTGTTAGGGTACCTGTATATATTAGTGGGTAGTACCTTGAAAAGAAAATCGATTCAGATTGACCACCCCACCCTTCATGAAAAATCTTTTGCGTCAGATTTTTTAGCTTTTTTACAATTGTGTTTTAAGTGAATCTGGGATAGTTGTACACTTAGTTGTATACTATAATAAACAAAAAATCGCAACGCTTTGTAAATAAAGCAATTGCGATTTTTGATGGTGGTGCCTCCAGGAATCGAACCAGGGACACAAGGATTTTCAGTCCTTTGCTCTACCAACTGAGCTAAGGCACCAGTTGCTAACGATTATTTCGTTAGGCGGGTGCAAATATACAACCTTTTTTCAATTGTAAACAAGTAATCCCATAAAAAAACTATAATTTTATTTTTTGAAAGATCAGTTTATGAACCTAATCATCGATGCTGGAAATACTTATGTTAAAATCGCTGTTTTTAACAAAGGATTACTTTTTTATAAAGAAAGCCTAGAGCGAAATAATTTATCGAAGCTTTCAGAGGTTATTAAAGAAAACAGTACGATAGATTTTGCAATTATCAGTAGTGTATCTAATGTACATTCCGATGAAATAATTCCATTGCTAAAAGGAATTGCGGTTATAGAATTGTCTGCAAATACACCATTGCCATTTAAAATAGATTACGATACTCCAAATACTTTAGGGGTAGATCGAATTGCGCTTGTTGCTGCTGCACATAAAAAATTCCCAACACAACATTGCTTAGTGATCGATGCTGGTTCTTGCATTACTTACGATTTAATAGACAAAAATGCAGTATATCAAGGAGGGATTATAGGGCCAGGTTTGCGAATGCGATACAAAAGTCTGCATGAATTTACAGCAAGACTACCCCAACTCGAACCAAGAATAGAAAAAAGCATTATTGGAAAATCTACGAATAGTGCCATGCATAATGGTGTTTCTTTGGCAATGACAGTAGAAATTAACGGTATAATTGCCGAATTTAGCAACACTTATGAAGATCTTGTCGTTATACTCACAGGTGGAGACGCGCATTTTTTGTCTAAACGACTAAAAAGTGGCATATTTGCCCATTCAAATTTTTTGATGCAAGGATTGAATTACATTCTTGAGTATAATACAGATAGATGATACAAAAGATTTTCGGTGTTTTTTTATTGCTAAGTTTTACTTTAGGCTATGCGCAAGAGAACACTTCTTCTCAATATTCACTTCACGGGATAGGGATAAAACGATTTAGAGGAACGGTTGCTAATACTAGCGCTGGTGGGGTTTCATTATTTTTTAATGCAACTACTCCAAGTATTTTGAACCCGTCTTCGTATGCAGATTTAAAACAAACTTCATTTGCCGCTGGTGGTAGTTTTACGAGCACCAAGCTAGAAGGTAATGATGGTAGTGTAAGCCTTAATAATGCCACCTTTGACTATTTGTCGATCTCAATCCCTGCAAAAGTGCTTGGATTTGGGTTTGGGATTGTGCCACATTCATCCGTAGGAAATGAACTTGTAGTAAATTCTGAAAACGGAGATCGGAACGAGAGCCAAGGTAAAGGAGATGTTAATAGAGTGTATTTTGGAGCAGGAGCGAAAATATACAAAGGATTTAAAGTAGGGGCAGAATTGCGTTACAACTTTGGGCGTCTTGAAAATGCATTATTAACCATTCCAGCTTCTGGAGAAGCTAGACAAATAATAGAACAAACAGATGTTGCTGGATTTACGTATGTGTTATCTGGGACATATGATTTTAAAATCAAGGACAAGTATCTTGTAAGAGCTTCGTATGTATATGAAGGTTCTGGAGATCACAAGTTTTCAAATGTACAAGAGTCTGCGAGTGTTCGTGTAAATCCTCAATCAGAGCCGACGGTTGATCCGAGTAATAGAGATTTTATAGATGCAGAAGATCGTGAATTCAATTTGCCAACAGTTTCTACATTTGGTTTGGCATTGATTAAAGAAAATAAATGGTCTATTGGAGGAGAAGGATTTATTTCTAGAAATGGAGATTTTAAGGATCGCTTTAGAAATAGAAGTTTAAATAACGATGCTGAATTTATTTTTAAAGATGGAATTGGAGTAAGAGTTGGAGGGCAGATTGTTCCTAATGTAAACTCGTTGACAAGCTACTTGAGTAGAGTTGATTATCGTGTCGGATTCCGTTACGAAAACTTGGGTTTACAAATTAATAATACAGAGATAAACGAATTTGGCATATCTTTTGGTTTAGGTTTACCACTTCCGAAAGGATATTCGAATCTTGATCTCGGTTTTGAGTTCGGGTCAAGAGGAGAAAATACTTCGGATACTATTAAAGAACAGTTTATCAACTTTAGAGTAGGGTTAAGCCTAAGTGATAAATGGTTTAGAAAGAGAAAATACAACTAGTAAATTTTAAAAAAATCACTACAATGAAATTACTATTAAGATCCATAGCAGTTGCATCATTTACCGTTGCAGGAGCATTTGCACAATCAGAAGAGTGTAAAAGCAATGCGTCTTTAGGAATTGAAAGTGCGAAAGTTAAAAACTATGCTGAAGCATTACCTTACCTTAATAAAGTAAGAAAAGATTGCCCAGGATATACACAGGCTACGTTTCAGTATATAGAAAAAGCATATCGTGCCGATTTAAAAGCGAAGAAAAGTGCACCATTAGCAGACAAGCAAAAAATTGTTAATGATATAGTAACATTATTGAAGGAGCGTCAACAATATTTTCCTGCAAAGACTAAAAATGGATACTTATATTCATCTATTGCACAATTGCAGTATGATAATAAAATAGGAACTAAAGAAGAGCTATTCAATACATTTGAAAGAGCTTATCAGGATAAAGCAAACTTTACAAGTCCTAAAGGTTTGTATACGTACTTTAATCTTTTAGTTGATTTACAAGCCGAGGGTAAAAAAGATATTCAGGATGTATTTAATCTTTATGATGAATTAACAGAGAAAATCGAAGTTGAAGAAAATAAGACAGCGAAGAAAATAGCGACATTATCAGAAAAAGAAGAAACACAACAGTTACTTTCTAAAGAAAAGAAACAATTGAAGTATGCTGAAGCTAAAGCAAAAGTTTTTGGGCAAGTAACGAATTCATTAGACAAAAAGTTAGGAGAGTTAGCAGATTGTAAAAACTTGATCCCATTATTTACAGGTCAGTTTGATGCGAATCAAAGTGATATTGTTTGGGTGAAGTCTGCAGCGAAACGTATGTATAAAAAAGGATGTACAGAAGAGCCTTTGTTTCAAAAACTTGTTGAGAAACAACATCAATTAGAGCCTTCTGCTGCAACAGCAAAATACTTAGGGAAGCTAGCTGAACAAAGAGGGGATATTGTTACAGCACGTAATTATTACTTAGAGTCTTCTGATTTGGATGGAAATCCGAATACAAAGGCAAGAGTATATGCAGAGATTGCTGCAGGGTATAAGAAGCAAGGAAGCTATAGTCAAGCACGTAAGTACTATAGAAAGGCATTAGAGTATAAGCCTTCATATGGAAACGCTTACATTCAAATTGCAAACATGATAGGTAAAAGTGCTAATAGCTGTGGTACCGATGCATTTAGCAAGCAATCAGTATATTGGTTAGCGGCAAAATACGCTAGAAAAGCAGCTCGTGTAAGTCCAGGCTTAGCTTCTTATGCAAAGAAAGTAGAAGCTAGTTTTATGGGAAGAGCGCCATCAAAAACAGAAATTTTCCAAAAAGGAATGCAAGGGAAAACAATCCAAATTGGATGTTGGATCGGAGAGTCTGTTAAAGTGCCTAGCCTTTAATATTTAAAAAGGTAAATTGCTTTATGTGATATTTAGGTAAGCCTTGGTGTCGCAATCATTAAACTTTATATAATAAAGTTTCAATAAAAAGTATGCTTAGAAATATTAAAAACATATTGAGAAACATTGCTGTAACTATAGTTGCGGCAATGTTTTTTTATGCTTGTAATCAAAATCCTAAAGCATACTATGATAAAAGTTTTGAGGAAATTCCTCTTGGTGTAGGGAAGGAAGTTGTTATCAAACATACCGATTCGGGACGTTTGACAGCAGTCTTAAAAACACCAGAAATGTTAGACTTTACTCAGCATAAAGATTTTCCATATTATGAATTTCCAAAAGGAATAGAGTTGGAAGTATATGATAAAAAAGGAGGGAAATCTATAGTGACTTCCGATTACGCGATCAACTACGTATCCAATAAATTAGTAGACCTTCAAGGTAACGTGCATATTGTTACCAGTGATAGTACTGTGCTAGATGCACCCCAATTATTTTGGAATCAACGCTTGCATTGGGTGTATACCGATCAGGAATACACAGTGCATTTTAAAAACGGTGGAGTTAATAATGGTCTTGGCTTTGATGCCAATGAAGATTTCACTAGCTTTAAGTCTAGAAATAACTCTGGTCTTCAGGTTATAGAGGATTAATACTTAATACATTGGAAATAGCTCGTCGTATATTTCAATACGCTTATTTGGTTTTTGCTGGTTTCTTTTTCTATCAAGCATACCAAGAATATAGCACAGGAGGAACAAAAACAGTTTTTATGATCCTTTTAGGTATAGCCGCTTTAGGGATGTTTTTCTTCCGTCTTTATTTTAATAAGAAATTTAATCAACGCCGCTAAAAACTATGTGGCTTGACGTAACAGTTATTGTTATTTGCTTATTACTTTCTGCATTTTTTTCAGGAATGGAGATTGCTTATGTTTCGGCGAATAAAATTCATATCGAATTAGAGAAAAAACAATCTACGTTTATCGCCAAAATCTTACAGCGATTGACTAAGCGCCCATCGCAATTTATTGCAGCCATGTTGGTGGGTAATAATGTGGCATTAGTAGTTTATGGTTTCTTTATAGGAGACCTGCTAATGGAATATATAGTAGTTTGGTTTCCGTTTATCGGTTCGGGAATTAGTTTGCTACTTCAAACGTTAATTTCCACCTTAATCATTTTAGTAACGGCAGAATTCTTACCTAAGGTTTTTTTTCAGATTTATGCCAATCGACTGATGACTTTGATGTCATTACCAGCATATCTTTTTTATTTAATCCTATCTCCAGTTTCTTGGGGGGTAATGCAGGTTTCTAATCTTGTTTTAAAACTCTTTTTTAAAACGGAAGACGATCATGAAGTACTCACATTTTCTAAGACAGAATTAGGAGATTATATCAACCAACAAGTAGCGGGAGAGCGTAATGAAGAATGGGATAGTGAAATCCAGATTTTTCAAAATGCATTGGAATTTTCAGATGTTCGAGCACGTGAAATCATGGTGCCTAGAACCGAGGTTGTGGCGATTGATCGACGACAAGAAATAAAAGAGGCGAGTGCGCTGATTCAGGAAACTGGTTTGTCAAAAATTATTGTGTTCAATGTTAGTATCGATGATGTTATTGGCTATGTACATGCATTCGATTTCTTTAAAAGACCCAAAACACTTCATGCTATTCTACGCCCCGTAGTTTTTGTTCCCGAAACCATGTTTATCAAAGATGTTTTGAATGTACTAACTAAAAGAAAGCGCAGCATTGCTATGGTCGTTGATGAATATGGAGGTACTAGTGGGCTTATTACGGTAGAAGATATCATAGAAGAACTTTTTGGGGAGATCGAAGATGAACATGATAATGTGCAGCTTATTGAAGAGGAATTAGGTGAAGGTCATTATCGTTTTTCTTCAAGAGTAGAAGTTAATCATTTGAATGAACAGTATGAATTAGGAATCCCTGTTTCCGAAAGTTACGAGACTTTAGGAGGATATATTATGAATTTTACGGAAGATATTCCCGAAAAAAATGATGTTATAGAGGTAGATGATTTTAAGATTAAAATTTGTGAAACTCAAAAAAACAGGATTGTTTTAATTGAATTAATACTGAAAGATTAGCGTCCGATTTGTAGCACTTTTCTGGTAAATCTTTCAATTGATTGGCCGTAAAAGGCTATAATGCTTCAAGGCTTACTCTAAGGAGTTCACTCTGCTTTTCTCTTGTCGCATTTCGTCAATTGCATTAAGTAGAAGGGTGGTGTAAAGTTATTGCGAATAGTAGAATAGTTCAGTTTCAATTTTCTTTTGAACCATTAAATTCTTTAGCGGCGATTACCATTTCGTCTATTATTTTGAAAACAGCTCCTCTGTTTAATACTATTTTTTTGTCTTCTAAATAATATAAGAAAGAGGGAATTTGATCTTTGGGAAGATTTAATTCATGTGTTAGAAAAGATATTGAAATTGCTTCATCGTTGTCTAATAGCCATTTAAAATCTTCGAATTTTAAAGAAACTATAGGTATATCTGTTTTTTTGGAAGTATCTTTTTTGCGGAATAATTTAGCCGTGAATTCAATCAGTCCTAGTAAATTGATTCCGTCCTTTATCAATTCTTCTTTTTTAATGTATTTATCAGGATTGTTTTTTAGATCTTTTGCAGCAAGAGTTTTTAATTCTCTGTTGATCGCATCAATATCAAATTCTTTAGGTTGAATTTTTGTTTCTAGAATGATTTCATTAAGGTGGTTTGTCTTTTCTTTTAATTGAATGATTAATAAATCTTCTTCTAAATGCTTGGTGTTAATTTTCAATACCATTTTCTCATATAGTGGAGCACTAAAAGCTATTGAATCATTCAAGGACATACGAAGTTTGAAATTGCCTTCTTCATCTGAGAGCGTTTTTGTGTAATTACTGATGTTATGTATTTCTACATATCGGGCAATATCTTTCATGGTGACAGTTTTACCAGTAACTATCTTCTGCGCTGTAGATGGGGTGCAGAATAATAAAAGAGTGATCATTGTTATTATGGAGTATACCTTGTTCATTGCTTATTTATCAGTAATAAAGAAGTCTGTATACTAGGGACGTTAACTATTTTTTAAAGTGTCACACTTACAGGGCTTTTGGATTTTTAAAACAGATAATTTATTGGGTGTTAGGTCAAACGTTTGAGGAGATATGCTATTAAGAGGGAAGTATTTGTGTTTATATATTTTATTTTACTAGAGAAAACCTTATTTTCGCCCATCATTGAATAAAAAATTCAACTAATGGCAGTATTAAATAATATTAGAAAACGTTCTGTTTTCTTGATTCTTATTATCGCTCTAGCACTTTTTGCCTTCATTATTGGGGATTTGTTAAGAAGTGGAGGGTTTACAGGAAGTAAAGCTCAAAAAGTAATTGGAGAGGTTAATGGAGAGGAAATTAGCACGAGAGAGTTTCAGCAGCAATTAGAAAATGCTTCTAGAGGAAGAGGGGTTAATTTAAATACCGTTAAAAATCTTTGGAATCAACGTGTTAATAATGAGGTTTTAAATCAGCAAGTTGAGGAAGCAGGGATTAATTTAGATAGCGAGCATTTAAAAGCCGAGTTAACTAAAAGCCTACAAAATGACCCAACATTCGCTGATGAGTCGGGGGTATTTAGTTATGCTAAATTACAAGACTTTGTAAATGAAAGAAGAAGTTCGAATCCAGCATGGTATAGCCAAGTTTGGTCAAAGTTAGAGAATAGTAGCTTAGAGCAATCTGCAAGAAATGTATATTTCTCAATGGTAAAAGCAGGGATCAACTATACGAACAAGGAAGGTCAAATAGATCACGAAGCGGATAATGATAAGGTAGATATCAAATATGTATTGCTTCCATATAGTGCTATTGCAGATAGTACTGTAGTGGTTTCAAAATCAGAAATCAAAAGTTATGTTGAAGGTCATGCAAGTGAATTCAAAACTGAGGAAAAAAGAGATATCGAATACGTAAAGGTTGATGAAGTTGCTTCTTTAGCTGATGAGAATGAAACTAAGTTGAAATTAGTGGCATTATTAGGAGATAAAAAAGAATTCAATAACGTAACAAAACAAGAAGAAACGATTATCGGATTTACAAATACTACAGATGTAGCACAATTTGTTAATGATAATTCGGATATCAAATATCAAGACCGTTTCCAATTTAAGAAAGATGTCAATCCAGAATTAGCTACAAATTTATTTGATGGTAAGATCGATGATTTGCATGGTCCATATAAAGATGGAGCTTATTTTAAATTAGCACGTTTAGTAGCAGAATCGAAATTACCAGATTCTGTAAAAGCAAAACATATTTTAATTTCTTGGGAAGGATTAGGGGCAGAGGCTACCAGAACAAAAGAAGAAGCTAAATCTTTAGCAGATAGTATTAAAACGGTAGTAGGAAAATCTTCTAAAAAGTTCGATGCTCTTGCAGCTGAATTTTCTGCGGATAAATCAAACAGTGAAAAAGGAGGAGATTTAGGATATTTCACTTACGGAAGAATGGTGCCTGCGTTCAATGACTATGTTTTTGAAGGAAAAACAGGAGATCTAGGTGTAGTGGAAACTCGTTTTGGATATCATATTATTGAAATCGAAGACCAAAAGAACATCCAACGTGTAGTTAAGATCGCTGAAATCGCTCAGAAGATCGAACCAAGCGAAGAAACAATTAATAATATCTATGCTAAAGTTTCTGAGTTTTCTTTAAATGCTAAAGGAAAAGATTTTACAGCTTTTGCTAAAGAAAGTGGATATACAGCAAAACCAATTACAGGTATTAATTTATTAGATGAAAGTTTATCAGGAATAGGTAAGCAGAGAAGTTTAGTAAAATGGACTTTCAATGAAGATACTAAGATAGGTGATGTTAAAACGTTTGATTTACCAAATGGTTACATCGTAGCACGTTTAGGAAAAAAGATTGCTGAAGGAGTTCAGGATACGGAAAGTGCTTCTACAAAAGTGTTGCCTATTTTAAGAAATCAAAAGAAAGCAGCTCAGTTAAAAGCTAAGATTTCAGGGTCTGATCTTGATGCTATCGCTAAAGCAAATGACACTCGTGTTAAAACAGCTACAGGAATAAGTCTTAAGAGTGGTACGATTAGTGGTGCTGGTATCGAAAAGAAAGTAGTGGGTACTGCTTTTGGACTAGATAAAGACAAAGTCTCTGGTGCTATTGAAGGAAAGAAAGGAGTATTTGTAGTGCAAGTAACAAATAAGACAAAAGGGCAAGAATTAGCTTCTTATTTGGGTATTGCTAACAAGAATACTGCTAGTGAGCAAAGAAGAGCGCAAACAGCACTTACAAACGCTTTAAAGGATAAGGCAGAAATCACGGATAGAAGATCTGAATTGTACTAGATTTTTTCTTGAGAAACAATATTTAAAAGGCTATCAATTTCGATTGATAGTCTTTTTTTAAACCTTATTTTTATCTGTATTACAGATTGTAATTCTATAAAATAATTTTGGTTTCTAATGTTGTATTTGCAATTAGATGGATTTGTACTAAAAGACTAGATCTTTAAGGTAAATACAGGTTTTAAATCACTTATCAATTGATAAAAAATAAAATTTAATGGATGTACTTTTTCAAATAGGACAATTTGTTCTAATGATATCTATTTTGGTAATTCTTCATGAATTTGGACATTACCTTCCAGCAAAACTTTTTAAGGTTAAGGTCGAGAAATTCTTTCTCTTTTTTGATGTTAAGTTCGCATTATTCAAAAAGAAAATAGGAGAAACTACTTGGGGGGTAGGTTGGTTACCTTTAGGTGGATATGTAAAGATTGCGGGGATGATCGATGAAAGTATGGATCGCGAGCAAATGGCACTTCCTCCTCAGCCTTGGGAATTTCGCTCTAAACCTGCATGGCAGCGTTTAATTATCATGTGTGGTGGTGTCATCGTTAATTTTTTGTTAGCCTGGTTAGTATATACCTGCCTTTTATTTAATAACGGAGATACGTACATACCTGCTGAAAACTTAAAATATGGTATAGAAGTAGATTCAATAGGAGCTGCTTTAGGTTTTAAAAATGGAGATAAAATATTAAGTGTCGATGATAGACCCATAAAGAAAATTAATCAAGCGGTATTAGAAATTTTATTAGGTGATAAGGTCGTTGTAGATAGAGAAGGGAAAGAAGTGGTTTTGGAGCTTACAGATGAGCATAAGAAAATACTTTTCTCGAATACAGAAAGAGCATTTATAAGTCCAAGATTTAGTAGTGTTATTGGTTTTATTGCAGAAGGTTCAACCGCAGAAAAGAATGGGCTAAAGCTAGATGATGAAGTTTTAAAGAGTAATGGGAAGTCAACTCCCTTTTGGTCTGCTTTTAGAGATGAGATTATTGCATCTAAAGGTGATACATTGCATTTAGAAATAAAGAGAGGAAATGCCATAATAAATAAGAGTATTCATCTTACAGGTGATGGGAAGTTAGGAATTTACCCTTCTAGTAATAATCTTTTAGTTACAGATAGATATAGTTTTATTGAAGCCATTCCTAAGGGATTAAACAAAACTATAGAAGCCTTATCTGGTCAGGTGAGACAATTTAAAGTGATATTTAATACCAAGACAGAAGCTTATAAAAAAGTCTCAGGCCCAGTAGGTATTGTTCAAATGATGCCTCAAGAGTGGGATAGCTCTTTTTTCTGGAGTTTTCTAGCAATGTTTAGTGTTTGGTTAGCATTTGTAAATATATTGCCTATACCGGCTTTAGATGGAGGTCATGTGATGTTTTTGCTTTATGAAATGATTTCAGGCAAAAAGCCTAGTCAGCGTGTATTAGAGATTGGACAGATTATCGGCTTTGTTATTGTCATGGGACTTATGGCAATAGTATTTGGGAATGATATACTTAACTTATTTAAGTAAAGTTTTTTCATTTTTTTTGATCTAAAATTTTGTCGCATGGTAGGTTTGTTATATATTTGCACCCGCAATCGCAGTAAAGCGGTAGCCATTTAAAGTTAAGCTACGCGAAAGCTGTTAATTTTCGCACCTTGAAATAGTTCTATATGAACATTCCTCCTTAGCTCAGTTGGTTAGAGCATCTGACTGTTAATCAGAGGGTCCTTGGTTCGAGCCCAAGAGGGGGAGCTTTTATGACAAACACCGTACATTGTATGGTGTTTTGTTGTTTATAGCCTTATTTTATGCGGTATCCCAGCGGTTGAATCCGGTTCGAGAATGCCATTATAAAATTATGGGATTTTTGAGCGATTTCTCGAACCGCTTAAATAGTTGTGTAGTCAAATTCAAAATTATGCTGATATGGGTTTCTCTTACATATTATACGTGCACCTCCTCTTTCTCCTGAAACCATAGTCATTTTAGATTTACAATTAGGACAAACGATACTGACTTTGTTTAATGAAATTTGATCATTTGTGAATTGCAAGTACATATTGGGAAATACGCATATAAACTTCTGTCTTTGTAGAGTATTACCGACTAGAAAGAGCATCATAAAAGCTAATGCTCCAAACATCAATATCGTAAATATAAACGTGGAGTTTAATTTAAGAGTCGCTAGATAACCTAAAATTGTAACTATATTCGAAAGAAAACCTATAATCCCTATTATAGAAATTCTTTGAGGAGAAACATTTAGTTTGAATAGCTCGGATTTATTACTCACCTCTACTTCAGTCATATTATTTCTTCCGTCAATAGCAATATCTAAATTTTTAATTTTACCTATATTTATGGAATTATCTCCATTTGAGATATTTGTATTTTTCATATTACGCTACATCATTTATTATTTTGTTCCAGTTTAAATGTGGATAATGTTCCTTAGCATATAGTCTAAACTCTAGTAAAGAGCCTTGATATTTTAATACAAAATCGATTAATTCTCCTTTAGGTTTTTTATAATCTTTATGTATTCTTTTTACGATTAATTTTCGAGTGATCAAGAGTAGAGATCATAAGGAAGCTTTCTTCTATTGTGATCCTCCATATATAGCAGAGCAACCTGTCAATCAAGGTCACTATGCTGGATTTACTCCTGAAGATTATATTGTGCTATTGGATACACTTTCCAATATTAAGGGTAAATTCTTATTATCAAATTATCCCTCTACGATACTGGATACTTATATCAAACGTAATTGACGGTATATTGTAGAACTTCCTTGAAAGATTACTGCTAATAACGCCAATGGAAATAGGAAAAATAAAATAGAACTACTAGTTGCTAATTATCCGATAACCCAAGTATAAGATGACTACACTAGAACAATTTAAAAAATACTTACCGAAAGAATATCTAGACAATCCTGATGAAAAATTGGAAGCTCTACTCAATATGTTTCGTAAAATGGCAGCTATATGTATGCAAATTGCAAAAAAAAGAAAACAAAAAGAGAGTGAAAATTGCATTGAAAAGCCTGATGATTATAATATAAGGAGGAAGTTATAACACTTTATTAGGTAATCATTAAAGCCCTAATGGATAATTCAAAAGTGGTAATATATACAAGGGTATCCTCTAAAAATCAAGTACGTACATGAAACGGATTAAGCAGTCAAAAAAGAATGTGTGATGAATATGTGAAAAATAATAATATGTCTGTAGCTAAATACTTTAGTGATGGATGAGTATCCTGAAAATACATCTCAAGAGAAGGGCTAGATGCTATGATTAATTATCTCTCGGAAGTGAATAAGAAGTTTACTAGTGTTCAATATGTAATTGTAGATGATATTGATAGAATCATTAGAGATGTACAGGGACGGTGGGATATCAAGAGTAAAATCGAAGCACAATGAGGTGCTAAAATCTATTCACTCAAACAAAATATTGATGATACTCCTGAAGGAAAAATGCTTCAAAGTATTACGATGTCCGTAAAACAGTACGAAAGAGAGAACAATGCTCGTAGGACTAGAGACAGGCAAAAGGCTAGAATGTTGAATGGGTATTATACTTTACAGGTAATTCCTTGATATGAATATATAAAAAACCCTTATGGTTCATGAAGTATTCTTGCGCCTTTAGAAGGAAAAGGTTTAATTATTAAACAAGGCTTAGAATTATTTGCTAATGGAGTTTTGCAACAGCAAATGGATCTTTTACGTTTTTTTCATGAAAAGGGTTTAAGAGGTAGAACAGGAAAGATACTGCACAAATCATTTGTAAATAAATTACTCTCTAAAAGAAGGCTTCTTCTTTATGCTGGTTATATTGATTATGAACCCCGAGGAATAGAAATGGTAAAGTGAAAACATGAGAAAATTATTGATCTAAGTACGGTATCCAATATTGAAGATAGATTAAAACGTAAATTTCAAGGTGTTAGATTTACTAAAGATGAAGTAGCTACAAAGCTACCGATGAGATGAATTCTTAAGTGCTGACATTGTGATAATTTGGTTACAGGTGGGGCATCAAAAGGTAAACTTGGAGTTTACTATTTTTATTATACATGTAGACAAAAATGATGCTGTAATTATGGTAAATCGGTGAATGGCGATAAGCTACATAAACTACTAGAAGAAAAGTTAGATAGCATCTCTATACAAGTGGATTTACATGAAAGCTTTAGAAAGGTATTATCCGATCTATCAGAGCAAGAACAAAGTACGGTAGTATTGTATAAAAAGGAACTCATAAAAATAGACAAGCAAATCCAAAGACTTCAAGAAAGAATTATAGATATAGAGGAGCCTGAATTAGTTACATTTTATGAAAAGAAAATTAAAGATATTATTAAAGAAAAAATGATGCTTACCGAAAAAATCGAGAATTCTCAAATAAGGATGAGAAACACTTTACGAACCCGATGAGATGCTAAGCATATACTATTGAATCCTTGATTACTATGGGGTATGGATGACTTACCTTTAAAGCGTTTGATGTTAAATACACTATTTGACAACAATATTTCATATACAAAAAGAGAGGGCAATCGAACCCTCTCTTTTTCCCATATCAATGGGGCTTTTGACAGTATTTTTTTACTCAAGTTCCTTACATCAGGGTATGCAGAACTTCTATCGAACCCTGAATGGGTGTCTTTTTTGGAAGCTATTGATAAGTTACAGCCACTTGTAGATAGCATTAGAAGATTTGATCATGTGTAAATGTCTTTTTATAATTAATGAAATTTTATTGATTAAATGGAGAGTCAGTTGTTATGATTAAGTGATATTGCTCTTCGGTGTTTTTGCTTTTTTAAGGATAATATAGATATGGATTTTCAACAGAATTTTTGGTGTTGTTTTTAAGGTTTGGTTTTGTTGGAAGTTTTGTGGTGATAGTTAAGAAATAGAGAAAAAGGCAAGAGAAAAGTTATCTAGATGTGTGGTTGAAAAAGAATGAAATAGGCAGGAATATTTAGGTTAAGGAGCCTGCGGAGCTTGGCTGCAAGTTAGCATATTACCCCGTAACCGAGAGAAAATGCAAACTTGCAAGGGAGCGGAAACGCCCCCTTTGAACCCCACATCAAGTTTTAATATTCTGTCATTAAGAGGTGCTTTTATGAGTGAAAACAGATATTCATGGAATAATTTATCCCCAAATTTGTTTGCCATTGTCGTCCACAAAAAAAATCATTTCATCACTTCCTTTTGTTCTATCTCTTAACCAAAGAACACTATTTTCGGGACAGATGAATTCTATATAATTATTTTTAGCTTCTTTGATCCCCAAAGAAACCCATTTATTTTCATTCCAATAGAAAAGTTCATAATCATCACCTTTTTCTATAGTATTAAATGAATTTCTAAATAAATATCTAAACCCGCCTATTTTTGTAGGTCTACCAAGATCTAAACCGACCCAGCATTTTTCGTTACAATCAAAGTTAGTTCTAATGTCTTCGTCATAAAGATTATTTACGTTACTTTTATTGTTAGTATTTAAGTTAATACCATTTAGCTTTTGTCCTTTGTCATTTAAAAAATGGATTTCTGCTAAATGTGCTTCATTTTGATATTCAGGTGACATTGGTATTCCATCACCTGAAACATATCTTATGTAGCGAAATTGAACAGGTTTTATTTTAATTTCTTCTAATTTTTGAGGAATATCTTTTATTTTATAAAGAGTTTTAGCGTTTCTGAAATTCGAGTTGTTACTCCCTTCGAAATAAGTGTTTAGCATTAACGATGCGTGAGCATTTTCATTATAGTTAAGTTCATTTTTTCTGAAAATTTTGACTTCTTTATTTATATTAGAAGCTTTAAGTATTATTTTTTTTCCATCTTTTAATAAATAGAACGGTGAACCAGCAGAAAAATACTTTCCTTTTTCAAAAAACATTGGATTATATATTTTTTTAATTCCAACTTGTGTGAAATATGCATTTTCTCCATTTATAATTGACCAATCTACAGCATTCCAGCCTTTCTTAAAATTATCGTATTCACACAAATAAACATATTTATGATTTTTATTATTGTCAATACTAATTTTGATATTACTTGTATAGGTGTGTTCAGAAGTTACATCTTTAGAGTGTCTATTTAGAAATTGAAGAGGTATAGTGCTTTTATCGTCAGAATTGAAATAATCTGGTTGCATTCGATATGAAACTTCATAAATTTTAGAATATTTGGCCTTTCTTTTTTCGGTAACATATTTTGCGTTTATATTGGGCGGGGATTTGAATTCCCAATCTAAAAATTTTTTATTTTTATCAGGGATTGCAACCCAACTGGTTGCTCCAGGAGCAAAGAGTTGTTTGCATGGAATTCCTAATGAACGTAAGACAGCTAATTTTAGACTTGAGTGATTTCTACAACTCCCATATTTTCCTTTAAAAATATCACTGACAGGAATATTGCTATAATTGTAAAAAACTTTATGCCATCTAAACCAATTTATACTATCATTGATTAATTGTGTAGCCTTTATAAAGTCATCATCTTTTATTGAATCTTTAACCCATTTAAACTTATCATATACGTCATTTCTCCAAATTTCAGGAGTATCATAGTAGTTTCTATATGGTAATACATAATTACAAAATTCATCGAAAGTATATTTTTTAGACCAAGGAACTTCATCCCACACTTTAAATCCATGTTCAATATTATCTATTAAAACATCAGATGTAATTGTCTCTAAGTCAAAAAGCTTCTTTGATTTAAGATTCCCATACTTAGTATTTAATTTAGTCCACATTGAAGTAATTGTTGAATCATTTTTTAGGTTAATTTTTTCATCTCCTTTTATTTCTCCTCTATTACTAGGTTTTTTAAGTGTTTGGATTAATTTTTCTTGTGTCTTATTATAGAGGTGATATGATTTGTTACTCATATTTCCTATTAAAAAATAAGCCGCTTTTAGTTTTAAGCTGTCTTTAGGTTCATTGTAAGTATCAAAAACCTTTATTAACTCTTTTTCATTCTGACCTGCGAGTTTTAGAGCAAGTTTTACTTCATCTGAATATTTATTACAACTTGTACTAAATACTACAAGAGCAATAAGATAATTTTTTATTCTAATCATGTATTAATATTTTAGTAATTCGTGTAACTAGACTTTACCTAAAAGTAAATTTATAGCTTTTAAGTTTACATAATTTTTTTACTAACTTACTATTTAACTCTGCTTCAATGATGTTTTTATTTATGTAAGAAAGTTTTTTTTCTTCATCATTCAAATTACATATTAAAAATCATTGGTGTCTGGTTAAAATTTTTCAATAATTTGAAAATATTGGAGTGAAGTATTTTAAAAAATTGAAAACAGTTATTTGTTTTACTTATTGAAGAAAAAATCTTTTTTGAAAGTTAATTCCTACATTATCAAGTACTAAAATCCTTTAGACGGATTTACTGGAGATATAGCCAAGTTAAATAGATATATAAAAAAAAAGAGTTATAATTGAAGCGTTATTACTGTTAGCTTTTAACCATCGAAAAAGTATTTTAAAAAGTTAGCTTTAATTAAAATTAAATTTTTAGTGATTTCCGCCTCTCAAACATTTCAAAGAATAATTTCTGCGCTAAATATAATTTTAGTGGTGTTTTTGTTTTTAGCATTACCAATGGTTAGATTTAATGCATTATACAGTTCTATTATATCCAGTAAAACGATTTTTTTTCTATGTTTTTTAATTATAATTTCTGTTCCTTTTCTGTTAGAGTTGTTTTTTAGAAAAAAGCTAATATTAGAAATTTCTAAATTAGATATATCCCTAGTTATATTTGTAATCTATATAACTTTAAACAGGTATGTGTTTCAGGAAGAGTATGTGTTTTCCATTCGTTTTATTGAATTATTGGGATTAACTGCTCTTTATGTAGTTTTAAAACTCTTAGAGCCTAATATATATGTCTATATGTCTATACTATTAGGAATAATAGTATCGGGAATAACACAAGCAATTTACGGCAACTTGCAATTATTAGGTATTTTTAGGTCAAATAATAGTAATTTCAATATTACAGGTTCTTTCTTTAACCCAGGGCCTTATGCAGGTTTTATTACTGTTGTCTTCATTATTTCTTTGGGTTTTTTTCTGTTTAAAGGGAAGCTAAATAAAATGGAATTTTCATTACCGACTAGTCTAGAGTTCAGGGTTTTAAAAACATGCCTAAAATATATTCCTTTGGTAGGGATGATAACAATAGCTTTAGTATTACCAGTTACACAATCAAGAGCAGCTTGGATATCTTGTATTTCATGTAGTTTACTAATCTTCACTTATAAGTTTCAGTTCATTGAAAAAATGAAAAGAGCTAATAAATATATTCTGCTTACTAGTTTAGTTTCTATATTACCTATTGCTTTTTTACTTTATAATTTTAAAAAAAAATCTGCAGATGGTAGATTGCTAATATGGAAGATATGTAGTTCAATTATTAATGATTATTCTTTTTTCGGTGTAGGCTTTGATAAGTTTAAAGCACATTATATGAACTATCAAGCATTCTATTTTTCTTTAAATAGAACTGCTGATGAAATATCTCTTGCAGGAACTCCTCAATATGCCTTTAATGAATTTATACAACTAGTAGTTGAAAATGGTATTATCGGTTTTACGATTCTGTTATCTACGATATATTTTATATACAACTTAAAAGTTGTAAGTCGCTACAAGCATTTTGCCTTATTAGTTAAGATGTCAATCATTTCTATAGCTGTATTTGCTTTTTTTTCTTACCCCATGCAAATACTTCCTATTAAATTAATACTAGTGGTATTTTTATCATTTTTATCTTGTTTAGATAAGAATAAAATACCTATAAATATTTTTGGGCACAAAAAAAGACGGTTATTAATCAAACTTATTTTATCATTAAGTGGAATTGTATTGATTTCTAATATAAGCTTGAAAATAAATCAACTAGTATTAGGATTCAAAACATGGGAAGAAGCAGCTTATTCCTTTAATTATAGATTGTTTGATACTAGTGTAAACGAATATAAAAGTGCTTTTGATTTTTTTAAACGAAGTGGAAGATTTTTGGAAGAATACGGGCGTGCACTTTCCTTAAATGGAAATAATATAAATGCTATTGAAAAATTAAAATTGTCCGAAAGATATACTAATAGTCCAATTTTGCAGAATACTTTAGGTAATAGCTATAAAGCTATAGGTCAATACAAAAAAGCTGAAAAAGTGTATAAAAAATCCGCTAATATGATGCCTGCTCTTTTTTATCCAGATTACTTATTGGCCAAACTATATGATGAAACCGGAGAGTCAAACAAGGCTACAAAAATAGCAAACAAAATTCTTAAAAAAGAAATAAAAATACCTTCTAAAGCTATAAATGAAATACGTATGGAAATGAAGAAAATAATCCTAAAGAATAATCCTTGAATTTTCATTTGTAGAATTGTTTAATCTAAAATGTATGCTTATGTAAATATTTTTAAAAAAAGAGGAAGTTTATTTGTCTTACGTTTAAAGATAAATAAGACATTTTGTAGATTGGTCTCCTTTAAAATCTTTAGAAATTTAAACAGTGGTTTTTATTCCACAAAAAATAAAATTAAAATGCGAAATATAATAAGCACAAAAAAAGTATTATTTGCTTTAGCTGGAGGGTTATTTGCTTTAGCAATGTTTTTTAATACAACACTAAACTTTAATAATAATGGAGAGTCTTTAGTGTCATTGCAAGGATTAGAAACTGCCAAAGCGCAAACAGAAAACATTTGTGAAGTTCTAATTACAGAATGTTATACCATTCCAGGAGGATGTTACAGAGAGTATGCAACTGGTTTTACTTGGTGTGCTCCTACTAATGAATATTGTAATTCTTATACAACATCTTGTTAATAGGACTAAATTAATTTATAAGTCTAGGTGTTTTACTTAGACTTATCTTAATAAAGACAATTTTGAATCTAAAACAAAATTAAGAGATGAATAAACTTTTTATATTGCTTTCATTTGTGATGATTATACTAGATTGTAGCGCACAGTTGAAAATTATTGAGATACCTGAAATAAAAAACGCAGGTGCTTCTAAAAATGTTCCTTTATCAACTATTTTTTCTAAAAGCCATATTGTAAGGTTGGAGACGACAAGAGAATCACTTATTAGCCATATTAGTCAGTTTAAGATTTACAATGACAAAATTTATATTTTGGATTCAGCGAGCGCTAATGCTTTATTCGTTTTTTCAATGAAAGGTAAATTCATTCGAAAAATAGGTTCGAAAGGTAAAGGTCCTGGCGAATACTTACAACCTTGGGATTTTGTCATTGATGAAGAAACAAATTCTATTATTCTGTATGCTCGAAAATTAAATAAACTAATGACTTTCAGTATTGATGGGGAGTTTTTAAGTGAAAAAGAGATGAATTTTAGTTTTAATAGTTTTTTGAAATTAGACAATGATTTTCTTTTTGACGTTCAAAATACTAGAATAGGTGGAGTAAAAGATTTAAATACTAATAAAAGCAAATTTTTTTTAGTGAAGACGGATTCAAATATGAACATCACTCAAAAAATAAGATTTAAGGATTCACCCAGTTTGTGGGAGCTTTCTAGTAGCAAATGCCTTTCTTACAATGATTTAGGTATTTTTTTTAAATTACCATATTTAAATGAACTGTATAAATTAAATGAGGATGGGTTAAATGAAGAATTCATTTTTGAGTATAATAATACTGAAATTTCAAAGTCACTATTTGAAAAACATAGCTCAATTTTTAGTTTTCAAAACGAAATAAAGAATAACGAGTATGTCTACATACCTCAAGGTTATTATGACATAATTAATAATGTTTTGTTTTTTAGTGTTTATAAAGGACATTGGGATTTCACCTGTGCTTATTCATTAAAAACTAAAAAAGTTTATATGGAACTTAACCGGATGAAGAATGATATGAATTCATTAGGTTTTTATGGTTTTATGGTAGGTCAGTATAAAAATTATGTCGTTAATTATTTACAAACTGATTGGTTGTTACAACCTACGGCCGTAAAAATACCATCTCATGAAAAAGAGATTATATCTAAAACCAAATTAGGGGATAACCCTATTTTAATATTTAACGAAGTTAGAAATGACTTGTAATACACATTAAAATATTAAAATACGAGAATTTCAATTTTATAAATGAAAACTTACTTACAAAAACTATTAATAGTTATTTTACTTTTTTCATGTAGTAGAAATGAAAAAAGAGAAGTGACAACAGAACTACCTACAGCAGAAAGGGTAAAATTGCCTACTGCTTATCTAAATAAAAAGAAAGGTGATTTTAAACAAAAGTTATCTCACCTCATAGACTCGACTTTTGTAATGCCATTAGAAACAAGAAAAGAATGCTTAGTGGGACACATAGAAAAAGTAGAGTTTTTCGATGGTAGTTTTTTTGTTTTAGACCTTAGATCATCAAATACTTTATTTGAATTTTCTGAGAAAGGCAGATTCATAAGAAAATTTGGGGCAAAAGGAAAAGGGCAAGGAGAATATACGAATTTGTTAGATTTTGCTATTGATTCAAAGAATAAAGAGATTTTATTATATGATAGAGGCAAAAATGTTTTACTAAGATTTAATAGAAAAGGGAAGTTTCTTTCCGAAGAATCTATGGAAATTTTATTTAGTGAAATTGAAATCTTAGGAGACAAATATATTTTAAACACTTATAACCAGAGACAAAAAAACAAAAAAAACAGCAAGAAATTTTCTGTAACTTACTCCAATTTTAGATCCGAAGTAAAAGATCTAAAAATAAAATCTCAATATAAATTAGGAAACCTAATTGCATTAGGTGGACTAAGGAAAACATCTCAGGGGGAGCTTTTTTTTAGAGAACCTTATTCAAATATAATTTATAAGCTTAACAAATTAAACACTTTTCCATATTTAAATATAGAGGTAGATGGAGAAAAAATACCTCGCGACTATTTTGAAAAAGAATTACAAGATTTAAATTTATTTAATGAAAAATTGAAAGAAAATGGATTTGAATATATCCAAGACTTCTACGTAGCAAACAATTGGATAATTTTACTGTTAAGAAAAAAAGAATATGGAATAAAATACCTCTATGATAATAATTCTAAGAAGGTATTTAATCTTAGTCAGATTGAAAATGATTTTGAGGGATTGGGGGTTTCTGGTCCAGGTGTAGGTAGTTATAAAGACTTTTTTATAACAACAGTAACACCAGACTATTTGAAAGAGAATATTGAAAAATATAAATCTGAGAAAATAAAAAATCTCATTAATTCATTAGAAATTAGCGATAATCCTATTTTGAACTTTAATAGGTTTAGAATTAATAAATAAATTTATAGTAACGTTAAAACCATTGTGTAAATTAATAACTTTTTTAATTATTCTAGCTTTTTTAACCTTTTACGGTAATTCCTGAGTTTAAATCAATTTTAATTGACATCAATGTCTAAAAAATTAAATAATTAATCATGAATATACTTTTCAAGTATTTTAGCGTAATAATCTTAATCTGCTTTTCTTGTAAACCGGAAAGTTCTAACGAGAATAATGTAAATGAAATTTCTAAAGAATCCGTAATTAAAAAATGGGATATTGGTGAAAATCTAAATCCTAAGAAACCGACTTTAAAAAATATCGTTAACCAAGGGAAAACTGTATTTATTGCTGAATCTAAAGATGAGAGTTATTACAATGATGTGAAGTTTTCCCATATAATTGATTCAACATCTGTTATTAAGCTAGAAACTACAGAACAGAGTTTAATTGGGAGACCTACACAGATAAAAGTTTTTAATAATCTTTTATTTATTTTGGATGGAAGCTCTAAAAGACTCTTGGAGTTTGATATGACAGGTAAGTTTATCAGGAGTTATGGTAAAAACGGAAAAGGTCCAGGTGAATATATATTACCGATAGCTTTTGAAATTAACGAAAGAACTAAAGAGGTGGTAATATTAGATGTGGCTAAGAAAAATTTACTATTGTATAAGTTAGATGGTGAATTTAAATCATCGATTAACCTAAAATTTAGGGCTTATAATTTTGCTTTCAACAAGGGTTTTACAGGTTATGTATTCGATACTCACCTTGTAAGGTCTATGGGGGACAGTAGATCTAAGCAGTTTTCAATTGTAAAAACAGATTTAAAAGGTGAAATAATTTCGGAGTTGATGAAGACTAATTCAGCTCAAAATAATTTGGCATATACGTCTCCTTTTAATTTGGTTAAAAATAATTCAATGATTTTATTTAATCAGCCGTTTACAAATACTATTTTTAAAATTCAAGGTGACAACTATATTCCATTTTTTAATGTCGAATTTCAGGGTAAAACAATACCAGATAAACTAGATTATAATATAGGTTATAACGAATTTATTGAAAAAATAACTAAAAATAAATTTCAATATTTGGACAATTCTCATGGTTATTTTATGTTAGGAAACAAACTTCTTTTTACTCTTAAAAGGAAAGTTGACATTGAAAATTATATGTATAACCTTCAAACAGAAGAATTGAGTCTAATAGATCGTAAAACAGATAATTTAAGTTTTGGTTTTTTAGGAACGAAAATAGGGGTTTATAAAAACAGTATAATAAATTACGCTACTCCGATGATGTATTTAAATGATGAGGGTTATAACTCTGATAAATATAAAAATACTCTTGTTCAAGATGTTATTAAAAGAAGTAAATTGGCAGATAATCCAATATTAATATTTAATTGGTTTAAAAGCTAAATGTAGTTTTATTTTAGATGATTACTTTCTAAGATAAAGAGCTACAGGTATAAAGGTTATGATTGGTCACCTCATGTATATAGAAATGAGAAACCAAATAGGATAGGCTATTTGGGGTATCTATGAAAAAATAAATTATTAATATAGTCTTTATGAATGTCTGCAATTAATAATAATTTCGTTATTTCTTGCTTAACAAGGAATCTCATCTTATTGATCTTTATATTCTTAAATTATACCCAGAGATAAATTCAGAATAGCTCTATCTCATGACCATAGTATTGATATAATAATATTATTGGTATTTACGGATAGCAATAGTCTTTAAATAATTTTGAGGTTTGTTCAGATGGTGAAAAATATTATAAGGAAAATCGTAGGTTCTTTTGGTTTTGTTGAAGTTACTTCATTATATGTTTAGTAATTCTTTATCACTAGTAAAGTTCTATGATCTCTATAATTTCATATTGTATTTTTAATGAATAAACTTCGTTTTAAATCAAAAACAAAACTTATGACTTCAAAGAAGATTATATTCTTTTATTTTTTATTAAGCTGTGTCGTAACTTTATTTTCTTGTTCTAGTAGTGAAACTAAAGAACAAAAAAAGATTGATGAATCGATAAAAAAAGAATTCCAAAAAGAAGCTATAAAAGTAGGTTTGATAAAAGCCGAAAAAAAAGCTTTTGAAAAAGAATTACTAAGTAATGGAAAACTAAGTGCTAGTAGAAAAGCAGATATACCATTTAAATTGAATGAAGTTATTACGAGTATTCGCATAAAAAATGGCGCTCATGTAGCAAAAGGAGCTGTTTTGGCTACCTTAGACAGAGAAATTATTAATAATAAATTAGAACAATCTAAGATCGCTCTAAAAAAAGCTAAGATTGAATTCCAGGATATTCTACTTGGTTTTGGTTATCATATAAAAGATACAGCTACAGTTCCAGAGGAGATTCTAAACAATATTAAAATAAAAAGTAATTACGAGAATGCGCAAAACAATCTTAAGGATGTGCAACGACAATTTACAGAAACTACGGTAAGAGCTCCTTTTTCTGGTACGATTGCTAATTTACAAGCAAAATCTCACAATTTGCCAGCTACCTTTGATAGGGTATTATGTACCATAATAAATGCAAGTCAAATGGAAGTCGTTTTCCCTGTGTTAGAATCCGAGTTGAATGCAGTTAGAACAGGTAAAAAAGTTGAAGTAATTACATTTGTGGATAGCGGTACTCCATTTACAGGGGAAATTACTGAAATTAACCCTATAGTTGATAAAAATGGTTTGGTAGAAGTTAAGGCAACTATAGCGAACAAAAACAATCAGCTTTTCGATGGAATGAACGTAAAGGTTAAAATTAAGAATCGTATTGCCTCTTCCATCGTGGTCCCTAAAACAGCTATTTTGTTACGTCAAGATAAAAAAGTAGTTTTCAAGTACGAAAAAGGGGAAGCGATTTGGAAATATGTAGAAACAGGAGTAGAGAATAGCACCGAAATAATTATCAAATCGGGTGTTAAAGAAGGGGATCAAGTTATTGTAAGTGGTAATGAAAATTTAGCACATAAATCAAAAGTTCAAGTTGTAAAAGACTAAAAATTGAATTCGAGCTAGCGATTTCTAGCTGTTCTTTTAATGAAAAACACATTCTCTGTTAATATTATATTTGTTGTATTGATAATTATAGGTGCTAGTTTAGCCCCATTATTATCAGTACAAATAAAGCCTTCTAAAAAGCAGCAGGTACTTACCGTGTCGTATAGATGGAAAAACGCTTTGCCCGAAATTATTGAACGTGAAGTCACGACAAAATTAGAAGGTTTGGCTGCAACCTTAAGTGGGGTAAAAAAAATAAACTCTTCCTCTTCAAAAGGAAGAGGTAATATTCGGGTCATTTTCAAAAAGGGAATCAATCTCAAATTATCAAAATTCGAGTTAAGTGCATTGATAAGAAGTGCGTATAAAAAATTCCCAGAAGGAGTTACTCAGCCCCTTATTGCTGAAGGTTGGTCTAGCCATACCAAAAGTGAAAGCATACCTTTACTCTATTATACGATTATAGGAAATGGTAATGCTAGGTATATTCAGAGTTTTTCCGAAGATTTTTTTGACGATACTATATCTGCTATCGAAGGTGTTGAAAGTCTATCATTCTATGGATCTAGCCCATTAGAGTGGGAATTAAAATACAGTAAGAAAATATTAGACCAGCATGGACTGAGCACTAAAGATATCGAGTCAGCTGTTAGAAACTATTTAAGATCTAGTGAACTCGGTTATGTAAACCAGTTTTCAATGAATGGAGACAAAGAACACTTATATGTCGAATTGAATGGTGGGGCGAATCAAAATGAAATTCAATGGAATAGTATCCCTATAAAAAAAGTTAACAATAAAGTTATTTACCTAGGAGAGCTAGTCAAAGTAATATATAAAGAACAAGAGCGTAGTAGTTTCAGCCGAGTGAATGGGTTAAATACTATCAATATGATTGTTTATGCCGAGCAGGGTGTCAATCAAATTGAACTGGTAAAGAAAATAAAAACAGTAGTTGTAGATTTACAAACAAAATTCCCAGAGGGTTTTTCTCTACTAGAGCAACGAGATACTACTAAGGAATTAAAAGAAGAAATTGATACTGTATTTGTTAGAATAGTTGCTTCGGTTGCACTATTGTTACTATTTGTGCTATTGGTAAGTAGAAAATGGCGATACGTAGCTATTATATTTATCAGCTTAGTAAGTAATATTGCTATTGCATTTATCTTTTATTACTTATTTGATATCGAAATTCATAGTTATTCACTAGCCGGTATAACGGTGTCACTAGGGATCTTAATTGATAATAGTATTATCATGCTAGATCACTTAAGAAATAAAGGAGATCGAAAAGTTTTTTTAGCTATAGTAGGTGCGACATTTACGACCATAGGTGCTTTATCTGTAATCATATTTTTAGATGATAAAGCCAAAGCAAATCTACTGGATTTTGCTTTTGTAATTGTAGTAAACATATCAGTTTCCTTATTAATAGCCTATTATTTTATTCCTGCTTTATTAGATAAGCTACCCATTAAAAGATTAAAGGCGAAAGTATATTTTAGGAGAAAACGTAGGGTAATACGATTTACAAATTTCTATTATCGGATCATTTATTTTTCACGACGTTTTAAGAAATTAGCATTAATCGTTACTATAATTGGTTGTGGTTTGCCTGTGTTTTTATTACCAAACTATCTAGAAGGAGAAAAGCTCTACATCGAATGGTACAATACTGTTTTTGGAAGCGAGACCTATGAAGAAGAGATAAAGCCCTTTGTTGATAAAACCTTAGGAGGAGCAGCGCGTTTATTTACAAAGCTCGATTTTTCTCAAGTACGAGAAGAAGAGCAAGGAAGAACACGACTGAACGTTAGGATTTATATGCCCGATGGGGCGACAATTATTCAAACAAATGAAGTCTCAAGAAAATTAGAAAACTTTTTGTCTCAATTTGATGAATTAGAAAATTATTTTACTATAATCTATGATCTAGAAAACGCACGTTTAGAAATCTTATTTAAAGAAGCTCATGAAGATGATGGATTCCCCGAGTTTTTAAAAGAAGAGTTAATTTCTGAAGCTTCAAATATAGGAGGTTGTGATGTTTCAGTTAGTGGAGTTGGAAATGGATTTAGTAATAGAACTGTGGATGTTCAACGTAGTAGTAGTTTACAAATTACAGGATATAACTATGAAACCATCTTAACATACGCCAATGGCTTGAAAAAGAAATTACTACAAAATCCTAGAATTCAAAAAGTAATTATCAATACTGGTAAAAAAAGATATGGAAACAAATTGCGTCAGCAATATGTAATGACGTTGGATAGAGAGTTATTGGAAAGAAACAATTCGAATATTTGGGGAATCTTAAAAGACTTACGTTCTCAAACCAATAGCGATGAAAGTATTATGGGGTTTATCTATAAAGATGAATATACCAAAGTAAAATTAGTAGCTGATGAAGCTATAACTTCGGACACTTGGTCTATTAAAAATGAACTTTTTGGTAAAAATAAGTTAAAAGGTGTTGGACAATTGTCTAAACAACCATCGGAAGGGACTATAGATAAAGTAAATCAAGAGTTTAAAGTAAATATAGAATACGATTTCATAGGTAGTTATGGTTTGGGTGAACTCATATTAGAAGAAGCAGTAGAAGAGCTCAATGAGAAATTACCTTTAGGCTTCAAATCTAAAAAGAATGAAAATGAACGTTGGAATCCAAAGAAAAAAGAACAATACTGGTTGGTGTTATTGGTAATATTAATCATTTACATGGTTTGTACTATTCTTTTGGAATCATTAAGACAACCAATTACAATTATTTTAATGGTACCGATTTCTTTTATCGGAAGTATCTTGACTTTTTCAATTTTCGATTTAAAGTTTGATCAAGGAGGTTATGCTTCGCTCTTGCTACTTTGTGGCTTAGTTGTAAATGCAGGGCTTTACATTATCAATGACTACAATAATGTTAAAAGAAAGTATCCTAATTTATCAAATATCAAAGGGTATTTAAAAGCATTCAATGCTAAAATAATTCCGATATGTTTAACGATAATATCTACGGTTATAGGGTTATTCCCTTTTCTAATTTTTGACACTGACAGTCAGTTTTGGTATGCATTAGCAGCAGGTACTATTGGAGGATTGGTATTTTCTTTAATAGCTGTATATCTATATTTGCCCTTATTCTTGTTTTGGCGAAAAAAGCACATTTTCATAAAACCTAATCGATTAAAATTAAGACGACGAAATGGTTAAATTTTTAATAGAACGCCCTATAGGAGTAATCATGAGTTTTATAGCAATACTCATGCTCGGAGCTGTGTCTTTCAATGAACTCCCTGTCTCCTTAATGCCAAATATTGATATTCCAGAAATTACAGTACAGGTTAGTTTTGAGAATATCTCTGTACGTGAGATGGAAAACTCTATCGTCGCTCCAATAAGAAGGCAGTTATTACAGGTATCTGATGTAGACGATTTACGTAGTGAAGTAAGAGACGGCTACGGCATTATACATTTGCGTTTAAAGTATGGGACAGACAATGATATTGCTTTTATAGAAGTTAATGAAAAGGTAGATATTGCCATGCGCAATTTACCTAAAGAGCTAGAGCGACCGAGGATAATTAAAGCAAGTGCATCAGATATCCCAGCCTTCATACTTAATTTTTCTCTGAAAAAAGAAGTAGATCAATCTCGGTTTAATGAAGTCAGCGAATTATGTGAAGTAGTAATAAAGAAAAGAATAGAACAACTTTCGGAAGTTGGGATTGCTGATATTACAGGGCTAGTTCATTCTGAGGTTTATATCCAACCTAATAAAGAACGAGTTGAAAGTTTAGGGATTACCCAAAAAAAAATTCAAAAAGTACTTCAAGACAACAATGTGTCCTACGGAAATATTATGGTGCATGAAGGGATCTATAAATATAGTATTCAGTTTAAATCAGCATTAAAAACAATAGAGGATATAAAATCGATTTATTTAAAATCGGGAGGTAAGATATTGCAATTAAGAGACATAGCCGAAGTAGGTATTAGGCCCCAACAAGCTAAAGGCGCTTTTTTAAATGGAGGTAAAAATGCTATTAGTATGGCTATTGTTAAACAAAGAGATGCTAAAGTTGCTGATTTAAAGAAAAAAATCAAATGGTTAAAATACGAGTTTAGAAAAAAATATCCCGAAATTCAGATTGATATTGCGCAAGATCAAACAGGTATTTTAGATTATACGATTACTAACCTTAAACAAAGTTTAGTAATAGGATCTTTATTGGCATTTGTATTGATGTTTTTCTTTTTAAGAGACTTTAGATCCCCTTTTTTAATTGGTTTTAGCATTCCAACTTCATTAATAATTAGTTTGCTTTTCTTTCATTTAATGGGATTGTCTATCAATATTATTTCTTTATCAGGGCTTATTTTGGGTATTGGGATGATGATTGATAATTCAATCATTGTTATAGATAATATCACACAATATAGAGATCGTGGAGAACCTCTATTTTGGTCTTGTATTAAGGGTACTAACGAAATTATAAAACCTCTAATTTCATCGGTCTTAACGACCTGTGCTGTGTTTTTACCTTTAATTTTCTTAAGTGGTATCTCTGGAGCGTTATTTTACGATCAAGCAGTTGCTGTTACCGTTGGGTTATTTTCATCCTTAATTGTTTCTATAACGTTGCTACCTGTATTATATAAACTATTTTATAAGAAGTCTAAGAAGATAAATGCTATTGGGTTGTCTAAAGTGACTAAGAAGCCAATGATTCAGTGTTGGTATGAAAAAGGATACGCGTTTATTTTTAAACACAAATTAGTTGCGTTGATTGGTTTTCTTATTTGTATACCTATTTCATTTTTTCTAATTAATATAATCAATAAAGAAAAACTTCCTCAGGTAGAACAAACAGAAATTATATTAAACCTAGACTGGAATGAAAATATTACAGTAGAAGAAAATCAAAATCGAGTTAGAAAATATCTGACTCAATTGAAGGGAATTATTATAACATCTAACGCTTATATTGGCGAACAACAATTTTTACTAAATAGAAATAAAGAATTAGGTTATGCACAGGTGCAAATTTATTTACAAGTAAAATCATCTGATCAAATTGAAAATGTAATTACAATAACTAAAGATTATTTTTCAAAAAAGTACGTAAATACGCTCTTTCAATTTAGTCCGTATGAGACACTTTTTGATAAAATTTTTAAAGACGATGCATCTGATGTAGTAGTGAAAATTAGGTCATCAAATAAGCAAGTGCCAGAATATAAAAAAATTCAGAATATCCAAGCATACTTACAAAATGAACAGTATGCGACATCAGTTACCATTCCACTTTTAGAGGAGCATATAGTGGTTAAGCTAAAGCCTGAAAACCTTACTTTATATGAGGTGTCGACGGGGAGCGTTTTCGAAAGACTAAAATCAGCATTTAATACGTTGCATGTTGATGTTTTAAAATTTAGACAAAACTATTTACCGATAGTAATCACAGATGAAAAACGTGATATAAATGACATATTAAATCAATTACAGATTAAGAATGCTCAAAATGTTAATATTCCAATATCTATATTGGTAGAAACGTATACCATAAAAGATTTTAAAACACTTTATGCCGATCGAAATAGTAAATATGTTCCATTGGATATTGTTGTAGATTCAGAAGGTTACACCAAAGTTAATACAGGAGATATAGAAGATAAAGTGAAGAGAGAAAATCTATTAGTAAATTTTGAAGGAAAGATATTCTCGGGAGGCAAGTTGCTTAAAGAAATGATTATAGTTTTAACTATATCATTGTTACTCTTATACTTTATTTTAGCGGCTCAATTTGAATCTTTTACTCAACCTCTAATTATTTTATTAGAAATACCTATTGATATAGTTGGGGTAATTTTATTATTAATGGTCTTTGGGCATAGTCTAAACATTATGTCTATGATAGGAATTGTTGTAATGAGCGGTATTATAATCAACGATTCTATTTTAAAAATCTCTACGATAAACCAGTTAAGAAATACTGGTTTAAATTTAGAGAGCGCTATTCATCAAGCAGGAGTACAGCGCCTGAAACCAATAATAATGACAAGTTTGACAACTATTTTAGCTTTAGTTCCCTTTCTGTTTTTTAGTGATTTAGGAAGTGAATTGCAAAAACCTTTTGCCTTATCAATTATTGGAGGGATGACTTTAGGAACGTTAGTGAGTCTTTATTTTATACCATTGGCATATTATTTCTTGAATAAAAATAGAACTATTAAAAAGCTAAATTAAGGATGACTTTTTTTTTAAATAAAAAAATAAAATACGTATTGATAATTGTACTTATTTCTTGTTCAATAATATCATTTGCTCAGGAAAAAGAGGTTTTAACATTAAAACAGGTTATTGCATTAGCAGAAGAGAAATCTTTAGATGCTTTCAAAATACAAAATTTGTACCAACAAAGTGATTATTTATACAATAACTTTAGAGCAAATAGATTGCCAACATTGTCTCTTGATATAGAACCTTTGACATTAAATCGTAGGGTAGAGCAAAGATTTAATTCTAGTTTGGGAAGAGATCAATTTACTGATATAGAAACTTTAAATACAAATATTGGTTTAAGTGTTACTCAAAATATTTTTGCTACAGGAGGAAAAATTTCTTTGAACTCATCAGTGAATCGTTTTGAAAATATAGGGGATATCAAGAACTTGTCCTTTAATAACACACTTATCAATCTTAGATTAGATCAAGAAATTTTTGGGTTTAATAGTTTTAAATGGAATAAAAAAATTGAACCCCTGAAATACGAGAAGGCACGGATAGAGTTTGTTGAGGAAAATGAAGATTTACATATCAAGGCAACGGAACGATTTTTCAACCTTGCGACTGCAGAATTAAATCTAAAGAATATTGAAATTAATCTTAAAAATTCTTTGAAACTATATAATATCGGTAAGAATCGTTTTAAAATTGCCACCATAAATCAAGAGGAGCTATTAAATTTAGAATTAAATGTTTTAAATAATCAAACAGAACTTCAAAAAGCCAAACGTAGACTTGTTGATTATCAGTTTGAATTAAATATTTTTCTTGGGTTTGAATCTAACAGAGAAATAAGCCTAAACACTAAAGAAGAAATTCCTTTGATCGATATAGACTTATCAAAAGCATTAGAAATGGCTAAAAGTAATAGTTCTCAGTTGCTAAACCTTAAATTAGGTGCTTTAAGAGCGGAAGAACAATTGGCTAGAGCAAAAGCCAATAGACGTTTAAGCCCCAATCTAATAGCTAGTGTAGGTTTAAATAAATCAGGTAATAGATTAGACGATACATTTATAGATCCGTTGAACCAGAATCGAGTAAGTTTGAGCGTTAATGTTCCTATTTTGAATTGGGGTATAGCTAAAAGAAACGTTTTGATTGCTGAAGATCAAAGTAAAATTACTAATATGGAGCAAAGTCAAACAGAACAAGAGTTTCTTCAAAAAGTAAGAGGTCAAGTTATTGATTTTAATTTGCAAAAAGAATTAGTAAATAATGCTTTAAAGACTAAAGAAGTTGCTGTTAAATCATACGAATTGGTCTTAGAGAGGTTTAAATATGGTAATGTAGATATTATTAAACTAAATAATTCTATTAGTGCTAAGGATAGAGCTGTAAATGGATATATTAACAGCCTTAAGGAATATTGGCTAAATTATTACCGGTTAAGAAAGATTACACTTATGAATCTAGAAACAGGAGAAAAAATAATCAAAATGTTTGATCAAAAATTAGGACTTGATTAAATATGACTTATTTTAAGAAATACCCAAAGATATTAATAACTTTTTTAGGAATACCATTACTGCTGTTTTTCGTACTTATAAGGCTCTGGTGGTTTGGACTTATATTAGCGACTTTAGTATTGCTCATTTTTTTAATACAAGAAATCTATGAATCTATAAATAGCATCTTTCTAAGAGAATTAGTAAAATATGGAATTACGATTTCAGGCGTGTTCTTAATAGTGATTTCGATAAGAGTATTTGTTTTTGACTTTTACAGAATTCCAACAGGTTCAATGAAAGGAACGTTATTTGAAAAAGATATTATTCTCGTCAATAAATTAGCTTATGGCCCTAAAATCCCGACAAGTTTAAAAGAGGTTCCTTGGCTTAACTTACTCACCATTTTTACAAGGCAAAGTGAAAAAACTAACACAGTAGAAGAAAAAAGGCTATCTGGTTACTCTAAGATACATCGAGGAGATGTTTTTGTTTTTGAAATTGATATTTGGAATAATCAGATAGAAGATTTTACCGAAGAAGTTATGGTAAAGCGTTGTGTAGGCCTACCAGGAGATGATTTTTCTATTGTTGATGGAGAAATATTTAATAATGGGAGTTCATTTTTGTCAAATAGTGAGGTTCGCGAAAGATATTCAGTTCAAATTTTGGACGTAAATGCCTTTAAATCAAAAATTGAAAACATACTAGGAAAAGAAAAAAACATAAGACAAGATGGGACAGAAAAGAACCTTCAGATCACATGTACAAAGAAACAAATGATTGAGCTTTCCCGACTTGCTTCAGTTGATAATATTGATCTAGTAATTGACACGCCAGAAACATTTGAGTACCTACTAGCTAAGAAAGTAAATCCTAGTTGGACTTTGGATAACATGGGGCCTTTTCTTATCCCTAAGGAAGGGCTATCCATTCCGTTAAATTATAAGACAGTAGCATTATATCGTCGTATTCTTAATCGTTACGAAGGTGTTAAGTTGAAAGTGAAAAACGGAAAGTACTTTATAAATAGTAATGAAGTAACTGATTACACTTTTAAAAACAATTATTATTTCGCTATGGGCGACAACAGAAAAGAATCTTATGATTCTCGAGTTTATGGATTTATTCCCGAAAAAAATATTATAGCCAAGGCCAATTTGGCTTTTTCTAAAAAAAATGGTGTTAATATTCTATGATTTAGAGTCTTACTTTTCATACAGAATTACACATGAACGATTAATAAGACTGTTTATCTATAAATATTTTTTTTTAATTATAAAAAAATGATATTAAGCTTTAATTTAATTTTTTTATTATGAAAAAACGTCTTTTCAAAAAAGTAGCTTTAGGAGTATCAAGTCTACTCTTTGCTGGAGCATTATTTTTTAATGCCTCTTTGGTGAAAAATGAATTAGGGGATTCAGTATTAACTTTATCGTCTTTGAAAGTAGCTTTAGCACAAGATAATGATTCTGAATCATGCCAAGCATGTGAAAATGATGGTGGCACTTGTAAGTATTGTTGGAATGGACAAGCTTACGTTATTTGTTGTGAATTTGCTACTTAGAATAATATGGAAAAAATATACCATATATTATTTTTATATGGTATATTTTGTTTCAAAGACATTCAATTTAAAATTAATTATATTGGAAACAAAAAAAATATTTTTCTCAATAATTTTACTTTTTGCACTGTTTTCTTGTCAAAAGAAACAAAAATCATCAGTAAAGATAATCGAAATACCAAAATTTCAGAATAAGAAATCTGATGAAGCAGAGACTATTATAGATTCTACCTTTGTAATTCCTTTAAAAATATCAAATAAAGTTGTTCTAAGCCATATTGAAAAAGTAGAGTTATACAATGACAATATTTATGTTTTAGATTCTAGAGGTGCTAAAGGAGTCTTTCAATTTGACATGAATGGAAAATTTGTCCGTCAAATAGGGAGTAGAGGGAAAGGGCCAAAGCAATACATAATACCAACTTCATTTGTTCTAGATAAGAAAAAGAATAATATAATGATTCATGATACTGCAAGAAATTCTTTGCTTGTATATAATCTTGAAAATTATGATTTTGCAGAAAGTATTAAACTGGATGTAGAGCTTAGTGATTTTGAAATCATGAACGATGGCTTTGTTGCTTCAATACACAATATACCTCAAAAAAAGGATAAAGAAAGGAAATTTTCTTTGTCTTATTTAGATGAGAAAGGTCATATTATTTCTAATAATTTACAAGCAAAACATAAAATAGGTAATTTACATTCTACAACTTGTCTTTCAGGAACATTAAATAATTATTATTTCCACGAACCTCATTCTAATCTCATCTACAAGATAGTCGAAATTGAAAACAAATTAGAGGTCGACTTAGCTTTTGAAGTTAAATTTGAAGATAAAGGAATTCCTAAATCAATGTTCGAGAATTCAAAAAAGATTAAAGATGTTATAGGTTTTTTTCAAGAAATAAATGACAAGAGATATGCAAATGTCAGGTATGCTGTTGTTCACAATGAAAAGATTACACTACCTGTTAGAATTGGTAATGACTTAAGTTTATATATATATTCTGTAAAAACAGGAAATCTATACAATCTAGATAATCATGTAGGAATTGGGTATGTGGAATTATTGAAAACATCTCAAAATGTAGGTTTTTATAAAGATTTTCAAATAAGTTATACTCAACCTGATTGGTTAAAGGAAATTCAAAAAAGTGTGAAATCAAAAAAAGCAATTGAGTTGATAAATAGTTTAAATATAAATGACAATCCCATTTTGGTTTTCTCTAGGTATAAAAATAGTATCTGAAATGAAATTTGTCTTTTTTTTCAAAATTATAGCATTACTTTTTTTGTTTGAGGGGTGTAAAGAACAATGCACAGATGATTCTTTTTTAGAAGAAGGAGAGATTGAAATACCTTACTCAAATTTAAAAAACAGCAATAGTTCGAGAAAAATTAAAATTGAAATAGCAGATAATGATTACAGGAGAAGATTAGGCTTAAAAGGCAAAGAATGCCTATCTAAAGACAATGGATTACTTTTTATTTATGATTTCGAAAAAAGTCATTCGTTTTGGATGAAGGATACAAAGATCCCATTAGATTTAATATTTATTGACCAGAATTTTAAAATAGTTTATATGATATTAAATGCAAAACCTTTGTCAACTAAAGGACTAATTTCTCCTAACAAAGCTAAATATGTGTTAGAAGTAAATTCAGGTATTATAAAAGAGCTTGGAATTAAAAAAAATGATAGTGTACACATAAGCTATTATTAGTCTGAGTTTGTTAAATGAAGGCGCCTAAATTAGTCAATATAAATGCAGTTATTCTGTTGGGAGTTTGAGTCAGTTACTAATGGATTTATTGTAAATATTCACAACAGAAGGCAAGGCAAAAAGATAAAGAGTTCTTTCTAGCTTATCTAGGTAAGAAAGTAAAAATCTTAAAATGATTTTTCCAGCACACCAAAAACATAGGGAACGTATCATTTGCTAGTTGTGTAAAGAAAGTACTAGATGAAGTTTTCTTTCATGCTCCATATTCAAATACAATTTATAAAGTAAAAGACAGTACTGCTAGCTCAGTTATGAGTTAAAGTTTGAAGATAATATATTGCTCCTGCATATATCAATTTAAAAATAGTGTCTGTAAAGAATATTTGGAATTAAAAGAGGTATGTAACTATAAGAAATACATTAACACTTGCAGTTAATATAAAGAAAGTATAGTAACATATTTTAATATTAGAATAATTATCCAATTTAAGAAGATTAGAATGAGGCAATAAATCTTGGAAGTAACACATAAACATAGTAGGATTAAATATATTCATTACATGTAAATTGCTTTAAAAAAGAGAAATAAGGATGGTAAAATCTATTGGATAATATTATAGGTGTAGTAATATTATAATTAATACTTGTTTATGAAAAAGCAGATTTTAATTTATTGTGAATATATAAGTGCCATTTTACTATTGCTTATATGCGTTTTCTTACCTGTAATAAAATTAGAGGGTGTTTATAATTCAATAGTAATTAGCAAATCAATTTTTTTGATTTGTATGTTACTCTTCTTGGGGGGTGTTGCCTCTGTGCAATATTTTCTTAAAACTGATGTTAAATTTGCTATTTCTCGGCTTGACATAGCTTTGTTAGGATTACTAATTTATATAATTTTTAATAGATATTCCATTCAAGATAATTATGTGTTCTCTATTCGCTTTGTAGAGCTTGTTAGTCTAACAGTATTATACTTATTTCTCAAAAATATAAGGAAACAATATTTTTACTATTTGTTGATAGGCCTCCTAATATCTGGAATAGTACAAGCTGTTTATGGGAATCTTCAATTGTTAGGAGTATTTCCATCAAATAGCTCCCGTTTTAATATTACAGGGTCTTTTTTTAACCCTGGCCCTTATTCGGGATTTCTTTCTAGCATTGGAGTTTTAGCTTTAGGAGTGTACTTTTTTAAATATCAAATACTTGAAGTTATTTTAGGAGATAAAACTAAAAACATTTTCATTAGTATTTTGAACTATACTGCAATAATTTGTTTACTAACAATAGTATTAGTGTTACCTGCTACACAATCTAGAGCATCTTGGATTTCTTTTCTGGCAGGAGGGTTATTGATTGTTAGAGGGAAGTATAGTGATCTTAAAATAGGGATGAAATATAAGCGAATATTTATTGCATTGTTGATAACGGTAGTATTACCTCTGGGATACTTTTTGTATGTCTTTAAAAAAGATTCTGCTAATGGAAGATTGCTAATCTGGAAGATTTGTAGCGATATGATTAATGAGCACTTTTTTTTTGGTGTAGGCTTTGATCGATTTCAAACTTTTTACATGGAAGCTCAGGCTAATTATTTTGTAAATAATTACAATGAGGCAGCCGTTTGGTTAGCGGACAATACAAGATATGCCTTCAATGGGCTTATTCATTTTTTTATAGAACAAGGTATATTAGGAGGTGTTCTCTTGTCTATTATTGTTGTTTTTGTGTTAAAAAAGAGAAATAAGAATTCTTTGTCAATGATAAGCAAGATTGTTTTGATAAGCTTGTTCTTTTTCGGAATGACTTCATACCCAATGCATATTTTACCGATAAAAATTGTGGTTGTAGTAATGCTTGTATGGATTTCGAATTCAGGACATTTAATTAGTATACGAATAATAAAAGCTAGTGATAAATCGTATCTTAAAAGGCTAACTATTATCGTCCCTATAGTTGCAGGAGGTATTTTTACTTGGATGTATGTGAATAAATTGACTGAGTATTTTGTGATATGGAATGAAGCTTCAAAGTCGTACAATTATTCTTTTTATAAAGAAAGTGCCATAGAATATCAAAAAGCCTCTGTATTCTTTAAAAAAAATGGTGACTTTCAATTGCAATATGGACAAGCATTATACCATTCAGGGTATAAAGGAGAAGCTACCGTGGTTATTGAATCATCTTTAAAATATACTTCAAGTAATACAGCACATACTGTACTGGGTGATTGTTACAGATCTGACGAAAAATTTTTATTAGCTGAAATAGCTTATAAGAATGCTTATTATATGATACCATCAAGATTATATCCTCAATATTTGTTAGCAAAATTATATGAAGAGAGTAAACAACAACAAAAGCTAAAAGAGATAGCTCAAAAGATTGTTGCTCAAAAAGCGAAAGTAAATTCTCCTGCGACCAATAGTATGAAAAAAGAAATGCAAGAAATTTTTTATAACTTACACTAATTTTAAATCCGAAGTATAGAGGTCACTAGTTAAACACCTATCTTTAGAATTAATAAATAGGCGCATTCATAAAATAGCTTACTCCTTGTAAATACTGATAGGCTCCGTCTCATGGACATAGTGCTGAGAAATAAAATAGGATTGAATAGGTTGTCATGGGGTAGCCATTGAAAACAAAGGGCTGAGAATATAACTTGTTTATTATCAGTTATGACGAAAATTCGTCAGCAGTCTATAGAAAGAAATAAGTTTCTCAAAGTTGCTAAAAATTAGAACTTATAATATATTCGTTCATCATTTTAGATGAAACAAAAATTCATTGACATATTGAAATGGAATAAAAGAGAAAAGAAGCTGTTTTAGCCCGGCTCCGTCTCATGGACATAGTTATGAGAAAAGAAATAGGATTGAATAGGCTGTTATCGTTTAGCTATTGAAAATAAAGGGGTGAGAACGTAAGTTGTTTATTATCAGTTGTGACGAAAATTCGTTAGCAATCTAGAGAAAGAAATAATTCTCTCAAAGTTGCCAAAAAATGAAACTTATAATATATTCGTTCTTCATTTTAGATGAAATAAAAGTTCATTGACATTTTGAAATGGAATAAAAAGAAAAACTAAGTGACTAACCTATATTTTCTTTCTAAATCTTACAACAAGACGTACGATTGGCTGTTAGCCTCTCTTCGTTTACTTTTTGTAACACAGGTTTTACGTCTGCTAGTTCTGGATTTTGATGCACTTCGTTAGGAGTATGAATTTGATGCTGATAGGTAGGTTTCTTTTCATTGTGAATTCTAACAAAGTAATCAACTTCTTTTTGAATTTGAGTAGAGTGAATCTCTCCTCTACTTCGAAGAAACTTCTTAAGCATTTTGAAGTTTCCTTCAATCATAGAATTTGAAAAATGAACTTCTTTAAGTGCTATTTTCTTATGAATATTAACATGGGAATTTCGAATGAAGTTTCTAACATGAATATTGTTATTTTCAGTTCCGTCATCTACGATAAGATCAAGGTTGGGGCGATCTTCTTTATCAATGTTTAGATCAACTTTAAATTCATCTTTAATAGCTTGTCTTAGGCTGTTTAATCTACATCTAGCTCTTTTGGTTCTTTCGATGGTATAGCCAACGATTTTTCTTGAAAAGTTATCTAGCACAGAATGGACATAGAAAATCTTATTATCTGTAGTTTTAAATTCTGTAATATCCATGTGCCAAATCTCATTTGGGTGAGATGCTTTTATAGATTCCTTTTTGCGTTTTTTCTTGTACTTCTTTCTTTTCGGTGAAATACCAAGTTTAAAGCAATATCTGTAAAAAGAAGAACGAGACATAGATAAAAAGCCTTTCTTAAAACCAAATCCCCAAATAGAGGCAATGCTCCAAGATTCAAATACTTTGCGAGACATTAAGCTTTTTAAAGTATTAATTTCTTTTTGAGAAATCTGATTTGGAAATCGCTTAGTACAATATCCTACTAATGACTTAGAACAAGAAAAAAAGCGATTGTTCTTCCAAATCTTGAATTGATGAGGAGATACTTGAAGAAACTTGCAAATGATGTCTTTATCAAAATCAATAGGTAAATTATCAACTAGATCAATAACTGTTTCACGGTTTTGAAGTATAATCTTTTTGAAATTGTCTTTATCGATAAATTCTAGGATGGTGAGATATAATCGAGCGAAAGCATAGAAGGCGTTACTCATTTGTCGTAAACGTTCATCAAGTAGCGTTTTTACTTTATCAAGATCAACTTCTACTTGAGCAGCGAATTCGCTACCAGCATAGTCTTCAGGTTTTTTATCTTCCCAACCTTTCGATGTAGATCGAGGTACAGAATTGATAAATTCAGGAGGTAATACTTGTTCTTGAATACCTAAAGCAAAAGATGTTTTTACAGAAGTATGGTAGGTGTTATATCCGCTATTCGCCATTTAGTCAAAACGTGAGTTCGAATCGAATAACGATAAAAAACCATAAATATTTCCATTTCAATAAAAGTCAAACTTTAAAATACAGTTGTCGAATTTTCGGCAAAAATCACCAAAATCAAAATGTTTCGAGCCAAAAAAGGGTGTTGAAAATCAGTTAAATACCCCGAAAATACTGGATTTTGGTTCGACCTAATGTCATAAGGGGGAGCTAGGGACCAAGTTGTATTCTTGGGGACTGATAATTTATCACAAAGGGGAACTTTTAAAAAAAGTTAAATTTTATCAGCATACTAGGTGCGAAACCAATATTATACCTATTAGTCAAGTCATACTGAGATCGGCTATTTGCCATTCTATCTTGTCCAGAAAGATTTTTTTGATTGTAAATATTTGTAGCAGCTAAACCAATAACCGCATTCCATTTATTATGCTTAGGGATAAGATTATATGATAATGATATGTCTAATTGGTGTTGATCAGGATATTGGTCATATTGAATATCGCCATTATCTGAATAAGTAAGGTCAAGTGGGTTAACCCGATTAATAGGAGGGCCATTTAAATAAAAATGACGAATATCTTCTAAACTTTTTAAACCTGATTTGTATCTCCATCCTGTGGAAACTTTAATTTTTTTGTAGGTGTATGAAAAAACAGCGTTTAATTGATGGGTTTGATCCCAAATAGAACGAAAACTCTCTTCTTGGATATCGTCAAATTGAGCTAAGGTTTTAATAAGCGAATAACTAATCCATGCATCTATATTTTCCCACGATTTCCTAACTAAAAAATCAGTTCCGTATGTGGTGTAATTACCTATAAAATAAAAATTGGTATTTGTGATATCATAAAGGTCATAAATAGCAATATTATCAGTCTTTTTATAATAGCTTTCAACATCAATCAACCAATTATTTTTTTTATAAAAACCACCAATCATTCCTTGTCTTCCGTTAACAACAGGAATAGTATTATCATTAGATAATGTCCAATTAAATTGTTCTACACCCGACCCTATACTCTTTCGTCCAGAGATATTATTTAAAAACTGATTGTAACCACCCAAACTAGCTTTTAAAGTAATATTATTATCAAACTTAAAATTGACTAACATCCTTGGTTCTATATAAATATTTTTTTCTTTCAAAGAATAGTAGGACGTTCTTAAACCAAACTTAAAAGTAAAAGGTTGTGTATTCTTAAAAAGAAAATCAGAGTATAACGAAAATAAGTTCGCACTATTTGGGCTAAAATTTTCTCTTAGTGTACCTCTAGGGCTCGTTATAGTCCTATCTCCCGAAACATCATAATTAATAATCTCTAAACCGAGATCTAAAATATTTTTATTTTTAAACTTTTTAGTGGTAGTCGATTTAAAACTCAAATTATTGACGCTATTATCATATGAATTTGAAGTTAAAATTCTATCAGGAGACGAGTTTTCGTTATAAAAACTTTGACTAAATTTTGAATAAGTAACAAATGATGTCGTAGAGACTTCTGGATTCCATTTCGTATTATATGCTAAACTAGCTCCTATATTTTCTATATTTATATTTGCAGTAACCAAGGTGTTTAAAGGTGCAGGGGAAGGTCCACCACCAGGAGGAGAGCCACCATTGGGAGGAGGCCCTCCACCAGGACGAGCTTGAGTTTCTTCAATTTGCCTAACTAATATATCTAAAGTATTTGATATATATAAAGAGCTGAATTTTAATGAATTATTTTTATTAAGCTGAATATTTGATTTCAAATTATAGTCAGAAAAATTGAAATCGAAAGCTTCTAAATTGAGGTTACTTTGTGAATTTGCTCGACTAATTAAAGATTCCTGAAAAATAAAATCTTCAACTGCCTTAATCTTTGGGGTTTCAATATCAAAAGGATAAGAAGATCGAGTACCTACCTGAATACTCCATTTATCTTTTATAATAGGAATGTTAGCACTCGCTAAATAAAAAGAAGTCGCTAGCCCTGCACTATAATTTGTAGAATCTGCTATTTTACTACTGGTGTTAAGTTCTATTAAACCTGAAATACCTCCTCCGTTTTTGGCTGTATAGCCATTACGCTTTATACTTATTGTTTTTAATAAATCGGCATTGTAGGGCGAAAATGTACCGAAGTAATGCCCATTGTGATAAATAGGGATATTATCATAATACACTAATGTTTTGTCAGGGTCGTCACCTCGTAATACTAAACTACCTGCTTTTCCATTAGTACTATTAACCCCAGGTAAGGTTTCTATACTGTTAAAGATGTCGGTTTCCGTTTCTCCAGGGAGTAATCCTGCATCCTTCACCTTAATTTCTATACTCTGATCATCGCTATTGTATTTAATTCCACTTGTTAGGTAATTAATGAAAACGCTGTCTAAAGCAATTTCAGCAGAGGACAGTGTTATGGTTTTACAACTCTTAAGCTCATCGATATTTAGAATCTGCTCTTTATAGCCTGAGTATTTGATGTGTATGGTTTTCCAGTTATTAATATTTACATATTTAACAAAAGATTCTTCTTCATAAATAAATACTATTTTATCATTTTCGTTGCTAACTGTAGCTCCAATTATAGGGGTATTAAACTCCGAATCTATTATCGTAAGACACAATTTAAAATTTGTATTAGCAACATAAGGACTAACTAATACAGTGCCGTTATCTAGTAGCTTAAAATTAAATGCTGTTTCATTGCTCAAGTATTTTAAAATGAGCTGTAAGCTTTGGTCTTCTAACGGAATTACAGTAACCTTTTGCAGGAGTTGTGGGTCGTAAGAGAAGGTAACTGCATTGTTTTTTTCAATACGATTAAGGTACTCTAAAAGAGGAATTCTATTATTATTTTGAGCATAAAAACTAAGCGAAAAAAAAGAGAGCAAAAAAAATATTCGAATTTTCATGAAAAATTTCTAAATAAAGGAGTATTACAAATGGCAAAACCATTTATTTTTTTGAGATGTGTACTATTGAATCTTTAATAGTATAATTTAAACTTAGCGGAGATAAAATCATTTCTAATGCTAAATCCAAATCATTATTTACATATTTCCCTGTAAACATTTTATCTATAAACTCTTCATTGTCAAATTTGTAGTCAACTCCATATTTTAAACTAAGTGAAATTAACACTTCTTTTAGAGGTACGTTCTTAAAACTTGTAAAATCACTTATCCAAGTAGGTACCTTGGTATTAAATGTGGTTTCTGTAGTGGTCTTCCCATCAAATCTCAGCCCCATATTAGCGGTCAATATATACTGCGATTTTTTAAGATTCGCTTTTATTTTTCCTTCGTAACAATGTATTGTAGTAAATTCTTGGTGACTAAAAACATCAAATTGAGTTCCTAAAACCTGAATTATTCCATTATTAAAAGAAACATCAAACTTTCCTTTGTTTTTTTGAATCTCAAAGTAAACTTGCCCTTCTATTTTAACGGCTCTATTTTCTTGCCAATTATAATTGTTAAAACTCAAACTCGAATTAGAATTTAAAATTACGATAGAACCATCGGGCAATGTTATATTTTTTATCTCCTCATTATAAGAGTAGTATGTTGTTGTATCGAAAAAACGATGTTGTATAAAATAAGTAATACCTATAAGTAACAAAAGGCTAGCCGCTATATTCATAAAATAGGACAAGCGAATTATTTTCTTTTTTTTGGGAGGCTGTTTATCAATTTTAGTTTTTAAATCTCGATATGTTTTTTTTGGTTTGGGTAAAGACCAAGATGCTGTTTCATTAACAATTTTTTCAACAACATTAAAATCTTCATCTTCTTTTATGGCATCTAATTCTTTATCACTTAACTCACCGTTAAGCCATTTCAAATATAAATTTTCATTGTTAGAATTATTACTCATATTAATAATACACCTGTAGAGAAATTTTCCCTAATTAAATTTTAAATGTTTTTAATTCCTTTACTTCACTTTTAAGTTGTTTTAAAGCAATACTCATTCTATTTTCGACGGTTTTGATACTCACATCTAATAAAATTGCAATTTCTTTAAATTTCTTTTTATCTATTCTATTAAGTAAAAAAACAGTCCTACTTTTCTCTGGTAAATTAGCAATAGCCTGTTCTAGTTTTTCTTTGAATTCTTTTTCTATTGCGGTAGATTCTGGAGTTTCGACATTATGTTGTTGTGTGTAGGTTTTCGTGAAGTTTAACTTTACTTTTTCGTGACGTACAACATTTAAAAAAAGGCGATTTGCAATTGAAAACAAATAGCTTTTTACTGTATTAAAAATAACATCTTTACAGGTGTCCCAAAGTTTAACAAAAGTTTCTTGGGTAACATCTTCTGCTTCATCCAAATTACCATTTTTATAGTAAATAAAGTTTCGGATAGAAGTATAATATTCTTCATAAATAGTACTGAAAACAGCTTCTTCACAAACAGATATGTCTTTTGTTTTTTCCAATAAAGATGATTATTTCAAACAAAAGTAGAAAAAATAGCAAGAAGTATTTAGGGTATTTTTTTTCTGAGGTGTACTGTTATAGAAGTTTCTAAAAATACAGCATTATTTACAGCTAACTATTTTAAATGTTAATGCTCAAAAAAAGGAGATTTCAATTTTATATCATAAAAAGATCCTTCTTATGAAAAAACAAATACTACTTATAATAAGTTTAATGTGTTTATGTGTGGCTTATGGACAGCAACCTAATTTTGGAAAACTTAGATTAACTAAAGTTGCAAAGGCATCTAAAAAAAGTGCAGATCAAAATATTTTCTCTTCTAAAATTAAACCGCCATCTGGTACAGAATTTCGTTTGAAAAAAACAGATATCGATAAGATGGGAATGAAACATAGAACCTATCAACAATATTACAATGGAATCAAAGTACACTTTGGGACTATTAAAGTACATGAAAAAAATGGATTGAAGGAGACTTATGGAGGGGCTTATTTTAATCCAGCTAACATGAACACAATACCGAGTATTTCTCGAGATAAAGCAAGAAGTATTGCAAAATCATTTATAGGAAGTAATGATGTATTTTGGATTGGTAATGATGGTATTTCTAAAACAGTAATTCCTGAACCAGAATTATTAATTCTTCCAAATAGACGAGAAGAAAAGATGCGTTTAGCATATGCTATTGGTATTGGAACATCTAAGCCAAAATTAAAAATGGGAACTGTTTATGTAGATGCGCAAACAGGAAAAGTTCTAAAATATAAAAACCAAATTTTCGCTTGTTTTGATGATAAAAACAATGATCACAGCGATCATAACCATCAGTTAGAAAGCATGGCTAGTTCTGCTTCGGGTAATGGAGCAACAGTATATTCTGGATCGCAAACCATTGAAACGACTTTAGATACAGATTATATTTTGTACGATCAAACACGTGCCAATACTGGTAGAGCAAAAAACACGGGTTCGGGTCAAAGAAATGGTATTATAACGGTTAACTTCAATAATCATGACAACTTAGCGGATCATAATTCAAATTACATAACTGATTTTACGGATGTAGATAATAATTGGACGGCTGCTGAAATGAGCACCAATGAAGATCAGTATGCTTTAGATGCGCATTGGGGAGCACAAGTTGTGTACGATTATTGGAAAAATGAACAAGGAAGAAATAGTTATGATGATGCAGATGGTGCTATAGCTTCGTATATACATTTTGACACAGATTATACGAATGCTGCTTGGGTTGCACAAACCGATACGCAGGGTTTTATGGTGTATGGGGATGGAGCTGGTCCTTTTACACCATTAACAACATTAGATGTAGTGGCGCATGAGGTAGCACACGGAATTAATAATGCTACTTCAAATTTAGATTATGAATTAGAATCAGGAGCATTAAATGAAGGTTTATCAGATATTTGGGCAATGGTTATCGAAAATTATTCGAATACCAATTATGGAACCTCAAAAGATTTTTCATTAATAAATGAAGAAAATGGAGGAGGAGCTTTTCGTTCCATGTCAAATCCAAACACATACAATCAACCAGATACTTATGGAGGAGCATATTGGTACGATGTATCATCTTGTATACCAGACGGAACAAATAATGATTATTGTGGAGTACACACCAATAGCGGTGTATTAAATTATTGGTTTTGGTTATTATCTCAAGGTGGTAGCGGTACAAATGATATAGGAAATAGTTTTAATGTATCGGCCATAGGAATAACCAAAGCAGCTGCAGTAACTTATAGAATGCAAAAGGTTTATTTAACAGCTACCAGTGATTTTGAAGATGCAAGAGATGCTGCAATACAAGCAGCGCAAGATTTATACGGACATTGCGCTACAGAAGAAGAAACGGTAACGAATGCTTTTTATGCAGTTGGGGTAGGTGCTGAATTTAGTGGTAATAATCCTGTAGTAACAACAGATACCTCTGATCAAACAGTATGCGCTGATGAAATAGCAACATTTACAGCCGAAGCGGATGATGCAGATAGCATGATTTGGCAAAATGATGCGAGTGGAAGTTGGGCGGATTTGAATAATGACGATACGTATTTAGGAGTAGCAACGAATACCTTAACTATTACTAATCCAACAGAAGTATTAGATGGTATACGTTTTAGACTATTGTTTTCTAATAATTGTGGTAATACTTCAACAACTAATAATAGATATCTGGATATAAAAACATTGCCAAATGTAACGAGTGTAACCTCAAGTGGCGCAGGTTGTTCAAGTGATACAGATGGTTCGTTAACGGTAAATTTTGATGAAGTTTCAGGATTGAATAATATTGAATTTAGTATTGATGGAGGTGTTACCTATCCTTATAATTATGATAATACTTCAGAATCACAAACCATAACAGATTTATCAGCAGGAAATTATAATGTCTGGGTACGCCGTGGAGGAAATGATTGCCCTAGAGAAGTAGGAAGCTATAACGTAGGTACAGTATCTACTATTACTGCTTCAGTAGATGGTATTATTGAACCTGATATAGCTGAAATTAATGGAATTATAAAGGTTATTTTTCCTGATGAACCCACACAAACGCAAATAAAATTTAGTATAGATGGAGGAATTTCATATGGTTACGTATTCAATGATAATACAGGTACTGGAGAATTAACCGATTTAGCTGCGGATACCTATGAGATATGGGCAACATATGGAGATGAATCTTGTGCTAAAAAAATAGGGAATTTTACAGTCAACGAAATCGCGTACACACAAATACCAGATTCCAATTTTGAGACTGCTTTATATGATTTAGGCTATGATAATTATTCAGGAGATGATAAAGTTCCAACATCGTTAATTAATAGTGTTACTTCTTTAAATATACGTTTACAAAACATTACTGATTTAACAGGTATTGAAGATTTTACAGCGCTTGAAGAATTGTATGCAGATAATAATAATTTAACAACCGTAGATGTTAGTAGTAATACTGCGCTTAAAGAGTTAATCGTATATAACAATGCTGATTTAGAATCTTTTAAAATAGCAGATGCATCTATCATTACAAGACTAACATTGTCAAATTGTAATTTATCTGGAGATTATGATTTCTCAGCATATACTGCTCTAACCAATTTTACAGTTCAAGGAAACGACTTAACAGGTTTAAATATTAAAAATGGAAATAACGATAACTTCACTTATTTCCATGCAGGAGGAAATTCAAGCTTAGCATGTATTATTGTTGATGATGTGGATTTTAGCACCACCAATTGGACAGATAATGGTGGCGCTAGTTATAGTAGTACATATTGTAATTATACAACGATACCAGACGCAAATTTTGAAGCTGCCTTAGAAGCTTTAGGTTATGATGATATTTCGAGTGATGGACAAGTACCCACTGCCTTAATAGAAGTGGTTACTAGTTTAGATGTCTCTAATGAAGGGATCACTGATTTAACAGGAATCCAGGATTTTGTAGCTCTAGAATCATTAAAATTGAATTACAATGACTTAACCGCGTTAGATGTTTCAAATCTTACGGAGTTAAAAACGCTTTGGGCGTCTAATGGTAACATTTTTAGTACGATTGATGTGAGTAATAATACTGCGCTTGAGGACTTTAGATTACGACAATATTCAGGAACTACCATAGATTTATCAGCAAATATTGCTTTAACCCGTTTTAACTGTACAAGTTGTAATTTGTTAACTGTAGATACAAGTGCTAATGTAAATTTAAGTGATCTTGATTTATGGAATTCAAATATTACATCTCTAGATTTAAGTTTAAATACCAATCTTGAAACACTAGATGTATATTCAACGAACCTTACTGCATTAGATTTATCTACTAATACGTCTTTAACTAATTTAATAGCTAATGATATAACAACTTTATCAAGTTTAAATATTCAAAACGGCGCGAATACTAGTATTACAGGTTTCAATACATCAGGAACTCCCGTAAGTTGTATACGTGCAGATGACCCTGCATGGAGTGCTATTAATTGGACCAATATAGATGGAGCTTCTAGTTTTAGTTTATACTGTGATAATTATACACTTATACCAGATGCTAATTTTGAAGCCGCTTTAGAAGCCTTAGGTTATGATGATATTTCGAATGACGGACAAGTACCAACTCCTTTAATAGAAGTAGTAACAAGTTTAGATGTAAGTAGTCAGTCGATTTCAGATATAACAGGTATTGCAGATTTTATAGCCTTAATAGATTTAGATGTAAATGATAATACTTTAACAAGTTTAGATGTAAGTAATAACGAAAATTTAGAAACGGTAAATTTTGATAATAATGACGTAGCTACTTTATCCTTAGGAACAAATACAGTATTAAGTGAAGTATCAGGAAGGTATAATCAATTAACAAGTGTATCTGTAAGTGCGAATACAGGTTTAACAAATTTAAACTTAAGAAATAATAGCTTTAGCACTGTTGATGTTTCTGCAAATACAATGCTTAGAACACTTAATCTAAATCAAACCGGTATTACAAGTTTAGACGTAACTAATAATCCAGATTTAGCCTATTTATATATAAGTGGTAATTCTCTATCAAGTTTAGATATTTCACAGAATCCGTTATTGGAAAACATGAATGTAACGGATAGTAATTTAACTACAATAGATGTATCTAATCAAACAGTTTTAAGAATAGTAAGACTTTCAGGGAATAGTTTAACCTCATTAGACCTTACCTCGAATGTTGCTTTAACGCAAGTTGAATGTGCAGATAATAATTTAAGTGTATTAAATTTTAAAAACGGATTTAATCAAAATATAACAGATTTTGATGCTTCTGGAAATGTTAATTTAAGCTGTGTTTTGGTTGATGATTTAAACAAAGATTACACCTTTTGGACTAAAGATGTTACGACAAGTTTTAGCGATACTTATTGTGTTTATACAGCCATACCAGATGCTAATTTCGAAGCAGCTTTAGAAGCATTAGGTTATGATGATATTTCGGCAGATGGACAAGTACCCACAAAACTTATTGAAGTAGTAGCCTTGTTAGATGTACGTAATAAAAGTATTTCGGATATAACAGGTATTGCAGATTTTACCGCTTTAGTAGAATTAAATATTTCGGATAATAGTATTCTTAATATTGATATCAGTAATAATATTTTATTAGAAGAATTGTTTATTGAAGACAATGGACTTTCAAGTATTGATGTTTCTAAAAACATAGCTTTGAAAGAATTAGACCTAGATGAGAATACAATAACAACTCTTGATGTATCTCAAAACACAGCATTAACGCTATTAGATTTAAGTGATAATGAATTAACGAGTTTAGATGTTACTAATAATACAGCCTTAACCTTTCTTGCCTTTGAAAGAAATAATGTTACAGGGTTTATTGATTTAAGTAGTCATACACAATTGGTCGTACTAGCTTTTGAGGAAAATGATCTTACAGGGTTAAATGTAAAAAACGGTAACAATACTAATGTTACATATTATAATTCATCAGGAAATTCAAACTTAAGTTGTATTACTGTTGATGATCTTGATAATGATTACAGCTCATGGATAAAAGATGCCATAGCATCTTTTACAGATACTTATTGTCGTTATACAGCCATACCAGATACCAATTTTGAAGCTGCTTTATCAGGTTTAGATGATATATCGAATGACGGACAAGTCCCAACACGCCTTATTGAAGGGAGGACTACTTTAAATGTAACACTAGCATCTATTTCAGACTTAACAGGAATACAAGATTTTACAGCCTTAAAAACGCTAAGTTGTGGATTTAATAGTTTGACAAGTCTAGATGTTTCAAATAACGTATTATTAGAAGAATTAGAAGTTAGTATTAATGGCCTAACAAGCCTAGATGTTTCTAATAATCCCGCGTTAAAAGATTTGAGCATCAGTTCGAATAATCTTACCAGTATTGATCTTTCGAAGAACCCTGATTTAGAAACATTAACTATTCATGGTAACGCGAATTTATCAAGTTTAGACATCAGTAACAATCCAGTATTAGATCGATTAGTTGCAAGTGCTACAAGTATTACTTCTTTAGACGTATCTAACAATCCATTATTGGATGTTTTACAAATACATGATACCGAAATTACAGATATAGATTTAAGTAATAATCCACTTCTTGTAGAATTACGTATCAATCAAACAGAGATTGAAGATTTAGATGTAACGGCACAAACGAATCTACGTCGTTTATACTGCTCCGAAACGAACTTATATAATTTAAACGTTAAAAACGGAAACAATACGCTTATTAGTGAGTTTGACGCTTCTAGCAACCCTAATTTAACTTGTATTTTAGTAGATGATGCGGCCTATAGTAATGGCAATACTACTTGGACAGATAATATAGATGTTGGAGTAACCTTTAATGAAGGAACTTATTGTCGTTATACCGCAATACCCGACGCAAATTTTGAAGCAGAATTAGAGGCATTAGGGTATGACGATATTTCTGAAGATGGACAGGTACCCACACAATTTATTGAAGTTATAGAAACTTTAAATGTCGAGAGTAAAAGTATTTCGGATCTAACTGGTATTGAAGATTTTAGAGCTTTAAAAAGTTTAGATGTAGGGTATAACTCATTAAGTACTATAGATCTTATAAATAATACGGAGTTAAGACAATTGATTGTTAGAAGTAATAATCTTACCACAATAGACCTTTCTAAAAATACATTATTAGTAGGCTTTAAAGCAGAAAATTGTTTGTTAAATAGTCTGGATATAGCGAATAACCCAGACTTAAAAGTATTATGGATTACCAGTAACAATTTAACTTCTATAGACTTAAGTAATAATAGTGCTTTAACCTCTTTCTGGGGAAGTGGTAATGACTTCATCACATTAGATTTAACCAATAACCCTAATGTAACCTCATTTAGAGCAAGCAGTAATAGTTTAACCGCTGTAAACCTTCAAAATGAAGCTAATTCTAAAATTACTGGCGGAACAAACTTTCAATTAACAGGAAATGCGCTTTTGGGTTGTGTTTTAGTTGATGATGCGGATTATTCAGTAACCAATTGGTTGCAAATTGATGGTGATGTTAATTTTAGCGATACAGATTGTAATTATACTTTAATTCCAGACGCTAATTTTGAAGCACGTTTAGAAGCTTTAGGTTACGATGATATTTCTGGAGACGGAAAAGTACCAACACGATTCATTGAAGGAGTAACTAACTTAAATGTTTCTAACCAAGATATTGCAGATTTAACAGGGTTAGCAGATTTTGAAGCCTTAGAAGTTTTAGTTAGTACTAACAATGCTTCACTTACAAACATAGATCTTTCTAACAATACAAACCTATTATCGTTAAGTGCATTTAATTGCGGATTAACAAGCTTAGATATTTCAAATAACACCAGTTTACAAAGTTTACTTGTATACGGTAATAAATTAACGGCTTTAGATGTTTCACAAAATACACAGCTGTTAAGTGTAGATCTTTTGGCTAATGATTTAACAAGTTTAGATGTTACTAATAATTTGTTATTACAAACATTATATGTTGATGAAAATGAAATCTCAAGTTTAGATTTGAGTAATAATACTGCATTAACAATATTTTCATGTCAGAATAATAGCAACTTAAGATACCTAGATGTTAGAAACGGAAATAATACCAATATAACTTCATTTAAAGCAGCTAATAATGAGAACTTAACATGTATTTTAGTTGATGATGTAGCCAATAACGATTATAGTTTATGGACTAAAGACATAACAACATCTTTTTCAGATACCTATTGTCGCTATACCGCCATACCAGATGCTAATTTTGAAGCGCGTTTAGAAGCCTTAGGTTATGATGATATTCCAGCAGACGGGCAAGTACCAACAGTATTAATTGAAGTAGTTACTAGTTTAGATATAAAAAATCAAGGAATTACTGATGTAACAGGAATAGCAGACTTTACAGCTTTAGAAACTTTTAATTGCAACTTAAACAGTATAGCTATTTTAGATGTTAGTAATAATGTAAACCTAGTAGCATTACAATGTACTGCAAACCCAATAGAAAGTTTAAACTTAGCTAATAATACAAAGTTAACAGAGTTAAACTGTAGAGGTACGGATATTACATCTTTAGACGTGACCAATAATACGTTATTAAAAAGGTTGATATGTTTTGATACAGATATTGTAACACTAGACTTATCAAAAAACTTATTATTAGAACAATTATATTGTTATAAAACCAACTTAACGAGTTTAAACCTTTCTTTAAATGCAGCGTTAAACTTATTAGACGTTAATGATAGTAATCTAGAAAGTTTAAATATTAAAAATGGTAACAATGCAAATGTTACAAGCTTTGATGCTTCAGGAAATGCTAATTTAACTTGTATATCGGTTGATGATTTGTCTAATGATTATACAACATGGACAAAAGATAATGCAGCAACTTTTACAGATTCTTATTGTCGTTATATCTCGATACCAGACGCTAATTTTGAAGCAGCCTTAGAGGCTTTGGGTTATGACGATGTTTCTGCAGACGGACAAGTGCCAACAGCATTAATTGAAGTGGTAGCCAGTTTAGATATTAGTGATTTAAGTATTACTGATATAACAGGAATAGAAGCTTTTATAGCTTTAGAAACGTTGAGCTGTAGTAATACTGATATAACGGATTTAAATGTAGAGAATAACACAAAGTTAACAGCGCTAAATTGTAGTGATACTGATATTGCAACTATAGATATATCAAAAAATCTATTATTAGAAGAATTGTATTGTGCTAACTCAAGTATAACGAGTTTAGATCTTTCTTTAAATACAGCTTTAGCAGTAGTAGATTGTTCCGACAATGCTTTAGAATCCTTAAATATTAAAAACGGTAATAATGTAAATATTACAAGTTTTGATGCTTCTGGAAACACTAATTTAACTTGTATATCGGTTGATGATGTAGCCAATGATTATGCTGCATGGACGAAAGACGCTACGACAATATTTTCTGCTACTTATTGTCGTTATACCGCTATACCAGATGAAAATTTTGAAGCAGCTTTAGAAGCTTTAGGGTATGACGATATTTCAGCAGACGGACAAGTACCAACAGGACTTATAGAAACAATCACCTCTTTAGATATTAGTAATTTAAGTATTGCTGATATAACAGGAATTGAAGCTTTTATAGCTTTAAAAGTGTTAACAATGCCTTTCAATAGTATTTCAGATTTAGATTTAAGTGGAAATACAGTTATTGAAGAGTTATACTGTCAAAGTGCTGTGGGTAATTCATTAAATGTGAGTAATATGACAGCCTTAAAAATATTACACTGTTATGAAGCTGGCTTTACTACATTAAACCTAACAAATGCAACCGCTTTAGAAGAATTACAAGTATATCATAGTAGCTTAAGTAGTTTAGATGTAAGTACGAATACGGCATTAAAAAAACTATATAGTTATGAAAATGCGCTTACAAGCATTAACCTAAACGGAGCAGTAGCTTTAGAGGAATTATATATTTATAGAGGTGGAGTAACCGATGTTGATATTACAACAAATACAGCCTTAACCACATTACATTCTTATGAAGGAAGTTTAACTACATTGAATACCAGTGGTATAACAGCCTTAGAAGATTTACAAGTATATAATAATAGTAAACTCACAACTTTAGATTTAAGTAGTAATACAGGATTAAAAACAGTAAATGTTTCAGGATCAGCATTAACAAGTCTAGATATTAAGAATGGTAATAACACGAGTATAACCTCATTTAACGCGGCAACAAACACAGATTTAACTTGTATTAGGATTGATGATTTAGCCAATGATTATACAACATGGACAAAAGATGATGAAGCAACATTTTCAGATACTTATTGTCGTTATACATATGTCCCAGATGATAGTTTTGAAGCATTTTTAATCGTCTTTGATGATAATCCAGGAGATAATTATGTGCCGACAAAAAAGATTGAAGGTATAACAAGTCTATCTATTAACGGAAGTTCAGGGATAGTAATAGCAGATTTAACAGGAATCGAAGATTTTGCTGCGTTACGAAGTTTAGGGTTTAAAGATCAAACATTTACTACAGCAGATTTTAGTAGTAATGTAAACCTAGAAAACATAGATTTTGAAAATATACCATTGGTAGATCTTACGATTTCAGCGAATACAAATTTAGAAACTATAGCACTTAAGAATACAAATTTAACTGCTTTAGATGTATCCACTAATTCAGCGTTAACCGTATTAGATTGTTCAGATAATATTTTAGAGTATTTAAATGTTAAAAACGGTAGCAATACAAGTATAACCAGTTTTGATGCAACAGGGAACGTAGATTTAACTTGCATTTTGGTAGATGATTTAACCAATGATTATACAACATGGGAAAAAGATGATACCGCAGCATTTTCGGATACTTATTGTAGTTATACAGCCATACCAGATGCTAATTTTGAAGCAAGGTTATATAGTTTAGGTTTTGATGATATTAGTAATGACGGGCAAGTACCCACAGCGCTTATTGAAACAATTATATCAATAAATTTTGATGGACAATCGATTAGCGATTTAACAGGTATTGAAGATTTTACAGCTATAGAAAATTTATATGTGCCTAACAATTCACTAACTACATTAGATTTTAGTGATAATCTTAATTTGAAAGTGTTAGATGTGTCAGGTAATACAACCCTATCATCATTTAATGTAACTAATAATATAGTATTAGAAGAGGTTTTTGCAGATGAATGTGGGTTAACAACTGTAGATTTCAGCAATAATACAGCGTTAAAAATCTTAACGATTTATAATAATAACCTAACGGCTTTAGATCTTAGTAATAATGTAAATATTGAAAGTTTATTAGGACAAAATAATAACATAGTTAGTCTAGATGTAAGCTCAAATGACGCATTAACCTATATAGATCTTTCTAATAATGCTTTAACGAATTTAAACGTTAAAAATGGAAATAATACTAAGGTTACTGTGTTTAATGCTTTAAATAATTCAGAATTAACCTGTATTCTAGTAGATAGTGAAACATATAGCAATGCAACCTGGAGTTTAGGAATCGATAATACAGCGAGCTTTAATGAAACGTCTTGTACAACAGGTTTTTCATTAGCCTTAAAAGTATTTTTACAAGGCCCTTTGCTTAATCCAAATACAGGAGAGGAAAGCTTAATGCGTGATGACTTGAGAGTGGCTGGATATATCCCAACAATGAGCCCCTATACAGATGCATTAACATGTGAGGCCTCAGTATTTGATACCACAGGTGAAAATGCTATTGTCGATTGGATTTGGGTAGAACTTAGAGATCAAACAGATAATACATTAGTAAGCTATTCACGCTCTGCCTTATTACAGCGAGATGGTGATGTTGTAGGGGTAGATGGGGTTTCTGCTTTGGACTTCTCTACAGTAGACGATACATATTACGTAGCTATTAATCATAGAAATCATTTAGGGATTATGAGTATAGGAACCTTTACGTTTGGTTCTACTAATAATATCGACTTTACACCAAGCGAAGGGATAACAACCTATGGTACCAACGCACAAACCACTATCGGTATGCCAACAGGAGTAGCAGCCATGTGGGCAGGAGATATAGATGGTGATGGAATCATAAGTAATACAAATGACGGAAATAATTTACTTTTCGAAGTCTTATTTGACCCTACTAATACCTCTTTTAATCCCTTGTATACGGGAGCAAATGCCTACTATAAAGGCGATGTAGAGCTTAGTGCAAATGCATCTTATAATACAGATTTAAATAAAATATTATTCAATATTCTTTTTCATCCTTCTAATAGCTCTTTTGGCTCTTTGTTTACAATCGACGAGCAATTACCCATAAATATTACTGTCAGTGCCAAGTTGCTTTCTAACCCTATTTTGGAACAGAGAGTCTACATGGAAAAAATGATTAATAAAATTCAAAAAAATAATAAATAAAAAACCTACGACATGAAGAAAAAATTACTGTATTCATTTGCCACATTTAGTTTTATACTATCTAGCCTTACTTCTTTGGCTCAAAATATTCAATATGATTTGCGTTGTAGTACAGATGGTACTGCTTACGAAATCTATGTAACCAGAGATGAAACTGCCGGCTTTTTATTTGCAGGGAGTTCGGTAGTTACTTTAATACTTCCCACAGGAAGTGCCAGAACTGTATCCCCGAATAGTGAATCGGTTTCTAATTATCTATCGGTAAGTCCACTAATTAATGCCGGGGGTTCGGGAAATGATTTTTATCCTTTTAATAGTGTTGGAGGTTCCTCTTTAAACGGTGTTTTACCTGCAAATACTCCTGTATTATGGTTAACATTAACGCCTTCAGATGGAACAGATCAATTGGCTCGATTATTCATTAATGGTTCGGATTCTAATAATATCAGTGGGGTAGATGCTTCAAACGTATTTACTACCTTAAATCCAACTGCAGGAATTGTAGATGAATATGCTTCTAATGTAAGTGATACCCCAATAAACTGTTTTGAACCCACACTAAGTACCGAAGCATTTGAGTTGGTCCCAGAGTTTACAATTTATCCTAATCCAGTTGCAGATGAGTTATATATAAATACAACTGCAAATATTGAAAGCATACAAATTTTAAACCTTACCGGGGTAGTTGCTAAAAGTATTAAAAATTACACGTCGAATACACCAATTGAGGTTTCAGATTTGCCAGGAGCTATGTATTTAATTCAAATAAATGGAGGTAAGCTTAATAAGAAGTTTGTAAAGAATTAATTCGTCATTATTTTGAAATATAAAGGGCTGAGGGTATAACTTGTTCATTGTCAGTTATGACAAAAATTCGACAAAAAAACCAAAATCAAAATGTTTCGAGCCCAAAAAGGGGGGTGAATGTCAGCTGAATACCCCGAAAACACTAGGTTGTGGTTCGAGGTAACGTCAAGAGGGGGAGCTTTTATGACAAACACCGTACATTGTACGGTGTTTTGTTGTTTATAGTCTTATTTTATCCGGTATCCCAGCGGTTGGATCCAGTTCGAGAATGCCAGATCAAGTACAATTGTTGTGTTTAAGCAAATATTTGAGTTAATCTATACAGGAGAAATCTCAGTCTTTTACCCCCCTAAACTGTGCTCTAAATGCTTTAATTTTTGAGAATGCCTTAAAAATTATGAGATTTTAGACCTCTAGTTTCCATTCTGCTGGCGAAAAGAGAGCTTAACTTTACAAGTCAGATCGACTAAAAATAATAATTAGATCATTTTAGAATCTACTTGTTGTTGTAAGTCAGTGTAATACGTCATATAATTCATATTTTTATAACAGTTAGAAGTATTTACAGATCTAATTTCTCCCAATAATTTAAGTTAATATAAAGCTATGAACATATTTTTTGAGTTTATTTTTAAAGCCATAAAAATTCTGAGGGGTAGTGCATCATTGAAATTTTCAATAGCCTTAATATCTATTGGGGCTTCTTTGTTGACTCCCGAGTTGTGGGAATGGCTCATTGGCATTTTTGTCGATATTTTAAATATCTTAATTTCTGAAGGAGAAATTGAAAAACCTCAATTAAATATCCCTGAAAGTGGCAATAAAGAATACATCTTAAGCATTTTAATGATTACTACAGGAGTAATTATATTTATCTATTTCTATAAGAAAGAGCTTAAGTCTCTAACGGAATATAATTTATTGTTATATAGAGGGATATTAGGTGAGTGGAAAACAGCTCGGGATATATCCAATGATGTAAAAAATGTTGATATAGAGGATGTAATTATGGCTCTCAATCTTATAAATCAGACAACAGTAGAACTTAATTCATCAAATAAGAAAACAATAGACTTATTTCTAGAAAGTAGAAAAGATGATTTTAAAAAACTATACACAAAACTTAATGAGAATAAATATGTAATAGGAGAAAAAAAATCAAATATGCTCATACTTAGTCAAACTCATAATTTTTATAATAAAAATGTAAAATAATATGAAGAATCCAGATTTTGAAAATGTCATTAACGATCTTAGAATTGGTATTCAAGGATTGAATATATCAGAGGAAAATAATATAGTTTTAGGAAGCTTTATTGGAAATTTTGGAGCTGTTCTTAAACACGTTGTAGCAACTGGTAATTATGGTTCCTTAAACGATTTAAAGTTCCCTATTTCAGAATTATTGCCAGCACGAGAGAAAATTCCTTTAAAAACACAAATTACAGCGTCTTTTGATATAAAGCCACCCAAATTATCTTCTTCAATTCCTAATGAAGCCTCTTTCACATGTCCTAATTGTAAGACAAAATTAAAAGTTACTACTGAGATAAAATCTAGTTCGGTATCACCAATAGGTACTTCTTTTGGCATTAACGAATTCAATAATCTGAAAGATGATAAAAACAAACCAAGAGGACAAGGTGGATTATTAGGTTCATTGTTTAATGATGAGTAGGGCAAAAATTAATGATTAGAAGAATGAAGAAGGAGTGGAATCTTTTCTATTGTGATCTATACAGTAAATGGAAAGTTTGCATATTACCCCAAAATTAAGTTTTTATAAACTCAACGAGGCCATATGCAAACTTGGCTTGTAAAAGGAAAATGTCCTTTTTTAATCCCTTAAGGATTTATTTATTGTTGTTCGTAATCTGTTCCCCATTCTGTACCTTCATCACCTTTTTGACCATCTAGTTTGATCATGAAATTTTTAGCAGGGAAATAAGGTTTCATATGTATATCAAGAAGGATACGATCTTTTTGTGTTGGGTCTTGTTCAAAACGCTTGATCGAAAAGTCTTCGATTAACTTATCAGGGCCAGTAATCTGATCTAAGAAACGAACAATTTGATTCATTAATTCCTTACGTGTTTTAGCATTAAAGTTTTCAAACGCTCTTCTGTTTAAGAAGTCCATTAGAACCTTCGTTACGTAATCAAATACACGAACTACGGAATACGTTTGTAAACCTAAATTATCACCGTTAAAAAGCGTCTTTGCAGAAAAAGCCATAACTTTTCCATACTCATTAACCATAGGAACTAATCCTAGTTTTTCCAACTGAGCGATTTCACCTTTCTTTAAGTCAAAGCGAACGCCATCAACTTCGTTAACACCCCCGAACTTTTTACCAGCAGTAACCTGTGACATTAATGTTTTATAAATTTTACCAGCCAAAGCACTAGAAGGCGGTACAAACAAATCTTCTTCTTCACCAACTTCATCGTATTTACTACGACCTACTAGCCAGTTACAAGACATAATTACATTAGATCGATACTGGTCTCCACCTGTTAAATTTGCTAACTCGAACATTTCCATAACGTCATCAGGCTCGTCAAGGTGCTCAAAGTCAGTAACCATCATAACTTTATTGTTATGAGCGATTTTAGCCCATTTTTCTACAACCTTATTAGAACCTAAATAACCAGGGATTACTAATAATCCATAGTTATCTCGTAAGTCTAAACGATCGTATCCTTGTACCAATTCTTCCTCTACAGCATCTATAAATCTTGTGTTGTCAAGGTCTTTTAACTGATCTAATTCAGCATTAACAATATTTATGTTTTTTACTTTTTGTGACTCCGTGTTTTTGTAAAATAACGCAATAGATCTGTAGGATTGCTCCATTTCTCTAGTTTGTTCTAATACTCCACCAAGGTTTTTAGATAATGAAATCTCGGCCTCTTTAGATTGCTTCTCCGATACGTCAGCCATTTGGCTAATATCATCTGATGATGATAAAACACCTGCCCATAACTCAAGGGTTTTTTGAAGCATTTCCCTTTCATTCTTCTTTGAAGATTCGGATAAGAATATTTTCTTTCTTGCTTTTCGAGAAGGGTTCATATTTTGAACATTCTCGATTGTTGATTCCAATAAATCGAAACCACCGTATCTAGCTAATTTTTCTTCTGTTTCTTTCAGCTTTTGAGCTGGATTTTCTATAACAACTTCTTGTGCTTTTAAGTTCGCTTGTGCCATAATATGCGTTGTTTAAGTTTTTTATTTTTTATTTCTGCCCTGCTCTTAATTCAGATAATAATGAGTGGATAGACTCTAATAAAGCTTCTTTAGCGTCAGGATCCTCAAGAGCCATTTTAAGTATCTTATTTGATCTTAATTGCTTTACAATTTTTAAATATTGATCTTTTTCAGCGCTAAGATTTTTTAAAAATTCACTTTGATTAATAATGCCATTCATGCTAAAATCGCCAACATTAGTAAAGTGTAGTGTTTCTTTACTCTCTACTCCTTCACTATCTTCATAGTTAACTTCAACCTCAGGTTTAAAATGTTCGAAAACTTCATCTACTGATTTTATACCTTTTACCACATCTGGTTTAACCGGCGGATCTTGTGTTAATTTTTGAACTAATAGCGTCTTGTTTTGTCCTATTTCCCCTATTGCTTCCCCTGAATCTTGTTTTACTTCCGATCCTCCTATAGAATAATTATCCATAACTAAAGTATTTGTTTCATTAATTTATATTCCATTCTAGTTGTTCGCTGGTAACATCTAGTTTTATTTTATTCCCTTTTGTAATTTCCCCTTTAATAATCTTTTTAGATAGCGGAGATCTAAGCTCAGTTCGTATGACACCTCTTAAGGGTCTTGCGCCATACTTCGGGGTATATCCCATAAAAGCTAAGTGAGTTGCAGCTTCTTCTGTTAATTCTAAATCTACGCCCATTCTTTTTAAAGACTTGTGTAAATCCTTCAATTGAATGTTAAAGATTTTTACAACATTATCTTTTGTAATCGGAGCAAAAGGAACAATTTCAGTAAGTCTACCTAAGAACTCTGGTCTAAAGTAGTTGCCCATAATTTCTAATAAGTCTGAAGATTTAGGTATGATGCCTTGATCAAAAGAAGAGATCACATGTTCACTTCCTATATTTGAAGTAAATAAAATTACAGCATTAGAAAAATCTCCTATTTTTCCTAAGCGATCACTTAATTTACCCTCGTCTAGTATTTGTAAGAAAATATCGAAGACAGAAGGGTGTGCTTTTTCAATCTCATCAAATAAGACGATGGAATACGGTTTCTCTCTAATCTTATTTACAAGTACCCCACCTTCTTCATATCCTACATAGCCAGGAGGAGCTCCGTATAATAATGCCGCAGAATGTTCTTCTTTAAATTCAGACATATCAAATCGTATGATAGCATCTTCCGTTTGAAACATAAACTCTGCTAGGGATTTTGCCAGTTCAGTTTTACCTGTACCCGTAGGGCCTGTAAAGAAAAATGAACCAATCGGTAATCCAGGTTTACTTAGTCCCGAACGTGATTCTAAAATAGCATCTGTAATTGTTTTAACGGCATGGTCTTGGCCAATAACACGCTGTTGAAGGATGCTTTCCATTTTTAACAATCGCTCTTTTTCATCCGATTGTAATTTTCCGACAGGAATCCCTGTTTTATTGGCGATAGTAGCAGAAATATCGGATTTATCGACACTTTTTTTCTGATCTATATCTAGTTTTTCAAATTGATCTAGAAGATTGAAGATTTTTGTTTTTCCTTCATCTAAGTTTTTAACATCTTCAAAATTATCATCCTCTATTTCAGAAAACAGCAAATAGCTAAATGTATTTTTTAAATTATACCATTGCCATTTTAATTCATTTAGTGCTCTGGTTTGATCACTTTCTTTTAAAATATTATCTACCAATTCACGAGTAACGCTTATGCTACTGTTGGTAGTTTCTATCATATATCTTGTTGCTGACATGGTGCGATCGATTAAATCGATAGCAACATCGGGAAGACAGCGATCTTTGGTAAAACGCTTCGATAATCGTATAGATTCTGCAATGGATTCTTCTTGAATCTCTAGCTTGTGAAAGTCACTATAAATATTAACAGTATTCGATATGATAGTCAATGCTTCTTCTTGAGAAGGCTCTTCTAAGGTGAGTATTTCAAATTGTCTAGAAAGACCTGGTTGGGTTTCGATATGTTTTCTAAAAGCATCATTGGTAGAAGTCGCTACAATAGTGATTTCCCCTTTTGATAATTCACTTTTTAAAATATTGACAACACCTTGGCTACCATTGTCTTTTTCACAAATATTGGCAATATCGTCTATAAGAAGAATAGGGCGTTCAAAAGCCTTCAAGGCGTTAAATACTTTTTTTAATCTATTTTCGATTTCACTTTTATAGCTAGCTCCCGAAACTAAATTGATAAGATCTAATTGATATACACTGGCACCTTTTAAGATTTCAGGAATACTACCTTCATTGATTTGTCTAACGAAGCCATCTAATAGAGCTGTTTTTCCGACACCAGGCTCACCTAAGAGTAATACATTAGGTTTTAAATGTCTTCCTAAAATTTCAGAAATAGTTTTTAACTCTCCATTTCTCCCAAAAATAACTTTTAGTTCGTCATTTTCAAATTGCTCATTTTTAAAAACGCAAAATTCGTCTAATACTTTTAAATCCTTTTTTTGCTCAATAATATCAGCTTTTGAAGATTTAAAATTTTGAGAAGTATTCGTGCTTTTATGTATAGTCTTTTCTATCAATTGACCCGCCGTCAAAGGGAGACTTTTTAGTTGTTCGTGCGTAAATCCTACACCAGGTGTAACTGTTGCTATAAGAATTGATAGTGGGGTAAGTTGACTACTTCCTATTTTTAATAATACACTTTCTGCTTCTACCAGTATTGCTTTAACAGATTGGTCTCCATCTATAGTTATGGGTAATGAAGCAGACTTAGGCAAATTTTCCATGCGAACTTCACTCCATTCCTCAATATAATAGGTATCGGCATCTACATCGAAAAGAATTTCTTTCAACTCAGCATCCTTATGCATTAATGCCTTTAATAAATGAGCAGCATTATAGGTTTTATGGTGGTATTCTCTAGCCAATTCTTGGGCTATGTGAATAGTATTCTCAAGTTGTTGAGAAAATGAAATCATAAATCAAAGTTTAATTGATTTTAGTAAAGTAAAGAAAAAAATACTCCTTTTTATTGTAATATTCTAAAATTCAGTCGAATGTATTGTTATTTCAGATGTTCGGCGATAAATTTGTAGGTATTTTGTTTGTTTTGAAAGAAAAAACCTACAAATTATCAATAGGTATGGAGTTGGTTTATTTTAGCAAATAATTGATATCAATTACTACCCTATGAAAAAACTAATATCGATATTCATTTTTAGCCTTGTAAGTCACAGTTTTATGGCTCAGGTTAAGAATTATTATGCCGTAAATTTTAATAATGTTGTACACCATGAGGCAGAAGTAGAAGCTTCTTTTTCAAGCATTCAACCGGGAGAAGTTATTATAGATTTCCCAACGAATGGACCAGAGCGTTTTGGCTCTTATAATTTTTCTAAGAATATTTATAATTTAAGAATAACGGATGACTCTGGGCGTAGCTTAGAAGTTGAAGAAGTTGGGTTAGACCGTTGGAAAGTTATAGAGCATGATGGTGACATAAAGGTTTCTTACACCATTTTTGCAGATAAGGGAAATGAAACTTTTTCTCAAATTAACGAAGACTATGCGATAATAAACCCTGCTGCCACATTTGTTTATATTAAAAGTTTGTCCAATAGACCTGTTGAAGTTTCATTTAGTACAACCTATCAATTAAATTGGAAAGTCGTAAATCAGTTAAAACCAATCAAGGGAAGAAATGGTAGTTATGAAGCTAAAGACTTAGAAGAGTTTATGGATGCGCCTTCTCTTTTAGGAGGACTTAAAACAGTTCAGAAAACCATTGAGTCAGGTAATAAAGACTATGATCTTATATTTTCGACAATTTCGAGTGTAGCAGATTCCGAATTGGAAAACCTGTTGGATGAAGTAAATTTGGTTACCGAAGAACAAAAGGAAATTTTTGGTGGATACCCTAATTTTGGATATGGGAAATACAATATTATTTCTGGAATCAGTACTGGTCTTGGTAATGTGCTAGAAGGTCACAGAAATTCGACTTTGTATACCAAGGATGCAGATATTTCAAATGTCGATGGAATAGAAATTATCAGAAATATATCAAAGGCATTTTTTAAATCTTGGAATGGAGCTAGAATTAGACCTGTAAAATTAAAGCCGTTTGATTATAAAGAGACCAAATTAGTACAAGAATATTGGTTTACGGAAGGTTTTGCAGAATATTACTCTTTGTTGACATTATGTAGAGCGAAAATTATTTCTCAAGATATCTTCTTACAAGAGATAGCTTATCACCTTAGTGATGTGTCGAAATCACCTGCTTTAAATTATTTTAATGCAGTACAGATGAGTGAAAGAGTACATCAAACTAGAGGGTTGTCTAAATATAGCGACCCGCAAAATGTTTCTAATACCATTTTGCCTTTAGAGAAGCATGGAGCAATAATTGCATTAATGCTCGATTTAAGTTTAAGAGAGAAGGATTTATCTTTAGATGGACTTATGAAATTACTATGGAGTAAGTATGGTAAAATTGAACAAAGTTTTTCTATAGAGAATTTATTTTCTACGCTAAGAGAATATGCAGGAGAGTCGTTTACAGAAGATTTCTTTGAAGATTATGTTTATGGAAATACACCTTTTGAGTTTGAAAAACTTTTGGAAAGTTTTGGAGTGTCTACAACTCCTGTTGAAGTCCCATATGTTGGTGCTGATATAGAATTCGACGAAAATGATTCGGCAGTCATTTCTGAATATACCGCAAAAAATACGCCTGCGTATCAAGCTGGTTTAGAAAAGGGAGATGTTATTGTTTCTTTAGACAATGCTTCTTTTTCAGATATCTTACAATATAAAAATGTTGTGAGTCAGTATAAGATTGGAAAAAAAGTAATCGTAAAGTACAATCGAAATGGTACTGAAAAGTCAGCAGAATTAAAGCTTGTCGTTAATCCTAATGTTATTCTTAGTGGAATGATTAAAGTAGGAAGTAAAGTGGCTGAGAGAAGGCGTTTATGGTTAGGAGAAGAATAAATTAAATTCTTTTATCGATTAATCGTATAAGAGACATATACATAAAATACAAAACTAAAACAGGGAGCAAATCTAATTTGCTCCCTGTTTTTTTGAATGCTTATATGGTTTAACCCGCATTATGCATTAGAAAATCTATTCCGTATCGAAATCTCTGCAAAATCAAACGCTTCGCTGCATTTTTTGATTTAACCATAACGGTGCTATACTAAAATCAAGAAAACACTTGATTTTATTGAGCTTTCAATACTCATAACGAAGTTCTCATGCATAATGCGGGTTTAAATCGTATCATTTTGCATGTCACTCCACGTCCCGATGGTTATGGGGATTGAAAAATTGTAGTGAAGTCTCCTTCTCTAGGAATTGCAAATCATTATTTTAAATTGAAAATATCATATTTAGTTGAGGAGATTTCCACCTCCGCGGAAATGACGGTAACTGTGCTTGTTCACAAATTTTCGGGTTGACCCCATAGTTTCGGTTGCGATTGAAAATCTTTTTCTATTTTCTATTTTCTAGCTTATAGCTGTAAGCTATAAAGCTACATTAATATACATAGAGCCTACTGCTTAAAGCTTAATGCCTATAGCCATAGATAAAATTTTAGAAACTAAAAGAGAGATGTACTAAAGCACATAGTTTTAATTACTGTTGAGACCAATAAACTATAAAATGCAACAACAAGATTTAGAAAAGTAAACTAAAGATTTGTTGCACTTTATGGTAAATTCTAGAATAATTATTATCGTCTAAGCGTTTTAATAAATCGATCTTTTTTATCTAATTCGGCACCTAAGCGCTCCACTTCTTCAGCGTACTCTAATAGTTTTCTATCGGTATCGTCGAAGTTTTTAAGTTTTGTCTTAAGCTCTTGGATATCTACATAAGATTGCACCGAATTTACGTATAACTCGTAGTTACTCGTCGAGTCTCTTGCAGGGATACTTTTCTGTAAATCGACTATTTTGTCATTTATTAGAGCATTAAAATACTGCAAATTAATACCAGGCGTATCTAGAGAATCGATAAGTTTATCGATTTCAAATGCTTTCCTTGAAAAAGCCTTTTGAAACTGTTCTTCTTTTTTTACTTGAATGATTCGCTCTTTTAAAATTTTATTTTCCTTAAAAGGCAATGTATTAAAATCGAAATAAAAGGCCAATAGTGCTAGGATGAGGGTAACACCAAAAATTAAAACGAATTTTAAAATACTTTGTGTACGTTCTTTATTATTTTTTGGTTTCATAAATAATTAGTGATTACTTAAATTTAGTCTAATAAAAAGCTTCTTCTTTGTTTTACATCTTGCTTTGCTACAACTTCTTCTTTTACAAAAATATTAGAATCTGATTTTTGTCCGATATAATCTAAGTCATCTAGTTTTTTAAATAATGTGAGTATGATTTTAGAAAATTTGCTAATCGTATGTAGCGAAAGGTTTAGATCGTAATGCTTGTATTTTAGGTGAATAATATCTTCGAGTGTTTTTTCGAAATCCCCTTGAGTGCTTTCAGTCCAACTCGTTAGATAATTAATCAATTCTTCTTTGCCAGTACCCTTGTATATATCGATATTGTTTTTGATAACACGTGCCATAGACATTAGGGTTAAAATCACATCCAATGGAGGCTGGTTAGTACCATCTAAAATATATTTAGGTAAAATAGTACTAATGAAATTTAGTGTCTGTTGGCAAACATGCTGTACCATATTTGCTAATTCATTCGTTTGTTTTTTTTGTAAAATCTTTTGAATGATTTGCAAACTATATTTTTCGACACTGCTTAAAAATACCCCAAGTTCTGTATAAATATAAATAAGATCGGGATGGCTTTTAACCGAAATACAAGGAGGAATATAATCTGGCATTAATGCAGGTGTTCCTCCGTTGATCTGGATTTTTCCTATGGTCAAATAATTACCACCCAAAGAGTTATTAGCAAGTTCTTGTTCTTGCACAATGGCAATGGTGTATTTAGGTAATGTATAGGGATGACGCGGAGGATTTTCCTTGGAATTAGTTTCTCCTACACCAACTCGATCATATAGGTCTACAGACAGCACTATATAATAATGATCGTCTGAGTTGTCTTGGAAGTTGAGCGAAGTTTGGATTACATCAAAATCTCCATGTGTTTTTAAGAATTTTTTGATCTGATCCGAAACTTCTATATATATACCATTACTAGTTAGCGCTATACAATTATTTAGTTGTGCTACTAAGGTGTTTTGTCCATCTAAAGAGAGTTGGATATCTACAGGGTTGTCCAATTCGGATAATATAGGCAATAGCCCATAGCTATTAGGCTTTACAAGTCCCTTGACAGCATTGGTAGCGTATTGTATATTAGCATTATCACTGCTTAAAAAGTGGGACTTATTTATTTTCATCCCATCGATCCAATTTACGAAAAGGAAATTTTCATCAATACGATCCATAGTTAGAATAGTTTTTTAGAGAGGTCAATTGAAATGTATTCAATACAATTGGTTTCTTTGTTCTTAAATAGCTCTAGCGACTTAATTTTTATTTTTTTCCCTTTTATTTTTTCACATAACTCTATAAAGGTAGTTTTCTTTCCTTTTACAGAAGTGTTCGTTTGTAGGTTTTCATTACATAAATATTGCCTGAAATCTTGTGCAGATGCTTTGTTTTCAGAAACTGCAATAATCTTTTTGGCAAAAGAACTTCGACTAATCGTCGGTGTTTTCTTAATCTTTTTATCTGCTCCTGGTGGTTTACTAGATATATTAGGTCGATTTGGTAAAGTAGGAGGTGCTTCTGGTAAAGAGGAAGTAGATAAAGCCAATTCAGGATCGGGAGTTCGAGTTACCTGCTTACGTTTTATCGGTTCGCCAATCTCAATTTTTGGAAGCACTTGTATTTGTTTGCTAGTACTGTAACGAGGATCACCATTAACGATCAAGGTAACGGTTTTAAGACCTTCTTTTAGGTAACTGTATGTTGGGTGTTGGTAGGTCGAATTAACTTCTAAGGTTTCACCAAAACGCCATTCCCAACTGGTAGCATCTTTTGTAAGATCTTTAACATTGAGTAATTCTCCAACCTTAATCGTACTTGGTAATTCAAATTTGGCAATACGTGTAGAGTCTATGATTGGGATTCTCTTTTTAATAACAATTTCTTTAGAAAAATCGCATCTTCCATTGATCGTTAGGGTAACTTTATAATTTCCCTCAGTATCATAAGTGTGAAATGGAGCAGGGTCTCTTCTTACCACTGTAGAATCTCCAAAATCCCAAGTATAGGTTTGTGCATTCTCCGAGTAGTCTTTAAAACGTATAATTTCTCCTACTCTAAATTGATCTGCCTTGACATCAAAATTTACAATGTCACAAGGGTTGTATTTTGCATATTTGAATCCTATCGTAACTAGAGAAACTAAAATAACACTAGCGAGGATAACAATAATATTTTTATCAATATGATGATTCATGTCTTGGTTGTACTTTATTCTAGGCTTTAATCTAAAATTTCTATTTTATATGGTAAAATATTATGCGATTGTTCGCTTAATAAAGTTAATATATTACTTTCTATTAATTCCCAATCATTAGTAGTTGTACTAATCCTAGGGTTCTTATGTAATTGTATTACAAATGTAGGTACTAATCCTTCTAAATAAGCAGTGGTAGTTTCTAAACGTTTTTCTAAATGAACATCTTTTAACTTTTCGCCAGCAATTTCATAACAAAGATTTTTTACATCTTGTTTCGTAACGACTCTATTGTTTGCTAGTATAGTGTTACGGTACTTGTATATTTTTTCTTGTGTAGATAAATTATTCTTCCCTCCAATCGAATTCGTGATTAGATAACAGCTTTTAGGATCGATGTCTGCACCTTTATATACAAACAATGGAGAGTTGGATCTTATACTGTTGGCATTTTCACCAATAGTAGTCCAATAATCAATAAATAAAATCTCCTTTTCGTTGTAAGGGTTTATTTCTAGATACTTTTTTTCAGAAGTTTCTAAATCAACATCCAATACTTTACTTTCTAATAATGAAATGTCCTGATTTAATTTGGACGTCATATCATTTAAGAAATCGTTACCAAAATTAGAAAATGCAGCACTTTCATTGCGTAATAAATCAATAAGATGGATTAAGTAATCTTTCGCTTTTTTGTTATCTAAACGGCCTATGTCATTCTTTTTAATGATAAAAGTACCTTTCGTATTTTCGCCTCCATCATCAATAGAAACGTAATTTTTATTATGCTCATTCGTTATTTTAGATACTCCTAGAAAAAGGTCATTCACCAATAAAGGAACAATATTATTGTAGTCTTTTAATGTAAATGTTAAGCTTTCTAACTTTCTGTTTAATACAGGAAAACAATTTAGGCTAGCATATAAGGTATTGAATATAGAAGTGTCAAGGGCGTTGGAAAATTCTACAGTTAGCCAGTGGATATCCTCTATTTCCAAATCGTTAGACTCCAAAGCCTTTGTTAATAAAGGGTCTGTAGCAACATCGGCATGTAACAAAAGCTCATCTGTTATTGTAATAAAATGCCTGTTATAAAAATCCTGAACAAGTTTTTCGGCACTAACGGTTCTATTAGACTGATGCGAAAAGATACGCTCTAAGTACTCTTTATCTCGAATGGTTGTATTTTTAAACCCTTTTTCGAAGCGAATAGGTTTCCCATTTATTGAAAGACTAATTTTCTTTAATTGATCATAAAAGAGCGCATGATTTCTAAAGTCATCGATTTCAAAAAATAATTGAGTTCCTTTTAACGAAATTTTTCCCTGCGTTTTAGGAATACCAATAAAGATTTTAGTATTATTCGTACTAGAAGCAACTTTTTTAATTTTTTGAGATCTGCTATTTTTCGAACCAGGCTCTAATACCACCAAGCGATCACCAATAATCATGTGGCTAATATTCGCTTGAGTTAATTTTACATCTTCAATACTCGAAAAAAAGGCAGTTTCATAAAACACATCCCCTTTACTACCTGTTACTCTATTTTTAGCATAAAACTGATAAGTGGGTCTTAGTAAATTACTAGCCTCTACTGAGGTGGCATGAGCGATAGCGTGAGCAGGAACAGCCCCTGCACTAGTTTCGGGAGTCATCAAATTGATCAAATTCTCCGCTACTCTAGCGTGAGAACTATTGACATCGCTCATAATTTCGGAAATCTCCGAAGCACAAGCCCCTATTAATAATGATACAACAGGATCAAAAGTACTCTCGATATCTGATGGTGGTATTCCCCAGATTTCAGATGCTTTTTTTAGCATCCTATTTCTTATATCTTCTTTTTTAACGCTAATGTTCATTAGTATGCCAATGGTGCTATAAAGAACCTTTCTAAACACGAAAAATTCTCGTTGGTTTGTTTTATAGTGGCCTTAATCTTTATGTCAACTCGCTTTTTTACACGGTTATAATTTTTGGTGTTCCTAAATTCATCTTGTACAATATTGACAGTGATGCTAATATTCTTTAAACGCTTTTCATGTTTCGAAAGACTTTCTGTAATAGAATCTGCAATGGTATACCTAAGCTTGTTATTACTCGTCAAATTATCAAAATCAATTTCCCAAATGGTACACCCAAAATCATGATCATAGGTAAATTCTCCAAAATGAGTAGTAGTTATAAGATGAATAAAGCGAGAAATAGACTGTTCTAAGGAACAATGATCCGCTTGTCCTTTGGAAACAATTTTATCTGCATTCAGTGGTATTTTGTAATAGGATATTGCCATAAAGTATACAGCAAATGTAAGTTAAGTTTTGTGAAAGTATTTCAATATCAAAATGTTGTTTATCGTTTTTTTGTAGCTATTCGTAGAAAACCCGTATAAAACGGTTATAACTTGTTATTTTTATGCTCACAAAAAGAAATGATGAAATTACACATATTAAGCGTTTTTTTACTCTCATTACTGTTCGTTAATTGCGGAGGAAGCAAGCTTCCAGATTTTTTAGAAGCCGAAGCTGAAGCTCAAAAAAAACTCGAAGAAGCCAAAGCTGCACAGGATAAAATAGCAGAGTTGAATGGGGAAAAATCAGCATTAGAAGATGCCTATGTGCAAAAAAAATATAGCGATATTATTGGTACAGCCCCCGAAAACATAGAAAACATTAAGTTGTATCAATTCATAGATAGTTGGATGGAGACTCCCTATTTAATGGGAGGGGAGAATAGGAAAGGTATCGATTGTTCTTTCTTTTCTCAGTTTTTATATCACGACGTATACGATAGCCTTATCGAGCGTACCGCTGAAAAACAATACAGTGCCAAGTCTACAGCAAAATTTACAGGTTTAGAGTATTTAGAAGAAGGAGATCTGCTGTTTTTTAACTTAACAGGTTCTGTTTATGCCCCAATAACCCATGTAGGAGTGTATTTACAAAACGGAAAATTCGTACACTCTACCTCTCGTAGAACCCCTAAAGGAAATAATGGAGTACAGATAGGTAATATATATGATAGACACTGGCAAAGACTATTCGTAGCAGCAGGGAGAAAAGCAACTACAAATTAGGTAAAGAGAGATCATGAAGATTAAGGCCTCAGAAATTGTTGATAGATTTAAAACGACTTATTACGATGTTAGAGCAGAAGTATTTCTGTATGAAGTATTGTCAAAATACAATTTTGATTTCGAAGATGTAACGGTATTAAATCAAGGGACTTTTAGTAGAGGGTTTAGGAAGGATATTTTAAACATTCGAAAAAATGAGGGAGATAAACTAGATGTTTTTCTATCTCGAAATGGAATTTACGATAAATTACCTCATGGAGTTTTTCATCAAAATATAAAACAAGATTCCGAAAAAACCTTTGGTCAAATACGTAAACAAGGTAAAGCAGAAGAAAAGTCTGCTAGAACGCTTTTTGCTCCTTTAGAAAATGAATTTTTTGTTCAAAAGCTTTCCATTCAAAAAGATGAAGATACACTCAATCGTAATTTAGCCAATAGTGACAAGTCCTTTTTGTTTGATTTGTGGGGTATTAAGGATTTAGTGGATAAGAAGTTTATTTTTGCTTTTTCAAAGTTATTGCCATTATCGCATAAAATTTCTAAGAACACTGTACTTATTGCAAAATCACTAGAGGAGATTTTAAAAAATGAAGTGACTGTCGAAGAGCAATGGAAGCCTTTTAATGGAGTAGAAAAAAAAGCACAGCGAGATGAAGATATAGCGTTAGGAATCAATAGTACTTTAGAAATCAATGAAAATAATTATTTGTTTCCGACATATAAAGTAACCGTAAAGCTGAAAAACCCTGAAGAATATGAGGAATATTTAGATAATGGTAGATGTCATATTTTGATTAGTGTTTTTTGGGAATATTTTGTTCCTTTAGAAATCGATTTGGAGCTAAATGTAGTTACCAAAGAAGAAAATTATTTAATATTAAATAACAAAGCTAATGCCGTATTAGGGTTAGCTACAACAATATAGATTAAGGATGTTACTAATAGCAATTGCACCGGGGTTTTTGAAATTAGGACTAATAATGCTCATTCTTGGAGGGATACTAATGGGAGTAGTTACTAGTCTAAGAAAATTACTTAAAAAGAATAAGAAGGTCTTTTTTATATATACCATCATTCTTGTGCTGCTTTTTGCAGGAATCGCTTGGTTGTCTAATGATCGAGTATTGCTGAACTCGCCCTTGGGAAATCTAATAAGCTTTCAAATATTGTTTTTAATATTAGGGTTCGTACACGTTTGGGTATTAAGGAAGTTTTTTAAAGGAATCCATGAGAAACCTACTGATTTTTGGCCCGAATTTCTATATACTCTAGTGTCTACCATTTTTGGTTTGGTAGGTTTTATTATGGTGGCTCAGTTATTTAAAATTGAATACACGATTCTATTTACGGCAGCAGCGTTGTTTTTTGTATTACCATTTATGATGGTTAAGGTATACGAATACAGTATCTCTGTGCCTATCCCTGTTTACGAATCTTGGGATTTTCCGTTGGATGAAAATATAAAAGATCCAACATCTAAAGAGTTAAAAAACCCGAGAGTCATTTCATTCGAGTTTAGTAAGGAAATAGACGTGAAAGAGATCACCAACTTTAAGCTAAAAGCGCCTGAGGAAATGGAGTTAGGAAAGCTCTTTTACTTTTTTGTGAATGATTACAATGAAAGGCATCCAGAAGATCAAATTTCATATATCAATGATCAAAATGAAGCTTCTAAATGGATCTTTTATTCAAAGCCTAACTTCTTAGGGTCTCGAAAGTATTTCAATTATAGAAAGACGGTGCATGCAAATAGCATCCAAGAAAATGACACTATTGTATGTCAAAGAGTGTGAATACACTACAATATTACCGTTATCTTGATGTTTTTTGCGAAAAAATGGACAGATATTATGTTTCATAATCGTGGTATTTGCTTGAAAACTATGTAATTAACATTTTTTTAACAGTTGGTTTTGTCCTTGAAAAAAAACACTTCATCTAAAAAACCCCTTGCTTAGGGAGGTAATTAGTAAATATTAATAAATAAATTCCTACAAAACGCTGTAATCCTCATTAACAGTCTTTTACGAGGATTCAATATTGCTATATTAGCACTGTGGTTATCACATTTATTATACTTTATTATTATTATTATTAATTATTTAAATTATTTATTATGTCTTTTAAAGCAAGATTAAAAGTAGGAGGAAGCGAGTACAATGTATTAAACTGTAACTATGGGTTGAGTCAAGAAACTGACGCAACAGGTCGTCCTTCTTCTGTAACACGTGGAGGTATGATTACTATTGAGGTAGAATCTACTGCCGATACTAGTCTTTCTGACTGGATGTTTAACAACTTCGAAATGAGAAGTGGATCTATCGTATTCTTAAAAAGAGATACAGAAGCTACTTCTAAAGAATTAAACTTCGTAGATGCATATGCTGTTAAGTATGTAGAGAACTTCGATTCTACAGGAGCTAATCCAATGATCGAAAAGATCACTATTTCAGCACGTGAAATTAGCATCGGTAACGGTGAGCATGCAAACGAGTGGGTATAATTCTCCCTCTTTAACATAAGCTAATCAGTAAGGGGAAGTTATTTTATACTTCCCTTTGTTGGCTAGGAGAAGTTTTCAATATAAGGCTGATGTAACTTGGTGTTCTAGAAAAGAATAGCCAAGCTTTGTAAATTATAATCATTTATTTATAAAGAAATAAACTTGGTGTCATTGAAAGCTCTGTTGTTAAAATGCAATTTTAGTATTGGGGAAGTTGAACCACAATGTGGGATTATATCTATTCTATTGAATAGGTTAATGTATTATATAATGAAATGATTTTTGGGAAGACGAATATCGTCAACCATTAAAAATCACGGAAACTTGTAATAAGAATTGGCCTAGTTCATAATACCGTAAGAAAAAACACCTATGTCATTTTTAGCTAAACTAATGTTAGACGGCGAAGAATTCAATGTAATCAGTTGCCGTCATAAAACAACACAAGGAACTAACGAAAACGGAATGCCAAGTTCTAAAATTCGAGGAGGAAAAATTAGCATTCTTGTAGAGTCTAATATGAAAATAGACTTTTACGAGTGGGCTACATCTTCGAGTGCAACAAAAAATGGCGAGATCATTTTTTTTAAAAGGGATAACATTTCTAGCCTAAAAACACTTGAGTTTGTGGATGCCTATTGTGTAGAACATATCGAAAGTTTCGATGCTGTAAATGACCAGCCACTTACTATTGAAATGGTGCTTTCAGCTCGTGAAATTACCATTAGAGGAACCAGTCATTCGAATAATTGGCCTTCTAGAAGATAAATGCTATGGGTGATGTTATAAAAGAGACCTCTTATTTTGACTTGCATCTAGATCTAGATGAAAAAGTAATTAAAGTGGTACAGCGATGGAAATACAATTGGATTGTCTACACTGGCGAATTTGAAGATTGGTCGTATGTAGAAAAAAAGAATTTTCATGACGAAGTAGATCGTTTAATATGGAAACAGTGGTCGTATAAATATGTAACGGTATCAACCATAACAACAGAAAGCTATTTCCCTGAAGGAAGTAAGGTTTGGAAAACTTTAGACAAAACAAGGTTTAAGGTTGTTTTTGATATCAAATGGGTGACTAAAGATCCGCATTGGAACGTTAATATTAGAAAAGTGACCTCACTTAACGATTATAGATCTCATGTTTCTTTTTCTAATAGTACTATAAACCTTACATGGTTAGATACTAGTGAACATAGTCTAGTGGAAGGGATATCTCAAAATATAGTAAATCACGAATATGGCCATACTATAGGTGCAGATGATGAGTATAGTCGTAGGTATGTAGGTACAGAATGTGAGATTTATGAATACGAACAATATTTTACGGAAGAAGGTTTAGAAAAAAGATTTAAACATGCATCTGATCAGCGATCTCTCATGAATATTGGAAATGAATTAAGGAGTAGATTCATATCAAATATAGATACAGAATTAGATGACTTTTTTACAGGGGTTGAATTTCATACATTTTTAGAGTAAGTTAATACCAATGTTCTATGAAAGTAGTGGTCTATTTAATTATGGTAGTAATGTTAGCAAGTTGCAACGTCAAAAGTTCGGCGCCATCTGTAGCAAAAGAAGAGCTAATAACAGAAGAGGTAGTTGAAACGTTTGTCGTTCGTGAAGACTCTATCAATGAACGTTTTTTAAAAAAAGCAATTTATGATACCGCTGTTTACTACAACAATTTGCCGATTAGAGATCTATCTTATAATTTGAATGAAGTATATCCTATCTATTTTCGGGGGCCTTTAAAACGTTTTTTTACAAAAGAACAATTGAAGCAACCCATTCCAATAAAAGAAGTGACTTGGGATTATAGTGAAGATGAGTACATAACGGTATGGTATCGTAACAAAAAAAATGTATTTGAACCTTTTGACACGTTTATATATAACAAAGACGCTAGGTTTTAATAGAGTAACATTTTATTGTAGTTTATAGTAAACTACCTCGGGGCAAGTCCAGGAGGCATTTATATGAAATAAAATTTGAATTTCAAGGCAAGCCTTGGGCTATTATACCCTTTGGCGGAGCCAATAAAAACAAGTCGATTTAAGAATAAGATTTTTTTAAAACAAAACAAAAATGGCTTTACAATCTCATTCAATTATAAAAATATCCGGAGAAGAAATACCTTCTTTCGAAAGTTATAGCATCAAGCAAGATATTGGGAAGCATCATGTTTTCGAGGTAGTTTGTCGTTTAGATGTCTTAGAAGATGAAACAGGTACCCTAGCGACTCTTACACAAGATTACCTAGGCGAACCTATCAATATTAGTACCACTCCAGATTATCAAACATCGGATTATGAAACCTTAAATTTTCAGGGAATCATTACCGAAATCACTAATAGCAAAGACTTCAAAGATGCCGAGAGTGACTTGGTGATCATAAAAGGGTTTAGCAATACTATAATTTGTGATGATGGGCCGCATAATATTTCGCATGAGGAAAAAAGTCTCGACCAAATCGTGACCGATACCCTTAGTGCATACGACCAGCAGTTGTTAATGGTTGAGGCCAGTCCAAGAAACACCACCACAATTGCCTACTCGGTACAGCAAAACGAAAGTACTTTTGGATACCTAAAAAGACTTTCCGAGCAATATGGCGAATGGTTTTACTATAACGGGATATCGATTATTTTCGGAGCACCCGAAGAAGACGAACCTTTAGAGCTAAAGCATACGATTAACCTAAAACAATATTCGTTATCTCTAAAGCCATTGGTAGCGAAATACAAGTTTTTAACGAATGATTATTTAAATGAAGAAGTTGTAGAAAAACGATCATCGGATATCGCTTCCAATGCTTCGGGCTTAACCCAGAGTGTTACTGCGAAATCCGAACAAATCTTTTCTGTAGAAACACAACGCACCTTAAATACGTTTAGCGATGCGACCCTCCAAAGTAGAGTCGATAACTATGTCGAGCTCGCCAAGAAAGGAGCAGAAATCAATCAAATTACAGCCAGAGGAATATGTGATAATCCAGGTGTTTTTATTGGTCAAATGATAAAAATAATGGACGGAGAGGTTTCTCAAGGAAACTTTCGAATCATTTCCATAAAGCATAGTTGTAATTACCTAGGAGACTACGAAAATCAATTTGTAGGAGTTAGCGGCGATCTAGACGCTTACCCTAATACCAATATTAATGCTTTTCCTAAAAGCGGCACCCAAATCGCCAAAGTTATAGATAATGTCGACCCAGAAGGAATCAGTCGTATTAAAGTCCAATTTCCTTGGCAGGTCGCCCTAAACCTGTCGACCCCCTGGCTCAGAGTGCTTACCCCCAGCTCTGGAGCCGATAAAGGTTTTCATTTTATCCCCGAAGTTGAGGATGAAGTATTGATAGGCTTCGAAGGAGACAATGCCGAGCGCCCATACGTTATGGGAGCTTTGTATACGGGAAATAACAAACCCGAAGAATGGCAATCGGATGCCAATAATGTAAAGGCTATCCGTACGCGAAGCGGTCATACGATCGAATTAAACGATACCGAAGGGGAAGAAAAAATACAGATTTATGACAATGAAGGCAGCATTATCATTTTCGATACTCAAGCCAAATCATTAACAATAAATGCTACTGAAGATATAGAAATCGGTGCTAAAAACATTCGCATTGTAGCCGAAGAGAACATCGATATCCAAGCACAGGGTGATATTACCAAAGCGGCACAAGGTAATGTTACGATCCAATCGCAGGGGAACACCGATATTCAAGCAACTGGCGATGCAAGTTTAACTAGTAGTGGTGCTGTATCGGTAGAGGCTACTAGCGATGCTACCTTATCAGGTGCTAACGCTACAGTAAGCGGGCAAGCAGCTGCGGAATTAAATGGAGCACAAGCTAAGGTTTCGGGTAGCGCTATGGCCGAAGTTTCGGGAGGAATTGTAAAAATTAACTAGAAAAAAAGCACCATGCCAGGACCAGCAGCTACAGTAGGAAGCATGCATGTATGCCCCATGCTAAATCCAGGAACACCACCGCCACCACATGTTGGAGGGCCTGTTTCGGGATCAGGGATACCAACCGTACTTATCGGCGGAAAACCCGCAGCCGTTATGGGAGATATGTGTACGTGTATGGGGCCACCCGATATGATAGCCCAAGGGGAAGCCACCGTACTTATCGGCGGGAAACCCGCAGCCACTATGGGTAGCATGACCGCACATGGAGGGAGCATTACCCAAGGAGAACCTACGGTACTTATCGGTACGGGGCCTTCAGCTGCAACAGCAGTAATGGCAGTGCGTAAGATCCCATTCCCAACAATAACCCCCATTTTAAAGACCTTAGCGTCAGTTACCGGTAGAAGGGCTCAGTTAAATGAAGCGATCGAAAATCAAGAAGCGTTGAGGGAAGAGACAGAAGGAGATCCTAAAATTTATGGAGTACGTTGGATTGTTGGAGAACAAATGGTGCGAAATTCTAAAGTATTTAATGAAGTAGGTATACAAGCCCATGTGATGAATATTCCTGATGGGGAATCCATCACTTTTTCAGTAAAAAAGCCTCAAGAAGTAACAGATGAAGAGGGCAATACAACAGCACAAGAAGAAGATATCATTGAGTTAACAGGTACTGTACAAGATAAAATGGTAGAAGTTACTTGGGAGGTAGAAAAGAGAGAAGAAGATGAAAGTGAAGCGGAGTCTCCTAATCCTAACTCTGGAGAAGCTAATACAGTGTCCTCGGGAGTAGCAACAAATAACGAAGCTACTGCTAGTAATGATAACAGTGAATCTGATAAAAAAATAGCAGTTTCTTTAGGGTATAAAAAAGCAAAATTTACGCCCTTGGGGTTACACACCTTCAAGAAGAAACCACAAAACGGGGTTTTTAAATTTACTTTTGAAATTCAACATCAAGATGCAGAGCACCTAGACTTGCAAATATTAGCGAATGGTGCTGCGATATATACAGAGACAATTACCGATGCTAGCAATCCAATACTAAAACAAGGAAAGCATGAGTGGGAGTGGGACGGATTCGATAGTCAAGATCTGTTAGATACCAAACAACTAAGAACTGTTGAGCTTCAATTTAAAGTAACCGCCAAAGCGAAAGGCGAACAAGCAGGGAAAAGTGTTGCTTTTGGCCCATTACGTCCTGTAAACTCTAAATGGTTAGACCTTACCATTGATAGGGCTTCAAAAAAAATAGAAGTGGACTTTAGAGTCCACCTTAAAGATGGGGAGGCAAAAGGAATCGACAAGCACGACAAGGTGCCAGCCAATGAGCTTGCCAAATTTGGGAAACCAGCAATGACAAATGCTGTAAGAAGCTATACTGATTTAGAACAAATGGTTTTAAAAGGAATTGAATATCATTTTGGTCGAAATTCGAATCATTCGGAAGCTAAGCATACTAAAATAGGGAATGACCTGTATCAAATAACTGTAAAGGCTTCCAATACCAAAGAGGATAGTCTCGATGATATCAAGGTTTTCTTAAATACAAATCAAAAATGGCAAAGATCTGGAAACCCAGGAAGTATCACTGATGTCATTTCGCTTTTTGGAAACCTAGTTCCAGAAAGAATAGCTTATAATGTAGGATATATAAAATATTCGAATGGTTGGTATTATCGCGATCCTAATGCCGAGGACATCGATTTTACATATACGGCGGCTCATGAAATAGGGCATGAAATCATCAAGCATTTTGGAGGAACAGCATATTCGTATGGACATAAAGGAACGTCAACAGTAATCACTCAAAAAACAAAAAATAATGCCCCTAATTATCCAACCAATGGTGAAATAGACCTCATGAAATACTTTTCCAATTATATGCCAGAAAGCGAAATGCATCGCATTGCCATATCAGAAGGGGATTTGTTAGGGATTTTAGGGTCTTTTAAATTAAAATAGAATGAAATATCTTTTTTTAGTTTTATGCAGCATATTGCTATCATCGCAGAAATGCAATCAGGTTAAGACACTTGTAAACTTACATTTTATAGTGGTAGAAAAGGGAACATTGACACCTATACCTAATGCACAAATAGGAAATTATACCTTAGAAGATGGAAAAGAAGTGTTTGTAGAAGCATCTTCTACAGATACAAAAGGGCAGACAATCATCACTACAACATATAAGAGAGTACAAGGACAGCCTTTTACCTATTTCTATAAAGTATTAAAAAAAGGTTATGACAGTAAAACGGTTGATTTTAACACCCATAAATTTACTTCACCAGATCAGTATAATGTAAAGTTAGATACCATTTATTTGACCCCTAGTAAATAACATGTGTAGTATGGAAGTTACCGAAGAGCTAATTAAAAATCAAAAAGCCGAGGCATCTCAGATAGATGGTAAATACACGGTGTTGGTTTCAGGTGAAGGTGCCACTTGTAATGAATATGACAGAACCATACCTTTCAAAAACAATGTGTTTACCAGTGAAAGAACTTAAAACTGTATTAGAATAAAAAAATCTACTATGCCAACCCAAGAACTTATAAAAAATCAGCAAGAAGCTACTACCCTAGTAGATGCTAAATATACAGTAGAGGTATCTGGTGGTGGGGCTCCAGTAAATAGAGAAAAGCCGATACTCGAAGCTTTATTGCCGGGGGTACGATTACATTTTTTACGATATGGCTTATTTTTAAAAAGTAGCGAAACTGATGTAGGCTACAATATTGCAGGATCTATAGATGGAGGTAGCTATTCTACCAGCGAGATGGATGCTTCTAACGGAAACTTAGCTTCAACAGATCTTTTTTATGTTGCAAAAACAAGTCTTAAAAAAGGGTATTTATATCTATTTAACGCGGATAACCCCAATGATTATCACGAGCTTGCTGTAGATGATTATGGGGCAATTACTCCTATTATATGGAATTCTAAAAACCTACAAGAAGATGGTAGCACTCCAAAAGACCAAAGAACAGCTAACCCTAAAAGTATTAGATACAAAAGAATTGTAAATAAGGAGAGAGACAACCCCAAAAAATATTGGATAGGATTTAGCCCTGTACAATGGTCGTATGAATACCACAGGACCATGTTAAATGCTTCTGATGCTGATAAGCAACAAGCTAATATGGTTTTAGTGACCTGTGGAGGGCTGCAAGTAGGGGAAGAGGAAGCTCAAGAACACGTAAGTACTTATCAAGATGTAAAATTTGTACACTATAAAGAACACCCTAACCATAGTAAGTTAAAGCAAACTATACGACAAGTTAATAGTCAGGAGGGTAAAGAAACTAGAGAAGGAAATAATACTACTTACGAGGATATGTTTATTACGTTACATGATCCTGTAGGTTGTAGTGAAGATGTCGGAGAAGTTTTAGGAGATAAAATTTTAGATTTAAAAGCTTTAACGGAAGCCATACAAACGGGTGAAACTATTGAAGATGCCAAAGACAGAATCATAGATGGCTGTAAACCTGCAAAAATAAAAAGTGACTATGCCGACTTGTTTAACCTAGCGCTCACCTGTTATAAAATGGTTTATAACGACCGAAACAATGTTAAAGAATATGATGGAGGTGCCGCTGGAGGAGGGAAATTTAGCGATTCTCATTTCCCCGGACAGCCTAGCGGAATTTCTTATAATACTTCTAGGGGTAGAAGAATTAAAAGACCTGCTGGTTGGGAGCCCCATGAATTTTATATCGGCAATGGATTAGATCGACAAAAGGTAGAAGGAATTTTAGGAGTTAACAAACGAAAAGAGTATCGTGACATTGTTAATGTTTTTCGAAATGAGTTGGGAAATTTTATCAAGCAAGATTATTTTAAAAAATCGCTACATAATTACACTGAAAATTCAGATGAATACTGTATTTACGGTCACGAAAAAGTATTTACCTTATTACTTCCTCTGTTTAATAACCCTTATAAAATTGATAGGCATTTGTCCTTAGAAGGTGATAAGGTAGGGCCTGGATTTGAAAAATATCAACCCGATGATTCGTGGACACAATGGATAACTGAGTGTATGACTCAAGAAAGTGTGACGGATACAAACGATTATTTTCAAAAATTACTAGTCGAAAATAAAACGATCTCGCAAACAATAATAGAAAGTTGGATAGATCTATCGAACAAACTAGGGGCAGCATTACGAGCAAAGATTGAAATATATACGGCGATTGCCTTTAAAAGTAAAATTGCGACAAGTAGTATTGGAAAGCCTCTATATCAAAAAATTATTAAGGATAAGGCAGAATACATTGTAGACAAACTTAACAAAATTGAGATTACAGCAAAAAAATCAGGGCAAGCTGTTAAGCCATTTCATTTCGGAAATTCTCATAATATCGAAATGAAAGCCTATCTCTTCGGGGCAGTCGTAGATCCTAACTTAGAATATGTAGTAAAAAGTGGTGGAGAAATTATTATGGAAGGAAAAGCAGATTCCTTTACTCATAATATGCTTTACGGGAAAGAATCGATAGCTAAGGGTGGTAAAAATGCTATAAAAATAGGGGATCAGGTTGAAAATATTTATGAGGCTGATTACAAGGTTAACGAAACAGCAGCTAAACGCTATAACGAAAAAGCTGCGAAGTTTTTAAACTCAAGAGGTTTTAGTGGGGTGTTATTTGGATTGCAAGTCATAAACTTGGGGAATGCTGTTATTGATCTTTCTTCAACTAAAGGGAATAGCTTTGGAGAATTTGCCAAGCCAATTGTAAATACAGTTGGTATAGCAGGAGAATTTACCGAAGCTATGTTAAATTTAAGAAAAGCACATTTGGCGACTTTCGAATTAGAACTTTCTGTGCTGGGTTCTAGAGCACTATATATTGCAGGAGCTCTAGGGGGTGCCGTAACTTCGGGGATGTGTTTTTGGGATGCTTCCATCGCTTTCGGTAAACACGATCGCGATAAGGCTATTGCGCTTACTTTTGCAGGGGTTGCCTTTGGGGTGGCAACGGGGGTTGGGCTCATTACAGGGAGTACCTATGTGGCAGCTACGGTTGCAGGAGCATTAACCGCGTCGGGGGTTGCTATTTCGGGGAGTGCTCTAGCTTTATTATTAGGTCCTGTGGGGTGGATTGCCTTAGGAGCTGGTTTGGTATTTGTTGTGTTAGCCAACTATTTTCAAGATTCGGAATTGCAATTTTACTTTAAAAACTTTCTATTAAACGATCACGAAGCTTATCCTATCGGTAGTCTATTACCGATGGATTATAGTCGCAAGATATTGAACAATAAAGATTTTTTAATGCAAAGTATAGACGAGGAAGCTAAAGGATACCTTACCCACCCTAGCGATGCCATGGCAAGTTTGTACGATATTACCATTTGTAATGGAATAAACTATAAAGTACCGAGTGACGGGTTTAGTGAAAAGATGGGCAGTGGACGTAGTGCCAAGTATCGCGTATATAAGTTTGCTGTAGAAATGGTATTTAATCAGTTTTTAAAATCGGGCGAACAATTAGAAGCTCGGGGGATATTACATCATGCGCTGGACAATAAGACAGATGACTTTCTGCTAGACAATTGGGCTAAAGTTACTTCTATTAAACAAGAAGATGGCAGTACCAAATATATATTACAAACCACTTTGGGTATTCCTGCCGATAAGATTGCACAAATCGGTAACTCAACGAAATTAGTGCTAGCCTTACGAGTCAGTTTAGATAACACCTGTACGAGTTACTATCCATATCCATTAGTTGAGAAAAAAGAACGTTGGATTGGTGCTCGTTTTGGGTTAACTCGTGGGATAGTAAATCGGACGAATACTTCGAGTCAGGAAGTGATTTTTGATAGTTTCGCGGAACTTCGTAAAACAAGCACATGGTAAAAGAAAAAGACTATAAAAGAAAGGTTACGCATTCAGAATATATCTTTATGAATGAGGGTGCTGAACAAGTGGGTATTGTTAATAAATTAGAAAAGGAAATTTCTCATCATAAAAAAGCTGTCATTAAAAAAGAAGTTGTTATTGCTCAAAAACACTTCAAATATGTAAACGATAAATACATTCAACTTCTTGATGGTGCTAAAATTATAGCTATTGGGGGGGGGGGGATATTCTTTATTTTAATTTTAATGGTAATAATTGGTGCTTTTAAATTTCCCAATGACTTATTAACATCAGCTTTTCTTTTTTGGTCAATATTTTCAGCTATTGGGTTTTTATTTTTTGTTTATTATTATTTTACGATGCCTGCAAAGGAAACGATTTATAATCGAGAAGATGGTTTGGTTACTTTTCCAGGTTTTATGTGGCATAAAAATATTACCATGTCGATACATGATGTAGAATTTGCTTTTTCACAGCCCAGTGCACAAGGCATAGGGGCATACCAATTGCGTATAGTACGTCCCGATAAGATGTTTACACAAACTTTTGGATGGTTTTCGGGTAATTGCTATGAAGATTTATCGTATATATTATGGTTTATGGACAAAAACCGCCCTTTACCTCCTGGAGATGCCTTTGATGAATTTCGAGGTCGTGATTTTGAAAGACGTAAAGCAGCAGGCTTTCCTAAACCAATGTTTCCTTCTCGTTTCCCGACGCCAGAAGCTAACACAGAGCAGCAAAAAGTACGTGAAAGAATTGGTGGGTGGTAGTTATTAGTAAAACTAAAAGCAATGGCATCTTTATAAGTTTTTGTTTAAAAACAATGTATTGAGTGACGCGGTAGCTTTTCCATTATTAGCAAATGAAGAACCTTGGGAATACAGTAATCGTTTGTATAAAGGTAGAGACACGTTAATAGAGCCGCCAATTTCTTCTTTTTTCCAGAAAGATACTTTTAGAAAATGGACGGATTTCAAGGTTGCTTACCAAGATTTAATGGATGTATTGGTATGTGCACACATCCATTTTGAACCTACTAAGTTAGTACACCGTAATACCGTAAAACCTTGGGCAAGTTCTATGAGTATTGAAATTACAACCTCTGATATTATTAGCTACCGAGCAGAGATTAGCTTTCGACAATTTTTAACAAGAGAAGATCAATTGAAATACGAGGTGTATTATTTTGAAAATGGACTAGATCAAACGCCTACTTGTATCAATTTGAAAGAACAAAAAGTTACTATTGATAAGACAGAAGGTCAAATCCCTAAAGCTATTGTTGACTTTACAGTTAATAGAAGTGAGTTGACGAATAACAATCGTGCCGCACATATTGTATTTGTATGTCGACTAGAAGTTGATCAAGGAAACTATTATCCTATTGACATTACCGGTAAAGAGCGTTACATTGGAGCAAAATTTACCACACAGGAAGAAGTACGAGAAATACAAAAAGGGTTATTCAATAAAAAAGTAATCAAAGATTCAGAATTTCAAGCTCCAGTAGCTATTGATACTTTAACTAATTTGTTATCTAAAAAAGCATGGAGAAAAAAATAATATTAGGATCACAAAAACCAATTGAAATACCTAAGCTAAAAAAAAGGAAACTATTAGATGATCCTAATATGGTTTTGGAAATTACATATATGCCAGATCCAATAGATACTGGAAATGAAAGTTCTAACTTTGAAGATTATTTAATCGTCAATGATTCTTATTTACTAAGAAAACCTATGAATAATTTTACAGAGATAATTATAGGTGGCATTGGTATTATTTTAGCACTTATTATTGCTTCAATTAATAGTTTTGATAAAAACTCTTTGATCTTTACTTCGTTTATATTTATTCCTAGTTTTATTTTTATTTTAAAATCAATTACAAGAAAAGATAAAGAATTTATTCTGAGCCGTGGACAAAATTTAATTAAATACCCAAATGGGTGGTGGTATGAAAGTATAGTTTCATATTTTGATAAGTCATCAATTGTATTGTTATACATCGGTAAATATCAAGTCCCAACTTTGAAGGCTTTGACAAATGGCTTTTTAACATCATCTTACACTATTGTGAATTTTCACCCTTTAAATTATTGGTCTTTTATGGTTTGGTACATGGACAAAAACCGTCCATTACCTCCAGGTAATGCTTTTGATGAGTATCGTGAACGTGATTTTCAACGTCGCAAAGCTGAAGGTTTCCCATCACCGCTATATCCTAGTTTTGTTCCAACACCTGAAGCTACCCCTCAACAGCAGGCAGAGCGTGATAAATATTGGGAAGAGCGATTTACTACAAATGAAAATGGAGAAACGCTACGGCATTTCTGGGAAAGAGATCGTAATCTAAACGTAAATAAGTCACAACACAATTAGCTTTCGACAATTTTTAATCCTTAGAGGATCAATTAAAATACGAGGTATATTATTTTGAAAACGGACTAGATCAAACACCTACTTGTATCAATTTAAAAGAACAAAAAGTTACTATTGATAAGACGGAAGGTCAAATCCCCAAAGCTATTATTGACTTTACAGTTAATAGAAGTGAGTTGACGAATAACAATCGTGCCGCACATATTGTATTTGTATGTCGATTAGAAATTGAAGAAGGTAATTATTATCCTGTGGATATCACGGGAAAAGAGCGCTACATTGGAGCTAAATTTACTACACAGGAAGAAGTACGAGAAATACAAAAAGGGTTGTTTAATAAGAAAGTAATTAAAGATTCTGAATTCCAAGCTCCTATAGCTATTGATACTCTTACTAATTTGTTATCTAAAAAAGCATGGAAGAAAAAATAAATTTAATGGCAGAACAGCCTATTAATTTAAATGATAATAAAAGACTTTTTAAAAAAAAATTAAGTCTTGAAATTATTTTAGAACCAGAATTAGAAACTAAAGACACTTCAAAGAAAATTACAATTGCTAATGACGATATATTTATATATGATTCGAATGATATATTTTTTGATTTTTTAATTGGAGGTAGTTTTATTATACTTGGAACTATACTATCTGCATTTTTTTTTAAGCAAAATCCTAAATCAATTTATTTTTTTTCAATATTTATTTTTGTTGGTATATCATATTTAATATTCAATATTCTAAAGCGAAATAAAAAGAAAATGATAATGGATAGGAAAAATAGTTTACTGTCTTACCCTGATAATTTTCTTAGAAAACCAATCGTTACTAAATTCGAAAATACTGTTGTTATAATTGGAGGAACTGGTAGTTATGGGGCTTTAATATTAAAGTTTAGGCAATCTTCTTTTTTACGAATTACCATATCAATAATTTTGCCCCATTACAATACTGGTCATTTATGGTTTGGTATATGGATCGAAATCGTCCATTGCCTCCAGGTACAGCCTTTGATCCTTATCGCCAAAAGGATTACGAACGACGCAAAGCAGCAGGTTTTCCTAGGCCTTTGTACCCAGCAAGTTTCGAAACGCCTGAAATTACTCTTGAACAACAAGCAGAACGTAAACGTATTGGAGGGTGGTAATTTTGAAGGAGGTTCTATGATATCGATTTTGGGTTAGTCATGATTGCTTATTTGTTGACTGATACAGAGGCAGAAACCTACTTCAAAAACTTTTTGCTAAGTGACCATTGTAAAAAATACTACCGTCCCAAAACTAGGGATTATAGCCCAGTAGAATATACCAAATTACTTATCAGCAAACAAAAAGAATTGGTGGATGATGAGGATTACGAGGACGAATTGATGCGTCCCCAAGATGCGGAAGCCAAATTGTTTGACCTGACCACCTGTACCAATATGGTGTTCGAACCCCATGGTAAACGGGATGATGATGTAGTCACAGGCCTCAATGGGATTAGTGTAGCCACCTCTTCTCAAAAAGCAGAAAGTTATACCATACGCTTGCAATTCAATCACTTTTTTCAGGATATTGAGCAGGCAGAATATGGTGCTCTAATTTTTAAAGATGCGAAAACAGATGCAGAGTATTTGGATAGCTATCAGTTTATAGAACAAAAAAAGGAAGGGAGCGAATTGGTGCTAAAAGTAGAAATTCCTAGAAAATATCGTAAAATAGGGTGTCAGTTAATGATAGTAGTACGTTTGGTAATCGATGCAGATAGAGGTCTATATTTTCCATATCCTATGGTAGAAAAACAAGAACGTTGGTTGGCAGCACGGGTACCTATATTTAATCACGCAGCGGTATTTATCCCAGAAGATTTTATGAGTTCTGAACATATAAAATATGATACCTTAGAAAACCTAACGAGAGTAAGTTTTTGGCAAAATTGGATAGAACGTTTATTAAATGGTACAAACTAATATGAATAGTACGAAAGATGGTTGGAAAATTAGAACAAAGGAAGAGCGATTAGCCCTTAAAAACAGAAACCTCCATCGGGAAATCACTCATGAGGACTATACCGTTAAGAACTCTAATAAAGTAGAAGAAGGTAAAGGTGGTTTTTATAGAAAGATATTATTCGCCAAGCCTAAGAATATGAGGTTTAGAGAAACTAAAGATGAACTATATGTAAGATACAAAGAAAGGTATCGTATCGATGATCAATATTGGGAATCAACAACTGGCGCTTACGGTTCTCCTAAAACATACGGAGGTGGTAGTTTATTAATTACATTAGGGTTGTCAATATCATTTATTTACGGTTCAGAGAGAATATATTGGTACTATGCTATAATATGGTTAGTAGCGTTTTCTTTATCTATTCTATATATTGCATATTATATTTGGATGCCCAAAGACAAGGAGCATATTTTGGATCGCCAAAAGGGGACTATGACTTTTCCAGGTTATTTTTGGCAAAAAAATGTAACGATGGCCTTTGAAAAGCTTTTGATGTTTAAGCCAGGTCCAGGGACTAACGCTATTGCAGCACAGGGAATTAAAGTAATCAACCCCCAGAAATACTGTGGCACATTCTTTTTTAGTATGGGATTAGGGAACTATGATGATATGACCTTACTTACTTGGTATATGGATCGTAATAGGCCTCTGCCTCCCACAGACCAATTTAAACCTTATCGTGAAAAAGATTTTGAACGCCGTAAAGTAGAGGGATTTCCACCTCCGTTATATTCTAGTTTTTTTAACACTCCGGAGGATACCCCCGAGCAACAAAAAGAGCGGGAGCAATATTGGAGAGAAGATATATTTACGGATGATAATGGAGACTTGATTACACAAATTGTAAGAGGAAATGATGAGTTTTTTGATATGGAAACACGTCAATGGGTGAAGGTAGAATAAGTATTCCTGTTCCTATAAAAATAAGATGAGTACATCAAAGTTTTACAAAGAAATAAAAGATAAAGAAACTCGTATTCTTTTAAAAAACAGAGATCTTTATAGAGATATTACGCATAGTGAATACATTTTTTACAAAGACAAAAAAAACTTTTTTTGCCGAAAAGAATTATCCGAATACCCTCAAAATTTGCGTGGGTTATACTGCAAAAAAAAATTTTCAAATGATGAGCAATATTATGAAAGATATCGTATTGATGATAAATACTGGGAGGTGTATCCAATATATGCATCTAATACTTATCTATTTATTTTTTTGAGTTTTTTTGTATTTTCAGTCTTTTTGCTTAGCCGTGAATCTAAATTCGAGTTCTCAGACTTTATGTTTTTATTAATAATTTCACTGATCTTTATGTACAGTTTAGTGAAAAAAGTAGTTGAGTTAAATTATAAACAAGAACAAATATATGATAGGTTAAATGGGACATTGACATTCCCTGGTGTTTTCTGGGGATCTAACATTACAATGAGTTTTAATACTGTAAAATTTTCTAAAGTCTATTACGGAAATAGGCTTAATATAACTGGAGTAAATCCAAAATTTTTTGGTCAATCATTTCATATAAGAATGAATCACTTCTCAATTCCAGGAATGAAATATTACCGTCCAGATGAAGGTTTGACTTTACTTACTTGGTATATGGATAAAAATAGACCTTTACCTCAAATAAAAGATTTTGAATCCTATCGAGAAAAAGACTTTGAACGTAGAAAAGCAGAAGGTTTTCCTCCTCCGTTGTACTCTAGTTTTTTTAACACTCCGGAGGATACTCCAGAACAGCAAAAAGAGCGTGAAAAGTATTGGAAAGAAAGAATATTTCACGATGATGAAGGTTCATTAATTACTGAGATTATACGTGGTGACAATGAAATTTTCGATATGAAAACTCGGTTGTGGGTGACAAGACAAGATGGAATACATCCAAATAAAAGATAAATTTACAGTAAGACAATAAACAGATACGATACATCTAGATACCAAATACTTTATAGAAGAAAAAAAGGAAGGTAGCGAGCTGATACTAAAAGTACAGATTGGTTACCGACCTATTACAGCAAACAACTTTTAATCGATCGTCAAAAATATACAGATGATGAATTCCATGATAGCCTTATGAATCCCATAGATGCACAGGCAAAATTGTTTGACTATATTGTATGTAAGGAAATTGCTTTTTCGCCTGTAAATCCTAAAAATACGGGTACTTATACCCCTAGTGGTATTGCGGGAGGGGTAGGGACCTATACTACGACCTCTACCGCTTCGCATTTTATTGCCAAAATGGTCTTTAGTCGCTTTTTCAATCACCCTGATCAGGTAGAAGTCTATAGCTTTTTTTACCCAGAGGGTATCAAAAAAAGTACACCTGTTCCTATGGATATCCAAAAACCAACCAAAATTTATGATAAGGAGAATGGAGAAGCATTGCAAATTGAATTTTCGATTCCCAATAAATTTAAAAATCAAATAAAGTTTCATTCGGACGTAGTATTTGCTTTACGTTTGCACCTTGATAAATCCCAGGAGTTACACTTCCCGTATGCATTAAATGGTAAAGAACGTTATTTAGGGGCTAAGATAGAAGTGAAAGATTTAGGCTCAAGTATTTTTGTTAGTGACCTCAATCAACAGGAAAAGGTTACCATTGCTCCTTTACAGGAATTAAAAACCAGTAAGCCATGGTAAAAGATTATACGAAAGAAGTAACCCATAAAGATTACAGAAATCCGGAAAAACTAAAAAAGTATTATCATAGGGTTGAAAAGAAGTATTATCCTAAGTTTAAGACTTACGATTTAACCGAGAGTATTCATAAAGAATTCAAACTAATTAATGATGAATTTATTAGCCTGAAATATCCTAATTGGGTAACTCCTACAATTGGGGGGGGGCTTTCTTTATTGTTCTTATTACCTGTATTAAAGTATACTTTTAGAGAGGGAATTAATGCAGAATATCTAGTGTTAATAATATTGTTTTCTAGCTTATTGTCTTTTTTTTCTATATATGGAATAACTCAACCTCAAAAAGAACAAATTTTGGATAGAAAAAATGGTTTGTTGACTATGACTGGTTTTTTTTGGCAAAAGAGTATAACCATGGTATTCGATAAAGTAGAATTTGCTTATAGTACGGGGGGAGAAGATGCTGTTGGAGGATTTGTCTTACAAGCCATTCGCCCTAATAAATGGCAGACTTTTGATAATTACGAATTTTATGGAGATTGTTACAATACTATGACTTTTATAATGTGGTATATGGATAAAAATAGACCTTTACCTCCAGATCCTGTTTTTGACCCTTATCGCCAACAAGACTTTGAACGAAGGAAAGCAGCAGGTTTTCCTAAGCCATTATATCCTAGTAGCATAAAAACTCCTGAAGCTACCAAAGAACAGCGAGCTGAACGTAAACGTATTGGTGGATGGTAAAGGATTATACCCGAAAAATAACACATAACGATTATCCAGTCCCTGAAGGTAAAGTCAAGTTCAAATGGTTAAAGGGAGTTATGGAAAAACGAATTACTAATCCTGAAAAATGTGAATTTGATAAGCGAAGAGTAGATAATATACGTTTTTTATACCCGACAGACAAGTATTATTATATGAACGCTATTGATGGGAGTTGGATTACTTTAAAAATTTTAGGGCAATTATCTATTTTTTTTTATTAGGAGTATTATTTACTTTTTTAATACCAAAAATGAACCTAGGATTTACAGGTGTAGGAATAATTATTGTTTTAGTAGGTTATTTATTTTTCTGTGGTTATTATTATTACACTAAGCCTTTTAAAGAGTGTATTTACAATAGAGAAGCAGGTACAATAACTTTTCCAGGTTTTTATTGGGACGATAATATCACTATGCCTATAGATAAAGTGATTTTTAAAATCTCTGGACCAGGAGGTACAGGTGGCAGTGCTTTTCAATTATTAATTCAGCGTCCTGATCGATTTAGAACAAAATATTTTGCTTCTATGGGTAACAATTGTTATCAAGATCTTTCTTTTATATTGTGGTATATGGATAAGAACCGTCCTTTACCTCCAGGAGATGCTTTTGATGAGTACCGCGAACAGGATTTTGAGCGTCGAAAAGCAGCAGGCTTTCCCGAGCCGCTGTTTCCTAGTAATTTCCCTACCCCTGAAGCCACTCCCGAGCAGCAAGAAGAACGAAATAGAATTGGAGGGTGGTAAAAAATATCAATGAAATAGATTTTAAAAGAACGATTACGCATACTTCCTATAAACACGGAGATAAAAAAGTAAAAAAGGGAGGGCCGAGTAGAATGTTAGAACAGCATATTACTGATAATAAACAAAACTTAAATAATAGAGATGTTTCTGAAAATGAGGCTTTTTACCCTGCTAATGAAAATTTTTTAAAATTTAATGTTCCATATAATGAGACGGTTTATTGGGGAGGGGGATTTTTTACATTAATGCTATTAATAATAATAGTAGGAGGTTTTAAATTTCCTGATGAAATTTTCTCTTTATCTTTTTTACTTCCTTTATTCATTACAATTGCTGGGTTGATTTTTTTTGTGATATATTATTTCACAATGCCTAAAAAAGAGTGCATTTTCAACCGAAGAGATGGGCTACTTACGTTTCCTGGCTTTTATTGGCGTCCCAACATTACTATGCCCATTAAAGAAGTTATCTTTTCTATGACCTCTCCTAGTGCACAAGGATTAGGTGCATATATGTTAGAGATTGTTAGACCCGACAAAACCTATTCTTTATTTCTTTGTACTCTAGGTAAGTCATGTTACGAAGATTTATCCTTTTTTTTATGGTATATGGATAAAAACCGTCCTTTACCTCCAGGTGATGCCTTTGATGAATATCGTCAAAAAGATTTTGAGCGCCGTAAAGCAGCAGGTTTTCCTAAACCAATGTTTCCTTCTCGTTTCCCGACGCCAGAAGCTACCGCAGAGCAGCAAGCCCAACGCGAACGTATTGGTGGGTGGTAACACATTGAATAATAAAAAAATATAACTAATGTTAGAGCAATTATTTTTAAAATACTTAACCCCAAAAGGGAAAATTTTCTATTTCGTAGGACAGGTAATTCTATTTATTATTTGGGCTATTGTCGTATTAAATGTGTTAGACTATTCTTTGGAAAGCGGTCGTGATCTTTTCTTTGCAGGTTTAATTGGTATTTGGATTGTTTGGACAGGGATTAGTTTTTTGTTTTTTAGAAAGAAGGAAGAAGAACAAACAGTTTGATTGGCTTTTTGCGTTAGGGATTGCAGCGGCTACCCCACAGCCTGACGAAGGAAGAGCGAGGAGTAATAGCGTAAAGCCCGACCCTTGGGTAACGCCCAGAAAAGTAATGAAGGTGTCAATTTTATTAGGCGAATGGTTTTACTATAACGGAACATCGATTATTTTCGGAGCACCCGAAGAGGACGAACCTTTAGAATTAAAGCATACGATTAACCTAAAACAATATTCGTTATCTCTAAAGCCATTGGTAGCGAAATACAAGTTTTTAACGAATGATTATTTAAATGAAGAAGTTGTAGAAAAACGATCATCGGATATCGCTTCCAATGCTTCGGGCTTAACCCAAAGTGTTACTCAGTTCTTTTGATCGCTTGATATCAGGAAAAGTTTGGAATACAAAATAGGTATGTTTGAAAATTTTAAAAAACAACTCAAGGCAGTTTGGAGAGCAAGGCTACCTCTTGAAATTTTACAAGAATTTGAACCTCTAAATGATGAATATTTACAACAAAATGGAGGAAATAAAATATATGAAGAGATTGGATACAATAAAATAATCATTGATAGGCAAACCAGTCTTAAAGTGAAAATCTGGTTTATTTTAAGTTCTATTATTCTTTTGTTTTTTGTTTTTGGTATTGTATCAACTGGTGATAATTATGATAATGAAATTGACATTTTTTTTATTTTTTTGATAGGAATAATTTCAGCTGTATTATTTGTTATTTCTTTATTTAGACTATTTCTAGTTAATAAAAAAAGAGTTATTCTTAATCGCGAACAAGGAATCATTTTATTTAATAAACCAATAGGCAATAAATTACATACGCTTAATATGAAAAATGTAGAAGCTGGGTGGAATAGTGTAGGTGGGGCGGCACCTCAGATGGTTTTAGTCCTCAGAGATAAAAAGACAAAATCTGGAATTGTAAATCCTGAAAGTCATGTTTTTTCTAATACATTACATGGAACTTTATCTTTTTATGTTTGGTATATGGACAAAAACCGTCCTCTGCCTCCTGGGACAGCTTTCGATCCATATCGTCAAGAAGATTTTGAACGAAGGAAAGCAGAGGGCTTTCCGAAACCTTTATATCGAAGTCATATTTCTACTCCAGAAGCTACCCCTGAGCAACAAGCCGAACGGGAAAAGTATTGGAAAGATCATATTGAAGAATTTACGAGGGAGCCAGATTCAGTAATGTACAATCCTGAAGTTCATACTGATTGGAGACGTGTTCGCTATATTAATAAAGATGATAGCCCCGATAGCAATCGATATTATAAATACATTTTTGAAAATGGAGATATCATTTATATGAAAACCAATGAGGAAGGTAGAGGTTTTATGCCTCCTAAATCTGCTAAGTACACTGAAACAAGATTAGAATTGGTTGAATCTTTGTTTTAACGACAAACACTCATTAATAAAATTCTTCTAATACTGGGTTATTAGAAGCGGCATTAGGAAAGCATGAAACTACTGAAATAGGGCATATTAAATCTTTTGAAATAGGAATTATTTTTCGGCAGTTTTTACAAAATAAAGATCAATTAACATATTCATTTTATAAAGATGGGTTTAGTAAGGGGTATGAGGAACTTTGTATAACTCCTGGAATAAACATTGTAGAGGTCACTATTTAAATACCTATCTTTAGTATTAATAAATATGTTGAAACATGGACATTTTCAAGGGGCAAAATC